>DEKU01000031.1 GCA_002354035.1 Bacteroidales bacterium UBA2714
CCTCCCCTCCCCTCGCGCTCCACAGCCGCCCGACAGCCCCGCGCCCACCCCGCCGCATGTCCAGCCTCCCGCCCCACCAACTCCGCTCTAAATCCGCTCTAAGTCCGCTCTGGGTCCGCTCCTTATTCTACATTTTATTTCTATTTATTCTACATTTATACACTACTTCGCCTCTTAAAGGCCGTCAACAAAGCAATTAAATTGCGTATTTCCATTAAGATACCGGCGAGCACAGAACAAAACAGCAGCCGTGGCGCTGCGGCAGACGGGGGAAAAAGGTGAGGGGCGGCAACGCCGACAGGGCGCAGCCAGAGGCAACTGCCTGATGGGCAGCAGGGCAATAGATGGGGCGGAGCTATCGGAGTGGTAGCGGGTCGTGGAGGCGGTAGTATTCGGCGTAGGCGAACTGCAGGCCGCTCTCGTCGTCAGTCTGGCGTGGGGTGATGCTGCTCTGGCGGAACACCGAGGGGTCGATGGCGGGAAAGTAGACATCGGCCTCGAAGTCGCTGTAAACCCACGTCACATACAGGCGGGAGGCTATGGGCAGGAAGAGCCGGTAGATGGCGGCGCCACCCATAACAAACACCTCCTCCTCGCTTTCGGTCATGTTCAGCACCTGCGGCACGGAATGGGCTATCTCGACGGTGCCGGTGGCCGTGGGCGGGGTGTCGAAACGGAAAGCCTCGTCGTGGGTCAGCACGATGTTGCGCCTACGGGGCAGGGGTTTCTTGGGGAGCGAGTCGAAAGTGCGGCGCCCCATGATGACGGAGTGGCCGGACGTGAGGGACTTGAAACGTTTGAGGTCGTCGCTGATGTGCCACAGGAGGTCGTTGTCTTTGCCGATGGCCCAGTTCTGCGCCACGGCCACGATGATGGAGAGGTTGGGTTTGGGATGGATGTCGATCATATTTTTGAATGGGGGAATGTGGGAGTGTGTTAATTCGTTAATGTGCTAATGGGTTAATGGGTTAATGGGGAATGGGGTTGTTCTTTGACGGCGTCAGCCACTCACACATTTACACATTCACACATTCACACATTCAATCTCGATTTGGGGTTGGAGAAAATGCGCATGGAACGCTCGAAGATGCCGTTCATGTAGGCGATGGCCAGACCGTAGTTGCTTACGGGGATGCCGGCCTCGATGGCGGGTGCCAGTCGGGCGGCCAGCTGTTTGGCCGTCACCACACAGCCGCCACACTGGATGATGAGTGCATAGTCGGTCAAAGCGCGGGAGGGCTGGCCGTCGGCGGGACCGGTGATGGGCGAGAGTCCGGCCACGGCCTCGCAGTGCAGCTCTTTGCCCGTGTAGCGAGCCAGGAGGCGGGGCAGTTTGACGCGGCCGATATCTTCGCAGGTGACGTTGTGGGTGCAGCTTTCGAGCATCAGCACACGGTCGCCGTCTTGCAGGCGGTCGATGGCGGGGGTGCCTTTGACGTACTCATCGAACAGGCCTTTGGCACGGGCCAGCACCACACTGAAGGAGGTGAGGAACACTTGGTCCGGCACCAGTTTGGCCACCATGTCGTAGACCTGACTGTCGGTCACGACTAACCGTGGGGGCTGCTTCATGGCGGAGAGGGTGTCGGCCAGTTCGGTCTCGCGGCAGACGATGGCACGGGCGTGGTTGTCCAGCAGGTCGCGCAGCACCTGCACTTGGGGCAGGATCATGCGGCCCTCGGGGGCGGAGGAGTCGATGGGCGTGACCATCACCACGGTGTCGCCCGCGCCCACCACATCACCCAGCAGCGAGCGGTGGACGTAGGCCGTTTCGGGCAGGGCCTGGCGGATGCGGGCGGTGAGGGGCTCGCGCAACGAGGGGTCTTTGACCGTAAGGACAAAGATGGAGGTTTCGTAATCGTGCTCTATACGCTCAATGAGAGCGGGGTCGGGCTTCAGGCGGTCGGCCTGAGAGTAGATGAGCACATAGGGGATGCCACGTTTGCGGCAGGTGTCCACCAGCATCACCTCCTCGGCCTCGAAGCGGTTGTTGGTGAAAAGAATCAGTGCGAGGTCGGCCTGAGCAAGCATGTCGAGACTGCGGTCGATGCGCTGGCGGCCCACGGTGCCCTCGTCGTCGATGCCGGCGGTGTCGATCCACACCACGGGGCCCACGCCGCCGATTTCCATGGTTTTCTTGACGGGGTCGGTGGTGGTGCCGGCCAAGTCGGACACGATGGCAATCTGCTGCCCGGTCAAGTAATTCACCAGCGAGCTCTTGCCGTAGTTCCTGCGGCCAAAGATGCCGATATGAGGTTTCAGTTCGTTTCCTTTCATGCTTTAATAACGCAGCGTCGGTGCTTTTATTGTCGAAGAGGTCGTAAAATCAGCGGCAACAGCAAACGATTCGCGAGACTCCGTGCCGGAGACGAGCGCTGCCTTCCCGTCGCATTGCAGCGGACAGGCGGGCGACGCAGGTGGTGGTGGTGGCACAAGGCTCCGTCGACGTTGCCGCCGTCGGCGGAAATGGCACAACAGCCCTCGTCGTGCATCGGTACGCCCACCGCATAGCGGAACAGCATCTGCTGACCGAAGAGGGTCTCCTATTGGCAAAAGGCGGGCTGGCACTTGTGGCTGAGGCCCATCGTGGGGTCGGTAAAGGTGGTAAGAACAATCTATTGGCTGCGGCCATGATTGGTGTCAGCTGCGCCTTAATCAAATTGTGATGAATGTCTGTCACCGAAGGCACTGATATTTTTCACATCCCTACAGGTTATTTTGTTGCAGATGGAAGATGGTGTTCCTTTGCAATTGATTATGTGAAATATACAAGAATCCTTCGACTTCCATTTGGTCTTCGGGGTGGGTTGAGACATGACGGACATCACTGCCAGCGCTTTGTTGCCTGGCTCAGGCACATCATGCTGTGGGGAACAAAATAATTGGGGAAGAATAACGTTATGAACAGCGATTATTTTGCACCTAAATAATAAGGCGCGAGGAAATAGGCTTTAGCGCCTCTTAAAAAAGTAACGTATTAACAGGTAAAAAACATGACCCTAAAGAACCTCACAGCGCTGTTGGTGTGCATGATACTGGCTGTCGGCACCTCGGCGCAACAACAAACAGGACAGGCAAATGCCATAAACACCCAAAAGGTGTCGGCCCACCTTGTGCGGCTGACCAAGCAACATCTGAAGGCTGGCAGCAAGGACTCGTCGAAGAGAATTTATGCACTGGCCACGCTGGGCCAGCGATGCGATGCCAAGTCGTTTTTCGAGCGACATGAGTGCCAGCTTGTGGACAGTATCGGCCGGATTTATATCATCGGCGTCCCGCTGAGGGCCGTGCCCTCGCTGTCGAACAACGACACCGTGGAGCGGATCGAGGCCGAACGGATGCCGCGACCGGCCATGGATGTGACACCCAGGCAGGTGAACGCGACGGATGTCTACACAGGGACGGGACTGCCCCAAGCCTTTACGGGAGCTGGTGTGGCCGCCGGTGTTTTTGACAGCTATTATGACTTCACCCATCCTGCATTCAGGGATGCTGCGGGCAACTTGCGTATAAAATACTACTATGACTTTCACTGGCCCAATGCTGACAGCACTTTAGGGCATGTCATAGAATCGACCGAAGAGATTGAGGCACAGGAGCACTCGCTCTATACCCTGAACGGAGTGCACGGCACCCATGTGACGGGCATCATGGCCGGGGCTGCGGTGGACGGGAACTACCGCGGCATGGCCCCTGAGGCCGACATCTATCTGGCCGACTTCAATTCAGAACGTACTCAATTTGCCAATCCCGACGAGCATACTTCGGCCATAGCTGTATTGGGATTCAAGTATATCTTTGACCGCGCCGCTGCCGACGGCAAACCCTGCGTCATCAACTTCAGCAGCTGCGAGAGCGTCACCCTCACGCGCCAACGGACGCTGGAAGGCGAAGCCCTGCAAGCCCTTGTGGGGCCGGGACGCATCATCGTGGCCGGGGCTGGCAACGACGGCACCCGGGCTTGCTATCTTGAAAAAGGAGCGGACGACCCGCAGGCCGGCACCGGCATCGTGAACGGGATTTATGGCGGTGGCCTGATTGACATCGACCTGGTGACGAATGGCAACCAGCGTGTGCGGTTCGACTTTTTCGGCATGGGCCTTTCGGGCGGCGGCATAGAAGGTACGATTGCCTTCAACACCGACAGCATCGATGCCACCACGGGCAACCACTACTCGACCACGGTGACTTTTGGCGACATAGACATGGGCGTGACCGTCAGTCCGCAGACGGATCCTCGTGGCACGGTGTATCACATCGAGGCCACAATGCCTAATTTGGGCTACCTGTTCCTGTGCGGGGCAGTGGTGCTGATGACCAGCGACAACCCTGCTTGGATGTACAGCGACATCGGATTCAGCCCGTTTGAGAATGTGGCCGATGTACCTCAATATAGCTTCGCAAAGCCAGGCTATTCGGTTTCGTGGCCCGCCTGTCTGCCCAACATAATAGGCGTCGGGGCCACGGGATATAAGTCGTCCATTACCAACATCGACGGCGAAAGCAACTACGACTATGTACAGTTCGAACCCGAAAGGGAGGGCCTGATTGCCAAGTTCTCGTCGTATGGTCCGACCTTCGACGGACGCATCAAGCCCGATGTGGTGGCTCCCGGCATGAATATCAACGCCCCATACAACAGCTTCTATACCGATTTCGAAGGCACAAGAAAATACTTGACATACCGGACCACCTACGGCGGAAAGGACTACTATTATCTGGCAGAGTCGGGGACATCCATGTCGTCGCCCGTGGTGGCTGGAGCCATAGCCCTCTGGCTACAGGCAAGGCCCACACTTACTCCGCAGGAGGCTCTGGACGTGATAAGCCGCACGGCCACCCATCCTGACAGCAGAATGGAATATCCGAACAGCACATACGGATATGGCCAGATTGACACGTACCGCGGACTGCTGGAAGTCCTCCAACTGCCTGTCAGCATTCCTGAGCTGAGCGACCACCAACCGTCGGACGTCAATTTCCGCGTGGAGAACCGACGCCTGTACGTCGACTTTGGCGAAAAGGTTCCTGAACGGATGAGCCTCCACATTTACACCGTCGACGGTCGCAAGGTGATGGCTCAGAACGGGAAGACCGATGTCGACCTGTCGCGGCTGCCAGCGGGAGTGTATGCCGTCCAACTGCTCACAGACAGCAAAAGCACCACCGGCTCAACCCTCATAAGGTTGCAATAGCACCCGGCCTGACGGGGCAGGAAGCAACAGTTGTCCCACTGAAACCATCACAAGATGAATGACCACGGGCTTGGCCCGTGGTTTTTTTGTTGCGGTTTACGTTGAGCGGGATTTATTTTGTATCTTTGCATTCGGCAAAGAGATTTACCTACTTTGCCAAACACTATTATTATCAACAAAATACACACAAATGAAACACATTAAGTTATTGTCCTTGTGTCTTGGGGTAGCGATGCTGCTCGGAGCCTGCGGACAGAAAAAAGCCGAGACGGCCAACGTGGCACCCGCCGACAATGTTTATCAGTTTTGTTTTGTCAATGGTACCGGCGACACGGTGTCGATGAACGACTATCAGGGCAAGGTGCTGCTGGTGGTGAACACGGCCACCCAGTGCGGTTTCACACCCCAGTATGCCGACTTGCAGGCCCTCTACGCCACTTACCACGACCGTGGGCTGGAAATTCTTGATTTCCCCTGCAACCAGTTTGGCGAACAGGCTCCCGGAACCAACGAGGAGATCGCCGCATTCTGCACCGGCAACTATGGCACCACCTTCCCCCAGATGGCCAAGATCGATGTGAACGGCGACAATGCCATTCCGCTCTACACTTGGCTGAAAGAGAAGAAGGGTTTTGGCGGATTCGACACCACCGACCCGCGCGGTGCTTACCTGCACGCCGCCTTCAAGGCGCAGGACAGCCTCTATGCCGAGAATCCCGACATCAAGTGGAATTTCACCAAATTCCTGATTGACCGCGAGGGCAATGTGGTGTGCCGTTTCGAGCCCACCGCACCGGCCACTGCCATTGCCGAGGCCGTGGAGAAACTGCTTTAATCCTTATGCCGTGCCGAACAGTTCATCGTCCCCTTTTAGCGTGAGGCTGGCCACCCTGGCCGACGTGCCCCACATAATGCCTCTCATCGACCACTCCCGAAGCATTATGCGGGCCAATGGCAACAATGTCCAGTGGGCGGGCTATCCAGGTCCCGACCTGATTGGTAGCGACATCGCCAAAGGCATTGGCCATGTGATTATGCAGCAGGACCGCCCTGTGGGCTATTTTGCACTGCTGCAAGAGCCAGAACCCACCTACGCTGTAATTGAGGAGGGACTGTGGCTGGACGACACCACACCCTACAACACCCTGCACCGCCTGGCCTGTGCGCCGGGGGTGCTGGGTATTGCAAAGTGTGCTTTCTCTTTTGCCGAAAGCCGCTGCGCCTCGGTCCGCGTCGACACCCACCTTGCCAACGCCATCATGCTTCACATTATTCAGAGTCGGCTTTACACCCGCTGCGGCGTGGTGTATATGCGCGACGGGACCCCTCGCGAAGCGTTCCAGAAGATGATGTACCCCATGGTGACACCCTCGCTCAGACAGTATGTGGAGCAGTTTATCCTGCCGCAATACAGTCATTTCGACGCCGCCCACGGGGTGGACCATGTCCAGCGGGTGATGGCTCAGAGCATGGAACTTATGGGCAAACTGTCAGCACAGGGACAGAGCGGGCTGGATGCTGACATGGTATACACCATTGCCGCCTATCACGACACGGGCATCAGCGAGGGACGCGAGACTCACCACCTCGTCTCCGGCCGCATCATACGCAATGACCAACGGCTTAAAGAATGGTTCACCTGCCAGGAGATAGAGACCATGGCCCAAGCAGCCGAGGACCACCGAGCCTCGCTGAAGGGCTTGCCTCGCTCCCTGTATGGCATGATTGTGGCCGAAGCCGACCGCGACATCGAGCCAATCACTGTCGTGCGCCGCACCATTGCCTACGGACTGGCCCACCATCCCGAACTGGACACCGAAGCCCTCTGGCAACGCACGCTAAAGCATCTGCACGAGAAGTATGACGACGGCGGATACCTGAGACTGTATGTCGACTGCTCCCGCAACGCCCACCAGCTGGCCTTGCTGCGCCAGCTGATCCACGACCCGTCGCGCCTGCGTCAGCTCTTCGACCACGAGATGGCAAAGGCATCACCCCTTACATAAATAACACAACGGTTGGCCACATTACGGTGGTCATCATTCAATAAAACCTGAATCGGACAAAACAATGGAAACATTCCTCATCATCTTAGCCATCATCTTTGCATTGATCGGCCTGGCAGGGTCCATCATTCCCGGACTGCCGGGGCCTCCCCTCAGCTGGGCTGCCGCATTGGTACTCAGTTTCACCTCTGTGGCCGACATCTCCCCCATGTTCCTTTTTGTGACGGGTGCCATCGCCGCCGTCATCACCGTGCTCGACTATGTAGTCCCCTCGCTCAGCACCAAACGGTTTGGGGGCAGCAAGGCCGGCATCTGGGGCTGCAACATAGGGTTGGTGATATCCATCGTAGGGCTGCCTTTCGGTCCTCAAGGACTTCTGGGCGTCATCTTGTGGCCTTTCATTGGGGCACTGGTCGGCGAGCTGATCAGCGGCAAAGAAAGCCGAGAGGCACTCCGTGCTGCATGGGGCGCCTTCGTAGGTTTCCTGACGGGAACAGGGCTGAAATTCGTCTACTCCCTCATCCTGGCCATACTCCTGATAAGAGATATTATCGTCTGAAGAAGGGACGGACATCTAATCGTTCAGATGCCCAACTGACCGAACGGACTGACTACTTATGCAGGTAGCGGTGCACCCGGTCGTTGGCATTGACAGGATTGATGTCGGAAGTCTCCATATCGATGAAACTGACATCGATATGAACCGGATTGCTGCTGTCAAGCTCGAAATAGCCAGCCGAATACCACTCAATAATACGTCCGTCGACAGTACCCTCGACACCCACCACCACATAGCGGGCCAAGTCCGACGAGGTGATTTCAAAAATCTCACCCGGTTCGGCATACTTCAGTTCCCGTGATTTCACGAGGTCGAAACCGTAATCATACTCAAACAAAGTGATATTGGCCACGTTAGTAGCGCGGTCGTGATATTGAACCGTATAATGCGACTCTTTATAGCACGAGGAAAGGACGAGGCAGAATACTGCCGAAAGAACTAATAATAATCTCTTCATTGTATCTGTGTGTTTCTGATTAATAACCCATCATGTCACCTGTCTCAGTCCCCTGCAATCTGCACAAAGGAGTGGACAGGGGCTATCGCGTTGAGAGCCTCGTGGTCGTAAAGGTCGGGGAACTCCACCATGAACAAAAATTCCTTCACCTTGACCTTATACTCTTTGCCGTCCACACGCACCACCTCGTGGTTCAGACTCTCGGCTATTCCCATGGCGGTGCCTCCTGTGGCCAGCACATCATCGAAGAAGGTGATGTTAAACGTGTCGCCCTCAGGTGTGCCGGCGGCTATATCGCTGAGCCTATAATAAACATGGTCGCTGCCATACTCCTTCTCGATGGCCACATCGTGCAGGTCACCTTCGCTGTAGGGCAGTTTGCCCTTCTTTCGGATTGGGATAATCGTACTGACCGTCTTGGAGCAAGTGAGCAACGGCGCCGCAAAAAGGAAACCGCGGGCCTCGACCGTAGCCACGTTGGGGCAATGCGTATGCGCATCAATATCGGCCACCAACTGGTTGAAGGCTTCCTTGTTATGAAGGAAAGGCAAGATGTCTATAAAATCAATACCCTCCTTGGGGAAGTCGGGATAGTGGTTGATAATATCAAGATAATTCATAGTTTGTTCGATATATGAACTAATAATTTGCAAAGATACAACTTTTTTTTCACTTACAATAAAAAGTCACAGTTATTTCTATCACCGCTGCGCGTGGGGCTGCTGTCACGGCTGCTTTCCATCCACTCCATTCAGATATAGCCACGCCCGCCGATACCTCTCCATGCGGTCCAAATCCCTCTGACTGGGGTGCGGAATCCGACTGAGGTCCATATTGTCCATCAGGTCGGCCCGCTTCACCTCATGGGCAATCGGATTGGCGGCAGCCCGCCTCACGTAATTCTCATACTCCTCCCCTTCCCGCCGGGTGAGAGCCACCACGGCCTCGACAATACAATCGGGAAAACCCTGTTCGCGCAAATAGACAGCCGTCACGCCTCCGTCCTCGATGGTGTCGTGCAGCAGCGCCGCCACCTTGGCTTCCGGCGTGCAACAATTCTCAGCCACACGCAACGGGTGCTGGACATACGGTTTCCCTCCTTTGTCCACCTGCCCCCGATGAGCCTCCTCTGCAATGGCGCGGGCCTTTTGCAACAGCAGCGTCAATTCTTCCATTCACTCCAACGGCTACATCGCCCATATCAGCAACCCGCCGCAGATTACAATCCCGGTCACCACAAGGTCCACCAGACAGAAACCCATTATGTCCTTGGCGTCGAGTTTAGCTATGGCCAGTGCGGGGATGGCCCAGAAAGGCTGTATCAGATTGGTCCATGCGTCGCCCCAGGCAATGGCCGTGCCCGTAAGTCCCGGATCCACACCCAGGTCAGCACCGGCGGCAAACATGATGGGAGCCTGAATGGCCCAATGGCCGCCACCCGAAGGCACAAACATATTCAGCACCGCGGCGCAAAGGAAGGTGAGCAACGGATAGGTAGTGGCGTTGGAGATAGAAATGCACGCATCGGCCAGCACGGTACCGAACGAAATGCCGCTGGCTCCGACACCGGTGATGATGCCCATAATGCCCGCATAGAAAGGGAACTGGAGTATGATGCCCGACGCACCCTTCGAGGCCTGGGTAAACGCACGCACATAAGCCAGCGGGGTGCCATGCAGCAGCAAACCCAGAAAGAGGAAAAGCATAATCACACTTCCGAGGTCAAACGAGCCACCGCCCCACCCCAGATGGTATACCAGATACACCAACCCGATGCCCGCCACAATCCACGACAACAGGCGCGACTGCTCCATCCGCTGGGCCGGAGTGGGATTGTCCTGCAACGGCTTGGGGGCAGAGGCCTCCTCCTCCAGCAAGGCGGGATCCACACTCACCACATCCTTCTTGGGATACATCAGGCAGTTGGTCGCCACAATGGCCACCATCACTACCAGCACCATGACCAGGTTGTGAGGGTCGAGAATGGTCTGCGAGATGGGCACGGGAGCCGTCAGCACCCCATTGGTGGCTTTGGTGAGAGCCTCGCCGGGGGTGGCCATAGTCAAGGGGATGGAACCCGAAAGACCGGCATGCCACACGACAAAGCCACTGTAGGCCGAGGCGATGAGCAGCCGATAATCAATCGTGGGCATTTTGCGGGCTATCTCCTTGGCAAAAATCACCCCCACAATGAGGCCGAAACCCCAGTTCAGCCAGCAAGCCAACGCCGAGACAGCCGTCACCAGCGCTATGGCTCCCACCGGGGTCTTGGGAATTGCGGCCAGTGCACTAATGCCTCTTTTCACCACCGGGGCAGCCGCCAATGTGGAGCCGCACACCAGCACCAACGCCATCTGCATGGCAAAGGCCAGCAGATTCCACACACCTCCACCCCAGTGGTCGATCACCTCGAGCGGAGTCTGATGGCAGATGGGCATGGCCAGAATGGCCGCCACAAGAGTCAGGATAATAGCAAAGATAAATGGTTCGGGCAACCAACGTTGCACCATGCGTACACAGAATTTTATCATAAGGCAAAGTATAGAATAACAGGGCCGCCGACACCTCGGCCTTTCCGAGGCATCCGCCTAACCCCGACCAACGTTCATTTCGCAATCGACATCAGCAGCATCAGCTTGTTATAAAAATCCGTATTCTGCATAACGCCGCTAAAGTGTGAGGCTCCAGGCCCGAACGAGAACACCGGGACCATCACTCCGGAATGTCCGCCGGTGGCCCAAGTGGGGCGGCTCACCCCGGCCTCGATGTCGCCTTTGAGCAGGGTGAGGCCACCAGTCTCGTGGTCGGCCGTGACCACCACGAGGGTCTGCCCGTCGCGCTCGGCAAAATCGAGCACCGCATTAAGCATCTGCTCAAAATCCGCCATCTCCGCAGCGAGATACAGACTGTCATTGTTGTGGCAAGCCCAGTCAATCTGCGAACCCTCAATCATCAGCACAAAGCCGTTGTCGTTTCGGTTCAACGTCTCTATAGCCTTGAGGGCCGAAAGGGTCAGCATCGGGCCGCGCTCCGTAGCCATGGGGGGATTGTCGGGCGTCAGCAAGCCGCAGATGCGGGGGCTGCGGCTCCGCGTCATGTCCTCCACAGTATACACCATGTCATATCCGCGTCCCCTCAGCGTGTCGATCGGGGACTTCCCATCCTTGCGATTGGCGGGCAAAAAATGATTTTTGTCGCCCCCAATCATCACCTCGAAGGGACAAAGCGCCATCTGCATGCTTATGGTGTCAAACGATTTACGGTTCGCCACATGGGCATAGGTCGAAGCCGGCGTGGCGTCCAGCACACTGCTCGTCACCACAAAGCCCGCCGCCTTGCCAAAAAAGCGCTTGGCATCGACAAGGAACGAGTTATACTCCGTCCCGTCGGGACCCTTGGCAACATGGTGGTTCTCCACCTTGTGGCCAGTCATGAGAGCCGACCCGCCGGCACCCGAGTCGGTGGTGTAGCGGTTGTAGGAATAGGTTTGCGAAAAGCCGCTGAACGGAAACCGCATAAAGGCACTGCGATGGCTGCGCTGCGCCACAATCGATGAATAGACCTGGGCCGTACCCATGCCGTCGCCAACCACGAAGATAACATTCCGCGGCGCCTCCGCGACAACCGCGCTGTGCTTTGGCCGCTGAGCTGTGGCCACGACCGGCAACAGACAGATGATGAGAATCAATACTTTTTTCATGTTATGTCTTTACAATTTACTGACTATATTTCGCATAGGGCAGAACGTCCACCCCTCTGCACAATTACCAATTTAAAAATCAAATCCTTGCCACAACAGGCGCGACAGGCGCCCATACCGAACGCGGATGCAAAGATACACATTTTCCGCAAGATAACAACTCCCACATACTATCTATTTTTCAACACCTTTTTCACACCGACCTTTCCCTGAACCCGTCCCCTCCCTCCGCAATGGCAACGGGGTGGCCACCCACAGCCCACACCCCACCATGATACAAGATTCTCCCTTACGGAAGGTGACTGATAACGGAAGCTCGCCGATGCACACCACTTCCCCCACCACCACAGCTGAAAGGCTGCATTTTATCGGCGCCATCACGACGTCACACTTCAAGCCCAGAACTAAATCACATTTTCCGCACCAGAGCCTGTTGTTGCAACACCCATTGCGTTCGCACCGCTGCGTCACGCAAATTGGCTGCCCAACCTTCAATAGCCATATTGTTTCTTCTTTGTCTCTATTTTATTTCTATTTATTCTATGAATTATTTCTGGAACAGAAAGAATGAAGTGTTGAATGGCTGGACATGTGCAGTGGAAATATACATCCTCCACCCGGTTTCCGTTTTCTTTGCTCCCATTTTCGGGCAGGCAGATTCCTCATGACCCGGCAACGGTGGCCGATTCGGGAGGGCGGACGGAGAGAATGATTTTCTGGCCAACAGGCTGGCCAGTCATGCCCTCACTGTTGCCCGCAAGGCCCGTACCTGGCGGCGGCGAGCGCCTTTATTGCAGCGCCGGGAGGATTTCGCGCTCGAAAAGGTCGCGGCGGATGAGGCGGTAGTGGGGGGCGTAGGCTTGGTTGAAGCGGGCACTGTGGTGGAAGACATAGTCGCCACGGTCAAAGACCTGCTGAAGGGCAGCGGCGTCGACCTCGAAATTGTGCGGGCGGGGGTTGAGGGTGCCGAGCAGGGTTTGCAGTCGCTGCCACTGGCCACGCCAATCGTAGAGGGGCATAGGTTTGTCCTGCCGGGCGCTGAGCATGAGGAGCTGGACGAAGCGTCCGAGGTCGAAGCGGTGCTGTTTGAGGATTTTGATGTTGACTCGCACATAGTTGCCTTCAATGCCGGCATATTCGTAGTCGGGATAGCGGGTGTCGGCAGTGTCGATTTGTTCCATCTCCCGGAGTATGTAGGCGGCACACGTGGCTGAGTCTTTGATTATGTGCCCGGGACCGTATATGTCCTGGAAGCAGAGTTTGTATACATCCTGCAGCTGGGCTTCGGGGAAACGGCGCAGATAGTCGGAGAGCACTCGGCGGGCGCGGTTGGGGACGGCGTAGTGGCCGGCGTTTTGGCGGTCGAGAATGTGCCGGGCCACATCGAGGGTGCTGGCTTGGGGCGGGCGGGGGCTGGCAGGAGTGCCCGTGCGGGCCCACTGCTGCTCGAAACGGGCGAGGGTGCTGTCGAACCGAGCCGGGTCGAAAGGTACACCGGCGACCACGGCCGAGTCGACGGCGTGGAAGAAGAGGCTCCAGCGTGTGCGGTAATAGTCGCGCAGGAGGCCGCTCCACATGCGGTTGGCATAGTCGTTAAGCACCGGGCCGCCCCACACGGTGAGCAGCGTGCGGGCCGAGGTCTCGAAATAGTCCTTTTCGTGCTGTGTCTTGCCCCAACTGCGGGCTTGGTCGGCCCAGTTGTAGTAGTCGAACGGCTGGATGGTGGCAAGGAGCTGGTCGGCATCGTCAATCATGTCGAGGGCAATGCGGGCATAGCGGTGCATGAGGGCGGTGTCGGCACGGCGGTAGGCGTCGGTGTAGGCGTCGCGCACTTCCATGAAATGATTGCCCAGCCACTGGCTGAGGAGGAGGGCCACATCGTAGCTGTAGGTGCCGCGCTCGGAAGGACTAACCATCAGCTGGCGCACAGCCCGGAGAAGGGTGGCGTTGTCGTAGGAGTGGTAGGGCTTGGTGTAGTAGGTGCCGTGGCCGGCAAGCGAGGGCCGGGCCACCATCTGGGTGCCCATGCCATAGAAGGAGCCGTCGCGGTAGACGGAGTCGGCCAGGAGCTGCCACGCCTGACGGCAGGAGGGGTTCTCTTCCCCATAGCGGAGGTCGGCCCAGCGGGCCACGAAATCGGGCACGACGGAGGTGGCGTGGCTGAGGTGCCAGGAATGTTCGAGCAGGAATTCGAATATCTGGGGGCTGGGGTCGAAGCTCTCGAGTGTGGAGCCCACGCCCAGCATGTTGGGAAGGTGGGCGGAGTAGAGGCTGTCGAGGCGGGCATGGAGGTCGTGGAGGTTGCCCACAAGCATGGTGTTGCCGCCGAAGTTGCCGAGATAGCACCAGATGAAGGGCTGGCCGTAGAAGGCATCGGTTTGGCGCCATACTTCGGTCTTCTCGCAGAAATAGTCGAGCAGTACCATGCGGCCGCGAGGCACGGCGGTGAGGTAGGCTTTGAGCCGCTCGGGTGTCCATTGCTTGCGTTTATAGTAGAAGACCCATGACATCTGCAACCACCAGGCGTGGGGGTCGGACTGGGTGAGGGAGCGGAAGATGTGGGAGGAGAGGGAGGCGAGGTAGGCGGTGTCCCAGCTGGGAGGGTCCATCTCGTTGAAGGGGTCGATGGCGTAGACGTGGTTGGTGCCGTAGAGGGCGGCCTGTTTGGAAAGGTAGGACTTCTGGATGCGGGCAAAGAGGCTGTCGGTGGGGTTGAGGAAACAGGTGGGCTCGAAACCGCACCATCCGTTGAGCATCTTGGTGTCGGCCTGGGGGAAGCGCTGGGCTATCTGGCGGGGTATATGTCCGGCGAAGGCGGGGAGAACGGGGGTCATGTTGAGCTCGCGCTCGCGGGCAAGGATTTTGCGTTGCAGGTCGCGCTGTCCGTCGATCCACGACTGAGGCAGCGGGCCGCCAAAAGAGTCGAGGTTGGCCATGCGGTGCCAAGGCAGATGGGCCGGGCCACTGAAATAGGCGCGTATCTCGTCATCGGACATCCCCATTTCGCGCCACACTTGCTGCCAGACGGCTTCCTGGCCGGTGAGGGCAAGGGGCATGTTGACCCCGTTGAGGGCCATCCAGTCGATGAAGCGCTCCCACTGGGGCCACTGCCACCAAGGCATGGTGTAGCCATAGGTGCAGTAGTTGAGAAAGAAACGCAACGGCACGACGCACCGGCGCACCACCTGGTGGGGCACCCGAACCATGCGCTTTGGCAGCTCGACGGGCTGGTCGGCATACCACGACACATGGACGTTGAGATATTCTTTGAGGTAGTAGTTGAGGGCCATGGCCATGGTGTTGTCGTTGTTGCCCTCGATGCATATCCTGCCTCCCGCAGTGTAGAGGACGAAGACATCGGCGGTGTCGGGACGATGGTAAAACTCGAAGTATTTGGCTTTGTCGCCCAATATGCGCTCGGCCAGCTTTGCGGCGGCATGCTGCGCATGGAGCGGAGCAGAGGCCGAGAGGGCGATGACGGCGAGGAGGAGGATTCGTTTCATGATGGTGGGGATATGAATTGACTATGGTATTTATAATCAGTTTGCAGGGAGCTGACGGCGCTCGGTGCGGCGCACAACGGCGATGCTGGCCTCGTAGAGGGCATAGATGGGCAAGGCCACAAGGGAGAGGGTGAGGGCATCGCCCGTGGGGGTGATGACGGCGGCAAGGATGAGGACCACAACCACGGCCTGGCGGCGGTAGCGCCGCATGAACGAGGAGTGCAGAAGGCCCACCTTGGCCAGCAACCATGCCACTATGGGCAGCTCGAACACAACGCCCATGAGGAGACTGAGCATGAGCAGCATGTCGATGTAGGAGGTGAGGGAGATCTGGTTGGGGACGGAGGGGCTGACTTGGTAGGTGCCAAGGAATCGGAAGGTGAAGGGAAAGATGAGGAAGTAGTTGAGCAGCACTCCGGCCAGGAACATCAACCCGCCGCCCACCACGGCTTTCACGGCCGGGCGACGCTCGCGGTCGTACAGCCCCGGCGAGACAAAACGGAAAAGGAGGTAGATGATGTAAGGGGAGACGACAAGGACGCCGGTCCAGAGCGCCACGCGCATGTGGACAATGAATTGCTGGGCCAGCTCGGGGTTGAAGAGTTGGATGTGGAAATGGGCTCTGACGCCGGTGATTTGCTCAAAAAGGCGATAGGTGACAAAGGTGTCGAGGCTGGGGGCCATGACCACGGCGAAGAGCCACTCTTTGCAGCAGAAAGCGGCAACCATGGCCACCGCCGCCGCCGCAAGGGCTTTGAGCAGGCAGCCGCGCAACTCGTCGAGATGGCCCCAGAAATCCATTTAACGCTGTGGGTAATGCCCGGGCGGAATGAGCCGCACGGGGGTGGTCAGCTTTGGGAGGTGGGGTTGTTGCTGTCGGTATGGGTGTTGGCGTCTGTGGGTTTGGACTTGTCGTCGAGGCCGTTCACACCGTCCTTGAAGCTTTTCACTCCTTTGCCCAAACCGTGCATAAGCTCGGGGATTTTCCTGCCGCCAAAAAGCAGCAGCACCACGAGGACTATGACAATGATTTCTGTTGTACCAATAAAGAGGATGTTCATGTTGAGGGGTTTTATTGTTATGTAATGGGGCTGGCGGGGCTGGCAGGGTCGACGCGACGGGTTGGCCCTGCCGGTCCGAGGGGTTGTCAGCCTTTCAGGATCTGCTCGATGGCGGCCAGTTTTTCGGGGATGTTGATGCTTTGGGGGCACTCATGCAGACAGCGGCCACAGCCGATGCAGCGGTCGGCTTGACGCTCGCGCTCAATGACACGGTCGTAGCTGACCAGATAGGCACGGCGGGCTTTGCGGTAGGCACGGCGCTCGTCGGAGGTGGCTTCGTCGGTGGGTTTGTCGACCAACATGCCGTCGTTGACCATCTTGTTGTAGTGGGCAAAGTTGCCAGGGATGTCGATGCCGTAGGGGCAGGGCATGCAATATTGGCAGCCGGTGCAGGGCACCAAGGGGAACTCGACATAGCGGTCGGCGATGGAGCGGAGAAGGGCCATCTCCTCGTCGGTGAGGGGCTTGAGAGGTGCCAGTGTGCGGAGGTTGTCCTGCAGGTGCTCCATGTAGGTCATGCCGCTGAGGACGGTGAGAATGCGGGGCATGGTGGCAGCAAAGCGGAAGGCCCAGGAGGCCAGGCTCTGCTCGGGGGCACGGCTTTTGAGCTCGTCGACGGCAAACTGGGGCAGGTTGGCCAGCTGTCCACCCAGCAGGGGCTCCATGACAAAAATGGGGATGTCGCGTTTGGCCAGCTCGGCATAGAGGTATTCGGAGTTGGCGTCGCCACCGCCATCGGGCGAGAGGGAGGCCGCATGCTGGTAGTTGATATAGTTGTGCTGGATAAGCGCGTGGTCCCAATGCACCTTCTCGTGCATGGCTAAGGCTTCATCGAAGACGTTGACGTCGCCGTGGTAGGAGAAGCCAAGGTTGCGGATGCGGCCTTTGGCGCGCTGCTCAACGAGCCATTCGAGCATGCCGTTGTCGATGAAGCGGCGCATGAAGGTCTCGTGTGGCGGCACGGGGTTGCCCTGCTTATCGCGGCCGGGAAGGCCCACACAATGCAGCATGTAGAAATCGATATAGTCCACCTGAAGACGCTCCAACGACTGTTCGAACATCTCGATGCTGCCCTGTTTGGTCCAGAGGTCGGGGTTCTGGTTGGAGAGTTTGGTGCTGACAAGATACTCGTCGCGGCGGTGGCGGCTGAGGGCTTTGCCCATGGCAATCTCCGACCGGGCCTTGCAATAGCGCGGAGCGGTGTCGAAGAGGTTGAGGCCATGCTCGATGGCATAGTCGGTCAGTTCGTTGATGCGGTCTTGGTCCAGGTCGCCGTCGGTTTTGTTGCCGTCCAACCCCTCTTCGGTTGAGGGGAGCCGCATGCAGCCGTAGCCCAGAAGCGACACTTTCTCGCCGTGGGTGCCCGTGCGATAGGTCATCTTGTCGGTTGGCACCTCGCCTGTGGCGAAGCCTTCGGCACTGGTTTTGTTGGGCGAGTCGCATCCCGCCGACATTGCTGCCGTGACCAAGGCCCCGGCTCCCATGCTTTTCAAAAAATCTCTACGATCCATAATCTGTGTTCTTTAATCGTTGGGCGGCTGGGTTGCCGCAATGCTTGTTACTTGTTATTTGAATATAATATACGGGGTTTTGTGTGCGTCGCGATATTCGAGGTGGAAATGCGTCATCTTGGCGAGGTACGAGAGTTTGAAAGCATCGGAGAGGGAGCTGTTCTCACCCCATGTCTTCTCAACAGCGTAGTAGTGCAACTCGACTGTGGTGTCGCTTGTGGCGCTATACTCCGTGAGCAGCGTCTTGCCGGAGTTCAACACTTGCTCCTGGGCTTCCCACCGGTCGGCCGACTGCTCGGTGAGCAGTTCCTCACGGCCATCGTCGTAGACAAGCCAAATCTCTTTGAGCATGGCCTCCACGGTGTCGGCCACGATGGTGTCATCCATAAATGTGGCGATGTCTTCCAGATAGCAATCCCGCAGCTTTGCATAATCGAACGCTGGCCCCACACGGTCGCTCACACGGTAGACCACACGCTCCTCCATACTCTCGTTGCGGGACACCCAGTCATAATAATACATCGCTTCACTGTCTGCCTTCTGGGCCAGCTTCATGGCTATCTGGGCCGGCTCGCCCACAAGATAGAATTCCGTGGCATCGGCTGAAAGCATCGACAGGTCGGCGCTGCCCTCTATCAGAGCATCGTTGTTGCGAAAGGCATGGAGAGGCTCTATCACGGTTTTGAACCCTTCCGTTACCTCTCCATCCACGGTGGATTTTACCTCAGAGGAGACGGGGTCGGGCAAGAGCAAGAAGGGCAGCAGGATGGCCAGAGAGTTGTTGATCACATGCAGCAGCGGCGCCATCCAGAAGTTGATATTGATGGCCAACCAGCAAAGCACCAAGGCCATACCGAAGATGTCCAAGAGACCGAATACCATCCCCCAGCCAAACTCGCCGAAACCCGATACGTGGCACAGCGCGAAGGCCAGCGATGATATGAATGAGTTGAGCCATAACTGCGTATACCGATTCTTGACACAAATCAGCACCACGACGAAGGCTGCCAGGGGCAACAACCCCCAAAGCTTCATCTCGCTCAGCACGAAGAAAGCCATCAGCACCAGACATACGGCGGTGGTCCATTTCTTTCCCACCGTCCAGAGGCGGAAGGCAAACTCCTCGAACACCGGCTGCACCACGCACAGCAACAGCAGGATAAACAGGGGAATCCGTTGGAACATCATCTTGCCCATGCTCATCAGGTTGGTCTGTCCCGTCGGGGCATTGCCGGTTTCCTCCAGAATATAGGTCACCACGATAGACAATATCCACAGCCCCAGCCCTATCCACAGCATAGGGAGGAACCGTTTGTCGTATTGTTTTGGCTTCTTCATAAGGGTATACGCATTTATGGATTACGAATGGCTTAACGGTTTTCGGCGTGCTCTTTGAGCTGTTTTTTCTTGCTGTGCTTGGTCCAGAGACCATACACCTCGCTCACATTGCCCGCCGTGGTGAAGGCGTTGATTTCGTTGTCGCGCAGGAAAGCCATGAGGTTGCTGAACTCGTCCTTGGTGAGCAGCACTTCCAGCTCGATGCTGCGCTCGTTGGTATAGCCGCCAATAACCTCATAGAGGGTGCAGCCACGGTGCAGGTCGTCAATGATATAGCGGCGGATGCGGTCATAGTCTTTCGAGACAATGCAGACACGCTTGCGGTTGTTGAGCGAAGCCGTGAAATAGTCCACCACCAAGCCGTTGATCCAAGTACCGATGAGGCCGATGACCACCATGCGGAAGGGGTTGATAAAGAAAGCCGTGCAGCAGATGATAGCACCAGCGATGCTCACCGACGTGCCGATGTCGAAATGGAGATACTTGTTCACAATCTTGGCCAGGATGTCCAGTCCGCCAGTCGAAGCGTTGATGCTGAACATCAAAGCTTGCGAAGCACTCAGCAGCAACACAAAGCAGCAGAGGTCAAGCCAGGGGTCGCCCATCACCGAGGGGGTACCCGTCACGAGGTTATCATTGGCAATCTTCTGCCACGGCAGGATGGCATCCCACACATCGGTCAAAGGACCGAGAATCATGGCCGTATAGACTGTCTTGGCTCCGAATTCATGCCCAATCAGCACCCATGCCAGAATGAGGAGGATCGCGTTGATGGCCATAATGATGACCGAAAGGCCGATGTGGATGCCGGCTGCCTGGAAGATATTGTCCAGCACAATCGACAAGCCGGAGATAGTGCCGATAATCAGCTTGCTCGGCACCAGAAAATAATATACAGCGGCAGCGGTCACAAACATGCCGAGGGTCATGATCACAAGCTCTTTCCAGAACTTGTAGGTCTTCACTACGCTTAGCGCATCGAGAATTTTACTCATAGTTTTGCTTGATAATGTTTAATTATAAGTTATTAATTAAGTGATTACGCATAAAGTCAGATAGCGGTGTGGACTTCGCGTCCCTCCACAAAGATGGCGCTGAAAGGACGCACCGGGCAATAATATTCGCATGCGCCGCATCCCAGGCAGCGCGACTCGTTCACCACCACGCGGCTGTGACCCGTCGAGGCATCGCTCACCACACTGATGGCCGCCGCAGGACAATGGCGCGAGCAGGCGTTGCACTCCACACCCTGACCCAGCAGACAGTTCTGCGACACCGTCACGGCATGGCCTATGCTGATGGCACTCTTCTGTGCCGTGTCAATCTTCTGGATAGCTCCGGCAGGGCACACCTCGCTGCAACGTGTGCAGTCCGGAGGGCAATAACCCTTGTCGAAGGCCATCTCGGGCTGCAACAGCGTGGACAGTTTCTGCGACGGGCGCAACACTTGCTGCGGGCACTCGCTCACACACAGCTGGCATCCCGTACATCTATTTGAGAAATTCTTCAGGCTCTTGGCTCCAAAAGGTTTCAGTGGCACCTGCCTCTCGGGCAGCTGCTTATCGATTATGGCGGCCAGTCCGCCGTCCACTTTCTTCTCCTGTGCCTGCAAAGCCATGGCGGCACCCACCGTGGCCGTGGCGGCCACAAACTTGCGGCGCGACCCATCCACCGGCTCCTCTTTCACCACAGCCTTACCACGGCTGAACGAGATAGCCTTCTGGCTGCAATTCTCCATGCAGTCGAAACAAGCCACACACCTCGATGCATCCACCGTATGTTCCTTAGGATTGATACACTGGGCCTTGCAATTGCGGGCACACTTGCCGCAACCGTTGCACTTGATGGTGTCAATGCGGGGTTTCATCAGCGAAAACTGCGACAGGAAACCCAGCACCGTACCCACCGGGCACACCGAGTTGCACCACACTCTGCCCCAACGGAACGACACAAAGCCCACCACCACAAACGTCACCACCGCCACTGCCAGCGTCACCCCGCTCTTCACCCACACATCCACACTGTAGAAAGCATAGCTCCCTGCCCTTTCGGCAAAATAGGCGCACAGATTGTTAATCCACAGATACACCGGCTGGAACAGATTCGTGGCTATGCGGCCATAAGCGCTGTACGGGGCAATCAAGATAGCCAGCCCGTTCAATCCCAGCACCATCAGCAACACAAACACCACCAGCATCGCCACTCTCAGCCAAGGCCAGCCCTTGGTATAATGAAAACGGTTCTTCTTCCATCGGCCTCCCAGCCAGATAAACACATCCTGCATCACCCCCATCGGACACACCACCGAGCAGTAAGTCCTGCCCACCAGCAGCGTCACCACCACAAAGAAAAGCACCACCGCCACATTCAGCGACAGCACCGCAGGCAGCAGCTGCAACTTGGCCATCCAGCCCAGATACAGATGCAACACTCCCGTAAAATCGAGAAACAACAGCGTGATTCCCACAAAGAACACACTGGCCAAAGCTATTCTAACTTTCCGTAACATAATCTATTAATTCTATTATTATCTATCAAATTAATTCCCTCATCTTAGCCGCTCGCGGCTGAAATGCCCCTTCACATACACCCAATACCCCACAAAACCAGCCAGATTCACCACCCAAGCAGCCCAGAACGCCGCGCTATAGCCCCAATTCTCGCTCAGCACACCGCCCAGCAGTATGCCGATGCCCACTCCCACATCCCATGCCACCAATATCGAGCTGTTGGCCGTCCCGCGCTGCGTGTGCGGTGCAAGGTCCACAAACATATTCTGATAGGCCGGATACATGTGTCCGTTCCCAAGCCCTATCACCAATGCCGCCGCATAATAGCCAAACGCATTGGGTAAAGCCGCAAACAACAAATACCCCACCAGCGACACACACACGCCCAACGAGGCGTTATAAGTAATCTTGCCCTGCCGCAAAGCCTTGTTGCCTTGCAGCCGCGACAATATCAACCCCAGCGACAGCAACAGGAAGAAAGTCCCCGAGCCGCCCTCTATTCCCAGCCGCTCCTTGCCATAGATGGCCACATAAGTGCTCATCACGCCATAGCTGAACGCGAAACACACCATCGTCAGCGCCTCGCCCATCCCTTTCATCAGGAAAAACCTGTCCAGCGACACCGGCTGCTTGTCCTTCACCAGCTCCCTCGGCCTCGTCTTCACCGTCGCATCTATCAGCAGCCCCATCGTCGCAACGCCCATGGCAAGCCAGAAAATAATATCGAAATTATGCGTCGTCGTATAAATCCATATCGCTATCGTGGGCGACACCGCCGAAGCCAGGTTATTGCTCAGCCCGTACAGCCCTATCCCCTCCGTCCGTCGCGACGACGGCAACACATCTATCGCCACCGTGCTGTTCGCCACCGTCGTAAACCCAAACGGCATCCCATGCACCGTCCTCACCGCCGCAAACAACATCAACGTCCCCGCGGCCACATATCCCACAAAAAACAGCGTGAACACAGTAAAACTGATAAGCAGCACCATCTTCCTCGGAAAACTGTCCACCACATAGCCCGAAAACAACCTCGCCACCAGCGCCATCACCGCATACCCGAACAGCACCAGCCCGATAGTGTCCTTGTCAGCCCCGAACTGCTCACTCAGGTAGATAGGCAGCAGCGGCGTCAACAGCATGAACGAGAAGAATATCATGAAGTTTGCCACCCACACCTTCGTGTAGTTGGCATTCCACAACCGTTCCATTTTCTGCTCTGCCATATTCTTACTGCTACAATTTCCAGATACTACATTTTGACATTTTTGACGTTTGACACCCCCGCTCATCCCACCACCAGATTATGCAACATCGCATACACCGCCAAACCCGCCACACTCTTGATACCCGTCTTCCGGGTGATATTCTTGCGGTGCGTATTCACCGTATGCACACTGATATTCAGCTTGTCCGCAATCTCCTTGCTGCTGCATCCCTTGGCCAGCAACACCAGCACTTCCGTCTCGCGCTCGCTCAGCTCATATCCCTCATCCTCCTCGCGTTCCTCTTGGCAGCAGTCTCTCAGCAGCTGTGCCACACGGCTTCCCTTCTCCCTGATATCAAGTACCGTCTTGAACTGCGAAAGCAACTCCGGCTCCACATACTCATACACCAGCGCCACCACCACCATACTCGTCCGGGCCTGTTGTATCGACACCAGCTGCATCCTCGACGGCTTGTTCAGCAGCGTAGGGTTCATTATCAGCACATCGGGCTGTTGGCGGGCTATCCGTTGGGGTGCGTCCAAAGGCAAATCCCGCAGCGGCGCCTGCAACACAAAATCGTCCTCGTCCAACAATGACCGCAGCCCCTCGCGGATTATATCGCTCGGCTCCGCCACCAGCACCTGTATCTTAGGCTTCATCCGCCTGCCTCCTTTCCAGCTGCTGTATATACGGCAGCAACACCCTCTCCTCCAACACAGCGTGCTTCTCCAAATCCGCGCTCAGCTGCAAGATGGCAAACACCAGCTCGTTCAGCTCCTCCTCAAAACCCTCGCTCGGGATATACTTATACAGAATCTGCGTCAAATCCTTCAGCTTGTCCACCAAATCCGTATGGTTGTCGGCAAAATGGCTTGGCAGCCGCTCCACCTTCTGTCCCCCATGCAGCAACCCCTCCATATACGGAAACACATCCCGCTCCTCGCTCTCAAAATGCTCCACCACCTCCTTGCGGTAATCCTCAAAAAAACATTTCAATATCGTCCCATACCGCTCGCCCGCGCTTCCAGCCACATGCAGCAGATGCCTCTCTATATGGGGCAGCCGCTCATTCAGGTAATATCGGTGGCTCGCCTCTAAATAAGGCACCAGCGGCCCGAAATCCGTAGCCGCCAACTCCTCCTCGTCGGGCAGATAATCGTCGAACGTATACACATTGAATATCAGCAGCACAAACTCCACCGGCAACCCCTTCTCATGGCATATCTCCTGCACACTCCTCTCCCCAAATCCCAACGCAATCCCCAGCCGGGGCATGGCCAGAATCAACGTGTGGTTCGTCGCCACCACATCGGCCATCTTCGTCCGCCCTGTATACAAACCGTGCTTCTTCATCACTTCGTCCTTTCCGAAAAGAGATTCATGTCAGCGTCGTCTCTGCTGCCCATTATCAATCAAATGCCAATGCCGCCACAATCGACACCGCCACCACCACTCCTGCCACCAGCAGGCTCGACAGCAGCACATCCAAATCCTTCACCTGCGTGTCCTTGCTCAGGGTCTGAAGATTGCGTTGCACCACGCTCCCCTGTCCGCACAACCGGGCATAGTCGTTGGGGTTCGTCGTCTTGCATCCCTCCAGCTCATACTCCTCCAGATACACCGTCCCACCAGCCTCGGCCGGCTTATACACCGTCGTCACCGTGGCCTGGTTCCCTGTGCTGTCGGCAAACGTATACACATTGTGGTAATACAAGTTATTCTTCATCTTCTGCGAATAGCCCGACTCCCGGCCGTGGTCGTAATACGTGATAGTCTTGTCCACACTTATCTCGTTGCTCGACTTCGACTCGGCCCCGATTTGCCGGTACCCCTGCTGCTCCATCTCGCTGGTCAACTGAGCCAACGTCTTCTCATAACCTCTCATCGACACCACATCGCGCATCTGTGTGCAGCCCGTGGCCAATACCGCGGCCATCGCCGCCATCAACAAACCAATACTGTGTTTCATCATGTCCTTTAGTTTATTTATGAATAAAAAAGATTCAAAACCACAAATCCACGCCTGCCCGCCACCGCAATCCCCACGCCACACACCCATGTCAATCAATCACCTAACCGCTCCACCCCTTGCCACATTCCACACCCACAGGCATTGCAAAAATACACAAAACTTTCGACATAACAACAAAAAAAACCGCTCCCCTCTCCTACCCCGGCGCCATGCGCCGTCCTCACCCCTCCGGCCCTGCACGCCTTGCCTTGTCCCAATGCACCTCCTTCCGCAGCAACGGCGACGGCAGATAATTCACCCTCAGCCGGGCCACACCCCGCTCAGCCTCCTCCCTTGTCGAGGCCGACCGACCCTCTATCCCGCAGCGGAACACCCCCACATGCGGCACCTTCACCACCCTCCCCTCCGTCAGCCCCCGCTCCATCACCCGCTCCAAAGCCGCCAGCACACTCTCCACCGCCGCCTCCGGCAGCAACGTCTCGCGGCTCACCGCCGCCACAGTCTCGCTCCCCCCCATGCGTCCGGCACTCACCAGCTGAGCCACATACCTCAGCCCCAAACTCCCCCGTCCGTTCCGCACCACCTTCTCAACAATCTTGTATTCAATCATAGCATTAATCCTTTCTTTTTGAAATTAATAAATGAAGCCGGAGTGTCCCATGCCACGTAAAGGCACAATATCAGCGACACCAAGCGAGGCGCAGTGACCAAAGCCCCCGCCAACGTCCCCGAGGACCGCAACCCAGACCCGACCAGCGTCCCGAAGGGACGCGATTTCAGTAACACCGTACAAGCGAAGCGCAGTGCGGTGGTCAGAACCCCGACCCCGACCAGCGTCCCAAAGGGACGCGATTTCAGTAACACCGTACAAGCGAAGCGCAGTGCGGTGACCGGACTCCCGACCCCGACCAGCGTCCCAAAGGGAGGCGATTTCAGTAACACCGTACAAGCGAAGCGCAGTGCGGTGGCCAGAACCCCGACCCCGACCAGCGTCCCAAAGGGACGCGACCTCAGCGACACCAAGCGCAGCGCAGTGGCCAGAGCCCCCTCCAGCGACCCCGAGGACCGCGGTCCCATGCCCATTTCCGATTTTCATGTTTACACTATTTGACATTTGACACTCCAGCATTTCATCACCATCCTACGCCACCCTCCTATACACCCCTTTCGCCTCCTCCACTATCGCCCCCTCCTTGCGCCACAGGCTCAGGGCCGCCCTCACCTCTGTGCTGTAGCCCGCCGCACGCAAGGCATCCGAAGCCTCCAGTCGCGAGAACCTTTCCCCCAACTGCTCCAGCACACCCTGCGCAAACACCCCGCCCGAGGCATGCCGCCCCAGGTCCACACGGGTCAGGAACTGCCCCAGCATCATCTCCGCCACCCACACCGCGAAATCGTTCACAGCCCGGTGGCTCCGCTCCGTCTCGCCATAGAGGTACCATGCCAGCATCCCAGCTCTGAACCCCACCTCCGCGCAACGTCTTCTGAACGTGTCGCGCGTCCGGTCGCCCTCCGCCACGGCCACCTGCCTCTGCTCCTCCAGCCAGGCCTCCAGCCTGCGGTTCAAGAAGTCCATCTTCATCTCATGCACCGGCTGCACCTCCCCCTCCTTCACCGTCGCCGCGTCTAATCGGGCCAAGCCGCTCTCCATCGCCCCGCGCTCCTTGGCCGTAAGGGTGCGCCACTCCGGCAGCTGTTTCCCGAACTGGTCAGGCAGCGTCACAAACAGCGTGCGGCTCGTCGTGCCGTCCTCCCAGTCCTTATAGAACCGTCCCACAGCCCTCGGGGTGCCGCAATACAGCGTGTTGTACATTGCCGCCACACGTCCGCTGAACGACGTGTCCGAAGCATAATCCTGCCCGTACTCCTCGTTGTCGAAAGCGCAGCGCAACAGGTCGCTCAGATTTGCAAAACCCCGTCCGAACGACTTCGTCACCGTGTCCAGCTCCGGCGCGAAGGCAAACAGATGTGTCCCATCCGCGTTGCGCAACCTTATCAGCACCTTCGTTGTGCTGGCCGTGGCCGGCATAAGGCGCACTAACGGCCGCGGTGCATTCTCCATCAGCTGGCGCACCTCCTCGCGCTCCTGCCGCGTCCCCTTGGTCCCCTGGGCGCGGATGATCTCGAGCTGTTCACGGTACGCATTCTCCTTCTCATGCTCCCGCTCGTCCATCTCCCTCACCCGCCACAGACACACCTTCACCAGCTCCGACGCAAAGCTCTTGCCCGAAGCCTGAGGAGCCTCCAAAGTGACCAGAAACGAAGGGCTCTGCGCCTTCCCGTTGATATAGCGCGACCGCAACCGGCTGCCTAACGTCCCCAATATAGGCAGCAGACACAGCGCCACCGCCGACTTGAAATCCTCCGGGGCCGAACCCACCAGCTGCTTCCACACCGGCGGCAGCCGCCGAGGCAGTCCGGGCACAGTCCGCGTCGTCGTCCCCCTCCGCAGACCCTCTATCACGTTCCGAAGCCCCTGAGGCATCCCACCCCGATAGCTGTACTCGCACGCGTTGCGGCAAGTCCGCAGCACCTCCTGCTCCGTCAGCCCCAGCGCCGGCATCGCAGCCGCCAAAGGCTCCGGCCGATTATCGGTGATATACCTCAACTCCGACGCACACCGCAGCACGGCATTGTTCCGCTCCCCCTCACGAGGCATACCACCCAACACCTCCATCATCCACCGCTCAGCAATCGCCCGCAGCGGCAGCCCCCGATACTCCTGCTGCACCTCCCCCAAAGCCGGAGCCGAAGGCAAAGCCGGAGCCGAAGTCTGATTGTCTAACACCCGTCCCGCCCCAAAAGCCGGGTCGAAGACACGGTCGTCAACATAATAGAAATAATCCCTCGGCACCAAGTACGACAGCCGGGCCATATCCCGACACCCCTCGTCCAGCCACTCCGTCGTGCCCGTCTGCTCTGCCAACCAAGCCTGATTCTCAGCCAGAGAGGAGAACTCGTCGCGGCACACAGCCACAAGCTTCAACCCATGGCGGCTCGGAGTCATATAAGCCACCACGATGCCCAGCTCCTCGCGCCGAGGCGCAATGCCCCGCCACACCTCGCCAGGCTCCACATTCAAGTGATCCAAGTCCAACACATACAACCCGTTGTGCCGAGCAAACTCATTCTTATGCGGCTTCCCCACAGCATCCCCCTGCCACATAACAGCGGGCAGCAAAGCCTTCAAAGCCGAAAACTGGCTATCGCCCAAAGCCTCCCGACCCCGAGCCAGCTGCTCGCAAATACGAGCCACACTCGGCCCATCCACAACCTGCCCGAACAACAATCCCGACAAAGCCACACCCTCTCTACTCGTCTTAATGTTTTGATAATACGTTATTTTCATTGTACAAATATTTTAATGATTAATACTGTCTTTAAATTTCCTATTGAGAGCCATCCCCTCCGGGGAATCTTTCTTCTTTTTCGCTCTTATCTCCCCTATCGGGGAATCTGTCCTCGACAAGATAGCCCGTAGGGCTTTCCTCTTAATAGCAACTCCCCCTTCTCCGTACACCCGATACCCCGTAGGGGTTTTCTCTCAACCCCATCTTCTATTAAGCGTCATCCCCTAACGGGGAATCATTCTCCCGTTCACACTCTTTTCTATTAAGCGTCATCCCCTACGGGGAATCATTCTTCTTTTTCGCTCTTATCTCCCCCACCGTGGAATCTGTCCCCTGCAAGATAGCCCGTAGGGCTTTCCTCTTAATAGCAACTCCCCCTTCTCCGTACTCCCGATACCCCGTAGGGGTTCTCTCTCAACCCCATCTTCTATTAAGAGTCATCCCCTAACGGGGAATCTTTCTCCCTTATACTCTTCTCTATTGAGAGGCATCCCCTCCGGGGAATCTTTCTCCCTTCCCAGCCTCGGCAAGATAGCCCGTAGGGCTTTCCTCTTAATAGCAACTCCCCTTCTCCGTACTCCCGATACCCCGTAGGGGTTTTCTCTCAACCCCATCTTCTATTAAGAGTCATCCCCTACGGGGAATCATTCTCCCTTATACTCTTCACTATTGAGAGCCATCCCCTCCGGGGAATCATTCTTCTTTATACTCTTCTCTATTAAGCGTCATCCCCTCCGGGGAATCTTTCTTCTTTTTCGCTCTTATCTCCCCCACCGGGGAATCTGTCCCCTGCAAGATAGCCCGTAGGGCTTTCCTCTTAATAGCAACTCCCCTTCTCCGTACTCCCGATACCCCGTAGGGGTTCTCTCTCAATCCTTTCCGATAAGAATGTTCAACACTACGATGGCCAAAACCACCAACAATCCGATGCAAACAAATCTCACAATCATACGATTTTACAATTAAACGTTTGACAAAAAATAGGAGGGGGCGGGGCCACCGCCCCCATGTCTTCAGGCGCGCTGCTTCCCCTCATCAGGCTGATGCATAGCCAGATATGCTGTAATAAAGTCCAACAGCTGCTTGGCCCGCAACTGATTGTCCAGCGGGTCGTCGCCGAATCGGAAGTCCCAGATGAGGCGGCAACCATCCGGCCGCTCCATCACCTTGGCACTGCCCCGCTCCAAAAGCTTAGCATAGTGAGGATAAGCCCGACTCACCACGCGGTTCAGCGCCACGCGCTTGCCGAACACATCCACCCGCGCCGTGGCGGCGAAAGGCCTCCCGTCCTCCGGGAACCCCCCGGTCACAGTCACCTGCGCTTCATTGATTACAGTGCTGTTCGTGCCCTCATAAGGCTTCAGCTCCTGTTGTTTCTCTATTTTCTTATTAATCGGTGCCATATTAATATATTTTTAGGCGTTCATACTTTACCACTCTCTGGATGGCCATCACTCAGTGGATTCGGCTGCAAAAATACAACCGTTTTTCCGATCGCAAAGCCCGTCGCCCACAGTGCAGCAGCTGAACTCAGAAAAAAACCGCACCCTTTTCCGCACCCATTGCAAACCAGCCACTTGCCGAAAGTGCAGCCACACCCCGAACCCCACATTTTCCGCACCGCACCCCGCACACTCTGCGCAAAAACACCCCGCGCCCCGCCAGTGTTGAAAAATCACCTCTCCCCAAATGAAAAAAAACACGTACCTTTGCACCATCAATACTATAATCCATGAGTACCTATATTTTCGCAGAAGAGCTACAGTATCGCGATTTAATCCAAGCCTTCAGCCAGTTCCATGACCTCGAATGTCTGCATTTAGAGAATTACGACCCAAAAGCACGCGAACTCTTTGAACAACTGGCGTCACATTTGTTAGACAATATCCAGAAATGTTTTAATGCCCTTCAAGCCACACACAATGCGGCAGTTAGATTTAAATTTCGGCCATCTTTCACCCAGTATGCCGATTTCGCGCGCGAATTGTTTTGGTTCCCGATGGAGTCCGATAGATATGAAAAAATAGGTTTTCGACACGTAGGTGAACGGATAGACCAATTAAGCGAACATGCAATATTGGAGTTACTATTCTCTTTTAGAGGAGGACTGGAGCAGACGTTCCGCACTTTAATTGGTTCCCCCTTCCTGTGTGAAAGCATCCTCAAAAATACTAGGATAGCCCTCGACCGTATCAAACTTGCCAGCAAAGACCCGGATGAGGAAACACGCGCCCTGCGGGAGACAAACCATATAGCTTTGCAGCACAACCTCTTCGGTAGTGAATGGGTAGGGCATATTGAAGGCAGTGTTGAGGCAGCGGATGCCCATATTGACGAAGAACTGACCACGATAATCACAGAGACCGTAGAGAGAGATCCGGATACCGACAACCCGATTCTCCCAATCCCCGACCCGGACAAATATGGCGAAAAATTCGACTACGACAAGGAACTGGACGAGTTCTGCCAGCTCCGCGCCGCATACCTCCTGCTCACCGGCCAAGAAAGCCACTACTTCGACCGCTACGATGTCGACGACCCCGACGACCAGCCCGCGGCAGCTTCCTCACCCGTCGCGCCAGCCGCTGAAGAGAATCAGCAGCCCACTGTCTCCCCCGAAGAGCGTAAGCGCCGCCTCGACCTTTACGTCGCCCTCGCCCATACCATGGGGCTGCCCGACGACGTCCTGCAAGACATCAGCAAAGTGTTCGACCCCCGCAACAACACCCTGTGGGGCAAAATAGCCAAAGACAGGCAAAAAGCCATCCCCTACACCGACAACGACCACACCAACCTCACCCCTTTCTTCAACCTCCTCGGCGTCCTCATACGCAAAGGCCCTCTGCCTAAGGGGAAGAAGAGGATTGCCCTTCTCGATAAGCTACCCAACAAATTCCATTCCAAGAACAAAGATGCCATCAAGACAGCAGTCGACAACGGCAGCCGCACAGACACCAGACCCCTGGCTCGCTCCATCGAGCATCGCCTCGACCAGCAGTAGCCGCGGCAGAACGTCAAATGTCAAAAATGTGAAACCGCCGTTTTCGGGAATCTGCCTTGCTGTGCATCCCTATATATAGGGGGTTAGGGGTATATTTATAATTATATATATAATAACCTGCACTTTTTCCGGATGCGTTTGATTTGACGTTTTTGACGTTTGACACTTGCCGTATCGGCCTTCCCCGCCCGAAGAGGAATCCGCCTTGCGCAGTCCCTTTCTTCGAAAAGAGGCCCTCTTTCGGGCAGAAGAGCCGGAAGTGACTACGCACCGCGCGCCGGTCGCGAAAATGTTCGTATCTTTGCATCGCCAAACGGGAGAGAAGGAGCCTCCGCCGAAGAGCCGCTGTAGGTTCGTTGAAGCTTCGCTTGCGGCGGCGACGGCAGCCCCGCTCCCCAAGGCTCCGCCCCCACTAAACCACCCGACTAAGGACCGGGCGGGGACGGACAGAGACAAAAGCGTATGGCAGTATTGACAGGAATCAACACAACGTTGCGCGGCAGTGTGGGGCAGTACACCTACACCCAGCTGGGAGGCCAGACGGTGGTGAAGCAGAAGGTGGCCCGCAAGGCGACCCCCTCGCGCACCCGCCGCCAGATGGTGCGCCGCGTGGCATGGGCCAACTTGGTGAACCTCTACCGCGCCTTCAGCGGCACGCTGCACCCCAGTTTCGAGAACCGCGACCGGAGGGTGAGCGACTACAACGAGTTTATGAGCGCCAACCTGGGCTCCAACAATGTGGCCCTGACGGCCGCGGAGGCACGGCAGGGAGGCTGCGTGGTGGCCGGCTACCAGGTGACGCGCGGCTCGCTGCCCTCGGTGGGGGTGCAGTTCGGGAACAACAATGTGCCGGTGACCGACATCGGCATGGGCGGCATCACCATCGGGGCCAGCACCACGGTGAAGACCTTCAGCCGCGCCATTATCGACAACAACCCGGCGTGGAGCCACGGCGACCAGCTGACGGTGTTTGTGGCTCACCAGCAGCAGGACACGGGGACGGGGGTGCCGAGGGTGGTGATCGACGCGGTGGAGCTGACCCTCGACGTGAACGACGAAGTGTCGTTGCTGGGGGAGCTGGTGGAAGCCAACTTCTTCACGGTGGAGGAGGGGAAGCTGGCCGTGGGCGGCGCCCTGAACGGAGGCATAGCGGTGGTGCACAGCCGCCTGACGCCCGGCGGCACGAAGGTGAGCACGCAGTTTTTCGTGGTGAACAACTCGCTGCTGGGCCGCTACCAGTCGGAGGAGGCCACAGCGGCAGCCATAGCGAGCTACGGCGGCCTGCCCACACAGGCTTTCCTGACCCCCAACTTGGATGAGCTTACAGCCGTCTGAGGGAATCTAAAAAATCTAAAATCTCTAAAATTTAAAGCCCTTGCCCCTTTGGGGCTTGGGCTTTATTCTTGTATGTAGACTCTCTTGACTCGGGGGCTTACCGAGGTTAGGATTTCGTAGGGGATGGTGCCGGCTCCTTGGGCTTGGCGGCAGAGGAGGTCGGCGGGGCCGAAGAGGATGGCCTCGTCGCCTTCGCGGCAGGGAATGTCGGTGACGTCGAGGAAACACATGTCCATGCATACGGAGCCTATGATGGGAGCCTGGCGGCCGTGGATGAGGACGCGCCCGTTGCCGCCGCCGAGGTGGCGGTTGAGGCCGTCGGCATAGCCGATGGCGAGGATGGCCACACGGGTGGGGCGCTGGGCCACGAAGCGGCGGTTGTAGCCCACGCTGTCGCCAGCGGGGATGTCTTTGATTTGGGATATGTGGGTGCGGAGGGTGCTGACGGGACGGAGGTGGCGCTGGACTTGGGGCTGTGGCGAGAGGCCGTAGAGGCCGATGCCGAGGCGCACCATGTCCATCTGGGCTTGGGGGAAGCGCTCGATGCCGGAGGAGTTGAGGATATGGCAGAGGATGGAGGGGTCGGCCAGGGCGGAGCGGAGGGATTGGCTCCAGCGGGTGAAGCGGTCGATTTGGGCGAGGGTGAAGTCGTCGGCCGCGGGGTCGTCGGCGCAGGCGAGGTGGGAGAAGATGGAGCGAACGCGGAGCGGACATGCGGGGTCGGCAAAGAGGGCGGCGAGGGGGTCGAGGTCGGAGCCGCTGAAGCCGAGGCGGTGCATGCCGGTGTCGAGTTCGACATGGACGGGGACGGGGTCGGCGGGGCTGAGGAGGCGGACGGCCTGGGCGAAGAGGTGGAGGATGCGGAAGGAGTAGATGTCGGGCTCGAGGTGGTAGCGGATGATGTCGTCGAAGCTTTCTTCCTCGGGGTTCATGACCATGATGGGGAGTGATATGCCGCCCCGGCGGAGGTCGACGCCTTCGTCGGCGTAGGCGACGGTGAGGTAGTCGGCGTGGGCGTACTGGAGGGCGGCGGCCACTTCGGTTTTTCCGGCGCCGTAGCTGGCGGCTTTGACCATGGCCATGAGGCGTGTGGTGGGACGGAGGAGGGAGCGGTAGTAGTTGAGGTTGGCGACGAGGTTGTCGAGGTTGACTTCCATGATGGTCTGGTGGTTGCGGCGCTGGAGGAGGCGCGCGATGTCTTCGAAATGGAAGGCGCGGGCTCCTTTGAGGAGTATGGTTTCGCGGTCGAAGCTGTCGAAGTCGAACTGGCGGATGCACTCGTCGGTGGTGGGGAAGAAGGCGGTCTGGAGATCGTGGAAGAGGCGGCTGTTGCGCTGGAGGGCGGGGCCGATGCCGATGAGGCGTGTGATGCCGTGGGAGCGGACGAGGGAGGCCACTTGGGCGTAGAGGTCGGGCTCGGGGATGCCGGCCTGGAGGAGGTCGGAGATGATGAGTGCGCGGCGGGAGTGGCGACGGTCGTGCTGGACGAAGTCGAGGGCGATGGCGAGGGAGTCGAGGTCGAGGCTGTAGGAGTCGTTGATGAGGAGGGAGTTGTTGATGGCTTCGCCCATTTCGAGGCGCATGGCCACGGGGGTGAGGCGGAGGCAGCGGCGGGCTATGGTGTCGGTGGAGCAGCCGAGGAGGCAGAGGAGGGCGACGCAGTGGAGGGCGTTCTCGACGGAGGCGCGGTCGGCAAAGGGGATGGTGACTTGGAAGGGGTGGCCGAGATGGCGGAGGGAGAGGGTGGTGGCTGTGGCGGTGGATTGGGCGGAGAGGATTTGGAGGGTGTCGGAGTCGGAGTGGCCCCAGGTGAAGCGGCGGAGGGAGCGGAAGGCGTCGAGCTGGGCGAGGGCGGAGTGGATGTCTTTGTGGTCGGAGCAGTAGATGAGGGTTTGGCAGTGGGTGAAGAGCTGGAGTTTTTCGGCTATTTTTTGCTGTCGGGAGATGAAGTTCTCGTCGTGGGCCTGGCCGATGTTGGTGAAGATGCCTATGGTGGGGTTGATGACGCGGCGGAGGTTTTCCATCTCGGCGGGTTGGGAGATGCCGGCTTCGAAGACGGCGAGTTCGTCGGCGGGGTCGATTTGCCACACGGAGAGTGGGACGCCGATTTGGGAGTTGTAGCTGCGGGGGCTGGCGACGATGCGGCAGTCGGGGGAGAGGAGCTGGACGATCCAGTCTTTGACGATGGTTTTGCCGTTGGAGCCGGTGATGCCTATGACGGGGATGGAGAATTGGGCGCGGTGGTGGGCGGCGAGCTGCTGGAGGGCCTTGACGGGGTCGGGGACGGACCAGAGGTTGGCGTCGGTGCAGAGGGCGAACTGGGCGGCGTGGATGGGCTCGGCGTCGGCGGGGACGATGAAGTTGCGGACGCCGCGCTGGTAGAGTTCGAGGACGTAGCGGCTGCCGGTGTTGCGCTTGGTGGGGATGGCGACAAAGAGGGAGCGTGGGAGGTCGGCGGAGCGGCGGCTGTCGGTGAGGAGGTGGAGGATGTCGCAATCGGGGTTGGCCACGCGGGCTTGGGCGTGGCGCAGGATGGAGGTTATTTCGTGGGGTTTCACTGTGTGATGATTTTATAGCCTATCTGGCAGTTGAGACATTTGTGGTGGAGACAATAATTGTGGTGGAGGTGGAGGAGGGCCTGGCTTTGGGCGGCGCTGCGGGGCTGGAGGCCGGCGGCACGCCAGAGGCGCAGGGGTGAGTTGGACTCGGGAGGGAGCTGGGCAAGGAGTTCAACGGCGCGGTCTTTGAGGGACTGGAGGGAGTGGGAGTTGCCGTATTCGAAAAGGAGGGGTACGCAGGCGTTGATGATGAGGCGGTCGGCAAATTGGGGGCCGGTGTGTTTGGGCGAGCCGGGCGAGGGGGAGTCGAAGCGGTAGTGGTGGGTCCAGTAGGGGGAGGCGGTGAGGTGGAAGAGGCGCTGGAGGGGTTCGGCGCTGGTGGTTTCGAGGAGGAGGCCGAGGAGGCCTTGGGTGCGGCTCAGGAGCTGGGCGAACTGGCTGATGCGGAGGGTGGGGAAGCTGGCCGGACGGAGGCGGGCGAAACGCCAGAGGTGGGGGGAGAGGGGGGTGAGCGAGGCGGCGGCACGGAGGGCTTGGTAGTCGGCCTGGAGGGCGCGGGGGAAGGGGTCGTCGAAGTAGCCGTCGAGGAGGCCTGACTGGCCCATGAGGAGGGCTTCGGTGCGGAGGGGGTTGTCGCGCCAGCGGGCAAGGAGCGTGGGTGGAAGGGAGAGGGCAAGGAGTTCGAAGGGGAGGGCGTTGGCAGGGCCGCCGAAATAGTGGGCGAGGAGGATGAGGGCGGTGTGGTCCCAGTTGCCTTGGGTTTGGTCGAGGAGGGTGCGCACTTGGAGGCATTTGCTTTCGAGGCGCTCGAGGAGGAGGCGCTCGAGCGAGGCGGCGATGTAGTTGGGGGAGAGTTGTGGGAGACGGGAGGCGCAGGGTATGGGCAGGGGCTGAGGGGGC
>DEKU01000023.1 GCA_002354035.1 Bacteroidales bacterium UBA2714
GCTGCCGTCTGCGCAACGAGATTACCGACAACGAGTTCAGCTATACCCTCGGGGCTGGCGGCGTGTCGACCGGCTCGAAGAGTGTGCTGACGGTGAACCTCAACCGCTGCATCCAGTATGCCGTCAACAACAATATCCCCTACATCAAATTCCTGTCCGACATCGTGGACTTCTGCCACAAGGTTCAGATTGCCTACAACGAGAACCTCAAGGAGCTACAGGGCCACGGTATGCTCCCCCTGTTCGACGCGGGATATATCAACATCAACCGCCAGTACCTCACCATCGGGGTAAACGGACTGGTGGAAGGCGCCGAATTCCTCGGCATCACAATCAACGACAACGAGCAGTACCGCGACTATGTGCAGTCGGTGCTGGGCGTGGTGGAGAAGTATAACAAGCAATACCGCACAGACGAGCTGATGTTCAACTGCGAGATGATTCCTGCCGAGAATGTGGGAGTGAAGCACGCCAAATGGGACCGCGAGGACGGCTATTTCGTCCCACGCGACTGCTACAACAGCTACTTCTACATCGTGGAGGACGACTCCCTCACCATTTTAGACAAGTTCAAACTCCACGGCACACCCTATATCCAGCATCTCACCGGCGGCAGCGCGCTGCACCTCAACCTTGACGAACACCTGTCGAAAGAGCAGTACCGCCAGCTGCTGCGCGTGGCCGCCACCGAAGGCTGCAACTATTTCACCTTCAATATACCCAATACCATCTGCAACGACTGTGGCCACATCGACAAACGCTACCTGAAAGAATGCCCAGTGTGCCACAGTAAGAACGTGGACTACATGACCCGCATCATCGGCTATCTGAAACGTATCAGCAACTTCTCACAAGGACGGCAGGAGGAAGCTCACCGCCGCTACTACCACAATGCTTAAATATCTCAACACCGATATCGTCTTTCAAGAGATTCCCGACGAGACCACCCTGGCCATCAACCTGACGGGATGCCCCTGCCGCTGCCCAGGATGCCACAGCACCTACCTCTGGGCCGACACGGGCCTCCCCATGGACCAGGACGCCCTCGAAAGCCTGCTCACCACTGTCGGGAAGAACATCACCTGCGTCTGTTTCATGGGAGGCGACCGCGAGCCGGATGCCGTCTCCACGTTGGCCCAATACATCCACACCGCCCATCCTCGCTATAAAGTGGCTTGGTACAGCGGCCGGCAATACATCCCCCGCCATGTGGACAAACAGCAGTTCGACTACATCAAAGTGGGGCCATACATCGCGCACCTCGGTCCCCTGCGGTCGCCCCGCAGCAACCAACGCATGATGAAACGCATGGCCGACGGCTCCTTTATCGACATCACCGCCCGCTTCCACTCCCATTGACAGGTGACGGGCGATACCAGCCTGAGTAGTAGAAGGCAGCCCTCCGCCAGGTTGGCGCGGAGAGCATTCTGTGGCGCCCATACGCTCTGCAAAGGTTCGCAGCTGCTGCCCTGACCACCCCTTTCGGCTCCGCTCCAATTACTTCATGCTTCCTCCTTGCCGCCGCTCCGATTTCGTTCTGCCTCTGAATATTGTGGTGACCATCGTCTGCTCCAGAAATCCGAAGACATGCTCCAACCATTGACTTCTGCAGGTTGCGTTCCTTCCTCTCTTCCGTCAAGGGATGGACTGTCCTCCCTTTCTCGCAGATTTTCGATGTCATGTGTTTCGCCCTCACGACATCCTCCATCCCTGTATATCCTCCATCAAGCCATGCCGGCTCCCCACGGGCGGCTCCGTCAGCACGTGCTCCGTCTCCATGTAGTATTGATAGCTGGCAGCACACACCCTGTAGTTGCGTATAAGCTTGGTCTTGTCGCATAACTCCAATCACACAAGAGGGTTTGCGCGCCAAATGTACACAAACCCTTTTCTTTTCACCCCTCCATGTCCGGCCGAAAAAATGTCTGCACCACCTGTTAAATAAACAGCACCTACCGCACCTAAACAAACGTGAAAAACGGGAAGGGCATGGACTGCCCTGCCCTCAATGAGAACAAAACGCATAAACACAGTAAGATAGATATACCTTATATGAAGAAATACGCTTTTCTCTTGGCCCTCAGTCTGGCTACAGCAACAACGGAAGCCCAGACCATCTTCTCCGAAGATTTCGAAGCCGTCACCGTGAACGACGAGGTCGGTCCCCTGCCTGATGGATGGACCATGTATGCCGACAACTTGACCAACAACAGCAGCTTTGTCAAATTCGGCTCAGGCTGGGTGGTGTCGCAGGTAGAAACTGCCAACCAGGCAGCCGCCTCGGTGTCATACGTCACCAGCACCTCCGACTGCGACCGCTGGCTGGTAACGCCCTCCATCGCTGTTCCAAGCGGCAGCTACACCCTCAAGTTCCGCACCTTCGTCGACCAAACCTCTACCCCCGAAAAGCTGCGTGTGGCCGTCTCCACCACCGATGCCCAAAAAAGTTCATTCGCCACCACCCTGCGCGACATCGTCTTTAATGGCACCGAAGGCACCACAGCCGGTTGGAACAACATTGAGCTTCCCCTCTCCGACTTTGCCGGGCAGCAAATATTCATTGCCTTTGTCAACCACGGCAACAGCCACTTCATTTTCGTCGACGATGTGCGCATCAACACCTCCACCGACAACTTCCACATGGTGCTGATGGAAACGTTCACCTCGCAGTACTGCAGCCAGTGCCCCCAAGGCCACACCTATGAGGAAGGAGCCTACGAAGGACTTGAAAACCGTGTGGCATGGGTGTCGCACCATGCCGGGTTCCAGAACGACGACTACACCATCCCTGCCTCCACCCAGCTCGAAACCCTATACGGCGGTTCCACCTATGCCCCTGCCATCATGTTCGACCGCGACCGGATGTACAGCACCTCCTCCGACCCTGGCCCCGTCCACTACGTGGGCGATTCCTACTCCATGCACCAGCAGCTTTCGCGTGCCACCTCGGTAGCCGACAACATCGTGCTGGGCTTCACCAACATTAGTTACAACCCCTCCTCCCGCACCCTTCAGGCCACCGTCGATGGCTACTTCATTGCCGACCACTCCATCGACAACCCCCGCCTGACAGTGTACCTGGTCGAGGACAGCCTCATCGGTACTCAATCCTACGGCACGGGCTCCCACAGCAACTATCGCCACGACCATGTGCTGCGCGCCTGCCTCACCGACAGCTGGGGCGACAACGTGTTCATAGCCACCTCAGCCTCCTCTTCTTTCACCAAGACCGTAAGCTACACCCTTCCGGCCAACATGCGTCCCGACAAATGCTATCTGGTGGCCTTTGTCAGCAACCACGGCAGCGCCATCACCGACCGCAAGGTGCACAACACCACCAAAAGCGGCTACATCACCACCGACCAAGGACAGGCCCTCCAGGCAGACGACATACGGCTGCAGTCCTGCCAGCTTTCCCTCCGCCCCAATCCCGCCAGCGAGGTTGTCTACGTCTCAGCCCAGTCTCCCATCCGCCACTACACTGTCACCGACATGACTGGCCGCACCGTCATGCAAGGCTCAACCCATGCCGACATGCTCGAACTCCATGTCAGCCACCTTCGGGCCGGTATATACATCGTCCGTGCGACCACCGACAACGGCTCCGCCACCGCACGCATGGTGGTGAAATAGCACCACCCCGCACGCTCCACACCGACCGTTTGCAGCACTCGCCTACCCCACAAGCCGCAACAATGCCCCACCACCATTGTTGCGGCCTTTTCTTTATCCCATCCAATCCAAATACTATCGCGCACGATATGTTGTTAAATAACCATAAAAACAGTAAGATATCTTCCAATTTAAAAAACAGTTCGTATATTTGCATCGCGAACGATACAAATCAATAAGCACGCAAAACGCTATCTCCATGAACTTTAAAGCCACTCCCCACACCTCATAAACAACACCACAAATCCCTATGAAAATAGGAAACACAATATAACAACACAAAACCTTCTCAAGAAGAAAATAAAACAACTCGCCGTCGTGATGGGGCTGCTCCTTTGCAGCTTCCACACCCAGGCCCAAAACGATACAAACATGACAACAATTTACGATTACAAAGCCATCGCAAGCAATGGCCAGGAAATTGACTTCGCCCAATTCAAAGGCAAAGTTCTGCTCATCATCAACACCGCCAGCAAATGCGGATTCACACCCCAGTTCGACGGGCTCGAAGAACTCAATGAAAAGTACCGCGACAAAGGTCTCGTCGTCATCGGTTTCCCCTGCAACCAATTTGCCAACCAAGACCCCGGCACCGACAGCGAAATCACCGAGTTCTGCCGCATCAACTACGGCGTCACCTTCCAAATCATGCAGAAGATCGACGTCAACGGCAAGGACGAACACCCCATCTTCACCTACCTCAAGGCTCAAGCCCCCACCGAGGAAGTCAAGGGACTCAAAGCCAAGGCCACCACAGCCATGTTCACCAAAATAAGTAAGTCCGTCGAAAAGGACAGCGACATCAAGTGGAACTTCACCAAATTCCTCATCTCCCGCGACGGCTCCAGCGTCGAGCGTTTCGCCCCCACCACCGAACCCAAAGATATCGAAAAGGCAATCGAAGCAATGCTCTAAACCCATGTACGACCAACTGAAACTGGAAAACCAAATCTGTTTCAGGCTCTACACAGCCTCCCGCCTCGTCACACGGGCCTACCACCCCTATTTCGAGCCACTCGGCATCACCTACCCCCAATATCTCGTACTCCTCGTACTGTGGCAACAGGACAACCTCCCCGTGAGCGAAATCACCTCCCGCCTGTGTCTCGACACCAACACCGTCACCCCCCTGCTCCAACGCATGGAGCGCGACGGTCTGCTGGTGCGCACCCGCAGCGCTGTCGACAGCCGCCAGCGCATCGTCAGCCTCACCAAGAAAGGACGCAAACTGCAGGAAGCCGCCAAGGACATCCCTTCCTGTGTAGGGCAACAAATTGCCGACGACATGTCATCCGTCGACGAACTAATCCAACTCTCCGCCACCCTCGACCACCTTATCGATACCCTCAAAAAACAGCAACACAACCCCACCACATGATCAACCTCAGTCAATATATGGCCGACAGCATTCGGTCCATCATGAGCAAAGCATACCTCAACATGCTTTCCAACCCACGCGAAGCCACCTTTGTGCTGCGCATGCAAAACCGCTTCATCCGTTCCGAAAAACGGCGTGCCGAAATCCTCAAAAACGAAGGCCTCGACGTACCGCCGTTCCTCATTGCCAGCATCGCCACCACCTGCAACCTCCACTGCAAAGGGTGCTACGCCCGCCAGAACGGCATTGCCGCCGACCCCGGCGCCGACACCAAGAAAACCCTCACCCCCGACCAATGGCACTCCATCTTCCAGCAGGCCGCCGACCTCGGCATCAATTTCGCCCTCCTCGCCGGTGGCGAACCCCTCACCCGTCGCGACCTCCTGCAACAGATTGCCACCGTCGACGACATGATTTTCCCCATCTTCACCAACGGCACCATGATCGGCCCCACCTACCTCGACTTCTTCCGCCAGCACCTCAACATGATTCCCGTCATCAGCCTCGAGGGCGACGCCACCGCCACCGACAACCGCCGCGGCCAAGGGGTCTACCAGCGCGCCCTGCGCAGCATGGCCGACCTCAAGGAGCAGAAACTCTTCTACGGCGTCAGCATCACCGTAACCACCCAAAACTACCGCGACGTCACCTCCGAGCAATACATAGCCCAACTCCACGACCTGGGGTGCAAACTCATCTTCTACGTTGAATACGTACCCCTCGACGAAAAAACCGCCCATCTCGCCTTCTCCGACGAGCATGTAGCCGAAATGGAACAAATCCTTGAAAGCCGCCGCCAGAGCGCCGCCCGCGACCTGATTCTCCTCTCCTTCCCCGGCGACGAGAAAGCCCTCGGCGGATGCCTTGCCGCCGGCCGTGGTTTCTTCCACATCGGCCCCGACGGCGCCGCCGAACCCTGCCCCTTCTCCCCCTACTCCGACAGCAACGTGGTGCAACTCGGCCTCAAACAAGCCATGCAGTCGCCCCTCTTCCGCCGCATACGCGATGCCCGCGCCCTCGGCTGGGACCACACCGGCGGATGCACCCTCTTCGAACACAAAGACGAAGTCGAAGCCATGCTCCAGGCATAGCTCCGCCATCACATTGGCAGGTTGAGCCTCAACGGGTTCAACCTGCCATTCTTTTCACCCCGCAATCACAAACGGTCCTCAACCACCTGCCAGTCCACTATCTGCCACATGGCACTCAGATAGTCGGCACGGCGGTTCTGATAGTCCAGATAATAGGCATGCTCCCACACATCGAATGTCAGTAGCGGCACCAAACCACTCATCAAAGGATTATTCGCATTGGTCTCCTGCGTAATCACCAAATGCCCTTCGGCATTGGCACTCAGCCATACCCAGCCCGATCCGAAAAGGGTGGCACCCTTCTGCTCAAACTCTTTCTTAAAGTTCTCCACCGACTGGAAATCACGTTCTATCATCTCCTTTATCTTACCCTGCGGCTCATGGTTTTTTCTGCCAAACTGCTCGAAATACATCACATGGTTCAGCACCTGCCCCGCGTTGTTAAACAGACCGCCGGTGGACCGCTTGATCACCTCACTAATAGGCAAATTCTCCAGTCCACTGCCCGGCAGCAACTTGTTCAGGTTGTCCACGTATGCCTTCAGATGCTTGCCGTGGTGATAGCTCAACGTCATGGCACTGACAACACCAACATGTTCTATGTCAGCGGGAAGCCGCATCATCTCGAAAAAACCGTTTACAGGAAGGATGTCTTTCATTGTTTTAAGGATTTTAGTTAATAATATCAGTCCTATAACGGCGACCGACCATTATTATTGTGCCTTCAACCAACAACTAACAGCTTCGGCGCAATCCGGACAACCCAAACGCGAATATTGGCGACACAAAAAAACTCCATAACAGGAAAAAAGAGTACCTTTGCAAAACAGAATGAAAGCCTCAAGCACACACAAAACAATGATACCCAAGGCCACACGCCAACTGTTGAGGAACTATGCCGACCGCTACGAGACGGCCGACTTCCTCGTCGGCGACCCTTCATGGTTCATGCACCAAGTTGCCGGAGCCGAAAACCAGGAGGCCATGGCTTTCCTTGCCTCCTGCCTCAGCTATGGCAACCGACAGCAATTCATGCCCAAAAACCAATGGCTTCTGGACTGCACACAGGGCGATGTGCACCAGTGGATTGCAAACAAAAAGTTTACCGCCTCACTTCCCGCAGGCGACAACCAATGCTTCTACCGGCTCTACACCGTAGACATGATGCACCGATTCCTGCTGGCCTACAGCCGTTTGCTGAACCAATACGGCACCCTCGGGCGCTACGTCTCAGCCCGCGCCTCGACGGGGCTGGAAGCAATCAACGCCATCAGTGCCTATTTTGCCCAATGCGACGTAAGCCCTGTGTTGCCCAAGGACACCCATTCCGCCTGCAAACGCCTGTGCATGTTCCTCCGCTGGATGGTTCGCGACCACTCGCCCGTCGACCTCGGCCTCTGGGCTTCCTTCATCGACCGCCGCACCCTCGTCATGCCACTCGACACCCACGTCCTCGCCCAGTCGCGCCAGCTGGGGCTCCTCTCCACCTCCTCCGCCACCATGGCCGCTGCCCGGCACCTCACCGCAGCCGTCGCCGAGGTATTCCCCGACGACCCCCTCCGCGCCGATTTCGCCCTCTTCGGCCATTCCGTCCTCGCCATCCCTTCGCCACTTCAACGCTCGTTCAACGCCCGTTCAATATCAAATGAATAATGAACTGCCATTTCAGCGACGGCACCCGGGCGGCCCGGCAGCGAAGCTGAAACGCCTGTAGCGCTGCATCATAGCCCTCCTCGCCACGCGGCCGTGAGCCGACAGGGTCTTACCGATTGGCTCATGCCTCAAAAATGATGGCCCGCCGCAGCCGCCATGTGGCAAATTATTTGTATCTTTGCACATTATTTCGAAACAACGATGGACAAGATAGCTGAAACGACATCGAAGATGAATGTTGGCGGACTGCTGCGCAAGCTGCTGCCCTATGTGCTGCCCTACCGCTGGCTGCTGATAGCGGCGTTGGTGCTGACGGCGTTGGGAGCCGCTATGTCGCAGGTGAATGCCGTGGTGCTGGACCGCGCCGTGGATGCCATCAACGGCCTGCTGCACCGCGAGGGGGGATTCCAATGGGGCGAGGCGGCACGCCTGCTGGCCGTGGTGAGTGCGGTGCTGGCGGGCAAAGAGGTGCTGGCGGCGGTGATTACCTTTGGGCAGCGCATCTTCGGCGAAAAAATCCGGATAAACGTGAGCCGTGACCTCTCGCTGCGGGTGGTGGACCGCATTTTGCAGTTCCGCATGGCTTTCTTCAGCGCCGAGGGCAACGAGCCTGGCAAGGTGCAGACCCGCATCGACCGCGGTGTGATGAGCCTGAGCAACACGGTGAAGAACTTCTTTATCGACATCCTGCCGCTGTTCACCAGCGCGGTGATGGCCCTGGTGCTGATGTTTGTGGCCAACATCTATGTGGGTCTGGTGGCACTGGCCATCATTCCGGTCTACTTTTTCATCACAGCCCGCCAAGGGGTGAGGATGAAAGGCTGGCGCCGCCGTGTGTTCGGCACCCACCAGGCACTGAACCACGGCATCATGAACATACTGGAGAGCATGGGGGTCATCAAGTCGTTCAACCGCGAGCAGACGGAGGCCGACCGCCAGGCAAGGCTCCAGAACGAGTCGACCGACCAGCAGATGGCCACACGCCGCATCAGTTTCTTGTTCGAAGGGCTGAAGACCTTTGTGGAGCAGATCGGCACGGTGCTTATCATCATCCTGACGGCCTACCTGGTACTGATTGACTATCCCGGCATGACTATCGGCAAAATCATGTACCACGTGCTGCTGTTCAGCAACGTCAGCGCCCCCATCCGCCAGCTGCACCGCATCTACGACGACCTGAACGATGCGCTTATCTATGCCGAGGGCTTTTTCGGCATACTGGAAGCGGACCACGAGGTGGAGGCAAGCGGACAGCACCGCCCCAAGGCCGTGCGCGGACAGTTTGAGCTGTCACACGTGGAGTTTACCTACAGCAACGGCACACACGCCATACGCGATTTGAACATGACCATTGAGGCCAGCAAGACCACTGCCTTGGTGGGGCTGAGCGGCGCGGGAAAGACTACGATTGTGAACCTGCTGGACAAGTTCTACGCCCCCGACAGCGGCAGCATCACTCTCGACGGGGTTCCACTGGCCGAATGGGACACCACCGCCCTGCGCGACAACATTGGTCTGGTGCTTCAAAAGAATCATATCTTCAGCGGAAGTATCGAGGAGAACATCCGCTACGGCAAGCCACAGGCCACTATGGCCGAAGTGGAGCAGGCGGCACGACAGGCCTATATCTACGATGCCATCATGGCCATGCCCGATGGGTTCAAAGCCAACGCCTTGCAGCTGAGCGGTGGCCAGCAGCAACGGATAGCCATAGCTCGGATGTTCTTGAAGAATCCCCCTATCATATTCCTCGACGAGCCCACAGCCAGCCTCGACGCTATAGCCACCGAGCAAATCAAAGCCTCCATCGACGCCATCAAACAGGGGCGCACGGTGATTGTGATAAGCCACAACATCGGGCAGATTATCGACTCGGACGCGCTATATGTGCTCGACCGCGGACACGCCGTGCAGCACGGCAGCCCCGACGAGGTATACCGGCAGGGAGGTCTGTACAAGGAGATATTCGACGCCTCGGCACGCTGCATGAACGCCGACAAGATTGCCGAAACGCTGGGCTGACGACACTCTGGCTTGGGGCGAATATTTCGCCATGTCGAAAATAGTTTGTATCTTTGCATAACAAAAAATGGCTATGGTTTGGCATAAGGCTGATTTTTCAACAACCTCAAAGAGGTTGAATATCAATAATCCCACACAAGGAACGCAGTGTGGAGTAAACGAAACCTCTACAGCCCAGCGTCCCGAAGGGACGCGACAATAAGAACAGTTGGGAAAAATCAGTCATACTTTATATTGAGCAAAAACAATTACTCCATGCAATACTATATAGTTGACGCTTTTACATCCCAGCCTTTCGGGGGCAACCCCGCAGGGGTGGTGCTGCTGCCCGAGGGCGGCGGATTTCCTGATGAGGGCCTGATGCAGCAGGTGGCTGCGGAGTTGAGATATTCGGAGACGGCCTTCGTGAGACGCGACAGCGAGCAAGAGTTCACCGTGCGTTATTTTACTCCCCGATATGAGGTGGACCTGTGCGGACACGCCACGATAGCCACTTTCGGCACCCTGCGGCAAGAGGGCATAGTGCCTGCGGGCACCACCTGCATGAACCACACCCTGGCAGGCGACCTGGAGGTGAGGGTGGACGAGCGGGTGATGATGCAAATGGCCACACCCCGCGTGGTGAAGCGGTCTGTAGACGAGGGACGTCTGTGCCGAATCATGGGGTGCAAGGCAGCGGCTATGCTGGTGGAGATTATCTCTACCGGACTGCCGGACATCATCCTGCCCGTGGGCAGTCTGGCCGAACTGGACGGTCTGAATCCCGATATGGATGCCCTGACGGCATTGAGCCGTGAACTGGAAGTGGTCGGAGTGCACGCCTTTGCCGCTGTCGGCGACGGCTACACCGCCCATACGCGCAACTTCGCACCTCTCTATGGGGTGGACGAGGAGTCTGCCACCGGCACCGCCAATGCCGCCTTGACTCACTACATGCAACGCCGTGGCATGACAGTCCCCGGCGGGGACTACTCATTCTTGCAAGGCGAGAAGATGGGCCGCCCGTCGGTGGTGGAGACTTCGCTCACCGCCGACGGGCAGATATACGTAGGCGGACAATGCCGCATCGTGGCACGCGGCCACCTGCTGATTTAATTACTCCGTCTCATATTTGCAGCAGAAACGTCGTTCGTACTCCTCGATGAGCATCGGCCGGAAATCGGGGTGGGCAATGCGGATGAGGTCTTCGGCACGGTGCTTCAGGGTGCGTCCTTTGAGCCGCGCTATGCCATACTCGGTGACGATGTAGTTGACATCGTTGCGGGTGGTGCTGACGGCTGCGCCGGGAGTGAGGAAAGGCTTGATGCGCGAAATCGTCCCTCCGGCGGCGGTGGAGGGCATGGCGATGATGCTTTTGCCCTCGCGCGACATGGTGGCTCCGCGCACAAAATCAATCTGCCCGCCAATACCGCTGTACTGACGCATGCCGATGGACTCGCTGGCCACCTGCCCCATGAGGTCGACCTCAAGGCAGGAGTTGATGGACACCATGCGGTAGTTCTGGGCAATGATGAAGGGGTCGTTGGTGTAATTGACGGGATAGAGCTCTATATCCTCATTGCCGTCCACAAAGTCGTACAGCTCGCGCGAACCCATGATGAAAGTGGCCACGGCTTTGCCTTTGTGCATCGTCTTGCGGCTGCCGTTGATGATGCCGCGACGCATGAGGTCGGCCACACCGTCGGAGAACATCTCGCTGTGGATGCCGAGATCGTTCTTGTCGCCCAGTTGCTGGAGAACAGCATTGGGGATAGCCCCGATGCCCAGTTGCAGCGTCGAGCCGTCGGCAATGAGCGAAGAGCAATGACGGCCGATGGCCAATTCCACCTCCGACGGAGCCTCGGCGTGGAGCTCGGGCAGGTGGTAGGCACAGGGGATGATGTGGTCTATCTGCGACACATGGATCATGCCTTCGCCGTAGGTGAAGGGCATGAGTTCGTTGGTCTCGATAATGACCGACTTGGCCACACGGATGGCCGCCAGCGCATAGTCGCACGACACACCCAGTGAGCAGTAGCCCTCCTCGTTGGGTGGCGTAGCCTGGAAGACGGCCACATCGCAGGGAATCTCATCACCTATCATCTCAGGTACATCCTTGAAATAGGCGGGGAAGAAATCCCCCTCCAGATGGTTCACCGCATCGCGCGAATTGGCCGACAGGAAGTTGCTCACATGGCGGAAATGGCCATAACAGCGGGGATGCAGACACTCGTTCTCCCCCAACGTGGTCATATGGAAAATGAGCACATCGTTATAGTCCTCGCAATGCTCGGCCAAGGCGTGCTGAATGATGTGCGGCGAGGCGGCCGCATGGCCCATCACTACACAGTTGCCGTCGTGGATGTCGGCAATAGCCCTCTCGGGGGTTGAAATCTTCTTCTTATATTCATCTTTCCAGTTCATATAGCTATCTTTTATATTGCCAAACACATATAACAGAAACAAAGCTTTTGCCCACAAGGAGATGGCGGAATGCTGGAAGGGAGTATGGAAACTGCTCGACAACCGCCTTATGACGCGAAAGCATTGTCAATAATCATCAAGGCAGGTCTCCTGGCTCTCCCCCGGTGTCAGACACCTTCTCAGGCTTCAAGTCCCCCTGTTGGGAGAGCTGGCCCAATGGCATTTTGTCTGTCCTGGATATGGGATTACAGTTGCGCGACAGCCCACGAATTGCACGTGGTTCCCTCTTGGCCACCCCGAAAAGGGGGTGGAACCCTGAACATGAAAAACATTCAATGTACTGATGTCATGTGGGCTACAGACCTACCGCAACCCACAATGGCAGTGCAAAGATACAAACAATTTGCCAAACGGGCAAAATGAAAATACACCGAGCATCCACAAAAGGAAGCCCCACATCGCGCATAACTCACAATATGGGGCGAGGTGCAACAAGAAAAAACATTAGGTTTGTCGTAGTTACAGCGACTTGTCTTGGGCATACCCCAAGCCTGGCTAATAGGCGGCACCTTGGCGGCCTTGACGCTCGAGCTCCATCTTGCCGATGCGCCAAGTGAGACCCAAACTGATGTAGCGGCTGTTGTAACTCCAGCGGTAGTCCTCAGTGTAGTAGGGGTTGGTGGAAATGGTATGCATCTGGGATGACTGGAAGAGGTCTGTAACGCGGAGATAGAGCGAAAGGTGGCGGTTCAGCAGATCGGTGCTCACGCCAAGGTCGACGTTGAAACTGGGCTCATTGCGGCTGAGATATTCTATTTGCCGCCCAGTGAAGCGGCCGTTTGCAAACACATCCACTTTGCCCCAGAGTTTGGCACTCATGTTGAGACGCACATTGTAGTTGAACACTTGGTCCTCCACCCATTCGCCCGGGCGTAGCTGCATCCGGTACCAGCCTTCGCCACAGCCGGCATAAAGACGGATGTTCATAAACTTGCGCGGCCTCCATGTGAGGTTCAGCTCCACACCGTCGAGGCGCACATTGCCCACATTGACAGCACTGTCCTTCTCCACCATACGGCCGAAGAAAGGGCTGTAGACTGCGTCGGTGATATTGCCGATATTGTCGGTGCTGAGGTTGAGATAAGCTTCCACGCCGATGGAACCCCACTGGGTATAGTGCGTCCAGCCCGCCTCGGCATTGTGGGAGTAACTCATCCGCAAGTCGGGATTTCCGACGGAATAACTGTCATCGCCGTAAACAATGAAAGGCGTCAGCTGGCCAACACTCGGTGTGCCGAAACGCCGTGTATAGCTGAGGGTGAAGTTGTGGTTGCTCTGGGTAGCATAGCTGGCATGGATGGACGGTACGAGGTGGAGATAATGTTTAGTGAAGTCGCACGATGCGATGTTGTGTTCGCGGTGCAGCCATACACTACCCACACGGAGACCACCCTTGAGGGTAAGCCGCTCGATTTTCTGCTGCACGGTGATGTATCCCGTCACCTCCGGCACACGGTCGACGAATGTGCAGCTGCGCACCGAGTCGCGCCGATAGATGCCCTCTGCCAATGTGTCGAACTGCCTTGCATAGTTCTGAGTCTCATATCGGACATCCACACCCGTCTCGATTGTGCCACTCTTGCTGTAAGGGTGCGTATAGTTGACGATGAGGTTGTTGCGGCTTTCTATTTGGCTGACAAGTATGTGACGGGTGAAATCCAGCTGTGTGAAGTCGACATAACGCCGCTGTGTGGTGCGCTCGAAAGGTCGGGAGCTAAGGCCTCCGTTCCAGTTGAACTCAATCTGTCGACCGGAAGTGTCGAACTTATGCAGATAGTATGCCCCCACGTTGCCGCCGATATACATCGAGCGGGTATCAATATCCGAGCGGTAGCTATAATCTCCCGGGGCAAAGAGATACTCGATGCGGGATACATCGAAATCTGCCGCTATCGGGGTGGACGAAGGATAGAACCACATCCATGCCGAGAACTGGTTTCGGTCGTCAAAACGATAGTCGAGGTTTCCTCCAAACGAGCATTGCCTGCTTCGCTGTTTCTCGCTGCCGGTGTAATCATAACTCTGCGACAGTACACTATCGGCGGTAAACATCTGCCGGTGATTCTCCATCGTGATATCAAAATTGTTAAAAAAGGCGTTGCCATAAAGGCTAAGGCTCAGCTTATCATTGCTGTAGACATAGCTCACCCAAGGCGACAGACGAGGCCCCGTGCTGGCCTTGAACCCGAGACAAAGCAACTGATTCAGTGGGGGCTTGCCCTCAGTCACGATGTTGATGATGCTGCCGCTGGTGCCATATCGTGCCGAGGGGTTGCTCAACACCTCTATCCGCTTGATGCTGCTGGCGGGCAAGGATTTGATATACTGCTTCAGTGCTTCGCCGTCCATATTTGACGGGCGGTCGTTGATCCATACCTCCACGGCGGTCTTGCCGCGGTAGGTGATATTGCCCTCGGCATCCACCTCCACACCCGGAGCATTTTGCAACGCGTCGGCCATTGTGCCGGTCTGCACACTGGGGTCGTCTTCCACATGGTAGAACACCTTCTCGCCATCGGCGCTGTAGAGTGGCCGCTGGGCCCGCACGGTGACGGTCTGTAGGTTGGTAGACGAAGCAAAAAGGCCGATGGTGCCAAGGACCGTGTCCGATGGCAGGTTGACCTGCTGCCAGTAAGGCGCATAGCCCACCGCTGACACACGCAACAGGTAGGCACCTGTGTCCACAGCGTTAAAGCGAAAATAACCAGCAGAGTCGGTGGTGGTGCCTTGCATAAAAAGGCTGTCGCTCTGCCTGAGCAAAACGCAATTGGTGAAAGGCATAGGACTGCCCGACACGGCATCCCGCAGCGCTCCCGAAACCCGAAGGCCCTGGGCCTGTACACTGCCCAAAGTGAGTGCGGCCAGTGTAATGAGAGTATACTTCTTTATCATCATATAGATTTTGTGTTTTGCTTATTAATCGTTTCACAAGCCAAAATACTACAGCAAGCACGAAAAAAAGAAGATGAAAAGAACCATTGGCAACAATCCCTCGCAACTCCGCACATCAACCCGCTCCACCCCCCTCTCTGCATAACCCCCATACAACCTGATAACTCCGTCGCTGCCACCCCCACCCGCAAAACTGAGACATCCTCACTCCTGCCGTGACATGACAAAAGAATAGCCATTTCAAAATAAATGTGTATTTTTGCAGCGTCGTTCCGACCAACCGTTGGGGGCAGGGATAATGGGTTCGGCCTTGCCCACAGCCTTGATATGGTCAATCGAACCCACAACAAAAAAACACCCAACATGACAAGAAAAATCTTTTCCGCAACAATTGCCGTGGCTATTCTGCTCCTTGCGGCTTGCACAAAAGAGCCTAAAGAGCATGCCACGCCTGTCACACCGGCCAACACTCTCATCAACATTCTGAAAACCGACTACAAAGCTGTGATTGAGCAATACCCGGGAGTGGATAGCGGTTTTGTCGAAGCACAATGCACCTTGAGCCACCCTATCACCCAAGTGACTTCGGCCAGCGAAATCGAAATAGTCAGTCTGCGTGAGGTTTTCTACAAATACCACTCCGACGAACACCAGAGCCATCTGGTTTATGTCGACCGCGATTTTGTAAGCGGAACATCCGACATACGTTTCGAGACGCATCGTGCCCCATGGTTTGGCGACCATCTGATGGCCCGCTCGGCATTGGACAGCATGATTTCGCTCACCGCCGCCGTCCAGCATGCCATGGCCTCAGGCACCGGCCTGCCCGCCACCCGTTACATTACCCTGCGCTACCCCGTATATCTTGTCGACAAAGGCCATGCCATGTACGTGTTCGGAGGCGAGACCCCCGATGGCAAGCACCTGTGGGTAGACTCTTTCAACGGCGAGGTGCTCACGGTTGAGGACGCCATCGACGACTATTGATCCTCCCATGGGAACAAAAACCAGAGCCTCTGTCATCCCCATCTGCGGTAGAGACTCCTTCCACAAGAAACAATAAAACAGGCCCTGGCAGTTGCCAGAGCCTGTTTTCTGTATACCGTCGAGCGTGGCGCTATTAGCTGAGACGCTTGAATTGGCAAGTGAAGTGGCGCATCAGTTCGGCCTCCCAGGTGATTTCCAGACCGCGCTTGATCTCGTTGCGGCGGTCGTAGACATTCTTCAGGGCTGCGGCGATGACGTCCATGTGGTTGTTAGTGTAGACGCGACGAGGGATGCAGAGACGCACAAAGTCGTTGCCTCCGAAGCGGTTCTCGCGAGTCACGGGGTCGCGGTCGGCCAGCACATAGCCAATCTCGCAGGCGCGGATACCGGCCTCAAGATACAGCTCGCAGGTCAGTGTCTGGGCGGGGAACTCCTCTTTGGGAATCTGAGTGAGAATCTTGTCGGCATCGACAAAGATGGCGTGGCCACCGGCGGGACGCTGGTAAGGAATGCCATATTCGTCCAGCTTGTTGGCCAGATACTGCACCTGTTTGATGCGGGTCTCGACCATCTCGAACTCGATGTTTTCTTTCAGACCAACGGCCAGGGCATCCATATCGCGGCCGTTCATACCGCCGTATGTCAGGAAGCCCTCGAAGGGGATGCAGAACAGCTTGGCACCTTCGTACCAATCCTTCTTGTTGGTGGCGATGAAACCACCCATGTTCACCAGACCGTCCTTCTTGGCGCTCATGGTCATGCTGTCGGCATAGCTGAACATCTCGCGGCAAATCTCGCGCAGAGTCTTGTCGGCATATCCCTCTTCGCGGGTCTTGATGAAGTAAGCGTTCTCAATGAAGCGGGCGCTGTCGATGTTGACGGGCACACCGTACTTGTGGCAGAGTTCGCAGGTCTCGCGGATATTCTTCATGCTGACGGGCTGTCCGCCTACAGTGTTGTTGGTGACGGTGAGCACCATGAAAGGCACCTTGCCCTTATTCTCCTGCAACACCTTCTCCAGTTTCTCAAGGCTGACATTGCCCTTGAAGGGGACCTCAAGCTGAGTGTCGTAAGCCTCAGGCACGGTCACGTCGATGGCAAAAGCCTTGCGGCTCTCAATGTGGCCCTTGGTAGTGTCGAAGTGAGCGTTGCCGGGCACCACCATGCCGGGTTTGACGAGATAGCTGAACAGCACATTCTCGGCGGCGCGGCCTTGGTGAGTGGGGATGACATAATCGAAGCCAGTAATCTCGGTGATAGTGTCTTTCATGTGGTAGAAACTACGGGCACCGCCGTAGCTTTCGTCACCCATCATCATGGCGCTCCACTGGCGGTCGCTCATGGCGCCGGTACCGGAGTCGGTCAGGAGGTCGATGTAGACGTAATCACTCTTCAACATGAAGATGTTCTGGTGGGCTTCTTCGAGCCATTTTTCGCGTTGTTCGCGGGTGGATTTCTTAATGGGTTCTACCATCTTGATTTTCCACGCTTCGGCAAATGGTAATTCCATACTATTACGAATTTAAGATTATTAGATAAAAATGATTTCCAAAATGCCATTCCGCCTTAGACTCAGGCGGATTATTGCCATAGGGAGCAGGCTCTACCTATGGCACTCACACGCATAAACGTCTCTTTTCTTTATGTTCAAGAAAGAGTTACGGACATTTATATGTATATCAGCATTATTCATTTTGGAGTTGCAAAAATACACATTTTTTTTCAATTGGACAGCACTCGTTTGAATTTATTAAGAAAAAAATATGATTCTGCGTGCAAAAAGAAGCGAGGGGAACAAATCCGAACCCCTCGCTAAGCTAAGATAACTTTATATTTCTGATGGAAGACGACTTCCGCCTCAATCGGCCTCGTAAATCAGGAGTTGACCATCCTCGGTGTAGAAGAAGAGGAGCGGATCCTTGTCGCGTTTCTTCATAATCCAGCAGCCGCCGTTCTCGGGGTCGACCTCGATCTTGCAGTACTTGCGACTGACGCGCTGTTCGGCCAGAAGCTTGTCCTCGCGGTCGTAAATCTGCAGATAGGTGTGGCCGTCAGGATCGTTGACCAGCGCATACATATAGTTGCCACTGAATGCGAAAGTGATAAGATCCAGCTTATAGGTTTCGCGGACATACTCCCGCACCACCGTGACATCGGTCACATGGTAGTCATACCAATAGCTGTCGCAATACACCCAGAAACCAGGCCAGCAGTAGTGACGGGGGATAAACGGATCCCAGTAGAGCCTGTGGCAGTGCACCATGCAGTGATGATGCGGATGCCAGAAATAGGGGGCCGGATGGATGGGACGGTGCGAAGGAGGCATGGGGCCGGGATGGCCGGGACGGGCATATCCGCCAGCCGGAGCAGGGGCTATACCGCTTGGACGCCCGTGGGTGCCGGTCACACGGCTGCTCTCGCCTGAGCCACGACCTTCCATTGCGGGGCCTCGGCTTGAGGCCGCAGCACGGCTGCGCACCTGAGCGGGCACACTGCCCGAACGGCTGCGCATGGTGCTGCCCGAACGGACGGCACTGCCTTCCAAACCTCTCGAAGGTGAGTCATAACTGCCCGAACGGCTGCCGGAGAAACTGCTGCGCGACGACTCGCTGCTGCGTGAACCCGAAAAACCGCTCGACATGCTGCTGCGCGAGCTGCTGCCGGAAAAACCTCTCGACACACTGCTGCGCGAGCTGCTGCCAGAATAGCTGCTGCGCGAACTGCTGGAGAAACTGCTGCGGCCCGACGACGAGCTGGAGCTGCTGCGGCTAAACGACGAACTTGAGCTGCCACGGCTGCTTGAAAAACCGCCGCCGCCACGGCTCACACTCGAGCTGCTGCTGTGGCTGCTGCCACCACCGCTGCGGCCGCCACCGCCGCCGCGCTGGGCATAAACAGGGGTCAACGCCAAGGCGATGCCTAAAAATGCTATGCTTACTAAACGAGACATTTTCATATTGATGCTCCTTTCTGTTTGTTTATATTACTGTTATTGTTTTCGATGTTCGGAAGAGGTGCAGTCCCAGTACAGAAGAGGGACCTGCCCTTTTTCACGCTGCAAAAATACAACCATTTTTTCAGGAAAAATCCTCTCCCGCCACCTATTTTTCCCACAAAAAAAGCCACTCCACCGAAACATCTCTATTTTACAGCACTTTACATGAGCATCATCAAATCATCCGTCCCTAAAAAAACAATCCACACCGTCCGGCCAGGCTCTTCGTCCGGGGCAAACACCCGTTGCCTCCGGGCTTTTTAGCGCCCCGCTCTCCCCGCCCCGCTCCCCGGGGCAAGACTCTCCACCCCCTACATCTCCACCACTTGACTGCCATTTACACTCTATTTTGTTTCTCTACCAGAAACAAAAAAGAAACAAAGAAGAAACTAAATAGCGAATAAATACTGTCTATGTATTGGGCATGGTCCCCGTCAGGCGGGGCTCGCCGGGTGGCAGGGAGGAGCGGCCGACAAGCTTCAACCGCCGCTAAAGCGGCGGCCGGCACATGCCGCACGGCATCAAGCAGCATGATGGCAAGAATGCCGTTCCGCCGACCGGTGCGGCAGAGGACGGCCTAGGCCAAAGTGAGAAATTAACAATAGCGGTTTTACCCTTAAAAATGAAGAAAAAATCAAGGAAACAGTCATTATTTAAGAAAAAAAATGTATCTTTGGAAAAATGACTTTCATAAAAAGTATAAGCTATGTTAAAGTATGCCAAACAATTATTAATTATTGCAGGGATGGTAACCCTCCCGATATTTATGTTTTCGGGATGTCTGAAGGAGGGTAATGACACCATCGTGCTGCCCCTCCCCGACGGGAAAATACCCTATTCGGTAATTCCCGAAGAGATGCAGGACTCGCTGCGTTCGGGGGGACTGGTTATCCACGAGGGCGTGAACCCCGACACCATCAACGGGCACTTTGTGTCGGCCCCGATGGTGCTGCACTACGCCTCGGATAATTACCAAGAGCTATTCTATGACCTCTACATGTCGTTCTCCGGGCAGACTCGCCGGGGTTTGATCAAGTACAACGAAACCCAGAAACGGGAGGATATCGACGGCCGCTCAATCATGGCCAATGTGATTGGCGAGGGCAAGGACGTAACGATGTACTGCTATCAGAATGTGGCCGAGTGCAACAGCCACGGCGACACTTTGTGGAGAAGCCGGACGGCCACCGTGGTTTCGGGCACGGTGTGCGAGGAGGGCATCAAGAACTGCCAGTATGCACACATTGTGCTGGACACGTGGGCTGCCGACGACTACCACGCCTCGCCCCTTTCCAAACCGGGCACTTACCGCATTTGGTTTGACGGCGACAGTCTGGCGCAACGATTAACCGATTAACTAAATTGAAAGGCTGATGTACATGAAACAGATATTATCTTTTACGCTGACCGTACTGCTTGCCACCGGAGCCGCACTGGCACAGCAGCCCTCGCAGGACACGGTTGCGGCCACGCCGCAGGATACCACGGCCCAGGCCCCCGCAGCCCAAGAGAGCAAAACGGCTGTTGTGTTCCCCAAAAGCTGGCTCGGCGTCCGCGGCGGTCTGAACCTGTCCGACATGCGGTACTCGCAAAAACTTGTCGACCGTTATACCCACTATTGGCAGCCGCAAGGCATGGTGGGCCTGTTTGGCCACTTCAACCTTGGCGAGAGCAACTTTGCCCTGCGCCCGGAGGTATCGCTGGTGGGCCGTGCCGACTCTCTTGAGTGGAAGGATGTGCAATATCGCATGAAGGCACATTATCTCGACTTCCGCCTGCCGATTACTTATAATTTCCGCTTTGAAGGGAGCCGTGTGTCGCCCTATCTGATGGTGGTGCCGGAGTTTGGCTTGGCCTATGGAGGCCGGATTGGCTATCATGCCGACGATTTCCCCAGAGGGGTTACGGCCAAGGTGACCAAGGCCGACATCAACGGCTATGACGCCGGGGTGATGTTCGGAGCCGGCGTCGACTTTCTCGTCGAGACAGGCGGTATGCCGTTGCTCATGTCGGTGGAAGGCGGATATAACATCGGGCTTCTGAATACGTTTGCACAGCGCGAAATCAGGGACAATCCCGACATAGCCGATGCCGACCGCTCGGTGATTGCCAACCGTTTCTTCGGAGCCGAGCTGTGGCAGAACGAGCGCAAAAACAGGGGCATCGAGGTGGCTCTGCGCCTCGCCATACCCCTCGACGGCAGCTGGAAGAAGAAGGCTGAACCCATCGAACAGGTGATCGACACCACGCCCAAGATTCCCGACACGGTGTATGTGGTGGTGGTGGACACCACGCCCAGAGAGCCCGACACGGTGTTTGTTGGGCAGCCAGCACCGGCTGTGGATTCGGTGGGACCCAGCTATGTCAAGAAAGACTGCTATTCGTTTGCTGAGATGTACGCTTTCATCACGCTGGGCATAGACATCAGCGACAAGCGTATATGCCTGTTCAACATCAACTTCGACTTTGACTCTTACCGTCTGCGTCCCGAGTCGAAACAGCCGCTGCTTGATGTTGCCATGATGATGAAGGCCTATCCCGAGATGCGGATTAAGGTGTATGGCCATACCGACAGCCTCGGCACAGAGAACTACAATAATGTGCTGTCGCTGCAACGAGCCAACGCCGTCATCAAGTTCCTGCGTTCGCAGGGCATTGACGGGAGCCGCATGATGCCCGAAGGTTTCGGCAAGAAATATCCCATCGACACCAACAAGACCGACCAAGGCCGCTTCAGAAACCGCCGTGTGGAGATTGAGGTGATGAATGTGGGCATGCGCATTACGGACTATGGTGAAACCAAGGAAACAGAAAAGTAAACAATTAAAATCACTATCAATATGTTCAAAACCATCAAGACAACAGCAAGCATAGTGGTGATGGCCATAGCCCTGGGATGTGCGGGAAGCCTACAGGCCCAGCAAGCCATCACCTGCTTTGGTGGCGATGTGACGGGGAGCACCGGGAGCGTGAGCTTCAGCGGAGGCGAAGTGGCCGTGAAAACAGCCACCGCACGGGCTATCACGGTGGTCAATGTCACCGAATCCTTTTCCGAAGGGGTCCAGCAACCCTACACCGAAAGGGACCGCGCGAACCAAGGCATTGAGCAACTCGCCGTCAACATGTTCATCTACCCCAACCCCACAGCCGACAACGTTGTGATGGAGTGCGACAAAGCGGCAGGGCAGCTATCATATACGCTCTACGGCGCCAATGGGCAGATACTGCAAACGGGCATCTACCAAGGCGGCCAACACCAGATTGACATGGAGCAATATGGCGCCGGCAACTATATGTTGCAGGTCGCAACAACCGACAGAACTAAAATGAATGTATATAAAATTATAAAGGCTAAATAATCATGAAAAAAGTTATCCTCTCCCTTTTAACCCTTATCCTCTTTGCCGGTGCCGTTCTGGCACAGACGCCCAAAGGATTCAACTATCAAGCAGTGGTGAGAAACTCTGCAGGACAACTGATGGCTAACCGGATGGTTACTGTGCGCATCAGCATTATGCAAGGCTCGGCCAACGGCACCAATGTGTACCAACAGACTGAGAACCTCAGCACCAACGGCAACGGCCTGTTCACTCTGGTTGTGGGCGAAAACTCGGCTGACTTTGCGAACATCAACTGGGCCCAGGGACCCTATTATATCGTCAGCGAAATCGACCCCAACGGTGGTAACAATTTCACCCTCTCCACCTCGCAGAAAATCTTGGCCGTGCCTTACGCACACTACGCCACCGTGGCCGACCGCATCAGCGAGAATTTCACCTATGATGAGCACGACCCTCTCTTCAGGGAATGGGGCTATGAGTACGACAGCCTGCGCAACGCACCCACCCGCCTGAGCCAGTTTATCAACGACTTGGACTTCCTCACCTCCGGCGACCTCTTCCTCACCCTCCATGGCGACACCCTGTTCATCAACAACAACAGCTACGTAATCCTGCCCAACCACGGCAGCGGCTCTATCACCTCCATCGAATGGGACAGCGTGCTCCATCACCCCACCCGTCTGAGCCAGTTTATCAACGACCTGGACATCTACGGAGATGTGTACACGAGCGGCGACACCCTGTTCTTCAACGACAGCACCTATGTCATCATCAACGCTAACGGCCCCACCACCATCGAATGGGATAGCGTGCTGAACCGCCCCACCCACCTGAGCCAGTTCATCAATGACCTCAACTTCGTGACGGCAGGCGATGTACACATGAGCGGCGACACCCTGTTTTTCAACGACAGCACCTACGTCATCATCAACGCCAACGGCCCCACCACCATCGAATGGGACAGCGTGCTGAACCGTCCCACCTACCTGAGCCAGTTCATCAACGACCTCAACTTCCTCACTGCGGGCGACCTGCACCTTTCTGTCAGCGGCGACACACTCTTCCTGAACGATAGCATCTACGTAGTTCTGCCCAACAACTGCCCCACCACCATCGAATGGGACAGCGTGTTGCACCACCCCACGGCCCTCAGCCAGTTCACCAACGACCTGGGATTCATCACCACTGAGACCCAAGGTCTGAACGACGTCATAGCCATCAACAACAATGCCTACGGCCAGATAAAGAACCTCAGCTATCCCACCGATCCGCTGGATGCCGTGAACAAAGCCTATGCCGACTCAATCCTGGCCGCCCAAGTGGCAGCCCTCAACCAGCGCATCGACAGCATCACCAATGTGTACGAACAGCGCATCGACAGCATCAGCGAACGGGTATTCCAACTCGAACACCCCAGAGTGAAAGGTGCCCTGCCCGGAATCTTCAGCGTCAGCGCAACCAAGAAAATCAACTTCTCGCAAGGCAACCTGCAATACAGACCCCGCATCAAGACCTGGCGTTTCGCTGTACACCAGTACGACATTGCAGGCAGCGACAACAACAATGTCTACATGCAGGCCTACTGCTCCTCGTGGGTTGACCTCTTCGGCTACGGCACAAGCGGCTGGGACGGCGGCGCAGGCCGTTACATGCCCTACGAGACCACCACAAACAACACCGAGTACACCGAAGGTGCCGACGGCAACGACCTTGTGGACTTCTACGCCAACGCCGACTGGGGCTACTACAACCCCATCATCAACGGCGGCAACCAGATGGCCATGTGGCGCACCCTCACCTACAGCGAATGGACCTACCTCCTGACCCAGCGCCCCAACGCCGGCTCTCTGAAAGGCATGGCCACCGTTGAGAGCACTCCCGGCTTCATCCTCCTGCCCGATGACTGGACATGCCCCGCCGGCATCGTGTTCGTCAACACTAACTCTGACTACACCACCAACGTCTACAACGCCGACTCATGGGCCACTATGGAGGCCGCTGGCGCCGTGTTCCTGCCCGCCGCTGGCGAGCGCGTGGGAAGCGCTACCTCTAACATCGGCATAATCGGCAACTACTGGTCGGCCAGCCACGTGAACGGAACCACCGGCTATTCGTTCCACATCGCTCCCAACTCCAATGTCATGCAGAACATTGTCACCTATTCGACAGGTTGCTCGGTGCGTCTGGTCAGAGACTATTGATTATTTACCCTACAGACTATTGATATCGAGAAGCGGTGCCAGCCCTTTCGGCACCGCTTTTTTATTCTGTCCTCCCCTCACCCGCCGTACCAATGCACGCAGCCATTACTGCCGCTCTGCTTCCCAAACGTGTTTGTTCTATAGTACTTCTAAGCCCGAAAAATATACAATCTAACAGCAAAAGAAAAGGCCTTGGCTCTGGGACGCGCCAAGGCCTCGGGTTGGAATGTGTGCGGCTGCGTCAGCCGCATTAGGGCTTGATGCCGTCAGCCAGTTGGGGCCTGACCATGACTATCGAACCATGAAACGCCGGGCTGAAGAGATCAGTTCGGGGTTGCAGGAGAGCATTTCGGCTATGCGCAGTGCCTCGTGGGGCACTTCGTCGCTGTTGTCCGGCACAAGGGAGTAGTCGATAAAGCGGTTGATATTCTGTGCCGTGAGGGGTATGTCGACAAGGTCTTCGACAAATCCCTTCACTCTTAGCCGCCTGCACTGCAGTCCCAACTGACTATAGTGTGTGGTGATGAAGGTTATGCTGTCACGTGTCTGCATGATGGAGGCAAGGGCCTGCACCAAGGCTTTCCCTTCCACGGGGTTTGTGGTGCGGGCAGGCTCGTCGATGAGTATGAGGAGCCGCTCTTTCTGCGAACGGTAGACCACATCACTGATCCGCGTGATTTCGGACGCGAAACTGCTCAATCCATTCATCTCATTCTGGTCGTCGCCGATACAGAAAACGACATCGTCGACGGGTGCGACACAGCAGCTGGTGGCCGGAATGGGGAAACCGAATTGGTACATGAGCTGAGCCAGGCCCACACTTTTCAGGAGAACGGTTTTCCCGGCCATATTGGCGCCGGTGATGAAGGTCACACCTGGGGTGAGCATGATGTCCACCGGCTGATAGCGCAGGCCCACCGACTCGTTATGCTGTTTGAGACGGGGGTTGAAGAGGCCTTGGAAGTCGTGCGTGGCACCATCCCGATTGGGCACAACAAGTTCCCATGACTGCGCCAACACGGCTCGGGCCATGGCAAAATCAATATCTGCCATGCCCTCAAGAGCATCCATCAGCGCATCGCAATAGGGATGGAGGCAGTCGCACAGACGGACGATTACCTGTTGCTGAATCTCGTTCTGCTGAGCCAGCAAAGAGCTCATTTCTTCCTCGTTGGCGGACTTCATCTTTCGGCGCACCGGGGCCAGCCGCTCGTCGTAGCTGTCATAGATGTAGAAGTTTGGTACTCCCGTCCCGTCAGGGTCCAGCAGGTGGAAAACCTCTTGGATGTCGGGCAGTGGGAAGTGATCTGTCAACTGCATATCGGCAAGCGACTGCCGACTGATGTTGCAAAGATAAGCGAGATTCTTTATTTCAAACAATTCGACCTCGTCCAGCACCACATGGGTGGAGAGGCTCTGAAGCGTTCCCTTTATATCATGGAGCTGCATGAGCTGGTGCCGCAACACATTGACTGGTTTGTTGTTTTCCTGGTCGCCCATAGCGTCTTTCATGACTTGCACATTCTCCTGCTCTTTATCAAGGTCGGGAAGGGCAGTCAGCCACGGCTGGTCAAGCATGCGCCGGCGGCCGGCCGTCGACATGAACTCCAAACTATCTGTAACAAATAGCAACCCCGGAACATCCTTTATTTTATTCTTTATCATAATCAAAAAAAGCTATCATTGGCCAATAAATTGAATCGGCACAACTTTTTCGGTGATACCTAAAATTGAAAAAGGGCAAGTTCTCAAAACTCGCCCTTAGATTGATTCATGCAGACAACAATTATTTATCGAGCTCCTGCTGACGCAAATGCTGGACATAGATGGCTTTCTGTCTGCGTTCCCGATTGATGACTGAAGGTTTCGTAAATTTCTGACGTTCGCGGAGTTCTTTCACGACACCAGTCTTTTCGAATTTTCTTTTAAGTTTTTTCAGGGCTTTTTCGATGTTTTCACCTTCTTTGATAGGAACTACAATCATTGTTGATACCTCTTTCTTGTTAGGGATTTATAATTAAATTTGATTTAGACTCGTATGTCTTTGTTTTAGAACTGCAAGTGACCTTGTGCGGCTGCATCGTTAAGGGCGGCAAGGATACCTTTCTTGTTGATGATGCGCATTCCTTTAGCACTTACTTTCAGGGTAATCCACATATCCTCTTCGGGAATGTAGAACTTCTTGGTCTGCAGGTTGGGTGAGAATGTGCGCTTGGTATGGATGCGCGAATGGGAAACATTGTTTCCGCGGACTACTTTTTTTCCTGTGATTTCACAAATCTTCGACATGATAAATATACTTTTTTTTGTTTGTCTACGTTATATTTTTCGTATGAATTTGTTTCGAAAAACGGGTGCAAAATTCGGACTTTTTTTTGAATTGGCAAAATTATTGCCTCTGCAAAAAGTGCAAAAAAGAAGAATTTAACATATCGCAAAACATATACTACTTATAAACAAACTATTATATAATTACCAAACCAAAAGTTTAACACATATTTTTCAATCACTTATGACGGAATAACCTGTTCAAAACTCATAATGAAATCCTAAATATCGAAAAAAACGACCTCACATGTTTGCCGCAAAAATCATAGCTTGGTATAACGAAAATGGACGGGACCTGCCTTGGAGGAAATGCCACAACCCTTACTTCATCTGGCTCTCCGAAATCATCCTACAACAAACCCGGATAGAGCAAGGCAGGGCATACTACGAACATTTCATCAATCAATACCCCACCGTCAAAGATCTTGCCGACGCCTCAGAGGAACAGGTGCTGAAAAGTTGGCAAGGACTTGGCTACTACTCACGGGCGCGCAACCTGCATACCGCGGCACAACACATTGCCTACACCCTGGGAGGAGTGTTCCCCGACACGTACAAAGACATCCTTTCCTTGAAAGGGGTAGGGAAATACACCGCTGCCGCCATCGCCTCCTTTGCCTTCCGCCTCCCATACCCCGTCATCGATGGCAACGTATACCGTTTCATCTCCCGCCTCTACGGCATTCACACCCCTATCGGAACCACCGCCGCTCAACATGAATTCGAGAACCTCCTCAACAAATTAATCGACAGAGAACGTCCCGACCTCTTCAACCAAGCCACTATGGATTTCGGCTCTACCTTTTGCAAGCCCGCCGCTCACGACTGCCTCCGCTGCATCTTTGCATCCGAATGTGTTGCCCACCGAGAGGGGAAGACAGCCATTCTGCCCATAAAACCAACTCCCCCTAAAATCAAAGAGCGCCATTTCTATTATTTCGACATCCGGTGGCACACCCCAGCCCCCGCCATCCTTGTGCAACGGCGCTCCAACAAAGACATCTGGCAAGGGCTGTACGAGCTGCCGCTCATAGAGACCGACCGCCCCATTCCCCAACAAAGCATCATCCCCACCGCCCGCCAAACGATGATCGACTGGTTTGACGCAGAGCCCTCGTCCATCCAGATTGGTCCGACATTCACCCATCAACTCACTCATCGCACCATCAAAGCCCAATTTTTAACAATAAAATATCCTTCAAAACCCAACAGAATTCCCACTTCAATCATCACCGCAGACCCAAAAATATTAAAAACTCTGCCCATTTCGCGTTTGATTGACAGATACTTGTCAAAATGTGCATATCTTTAGTGTTGCTATTCACTAAAAAAATGTTATCTTTGCAACATCGTTATACGGCGGAAACCGCATGGCGAATGACTCAAAAGAACTCAAAGGTATAAAACTATTTAAGACATGATTGGCGTAAATAAAGTTATACTTATTGGCAATTTGGGGAAAAATCCCGATGTCGTTGCCCTCCCCCAAGACCGAAACGACGAAACCTCCAATATGGTCAAAAAGGCTTCATTCCCCTTGGCCACTACCGAATACCGCCGAAACCGCGACGGCGAACGCATCGAACAAACCGAATGGCACAACGTGGTGTGCTGGCGCACACTGGCCGAAATTGCCGAGAAAATCCTCCGCAAAGGGACTCAAATCTATGTCGAAGGCAAACTGCAAACCCGCTCATGGTTGGACAAAGACGGCAACAAACGTTACATCACCGAAGTGGTGGCTGACAATTTCACTGTCCTCTCCGGTCGCTTACGCCCTGACGAAAACACCAACCATGAACCTGACCCGCTGTCGTCTATCCTCAACAACGACACAGCCCCTCTGGGCGACCTCCCTTTCTGATGTTTGACCACAACCCAAACAGAAAATGCCGGCATAACCATGCCGGCATTGTATAAACATTATATCTTCATTCCTACTTATTATATCCCGGTTTGCCCAACAGCCGGAACATATTTTTCTTATATGCCTCCACGCCTGGCTGATCAAAAGGATTAACACCCAACACATACCCACTCACCCCACAGGCAAACTCGAAGAAATAAATCAACTGTCCAAGCACATACTCGGCAATGCCCGGCAGCTCAATCCTCACCACCGGCACTCCGCCATCACAATGGGCCATGATAGTCCCCAGCTCAGCATTATGGTTAATCTCAGTCAACGATTTCTGCTGAAGATAATTGATTCCATCAAGGTTGCGCTCATCCCACGGTATGGCCACACTGAACTGAGGGTTCTTGACACTCATCACCGTTTCAAACATCAGCCGCTCTCCCTCCTGCACATACTGTCCCATCGAATGTAAATCCGTGGTGAAACAAAGGCTGTGTGGCAGGATTCCTTTCCCCTCCTTACCCTCACTCTCACCATACAACTGCTTCCACCACTCACTGAAATAACGCAAACGAGGCTCAAAATTCACCAGCATCTCCACCTTCCTGCCCTTACGGTAAAGAACATTACGCAAAGCTGCATACATCAACGCAGGATTATCCTCCAAACTATCGCTCTCCACACAAAGCTTACGCATATCGCATGCCCCGCTCAGAAGCCGATCAATGTCAAAACCAGCCATCGCAATAGGCAACAATCCGACCGGCGTAAGAACCGAGAAGCGACCACCCACATTGTCGGGAATCACATACATCCTGTAGCCCTCCTCCTGGGCAATATCATGAAGGGCTCCACGATGCTCGTCAGTAATAGCCACAATCCTCTCCGCTGCCTCAGCACGGCCATACTTTTTCTCCAAATGAGCCTTGACGATACGGAAAGCCACAGCCGGCTCAGTCGTGGTCCCCGATTTAGAAATCACGGCCACGGCATAATCCTCCTTGTCCAAAAGGTTCATTAATTCATAATAATAATCCTCGCTCAGTGTATGCCCAGCATAAACCACCTTTGGGAAATCACCTCCGGCATGCAAACCACCAAGCTCACCCTGCAAAGCCTCTATCACGGCCCGTGCTCCAAGGTAACTGCCCCCGATGCCAATCACCACAAACACCCTTGCCTTGGCTGCCAAACGAGCCACATCAGCCTTGATGTTCTCAACCATACTGGGCGAAACCTCTTCGGGAAAAGGTACCCAACCCAAAAAATCCGACCCCTTGCCAGTGCCACCAAGCAGCGTCCGCTTGGCCTCAAGCACTTCTTGCTGAATCGAATTCAGTTCACTACTGTCCACAAAACTGGACAAATGTTGCGTATCCAAACTAATGTTCTTCATAATAAACTGCTATTTAAATAATTTGCAAATATACACAAAAAAAACGACATAGCGTAAGTTTAACAGAATATTTAGTAAATCGAACAGGCCATAACTACTCCATTTTTAAGTTTCAAAACGCCCTTTCACCAACAAAAAACAAGCCTAGAAATAAAAAAAAATGTTGTGTAAAAAAAAATGTGTATCTTTGCAAATTGAAAAATAGGCAAAAAACAATAGTAACACAAAGTATATCATTATGTTGAAAAAAGTATCAAAACTCGCCGTACTATTCTGCATGATTGCTTTTGCAGGTAGCACATTTGCTCAGAAAGAGGTTCCCGAGTATCCTCAGTACGGATTCTGGAGCAACTGGAGCATCGGCCCGAGCATCTCGCTCAACTTCCAACCCGATGTAAAAGAATTCTACAGTGTCACTGATCCCTTCTGGTGGGGTGGCGGTCTCAACTTCGGTCCCGGCCTCACCATCCAGAAAGAGGTTGACCGCGGTGCCTACCTCCGTTTCCGTGTCAACTGGCCCAGCGTTCTCAACAGCTCCAAAGGCTACGACCCCGAGAGACAAAACAACCCTTGGGTTGGCGGATGGGGTGTGACTGACAGTACCCTCACCATGGACCGCAGAATGGCCTTCACGGCAGACTTTGTCCTGTCGATGCTCAACTCGTTCCACAACTGGAACCCCGAGCGCCGCTTCGACTTCTACCTGTTTGCCGGTGGTGGTCCCACTTGGAGCATGAACCACGCCCGCGCTTTCTATAATGTGGGTATCCAGTTCGACGCCGGTCTCGGTATCAGCTATCGCATCTGCGAAAATGACAAGTTGTACTTCGAACTTGAAGGCGACGCCATCGGCGATGCACCCGCTTTCTGGCAGTCCATCCACCACACCGACTTTCTGGCCACCGTCGGCTACCTGTTCCACCTTGGTGTAACCCCCGCCGACCGCGAACTCATAGCCCAGCGCGCCCTCCTCACCAAAGAGAATTTTGATGCCCTTACCGCCGAGAACGAAGCTGTGAAAGATGAACTGGCCAAAAGCCAAGACAACGAGAAGAAACTGAAAGGCCAGATTGAGAAACTCAATGCCCAGATCAACAACGTCAACAAAGAAGAACTGGCCCGCGCACAGCGTGTTTCCGACAGCTTGAGCAACATCATCGACCGCCTCAAGGCCGACCAGCTCAACTACTACGCCATCCCCTTCTCCGTCCTCTATGCTAACGATGATTGGCACGTCTCCTCCGCCGAGATGATCAAAGTGAAAGCCATCTCCCGCGTCATGAAAGACAACCCCGACCTCAAACTCACCATCGTTGGTTTCTGCGACTACACTGGCTCCGACGCTTACAACTGGAAACTTTCCCAGAAACGCGCCGAAGAGGTTAAACGCCTCATGGTTAAGAAATATGGTATCGATGAGAACCGTCTGACCGTCGACTATAAGGGTAAGACCGTTGCTTTCGGCGACATCAACTACTCCCTCAACCGTCGTGTCTCCTTCTACCGCGCCATCGAATAGTTTAGTTCTACTTCACGATAACAAAAGAGGTTGCTCAACATGGGCAACCTCTTTTATTTATGCCTTCCGGATGCCTGTCGCCCCCAAGCCTATTCTGGGCAACTCCCTACTGGCACCGCTGCTGGCTGTATATTTATCCACTATTTCTACACTACTTCTTTTCTATTTATACTATATACAAGTGAGAAAATAAGGACTAAGCGCTGTTTATGTCATGTCCAAGGAGCGAAGCCGCAGCCTGCACCAAGGGGGGCTAAAGCACAGTGCCGAAGGGGAAACTAAGTCTTTGGGGTCTGCCAGCCTGAGCTGCACACACATCACTGCACGAATGGGAAGCTGAAGCTCTGGTTTTGCTCATCGAGGCCACACATCCAGCACGGTGCACCACCGTCCGACCAGCAGGGCACCGGCCAGCGAGTAGAAGTCGCGCTGCGCCCTGCCTTCTACCTTCATCTGGCAGCCAAATGGTGAGGGGGAAAGACGGTTGGTTACAACCGGAATACAGCCGCCAACGCCCGCGCAGAGGCTACATGGAGAGAATCTTGAATTCCACCCTGCGGTTCAGGGCGCGGCCTTCGTCAGTGTCGTTCGGGGCCACGGGCATACTTTTCCCATACCCTTTGTATTGAAGGCGGTCTGGAGCGACACCTTTCGACACCAAATAGTCGACTACGGCTCGTGCGCGGCTCTCCGAAAGGCGTTTGTTATAATTGTCCGACCCCTTGCCATCGGTGTGTCCACCGATTTCGATGGTCATCTGGGGGTACATGTCGAGCAGGGCCAGAAGGCGCATCAGTTCGAAAAAAGACTGCTGCAACAAAGTGCTTTTGTCGAACTCGAAGAAGATTTCCTTCAGCACAAAGGTGCCTCCTACGCTGAATGAGGGCTGGCTTTCGGAGAGATAGGTGGAGTCCACGTTCAGGTCGTCGGCCTCGGGTGGAGGGCAGTTGAGACATTCTACGCGCACATCATCTATATAGTAGTATGCCCCTGGCAGCAGTTGGGTGAGCGAGTCGGGGTCGGTGTAGCCGGACCGTTCGGCTGTGTTGAAGTTGCCGATGGTGATGTACTGCTCACCGCCGTTAGCCACAAAGGTGCCGGAGACGAGTTCCCAGCCCCGGGTGTCGACAAGGTGACGGTCTACGGGGTTGACAATCTGCGGCTCATAGGGGCGCGCTACGGTTTGGTAGACGCCTTCGGCCAGTTGTTGATGTTCTTTGTAGAGGAAGAGGGTGCGGACGGTGTCGCTTATGCGGTCGGGGGTGAAGAGGGCGCCGAGGGTGGCGACGGCGCCGGTGGACTCTTCGGAGAGGCTGGTGTAGAAGGTGAGGCGGATGCTGTCGCCTTTGCGGAGCTTGCGCCGCAAGCGGGTTTGGAGGTATTCGCGGTAGTCGTTCCGGCTGCAATAGATGCCGCAATAGGCTTCGCCGTCATGGGGTTCTTGTTTGCCGAGTTTGTTGACCGGCACGCCGCACTCTTTGCTTCCGCAGACGTTGTAGTAGTCAGCGCTGCCGCGCGTGGGCTGGTACCAGCAGTCGACAATGGACAGTACGCCAACGGCATCGATGCGTTTGGGGCAGGAGCGGTATTCCTCGAACGACCCGTTGTAGACCAGGTTAGTGTGCTGGGTGGTGTCGGACCGCGAGGGCTGTTGGGCGTGGGCGGCGGCTATCGACAGCAGTAGACTGAACAATAATCCGATGCGTTTCATTTGGCAAGGGGGTTGGCGTTGTCGGCATAGGTGCGCATAAGGCTCTGCCATAGCCTTTCGGCAGTTATGTCCCAGCTGAAGAGGGCTCGGCGCGTCCGGCCTCGTTCCACCAAACTGGCACGGAGGTCGGCATCGGTGGCGAGGGTTTCCAGGGCTTGCGCCAATTGGTCGGCGCTGGTGGGGTCGACCAACAAGGCGGCGTCGCCGGCCACCTCGGGCATGGAGGTGGTGTTGGATGTTATGACCGGCACTTCGGACTGGAAGGCTTCGATGATGGGTATTCCAAATCCCTCGAATAGGGACGGGTAGGCCAGGGCTGTGGCCGAGCCCAGCAGGAGGGCCAGCTCGGCCGGCTCGGCACGGCCGATGAAGATGACGTCGGATTTGTGGGCCATGGAATTATAGGCCTGTTTCAGCTCGTCTTGCCACCAGACTTTCTGACCCACGACAACGAGTTTTGTGTTTTGGTGGTCGTGCTGTTTGAAGCGGTCGAAGGCGGTGAGGAGGGTGGCCAGGTTTTTTCTCTTGAGGATGGTGCTTATGAATATAAAGTAGGGGCTGCCTGCGGTGTAACGGTTCCGGGTGGCTTGGCACACGGGTTGCGCCACGGGTTTATAGCCTTCGTGGGCGCCATCGTACACAACGTCTATTTTGTCGGGGTCGATGTGGTAAACGGCTGCTATGTCGTTCCGTGAGTATTCGGAGACGGTGGCTATGCGCGTGCTGTAGCGGGCAAACTGGGGGAAAAAGTAGGTCATGTATCGCTGGTGCGAGGGCTTGAGGAAGTCGTGGCTGTGCTCGAAATTGAGGTCGTGGATCACGTCGAGGGTGGGCACCTTGACTCCGAGGGGCAGATAGCCATCAGGCGACAAGAAGAGGTCGATGTGGTGGCGTTTGATGGCTCGTTTCATGCTTATCTGGAAGAAGAGATACCACAATACCGGGTGCCTGGCTTGGGGACAAAGCACCACAGGACGCACGTTGGGGCCGAAGATGAAAGAGGGGTCAAACGGCCTGTCGAAGAAGAAAACGAAGGTATGCTCCGGATGGGAACGGACTATCCGCTGGAGGGTCTCGGTGGCAAACCAGCCTATTCCGTCCATTTTTCCGGCCAGCATGAGCCGGGTGTTCACGCCGATAATCATTGGAGGACAGTTTTTTCAATCACTTCGGGGAAATACCTTTGTTCCAGTTGGTGGATTTTGTCGGCCAGGGTGTCGGGGGTGTCGTCTGGGGTGACGGGGCATTTGGCCTGGAAGAGGGTGGTGCCTTTGTCGTAGTGGCTGTCGACAATATGGATGGTGATGCCGCTCTTTTTTTCTTTGTTGGCAATGACGGCCTCATGCACATGATGGCCATACATGCCTTTGCCGCCATAATTGGGCAGGAGGGCAGGGTGGATATTGATTACCCTGTTGGGGAACGCGGCCAGAATATCCTGAGGCACAAGCCAGAGGAACCCGGCAAGAATCACCCAGTCTATTTCCCTCTGCTGCAGGAACTGGAGCACTGAACCATTGTCGTAGAAGTCGGCTTTGCTGAAATAATGGGCGGGGACACCCAGTTGTCGCGCCCGCTCGGCCACAAAAGCATTGCGCTTGTTGTAGATAATGCAGTCCACGGAAATATGGGCGTTCCCGGAGAAGTACTCGCTAATGCGCTGAGCATTAGTACCGTTGCCAGAGGCTAAAATCGCTAATCGTATCATAATATTAAAGTTTTTGCTATAACGCTAAAAGTCTCTATTTGTTGTCTTTCCATGAGAATTAACATACATATTTTTTGACCAGGGAGGCAGTTTAACAAATTTCGGCTTGAACAGCGGGTCAAAAAGGGCATTTTGCAGCAATATTTCGGCCTTTGACAGCCAACGAGATTAAAATATAAAACACTATTAGTCATTGGGTTGATATATCGGATGGAAAGAAAAATAGTTAAAAAGTATGGTTATATGGATTTTTTTTCGTTTCTTTGCACCCTGTTAAACTCAAAAAATTAAATAAAATGTCTGAAATTGCAACGAAAGTAAAAGCTATCATTGTTGATAAGCTCGGTGTTGATGAAAAAGATGTTACGCTGGAAGCCAGCTTCACAAATGATCTCGGCGCTGACTCTTTGGACACTGTTGAATTGATTATGGAACTTGAGAAGGAATTTGACATCCAGATTCCCGATGAAGAGGCTGAGAAAATCGTCACCGTGGGTGATGCCGTCTCTTTCATTGAAAACGCTCAGAAATAATTAAATTCTCCCGCTTCAGTACAATGCATCTGAAACGTGTTGTAGTCACTGGTCTCGGCACACTTACTCCTATTGGCAATAGCGTATCGCAGTTTTGGGATTCCTTATTACAGGGGGTAAGTGGCGCCGGCCTGATTACACATTTTGATTCCTCTAATCTTCGCTGCCACATAGCGGCGGAGGTGAAGGGGTATGACGGTACTCAGTATTTCGACCGGAAGGAACTCCGCACTCTCGACACCTTTTCCCAATACGGCCTTGTGGCCGTGGACGAAGCCTTGCACGATGCAGGGCTCGACTGCGAGAAGGTGAACCTCGACCGTGTAGGAGTGGTCTTCGGTTCGGGCATGGGCGGATGCGAGACGTTCCAGAACGAGCTCCTCTCCTATTGCGAAGGTCATTATGTACCGCGTTTCAGTCCATTTTTTGTTACCAAGACCATTGGTGATATCTGTGCCGGACAGATATCTATAAAATACGGCTTTCGCGGCCCCAATTACTGCACCACAGCCGCCTGTGCCTCATCGGCCATGGCTATAGCCGACTCTCTGATGATGCTGCAACTGGGCAAGGCCGACATCATGGTGACCGGTGGCAGCGAAGCAGCCATCATCCCCATCGGCATCGGAGGCTTTGCATCCATGAAAGCCCTCTCCCTCCGCAACGACGACCCCTCCACCGCCTCACGGCCATTCGACAAAGACCGCGACGGCTTCGTATTGGGCGAAGGAGCCGGAGCCCTTGTCCTCGAAGAATTAGAGCATGCCAAGGCTCGCGGAGCCAAAATCTATGCCGAAATAACCGGCTGCGGTCTCACCGCCGACGCCTACCACATTGCGGCATCGCACCCCGAAGGCGAAGGAGCCATGAAAGCCATGCGCCAAGCCATTGTCGACTCCGGGATGCAGCTCACCGACGTGGACCACATCAACACCCACGGAACATCCACTCCCATCGGCGATGTCTCCGAACCACGGGCAGTAGTGCGTCTTTTTGGCGACCACGCTGACAAGATCACCCTCAACTCCACCAAGTCCATGACAGGCCATCTGATGGGCGCTGCCGGCGCCGTCGAGGCCATCGCCACCGTCCTGTCCGTGAAAAACAACATCGTGCCACCCACCATCAATCACTTCACCGACGACCCCGACATTCCGGCTCTCGACTTTTCATTCAACAAACCCACTCCTCGTCGTGTGGATTTCGCCCTCAGCAATGCCTTTGGTTTCGGCGGCCACAACGCCTGTCTGGCTTTCCGCAAATACTGAACATGCTGAGTTTTTTCCGTTACCGGGGCGAACACAAAGAATTCTACCTCTTCTTCAAGAACATGCTGGGGTTCATACCGCGCAACACCCAGCTCTACCAGATTGCCTTCATCCACAAGTCCAAATCCCTCGATATGGGCAAAGGCCGCCGCGTCAACAACGAGCGGCTCGAATACCTGGGCGACGCCGTGCTGAGCGCCATAGTGGCCGAATTCCTTTACAAGAAATACCCCTCCCAAGGCGAAGGATTCCTGACCGAGATGCGCTCCAAACTCGTCAGCCGCGCCAACCTCAACCGACTGGCCCAAAAGATAGGCCTCTCGCAACTGATACAATACAACCGCGAGTCGCAAGGCATCTTCAAATCCATCGACGGCGACGCCTTCGAAGCCCTTGTGGGCGCCATCTACCTTGAAAAAGGCTACAACTTCACCCGCCGCGTCATCGTCGACAAGATCATCAACCTCCACCTCGACGTCGACGCCATGGCCCACACCGACTGGAACTTCAAGAGCAAGCTCATCGACTGGGGCCAGAAAAACCACCGCAAAGTAAGCTTCGAAGTAGAGCGAGTCTTCTACCAAGGCAAAGAAGGCCGCCGCCAGTACGACGTGCGCGTAAAGATCGACGGCTCCCCCGCCGAACACGCCATCGAATACTCCATCAAATCCGCCGAACAGCTCGCCGCCGAGAAGACCTACAAGAAATACCAAGAGCAAGGCATCATCCCCGCCGCCACAAACTAAAAAAGCCCTCATCTTCCTGACAAGGGCTTATATCAAATACCCTCTCTTTCGTACTAATTGAAATTCTGAACAAGTCGCACAGACATCCCATAATGACGATAGTCACCAAAGGTAGTATATACTGTATGACTTACGCAGTAAAGCCTATATGCATTATAATACCCATTATTGGAGGGTGACGAAGACCAATAGCAGCAATAACCATTCCTATCAATAGTAGCCCCATTCCTGCGAGCGGAAGCAGGTAAAAAAACAGCTCCCGCATTTTCCATCAGAGACCACTCAGAAAGCGAATAAACATTTTGCCAATTATTCTGCCCTGGAGTAAATGTCATGCCTTGGGGGATTTCAAATTCGTCAGGCAATATTATTTCTCCACCGATTCCATTAACTTTTCCTGAGCCATATTTACTAGAAGCATTCGCTCTAATATTAAACAGATAGTTCCACTCATTACTCGAAAGGGTACGCCATAGGTTGCTTGCTCCTCCTCCATTACTGATGGCATTCACTCCCCAATCCACAAAGGTAGTATACGAGCCGCTGCTGGTGGAAGAAAATGTGGGGTTGTTTCCCGTACCCCAGCCGAAAAGATCTATCCATCCGTTGTAAGTAGCACTAATATTATTGTTACCCTCTCGCATAGCAGTATATTGGTTGTTTGCAAAACGCCAGGTATCAGTGCTGGCCTGGTACTGCATGTTGCCCTGCGAGAAGCGTACCTGCTGTGTGGCGCTCACCGAGAACAGACCGGGCAGTGCGCCTTGCGGCAGCGGCTCGACAAAGTTCATGTCGCTCTCCCCGAACTCGATTTCGGTTACCGTGCTGCGCTGCACATTGATGCAGACGTTGCTCTTCACGGTCTTGATGCAGTAGAGGCCGTCAGCGGTGTTCAGCTCGATGCTCTTCAGCGAGTCGAAGGTGGCGGGCAGGTAGATGTAAAAATCGCGGCCGTTGTCAATAGCCTGAGCTGTGGTGCAGGTCATGGTGACCGTGTTCGAACCGCCCTGCACATAGCTGAGCTGGGGCGCATCGTTCACATAGCTGACGGTGAAGTTGCCACAAATCTCCGCATTGGCCTTGACGGTAATGCTTGTGATGTTGGTGTTGGCCTTGGTGAGGTGCAGCTTCAGCACGCCGCAGAGGTTTTTGAAAGCCAACTGGTTGGTGGTGCTTTCGGCATACATCGGGAATTCGTTGATTGAATTCTCGACGTAGGTCTGAGCGGCGGGCAGGGTGATGTTCACGCCGTCCGTGGTCAGCGAGGCAGGGTAGAAAGCGCGGAAGGGGCCGTCGCTGGTCTCGCCGCTCACGTTGTCGAGCGTGGCGACGGTGGCGGGAGTCTGCGGGGTGGCCGCATAGAGGCCACGTCCGGCTGTGCCGTAGATGGCCACTTGGTCGCCCTCAACCCAGTTCAGAGCCGTGCCGCTCAGCACGGTCTTGCCGTCGGTGGCGGTTTCCATTGTGGCGCGGAACTGGCTGCCGTCGCCCGTGGCCTCCTTCTGGCAGGAGGTGATAGTGAATAGAGCCAAAAGGCTCAACAGGCTTACTAATGTTCTTTTCATTTCTGTTTTGTTTCTTGTTTGTTTGTATTTATTTTCTTGTTTGTCTCTCGCGCACTGTATAAATAGAGGTAAACTCTAATCAAAATGGTGGCAACCATGCCGTGCGGGGAGGTGCGCAGCCCCGGCGGCATCCAGCGATTAGTCGAAGTCGCTGCCGCCATGCACCTCGCCACTGCTGATGAGGTTCTCGTTGCTGCCTGTGGGGAGCAGCTCGGTGCCGCTGGCCTGGAAGCCGCGCTCCACGCGGGCTGCAAGCACTTCAACCATGGGAGCAAGGTACTCCTTTGAACTTTGTTTTTGTTTCATCATGTTGTTCGATGTTTTAAAAAACCTGGCGGATACCTGCGCCGAACTAAGTAAATTGAACCGAGGAAGCATATAAAAAAAGCGCGGGTATCACAGCTCATTGCTTATCCCGCTAACCGAGGCCTTCGCATTGCCATCCTGCTGAGAATAAGCAATGCCGCGCCCACGCTGTGCAATATACACAATGGCATAGAACATGCCCTCTATGTATGCACCAATATGGACGATGGCTATTGCTTTACCGTGCAGCAGGATAACGAAGTTGCGAAGTTCGGTTAGCCGCAGATAAAACGTTTCGCTCAACGTCTTTTTTATTATGTCCTGTCGCCCACCCACTTACCCGTCAAGGGCACGGATGGTTGACACTGCAAAGATACAACTTTTTTCGAATTAAAAGAAAATTCTTCTCACCATTTGAGGCGTAGCTGGAGGCGCCATTGCTGGCGGTGGTTGGCGTCTATCTGTTCATAGCTTGAGCCGAAGGTCTCTTTGTCGGCGTAGGCGGTGAGGCTGTATTTGAAGCCGATGTTCCAGTTGGGCGTGATGTCATACCGCAGCAAGAGGTAGAATTGGCAGCCCTCATTCTGATAGAGAGCGCTGCTGTAGTTGTAGATGAAATCGCTCTCGGCGGCATACATCCGGGCTTCGTAGTCGTCCACGTCGAACCATGCCACCCTTGCCGTCACCGTCAGCGGCACCCGGCTGGGGCTGTATTGCACATCGTGATAAAAAAGAAGCCCCCGGTCTGCCTCCGTCACATCGCCGTGGTAGTGGGCATACCCCACCCGCGCATTCAGCCGCCACGGCCCTTTCTGATAGGCCACATCGGCCATGACCTGGTGCCTGTAGGTCTGCTCCAGCAGATAACGGCCGTCCACCATGCGCGTAGGTGTGACGTTACGGTCCCGCTCCTTGAACCGGTAGCGGAGTCGGAACGACAGCCCTTTGATCCAGCAAGAAGCCCGCGACAACACCACGCGGAGGTCGTAGCCCCAACTGGGGGCATAGACCAGATATTTCATGTGAGGGAAATAGCACACATCGCCCGTCACGGTGGCCTGAAAACCCAAGGGCAGGAGGCCTTGGTAGTTGATGCCCAAGCCCGTCTCGTTCTGCACACTGCTCCCCTGCCCTATGGCGTTGGCATGCAGGTTGTGGTATGTCGGGCTGTAGCAACGCAACACTCCACTCACCCGGTGGTTGTTGTTCACCATAAACTCCCCTCCGGCCAGCGCCGCCGGGCTGACATTGGAGGCACCGCTGTCCGACGGCCTGTTGGCGCAGATGGCCGCCTCAGCAAACCACAGCATCCGCCCTTTGCGCCACACGGCGTCGAAGCCCATATTGAAATTGTTATCTCCCACGAAATAGTTGTCGTTATACACATTTGCAGCGGGCACGATGGCCTTGTCCAGCCGGGTGGCCACAGCCGTCAATCCTGCCCGCACTCCACCCTGCCGATACTCCAACCTGCCTCCGGCCAGTGTCTCGCCCAGCTGGTTCCGCTTTCCTTGCTCGGTGACTGTGCGGTGATAGCCAGACTTGTAGAGGCTCTGTACCCAGTCGACCGAGCCCTTGGGGAGTGTGGCATCGCACTCCACATAGGAGCCAAACAGGGTCAACGCCCATCGCGAGCCCAGAGCCAGCGTGGTCGCCACACCGCGCTGATAACCATATTCCGTAAAAGCCCCGTTGGGCTTGATGCCTCCCGCATAACGGCCTATGCCGGTGCCCATTGACCACCGGGGCCCATAGCCCGACCACAAGGTCAGGCCCTGGCCAAACTGCAGATGGTACTGCCCCACCACCAGCCGTTTCACATACACCCTGCTCCTGCCTCCCGACGTTCGGTTCCATTTCCACAAGTCGTTCATCAACAAGCTGTAGCCATAGAAATCAAAACCCTGCCGCTGGCTGCCACCGAAGAAAGCCTCGCCAGGGTCCTTGTCGCCCGAAAGCTGGAGTTGAACTCTGTCGCCACACTTGTATCTGTACCGCCACATCCACCGCATATTGTCACCCTCGTACTGCCCTTCTCTGTAGCCCCGGGCCTGCTCGAAAGTGCCGCTTATGCCTGCCACGAGATTGCTGTGCCCGTTACGCCACAGGTCTTTCCAGCTAACAGAAGTTGGTTCTTGCCACGGCGCAGCCTTCGCCACCGGCCGCAGCAACTCCACCGTCGTGCTGTCGAAACCGTTTATCACATACAGCTCTTCCACACTCAGCAACTCTCCCTCCATGGCAATATAAGCCCGGAGCCGCTCGCGCTGCAAATCGCTCACAAAGGGGAAAGCCGACAGGAGGTCGGCCGTGTCGTTCAGGTTGGCCGGGCTTTCGACATACAACTCATACAGCTCGAGCAATTCTTCCACCGTCTCGTCATCGCCCTCTTCGGTCAGCACCTCGATATACTCCTGCCACACGCTGGGCAGCACCTCCTGTGCCTGGCCCCGCAAAGAGCAAAGCACCAATGCCAACAATGCTATGGTCGCCCAACGCCTCATTCCACCCGGATTAAAATGGGGAGATGGTCGCTGAAACCGCCCACATACCTCATCCCCGAGTAAGTCCTGAAAGGCTTCCGCCCCAGATGGGTCTCATCATCCACCAACAAGAAATCGGGAGCAAACACCTCGACGGGCAGCTCCCGGTTCGCTATCACATGGTCAATATACTGCCACTGGCCCTGATACTTGTAGCTCCCCTGCCCTTTCGGAAGGGTATTCACCAGGTCGTAAAAGCCCAAGGCATTGCGCAGCCCTCCCCCAAAGCCCAGCCCCTGACTCACGGGGGCCTCGTCGCTTGTGGCGTTCAGGTCGCCCATGGCCACCACCAATGCTTTGGGATGAGTTCGCTGAAGGTGGTCCACCGTTTCGTTCACCCTGCGGGCAATTGCCATGCGGTGGCCTTCAGCCTCAGCTCCTCCCAACTTCGAGGGCCAATGCATCACCAGCACAAAACAGCTGTCGCCCGCGCCCTTGGCGTCGCGCAACACGCCGCCCACCAGCAGCACATCGCGGGTGTAGAACCCTTGGGTGCTGTCCGACACCTGCACAATCTTCGTCATGAACACTTCGAAACGGTCCACCCTGTACAACAATGCGCAGTCCACCCCCCGCTCGTCGGGCGACTCGTAGTGGATATAATCATAGCCCATCTTCCTCAAAGGGCTGTTCCGGCACAAATCATACAGCACATAGTCGTTCTCCACCTCGGCCAGACCCACCACAGCAGGCCACCGCATGGCGGCTATCGTCTTGTAGATATTGTTTTTCTTCTTCTGATATTTGCGCGGAATCCAGTGGCGCTCCCCTTCGGGTGTGAACGAACCGTCGTCCTTCAGCGTATCCTTCCACGTGTCAAAGAAATTCTCCACATTCCAGAATGCCATCCTCCATCGTTCCTCCCCCTGTCCGCAGAGCGTGGAGGGGAGCAACAGGATAAGAGCCACAAACGCCAACCGTTTCATGGCCTGGTTTTGCGGCTGTGGATAAACTCGACCATGTCGATGGCCTCCTGCATGTCGTTATCCATCAAGGTGTGGAGGAATTCGTGCCCCGCCAGCGAGGTGCGCACAATCACCTGATAGCGGCCTCCAGGACCGAAGTCGCTGGAGTTGTTGCAGGTCACGTCCACAATGCTATCGTAAGGCAGGCGGACGCCGTCCATCACCATAAAGTCCTCGTAGAACAACAGGGGCACATCGCCGGTCCACAACATCTGCTGTGGCTCGCCATAGCGGTCTGTCATGGCTTCCACATACTCCTCGCGCCGCCGCTCGTGCGCCACATAGGCCTGCGGCTCCACACGCCGTTTGCACCACACAAAGGCCGCGATAGGCAACAGGGGGCCGAGCACCAGCATAATAATTTCCCAGTAGTCCATCGTTGTTTACTGTGGTCTAAGAAGTGCGGCGGCGGGCGTTCCGCCC
>DEKU01000024.1 GCA_002354035.1 Bacteroidales bacterium UBA2714
TTATTGTAAAATAATTATAAATTACGCGTACCATAATGAAATGTAGCATACCCAAAGGCACTCGCGACTTCCTGCCTGCCGAGATGGCTCGTCGCAACTATATTTTCGATACTATCCGCGAAGTCTTTAAGACCTTTGCTTTCGAACCGATAGAAACCCCTTCGCTTGAAAACCTCTCCACCCTCATGGGCAAATACGGCGAGGAAGGCGACAAGTTGTTGTTCAAAGTCCTCAACTCGGGCGATTTCATGGAAGGCGTCGATTTCGCGCAGGACTATCACAAGGTGGCCCCCCGCATCTGCGACCGCGGCTTGCGCTACGACCTCACGGTCCCCTTTGCCCGGTTCGTCGTCCAGCATCGCGACCAGCTCACCTTCCCCTTCCGCCGCTATCAGCTCCAGCCCGTGTGGCGTGCCGACCGCCCGCAGAAAGGCCGTTACCGCGAGTTCTACCAGTGCGATGCCGACATGATTGGCAGCACCTCCCTCCTCAACGAGCTGGAACTGGTGCAGATGATTGATGCCGTGTTCCAGCGGCTGGATGTCGAAGTGACGGTCAAAATCAACAACCGCAAAGTGCTGGCCGGTATAGCCGAACATATCGGAGCCCCCGACAAACTGGTCGACATCACCGTAGCCATCGACAAGCTGGACAAAATCGGCCTCGACAATGTCCGCAACGAACTGCGTGAGCGGGGCCTCGACGAGAACCAGATAGCAGCGCTCGACCCCGTCTTCGCCCTCTCCGGCCAGGCCGACGAGAAGCTCAGCCAACTGGCCACCCTCTTTGCCAACAACCAGGTGGGCACCAAGGGCGTTGAAGAACTCAATGAACTCTTTGGCTACATCGCCCAGGTCAAGCCCCATTGCCATGTGGAGCTCGACTTGACCCTCGCCCGCGGCCTGAACTACTACACCGGTGCCATCTTCGAAGTCAAGGCCCACAACGTAAGCATTGGCAGCATTTGTGGCGGTGGCCGTTACGACAACCTCACCGGCATCTTTGGCATGCCCGATGTGTCGGGCGTGGGTATCTCCTTCGGCGCCGACCGCATCTACGACGTGCTCACCGAACTCGACAAATTCCCCCCCAACTTGGGCCAGCCCGCCAGCGCCCTCTTCATCAACTTCGGTGCCGACAGTCTGCCCTATATCATCTCCTGTGCCGCACGCCTGCGCCAGGAAGGCATCAGCACACTCATCTACCCCGACAGCGCCAAGATGAAGAAACAGATGGACTATGCCAACCGCTGCCACGTGCCCTATGTGGTGTTTGTGGGCGAGAACGAGATTGCCTCCCAAACCCTCACCGTCAAAGATATGAACGCCGGCACACAGAACACCATGACATTGGACCAAGTGGTAGAGATGCTCAAGGCCTAAACTGCAAACCTTTCCCCGATTATGAGACACAGACTATTGCTTTTTGTCCTCCTTTTGATGGCTGCCGTGGTGCCGCTCCACAGCCAGGACACTGTCCGTCTGCGCGACACAGTGGTCCTTTTCCGCACCGACACCGTCGTCCTCCACCGCACCGACACGGTGGTGAAACGGGTGGTGGACAGCGCCATGCTGCGCCATGTGCAGGAGCGCGAGGCCCTGATGGCCGAGAAGGAGAAGTTCTATAAAGAGATATTCACCAAGTCGGGCGTCGACCAGAACAAGATCGAGGCCGACCGCGACCACTACCGCTATCTGGTCGACTCGCTCAATAGGCTGGTGCGTGAGGCCGAACTCGAAAATGTCCGCAAGGACGAAGCGAACAAGTACCTCATGCAACGCGCCAAAGATGCCGAAGCCCGAGTGGCCGAAGCCACCAACCGCAAAAAGAAGGTGCGCGCCATTCAGGGCATTGCCATGCGTTTCTACCGCACCCCCAACTGGGAGGTGAGGTTGCAGCCTGCTGAGGAGGCCGGCACCTACAACAAGGTGCTCCGCAACCGCAACGCCGGCAACATTGAGTTCGACTTCGTAACCGGCGCCTCTGTCATGCTGTGGGACCTGACCCAGTATTTCAACAAAGACCACAAGTCGGTTAAAATCGGCGAGAATCTCAAAACCCCCGAACTCCGCAAGTTCGATCAGGATTTTGCCTACGATATTGGCATCTACGTTGGCTTTGGCGGCAGCAACCTGTTCAAGAACTTCTATGTCGGCCCCTCGTTCCGCTTTGTCGACTTCTTCTATTTCACCGTGGGAGTAAACATCGCCGAGTACAACGTGCTGGTGTCCGGCTACGACGAAGGCTCCATCCTGAAGTCCGAAACCATCGACGACGTCACGGCCAAGTCGTGGCTCCTCAAGCCTTTCCTGGCTTTGAGCATCGACCTCGATTTCCTCTCCTACATCAAGAAATAAACCCTCCGGGCCTGCGGCCCGCCAAAACAGCATAATGTGCGGCCCACTGCGGCCGCACTTTTTTTGTTTATAGCACTCTTTCTCGGCCCCTCCGAACGCCCATCCCGAGGTCCCCGCAGCCTCCTGCCAGAGACCTCCCGCCGCTTCGCCATCGAAAAAAAAGTGCCAAATCTTTACTTCAACGATATTTTTCATGTATTTCTTGCACCCAATAGGGAAAAGAAGCCTAAAAATGACTTGTTGAGAAAACAACATTATTATTAACTATAAAATACTGTAACATGAAAAAAACCTGTAAACAAGTGTTATTGACCTTTGTGGCTCTTGCCACAATAGGCTTAGTGGGCTGCAAAAAGGATCCCGTTGTCGACCCTGTAACCCCTGAAGACCCTGGTACAACCACTGAGACCGTCTCCCTTGCTGGCACGGCATGGGTTGGCGTCTACAACGACCAGTACACCCAGAACGGAGTCACCTACCCGGCCACCCTCACCTGGAGTCTCGATTTCATCAACGACTCTGTGGGCGAGCTGTTCCTCGAACTCGTTGTTGGAGGTGCCCCCCAGAATGGCGTCAACGTCCCCTTCACCTACACCTTCGATGGCCATGACGGAATGCTCAACGCCGGAGAGGTAGGAATGTCCCCAATTGTTTACGACTCGGTTGCCAACACCATCACCGCCACCCTCAATGTGGGAGTGGAAGGCTCTGACGCAGGGTTGGGTGGAGTCACTGTCTTCTATCCCCGTGGCGAGAACCCCGGCGGTGGCGAGACCGACACCACAGGCGGCGTAACCCCTGGCGAGATCACCGATGAGTTCCCGGCCAACACCACCTGGCGTGCCACCGAGGAGACCGTCTATCCCGCCGGTGAACTGGGCGAACTCCCCATGACATTAGTCTACACCCTCACTTTCAATAATGACCACACCGGTTCGCTGGACATCACCGTGACCGTGTTGGGCCAGACCGCTGACCCCCAGCGTGTCATGTACAATTGGGAATATGACAGCACAAACCACCGGGGCAATTTCATCATCAGGAATGTACCCCTGCCGTTCACTTACGACGAGGCCACGAATACCATAACCACTGAATTCAACTTCGACGTATCGGGCGGGGGTACCGCCGGTGGTCAACTGACCTTCACCCGTGTGCAAAGCAAACAATTCACTGTCCGATTAGGGAAATAAACCCACTGCTATCTGATGATGGGAGGGCTGTGGTGCAACGAGACGAACAACAACGTGCCGCAGCCCTTTCTCTAAACCCTAACCCCCTTTCCGGTCCCGTGGCCAAGGATGCTGCCTTCCCGACCGTCCCCTACGCGCAGCAGCACCCCGTCAGTTCGGCGTCTGTCCACCCGACAGCCCCCTGCCGCCACCCGGCCCCAACCCCAACCACTCCATAAAAACCAAACACCGACAATCTATGAACAAAAAATGGTACATCTTGACCCTGCTGGTGGCCTCGACAATGGCTCTTCAGCCCCTCTCCGCCTCGCCGGTGACCCCCAAACGGGCCGCCACGGTGGCGCAGCACTTCTGGCGCACCTCGTTCTCGGTCAAGCAGGCTGACACCCTGGTCGATGCCAGTGCCCACTGGCCCTTCAGCGGGATATACCTCTTCAATAACCCGACGGGAGGCTATGTGCTGGTGGCTGCCGACGATGCCGTCCGCCCCATATTGGGCTATTCGCCCACGGGCCGGATAGACCCCGCCAACATGCCGCAGCCCCTGACCGAATGGCTTGAAGGCTACCAGCGGCAAATCGACTTTGTCCGTGCCAACAACGTGCAGCCCTACGCTGCCGCTGCCGCCGAGTGGCAGCGGCTGGAGCAAGGCTTGGCCGCCAAACAACCCGCCGAGGCCGTCGTAGGCCCCCTGCTCTCCACCAATTGGGACCAGATTGAACCCTACAACGAACTTTGCCCCAACAGCGCCGCCACCGGTTGCGCCGCCACTGCCCAGGCCCAGATGATGAAGTTCTGGAACCATCCCCCCTTCGGCGTAGGCTCCCACCGCTATGTCTCCAACGTCTATGGCGAACAGTCGGCCGACTTTGCCCACACCCTCTACGACTGGCAGAACATGCCGTCGCAGCCCACCATCAGCTCGCCTCAGGCTGAGCGCACGGCGGTGGCCACGTTGATATACCACTGCGGTGTGTCGGTCGACATGGACTACCATCCTGCGGGCAGCGGCGGCAGTTCAGCCGTGGGACTGGTCGGCTACGAGGGCTACGCCAGCATCGACAACTCGCTGCAGAACTATTTCCGCTATAGCCCCTCCATGTATGTCATCACCAAGGACGGCAACTTCACCAACGACACTTGGCGTCAGGCTTTGATCGACGAGCTCAACCAGGGCCACCCCATCGTCTACACCGGTTCGGCGCAGCAGGGAGGCCATGGCTTTGTGTGCGATGGCTACGACACCCGCCAGTATCTCCACTTCAATTTTGGCTGGAGCGGCGTGGGCGACGGCTATTTCCCCGTCGACTCCATCAGCCCCGGCGTGGGTGGCACGGGTGGCAACGTCACCTACACGTTCAATCTCTACAACCAAGCCCTGATTGGTGCCGTCCCCGTGCGCGAGCCCATCGTGAGCGACACCCTCATCACCTTTCCCCGCAACGGTGGTGACGACTCGCTCCTCTTTGCCCCCAACGACACCGCTTCCCAGCCTTGGAGCGTCAGTTGCAGCCAGCCTTGGGTCGAAGTGCGGCACGACAACTTTTCCCGCGCCGGATGGGTGAAACTCATCGCCCAACCCAACACGGCCCAGGGCGAACGCATAGCCGAGGTGATTTTCACCCAGGGGCCGCAGCAGGTAAAGGTCAAAGTGGTGCAGTCCGACTTCAACGACGACGAACTCTGCCCCGTGACGGTGGTGATGGAAAGCACCAACGGCCAAGGGTGGGGAGGCGATGCCCGCCTCACGCTCCAATCGGCCAGTGGCTTCCAGTTCGGCTCCGTGCGCCTGGACCACGGCCGCCGCGACTCGGTGCAGGTGCTTGTGGCGCCCCACAACGTCTATTCCGTGTGGCATCCCGGTGGCGGCACCGACCGCTACATCAATTACTATGTGAAGAACCAATATCACGAGCCGTTGGTCAGTGTTACGTATGCCTACCGAGCTGGCGGCACACATCTCATCGAGTGGCCTTGCGCCCATCTCGGTATAGGGCAGTCGGCCGAGCCGGACATAACCCTTTACCCCAACCCCGTGACCGACATATTGAACATATCGGCCCCCGGTGTCCAACTGGTGCAGCTGACCGATGTGTGCGGACGTGTAGTTGCCACCTCGCAGGGAACGTCCATCAACGTGAGCGACCTCCCCGCTGGCATCTATTTCGTCAAATTGACAATGCATACAGGTTTTATTGTTAGGAAGATAGAAAAGTATTGATAGTTTATTGAAGTATGTGTTGTTGTCTGCTGTCCTCCCCTTTTTAAGGGTTAGGGCGGCAGACTTTTTTCGTGTCCGCCCCACCGAGTGGTGCAGGGCTGGAGGCGGGCGGTGCCTTCGGCTGGCGATAATCAGCGGCTGGAATTCAGGCCGTTCGGCATCCTGTGGCCGCTCTTTTTGCATTTGAATGAATGTAGTTCCCCGTTCCTTCTTCGTTAATTAATCGAAGAAGGAACGGGGAACGGGGAGTGGAATGCCGCCAGAGGGGAGGCGAAGGGTGGGGCCGACGGCGATGGCCGGGATCGCGGTGGGCGGGCGCGGAGCTCGCAAAAGAAAAGAGCGGGAGGCCGAAAGGGCTCCCGCTCCATGGGGTTTGACGGGTTGAGGTTATTTCTTGAAATAACGGTTGTAGAGGCCTTCGAAGGCTTTGCCGTGGCGGGCCTCGTCGCGACCCATCTCGTGGACGGTGTCGTGGATGGCGTCGAGGTTGAGGGCTTTGGCACGTTTGGCCAGGTCGTTCTTGCCGGCGGTGGCACCGTATTCGGCTTCAACGCGCACGCGGAGGTTCTCGGCGGTGCTGTCGGTCAGCACTTCGCCCAGCAGCTCGGCAAACTTGGCAGCGTGCTCGGCCTCTTCGTAGGCGGCTTTCTCCCAGTAGAGACCTATTTCGGGGTAGCCCTCGCGGTGGGCCACACGGGCCATGGCCAGATACATGCCCACTTCTTTGCATTCGCCCTCAAAGTTGGCGCGGAGATCCATCTTGATGTCCTCGGGGGCATCCTTGGCAACGCCGACTATATGTTCGCAGGCCCAAGTTTTGACATCTTCTTTTACTTCCTGCATGGGTTTGCCGCAGATGGGGCATTTTTCGGGCATGGTGTCGCCTTCGTAAACGTAGCCGCATACTGGGCAGATAAACTTTTTACTCATATTCGATCTGTGTTTTAGGATTAATATACTTGTTTTATCAGGATGCAAAGATAGGTTTTTTTTTCGACATGTTGAAAACTTTTTTTGCCAGCGGGTGGGGGGAAGGCTTTTATTTGGTATTTTTGCATTAGTGAATGTCGGGGTGTGTGAGTCGGCAAAGGTCTATCGGTGAGAGGGTCATGGGGCAGAGGTTTTGCAGAGGATGAGGGGCCGTTGTGGGCGAGGAGTCCTTCCGGGCGGAGGCGCTGGCGCGGGTGTAGGCCCGACGGTTGGGGAAAGTGCGGGGCATTGTGATGGCGGTGGGGGGCAGGGAGCCTCGTTATTTTTTTAGGTGCAGAAAAGTTTAAATAATATCAAGATATGAAAGAAAAAGTTCTGAATGCCATGCGCGAGGCGGGGAAACCGGTGTCGGCTGGCGATGTGACGAAGGCACTGGGAGCCGACCGCAAGGAAGTGGACAAGGCTTTTGCCGAGCTGAAGAAAGAGGGCGCCATTGTGTCGCCGGTGCGTTGCAAATGGGAACCAGCAAAATAATTTTGAACCGTTATGAATATTGCAATCCGTTATTTTAGCAAGTTTGGCCACTCGGCCCGGATGGCCGGTGTGGTGGCCGAAGAGACAGGCGCAAAGCCAGCCTCGGTCGATGTGCCTATTGCCGAGCCCGTGGAGGTGCTTTACCTGGGCTGCGGTGTGATGTTGGGTAAGATCAGCGGCGAGATGGCCGCTTTTATCCGCACACTCACGCCCGACAAGGTGAAGCGGGTGGTGTGTTTTGGCTCGTGCGCCATTATCAAGTCGCCGGTGCCGCAGATGCGCAGTCTGCTTGAGGCGCAGGGCATAGCGGTGGACGAAAGGTCGTTCACCTGCCGGGGCGCCATGGGTCCGCTGCATGCCAGACACCCCGACAAACAGGACCTCGACGACCTGCGCCAGTTTGTCAGGTCGTTGAACAAGTAGAGGCTTCGGGAACTCAGCTGGGTACTACCGCGGCACGGGCATGGAGGTCAGATGGTTGACATCCGGCAGTGTGGCGGAGAGGGGGTGGTGTATGCTGTGGCGAGGGTTCGTTGGTGGGACAGGGGTGCGCACAAGGGAGTAAGGGCTAATAGCATTGCATGCCATAGCGGACATCGCTGAAGTCGAGACGGCGGAGCGCATCGGAGTTGATGAATAGACGCACGGAGCCACAGTCGCCCCAGAGGGTGTGGAAGATGTGGTTGTTGGTGGCAACGCTGCCGCTTTCGAGGGTGGGGATTTGTAGCAGGAGGGTGTCGTGGAGGGTGTCGCCTTCGCGGTCGTCGTATTGTTCGAATACGGGAAATCCGAGCATTTGGAAATTGCCTTCGGCCTCTCCGTAATATATGGGGTTGTCGCCCAGGACGAGGGCATCGTCTACATCGTCGCGGTGGTCTTCGGGCAGGATTTGCTTGATGTAGTCGGCTACATCAAGGGTGTCCATCTTGTCGCCAAAGAGTTTTTTGATGGCGGCGGCAGCCAGGGTGTCGAAGTTTTCGCATGTCTGGTTGATGGTGGATTCGGCAACGGTGGCCTGGAGTGCATATTCGGCAGAGAGGGGCGTGGACGGCAGTGTTTCGCATCGAGGGTATTGGTTCGGCCGGCCGGGTGTGGCGGTGGGGTCGAGCTGCTTGTGGTAAATGATGCGGAAGTTGGCTTGGTTGGTGGGGTTGTCATAGTCCTCGCCGTAGCCTTCCTCCAGCACCTTTTTGTCCGCAGAGATGAAGAACTGGAGCATGCCTGTCGATGGCAAGGGGTCGACGTGGGGGCACTGCCCGAAATTCACCTGCATCACCATGGTCATGGGTTTGCCTTTGGCATCGGTGGGGTAGGGCAGGGAGGAGTCCCAATAGGGTGTGCCGCCCAGTTTGCTGTCGAAGAGGGTAGGGGTCTTCCCGTGGGCAATGGCGAACCGCAGGCAGGGCTGCGGAGGGCAGCGGCGTAGGATTTCGGCGGCAATGGCATCGGCTTTTTTGTTCAAGGCATTGATTTGGTCGGGCGAGGGGATGTAGGATGGGCGACCTTGTTGCTGCAGACTGGTTTCCAGTGTCCGGACAGACTTGCGCAGTTTGGCTTGGCCGATAAGTAGTGCAGTTTTGCTTATGACAAACAGTATGGCAAGGGTGATGAAGGGTTTCCAGTGGTTGCCGCTTATTCCGTATACCAATGCCACTACCAGCAGCGTACCCCACAAGATGTTGCGCACGAGGGTTGTTTTTTGTTCTTTGTCCATGGGTGGAAAGTTGTTGTGGGGTTCTTTGGGTCTTTATTCTGAGCCGAAGAGCCGACCGACCCCATTGGTCGGCCCGGAGGCTGTTGTTTGGGATATTGTCTTAATCAACGAGAGGGATGTGGGGCATGTCCCACATCCCTCTCGTTTGCGGTTTCGGCTGACGCCATTAGTCGAGCACCAGGCTGGGGGCGCTGTAGGTGCGGCCGGCCAGCTCCTGGTTGAGCATATAGAGGCTCTTGGGGTCGTTGCCGAAGAGTTCCATCTTGGTGATCATGTCGCGGGCGTTGGTCTCCTCCTCGCCTTGCTCTTTGATGAACCAATCGAGAAACTGCATGGTGCGGAAGTCTTTGACCTCATAGGCAGCGGCGTAGATGTCGTTGATGAGGGAGGTGACGTACTCCTCGTGGTGGAGGCCTTCCTTCAGCACGTCCATGTCGCTCTTGAACACCTTGTCGGGTTTGGCGATGGCGTCGAGGGTGACGGTGCAGTCGTTATTCTGCATGTATTGGTAGAACAGCATGGCGTGGTCGCGCTCTTCCTGGGCTTGGATCATATACCAGTTGGCGAAGCCGTTGAGGCCGCGGCTCTGGAAATAGTTGTTCATGTCCAGATAGAGGTAAGCGGAGTAGAGCTCCTTGTTGATTTGCTGATTCAGCAAGTCGGAAACTTTTTTGTTTAACATGATGGTATTGTGTTTTTAAATTGTTGTTTATTCGGTAATCTTGATAAAGTCGCTTTTGCCGTGTTTGCACCAGGGGCATACGTAGTCGTCGGGCATCTCGTCGCCTTCATAGACGTAGCCGCATGTCTGGCACACCCAGCGGGTCTTGCCGTCGCCGGTGGGGGAGGCCAGGGCCTGGGGTTTGGGCTTGATGTGCTGGTGGTAGTACTCGTAGGTGAGGGAGGGGTCGCTGTCCAGCAGGACCGACTCCTCGATGGAGGCGATGAAGAGGGTATGCGTGCCGAGGTCTATCATCTGGCTCACCTTGCCACTGATGTAGGCGTTGGTGTAGCGCGGCAGATAGAGGAGGCCGTTGGACGATCGCATCTCCACCTCGCAGTGCTCGAACTTGTTGATGTCGCGCCCACTCTGGAATCCGAAATGCTCAATGACTTTCATCGGGGTGCGCTCGGTGAGCAGTGAGACGTTGAACAGGCCTGTGCGGGCTATCATGTCGTGCGTGTAGTTCTGCTTGTTGACCGAGACGAGCATCTGCTGCGGTGTGTCGGTGAGCTGCGAGGCTACGTTGATGATGCAGCCGTTGTCCTTGTTGCCCTCGCGGGCGGTGAGGACATACAGGCCGTAGCTCAGGTTGAACAGGGCATTGGGGTTGTGGGTGTTCATTGTTTTTGTGTGTTTAAGGGTTTCATCTGGGTATTTGACTGGTCGGTGGGGTGATGCTCGAAGCTTGATGGCTTAGTCGGCATTGAGGCCTGCCACAATGAGGTTGGCCAGGAATTTCATGTCGTCGAGCTGGCTTTCCTTCATGGCGGACTTGAGCGAGAGGTCCTCGCCCAGCACGGTGATGTTCTTCATCTCGCCGAGGAGGGTGCGCATCTGTTTGCCGCTCTGAGCTGCCCAGGTGCCGTTCTCGATGATGGCCACTGTGCGGTTCTGCCAGGCGTGGGCTTTCAGGTCGTGCAGGAGGTCTTCGATGGGGGTGAAGATACCGGCGTTGTAGGTGGAAGAGGCCAGCACCACGTGGCTGTAGCGGAAGCACTCGCTCACCAGCTGGCTGACGTGGGTGTGGCTGGCGTCATACATGGCAATTCCTTTCACGCCCTGCTCGGCCAGCAGCGAAGCCATCTTCTCGGCGGCTGCGGCGGTGTGGCCATAGACGCTGCCATAGATAATCAGCACCCCGCGCTCCTCGGGCTGGTAGCTGCTCCAGGTGACATACTTGTCGATAAAATAGCCCAGGTTCTGGCGCCATATCGGGCCGTGGAGGGGGCAAATCATCTCAATCTCGATGGCTGAGGCTTTCTTCAGGAGGGCTTGGGCCTGGACGCCATATTTGCCCACGATGTTGATATAATAGCGGCGGGCGTCGTCTNNGAGATCAAAGCCGGCGACCTTGTTTAACAGGGTCTGGACCTGGACGCCGTACTTTCCGACGATGTTCGCGTAGTAGCGGCGCATCTCGGAGATCTCGTAGCGGTCAAAAGCGACGTGGTCCGCGAAGATATTTCCGTTCAGGGCGCCGAAGGTGCCGAAGGCGTCGGCGGAGAAGAGCACCTTGTCCGTCGTGTCGTAGGTCACCATGGCTTCGGGCCAGTGCACCATGGGAGCCATCACAAAGGTGAGTGTGTGGCGGCCTGTGCAGAGGGTGGCTCCTTCGGCCACAGTTTGCAGACGGCTGTCGATGTCGACATTGAAAAACTGCCGTATCATCGTGGCGGCCTTGGCGTTGGTGACGATAGTCAGTTCGGGATAGCGCAGCAGCACATCCTCGATCAGTGCGCAGTGGTCGGGCTCCATGTGGTTCACCACCAAGTAGTCCAACTTGCGGCCTTGCAGCACGGAGGCTACATTCTCGAAGAACTGCCCTGCCACGGCGGCATCGGCCGTGTCCAGCAGCACCGTCTTCTCGTCCATCAGGATATAGCTGTTGTACGACACCCCACGGGGTATGGGATAGATGTTTTCAAACAAAGCGAGCTTCCTGTCGCTTGCGCCTACATAGTAGAGGTCTTGGTTTATCTGTCGTGAGTTTTGCATTTTTTTACAGGTTATTATAGACTGCAAAGATACACTTTTTTTCTCATATACAATGTTTTTTTTCGCAAATGGCCGTTTTTGCTTTTCAAATCGTTTTTTTTATGTATTTTTGCAACGTGATAGAAACAGGGTCTACGCCGGTCCGTGGGGGCTTGCGGGGTGGCCCGTAACAACAGATGGCAGACATGACACTTCGAAAAATAATATCCTGCATTCTTTTCCCACTCACCATGTGGTATGCCGTGGGTGTGTGGTTCCGCAATATGCTGTATGCAATCGGTGTAAAACGTCAGGTGGCGCCCCCAGTCACCACAATAGGGGTGGGCAACCTGTGCGTGGGAGGGGCAGGCAAAACACCCCATGTCGAGTACCTCTTGCGCCTCCTTTCGGGCAGCTACGACACGGCACTCCTGAGCCGTGGCTATCGGCGCCGCACCAAGGGGTTCCTCCTCGACGACGGCTGCCACAGCGCCTCGCGGTTAGGCGACGAGCCAGCCATGCTGGCCACCAAGTTCCCCAAGATTACGGTGGCAGTGTGCGAACGCAGGGTGGAAGGGGTGCAGCGACTGCTGAAGAGTGAGGTCCCGCCACAGGTGATTGTCTTAGACGACGTTTTTCAGCATTTGGCCATCAAACCCACCGTCAACATCCTCCTCACCGAGTATCACAACCCCTATTTCTCCGACAGCATCATGCCCTACGGCACCCTCCGCGAATTCCGTTCGGCCCGTCGCCGTGCCCGCATGGTAATCGTCACCAAAAGCCCTGAGCATCTCAGCCCCATCGACCGCCACAACTTTGTGTCGCGGCTCAAACTCAGGCCCCACCAGAAGGTCTTCTTCAGCCATATTGTCTACGACCACCCCCTGCCTCTGCTGGGCCATGCCGAGCTGCCCCTCGACACCATCGACGAGGTGCTGCTCGTCACCGGCATAGCCCATCCCGAACCCATGCTACAGCATGTGTCGCAGTACTGCAAAGTCACTCCCATACACTATGGCGACCACCACCGCTACACGCTCTCCGACCTGAAACATATACGGCAGGCTTTTGAAAAACTCGGCGGCACCCGCAAGCTGATACTCACCACCGAGAAGGACGCTGCCAAACTGCGCGAGATGGCCACGGCCGATGTCATGTCGGGCTTGCCGGTCTACTACCTCCCCATCCGGGTGGAGATGGAATCCTCCTCGCAGCAGGAGTTCGACCACACTATCGAGAGCATCGTCCATGAGAATGTGTCCTTTTTAGACCGAATGAAAAATACCAAGTTCAGTTATTGAAACTTACCAAGCCATGATAGAAGTAGAGATTTGTGCCAATTCGCGCCAGTCGGCCGCCAACGCCCTTGCGGGCGGAGCACGCCGCATAGAGTTGTGCAGCCGGCTCGACGTGGGAGGGCTCACCCCCTCGCCCGCCGACATTGACTATTGTGTCCGCACCCTCCGCCTCCGCACCCATGTCCTTGTCCGTCCACGGGAGGGCGACTTCTGCTACACCCCTCCCGAAGTCGACCAGATCATCCAGCAGGTGGAGCAGTGCCGACAGCTCGGAGCCCACGCCGTAGTGATAGGGTTCCTGACCCCGCAGGGCGACATCGATGTGGCCCTCACCCGCAAACTGGTGCAGCTGGCCGCCCCCATGGAGGTCACCTTCCACCGTGCCTTCGACGAGATAAAAGTAGACCCCCTCGCAGCCCTCGAAGCAGTGATTGGCTGCGGTTGCCACCGTATCCTCACCTCCGGTTGCTGTCCCGACGCCGAGCAAGGCATACCCACCCTCCGTCAGCTGGTCCGTCAGGCGGCAGGGCGCATCACCATCCTTGCCGGTGCCGGCATCACCCCCGCCAATGCCGCCCGCATCGTCAGTCAGACCGGCGTGGCCGAAATCCACGGCTCCTGCAAGGCAGTCCTGCCCGACGGCACCATCCAGACCGACACCGAAACAGTCAAACAGTTAATCAAATCCATATCCCAATGAAACACTTTCGACCCATTCCTTTCACAAGCTTTGTACTCCTCGTCCTGCTGGCCGCATCCTGTGGTCGCGATGCCCATTTCATCACCCATAAGGACTACCGCCAGCAAGTAGAGACCGACTTCAAGGCAAGGCTCGACAACATCTCCATGCTCGGAGACCTCAGCGCCACGCTCGACACACTGCCCCTTGCCGAGCGCGAGGCCATGCAGTTCCTCTATGCCTACATGCCCTACAGCGACCTGGCCGACTACTCCCCCGCTTTCTACCTCGACCAAGTGCGCTACGCTTTTGCAGCCCGCCAGCAAATGCCCTGGGGCCAAGCCGTGCCCGAGGACATCTTCCGCCATTTTGTGCTCGTCTACAGGGTGAACAACGAAAACCTCGACACCGCCCGGCAGTATATGTTCCACCAGCTCAAAGAGCGTGTGTCGGGGCTGTCCATGTACGATGCCGCGCTGGAGGTCAACCACTGGTGCCACGAGCATGTGGCCTACCGCGCCGCCGATGCCCGCACCTCTGCTCCCCTGGCCACCCTCCGCACCTCCCTCGGCCGTTGCGGCGAGGAGAGCACCTTTGCCGTCACCGCCCTGCGCTCCGTGGGCATTCCTGCCCGCCAGTGCTACACACCCCGCTGGGCTCACTGCGACGACAACCACGCCTGGGTCGAGGTGTGGATTGCCGACTCCACCGGTCACTCCGGCCAGTGGATGTTCCTCGGCGCCTGCGAGCCCGACCCCGAGCTGAACATGGGCTGGTTTGCTGTCCCCTCCACCCGCTGCCTCATGGTGCACAGCAAAGCCTTTGGCCGCTACCACGGCGACGAGGAGGTGGTCCGCCAAACCGCGCTCTATAGCGAGCTCAACCTCCTCAGCCACTATGCCCCCACCCGCCGCGTCACCGTCACCGTTGCCGACCCCCAGGGCCAGCCCCTCAGCGGTGCCACCGTCAAGTTCAAGATGTACAACTATGCCGAGTACTACACCTTGGCCACCTATCCCACCAATGCCCAAGGCCAGGCCTCACTCACCACCGGTCTGGGCGACATACTGGTGTGGGCCACCGACGGCTCCCGCTATGCCTTCCAAAAGCTCGATGTCCGCCGCGACAGCACCCTCACCCTGACCCTCGCCGACACCCCTGCCACAACCGACAGCGTCGCCCTCCTCGACATCGTTCCGCCAGTGCCGGGCAAAGCCAAAGTAGAGGCCACGCCAGAGAAGGCCGCCGCCAACGCCCGCCGTCTGGCCTACGAGGACTCCCTCCGCAACTCCTACACCGCCACCTTCCCCACCGAAGGCAACTTCAAGTCCTACCTCCCCAAAGACTGGCTCTGGCACCCCGACCTCTTCTCCGACGCCCAGGTGTGGGAAATCATCCACAAGTCCGAAGGCAACTATGCCGAGATATACAAGTACTTTGAACACTGGAGTGCCCAATACCGCAGTGGCGAGCATATCTACGACTACCTCAAATCCTACTCCGACAAAGACCTCCGCGACATCACTGCCGAGGTGCTCAAAGCCCACGAGACCGGCTTCGACTGGCTGGACCACGCCAAAGGCACCTGCACCAACCGCCCCTACACCTACGACGTCTATAAGCGCGGCATCCTCCCCGCCCGGGTCAGCAACGAGCTGGTGCGCCCCTACCGCGCCGAGCTTGCCTGCTTCAAGGGCATGACCGCCCAAGCCATCCGCCAGTGGACACTCGACAGCATCGCCGTCGACGACACGGGCAACTACTACAACTGCCCCATCTCCCCCACCGGTGTCTACCGCCTGCGCCATGCCGACCCCCACAGCCGCGACATCTTCTTCGTCGCCGCCTGCCGGGCCGCCGACATCCCCGCCTATCTCGACAACGCCACCGGCTCTCTCTACACCTGGCAGGACTTCCAATGGCAGAAGATGGAATGGGCCGCCACCTCCAACGCTTCCGACCCCCTCGCCACCCTCACCCTCACCTATCATGGCAAAGAGCCCACCACCCCCGTCTATTACCCCCACTTCACCCTCCAGAAACTCGAGGAGGGCGACTTCCGCACCTTCGACTTCGAGGGCGACCCCCGCATGGCCTCCTTCCCCGCCTCCCTCGCCCTCGAGCCCGGCACCTATTGCCTCTCCACCGGCAGCCGCTATCCCGACGGCACAGTCCTCAGCCGTCTCGAGTTCTTCACCCTCCAGCCGGGACAGAAAACCACCAAGGAGATAACCCTGCGGCCCCTTGTGTCGCGCCCCATGGTGTCCGGGGCTGCCATCAGCCCCAGCCTCACCCTCGCCTCTGGCACACCCCTCTCCTCCTTTGCCGCCGGGGGCAAGTGCATCCTCGCCTTCCTCGGTCCCCATCGCGAGCCAGCCAAACATCTGGTCAAAGAAATCGTGCAGCAAGGGCAAGACTTCCGTTCGTGGGGTGGCAACCTCTTCATCACCACTACCGACCCCGCACAGCCCGACCTGAAACAGCTGCCCAACGCCACCGTCACCCCCCTCGCCTCAGGCCAGCAGCACCCCGTCGAGAAAGCTGTGGCCCAAGCCCTGAAGCTTGACACCTACGAGTACCCCCTTGTGGCAGTCCTCGACAGCAAAGGTTCCATCCTCTTCTACAGCCATGGCTACAGCATCGGCCTTGCCGAGCAGCTCTTGGCCTGTTGCAGACAATAGCACAGCAGTAAATAATCACAACAAATATAACCTCAAACACCATCCATTATGTTAAAACGTATACTTACAACCGTTGCCCTCCTGCTCGCCATGAGCAGTGCGCTCCATGCCCAGACCTCCATGCGAGTGCCTCACGGCAGTTTCGAACAGTGGTCTCCCCATGCTGGCTACAGTGCCTCCGTCATGGGGCTCAATGTCCCCATCTACGACACCTTCTCCACCCCCGTAGGCTGGGACTACCTCTCCTATCATATCAACGAGTCCTTCTCTTTCATGGGTCTCTCGCTCAATGTCAACACCGACATCCCCCTGGTCAAAGTGGGACGCGAAACCGCCAACGTGCCAGACAGCAGCCGTGCCCTGCGTCTGCAGTCCTTCATGCTGTCCGACATGGTAAGCCCCGTCGTCTATGCGCTGGCCGTGAGCACCATCGACTCCACCCTCACCCAGACCGTCCTGCCCACCGTCCTCTCCACCGGCCAGATTGACCTCGAGGCCTTTGTCCCCATCATTGGCAATTTGCTCACCAATGCCGACAGCATCGAGGATCTCCTCATCTCTTTGGCACAGATGGATGTCAACGAGCTTATAGCGGGAGGCCTGGCCCTCGGTGGTTTTGAGCCCTCCCGTCTTACGGGCAGCTATAAGTACCAGTCCGCCGGTTCGGGCGACAAAGGCGGTGTGTTGATGCTGGGCACCCACTACAATGCCGCCACCCACCAGCGCGACGTGGTGGGGGTGGGCGCCAACGTCGAGCTCACCGACATCTCCAACTACACCCCCTTCACCGTCGACTATACCCCCCTCCACCAAATGGAGTCCTCCTTCCCCGACCAGGCCCCCGACTCACTCGTCATCCTCATCCTCTCCTCTGCCAGCGACAGCATGCAGCAAGGCTCCGCCCTCTGCGTGGACAACCTCGTGCTTTGGCACGACACCGTCCCCGTTGTCGAGCCCGACACCTGTGCCGCCATCGTGGGCCTGACTGTTGTTCCCGACATCCACGAGGCCGCTCTCAACTGGAGCACCACCGCTGTGGTGGACAGCTTCGAGCTGGAATACGGTCCCGCCGACTTTGCCCAGGGCAGCGGCACCACCCTCTCGCTCACCAACAACACCGCCACCCTCACCGCCCTCGCCGCCAACTCGGCCTACGACATCTATCTGCGCACCCTCTGTTCCGACAGCATCTATGGCGACTGGACTTTCCTCCAGTTCCAAACCGGGCAGGACACCTGCGCCCGCGTGTTAGACCTCACTCTACAGGTCGTTCCCGATGCTGACTTTTATGAAATCCGTTGGTGGAGCGCCACCCAGCCCCACCACTGGGAGGTGGAATACGGCCCCCAGGGCTTTGAGCCAGGCAATGGCACAGTGGTCACCACCACCGATCGCTATTTCGGCATCTACACTATCGACAACACGCTCCAGCCCAACACATGGTACGACTTCTATGTGCGCTCTGTGTGCGATGGCGACATCTATGGCGAGTGGGACTCGGTCCACTACCGCACCGCCTGCGCCACCGTGCAGAACCTCGCCGTCGAGGGCGAGGGGAACCTGACCTTCACTCCCGACAGCCTTGTGAGCGGCTATAAGGTCACCTGGACCGACACCACCGCCACAACTGAGTGGATGGTGGAATACACGCTCGTCGGCCCCGAGCAGCCCGACCTGCCCCCCAGACCTCGGTCGGCTATCGTCGACGTCCCTGAATTCGATTTGCCCCCGCTGCGTCCCGACCACCGCTACAGGGTCGAGGTCCGCGCCCTTTGCGGCGAAGGCAATATGGGCGAGATCATGATGGTGGTCTTCGTCACAGCCCCGCTGCCCGTGGGCATTGCCGAAAGCGGGCAAACCCTCTTGGCCGTCAGTCCCAACCCGGCCCACGGCAGCTGCACCGTGAGCCTCGCCGACAGCCAGCCCGCCCAGCTGCTGCTCTACACCCTCGACGGCCGTCTGCTGCAGACCCTGTCCAGCTCCGGAAGCCCCGTCACACTGCAACTCCCGTCGCAAGGTGTCTTTATGCTGCAAGCCGTCACCGCTTCCGGCACATCCATACGCAAAATCATCAGCCGCTAACCCCCTTCTGGCCTGCTGGCCCGACAATCCGAACCAACGGCATGCCGCCCCAAGGTGCAATCCACACCCCGTCGGCATGCCGTTCTTCTTTATCGCTTCCTGCGCGGGTCGGTTCTGCCAAGTCGTACCACGCGCCGTGCTAAAAACAAAGGCAGCGCGAAGGCATGGAAAAACAAGTAGCGGGGGGGAGGACTACTCGGTGCCCAGCACTTCGATAACGCCCGTGCGTTGGGTGGCGATATGGATGCCGTGGGCTTTGAAATAGTAGAAATATGCGCCTGCCGTGTTGCGGTGGGCGGCGGGATCCCACCAGTCGGCATTGGAGCCTATGTTGCGGCGGTGATACACCTGGTGGCCATAGCGGTCGTAGATGGTCAGTTCGTTGTATCGGAAGCAGTTGTTTTCGACCAACCCTTTGATGACAAAGCGGTCGTTCAGCCCGTCGCCGTTGGGTGTCACCACATTGGGAAATTCGAGGGTAGTGTCGCAGTGGTCACCGTTCCAGAAGACGAACAGGCTGTAGTGTATGATGCTGTCGCATCCAGCCTCATTATATGTGTGGTAGATGTAGTCGGCCACCGTGTCGGTGAAGAGGGTGTCAAAGACAGGCCAGGGCAATTGGTCTTCGGTAATGGTGTCGCGGATAGTGGTGTCGGTGTTGGAGAAGAGGGTGAGGATAAAGATGACAAGGCTGTCACGTCCGTGACTGTCGGCAAAGCGGAAAGTCCACTCGCCCTCGTGGTCAATCAGCGAGTCGCCGTACATCACAGGCAGGCTGCCCGGGCAGGCGTAGTATAGAACCGTATCGGGTGTCGGCACGAGCACATGCAGGTGGTAGAGGATCACGCTGTCGCAGTTCCCTGCCGGGTTGGGCTTGAAGAGGGTGGTGTCCGTTGGGCGGGCGAACAACGTGCCAAACCGGCTCCAAGGCAACTGGTCCTCATTGACGGTGTCAGAAATCTCAACCGTGGGAACGGAGCCCACCGTGATGTGTATCGAGTCGGTGAAGTGTGTGGAGCAACCGTCATAGTCGAACCCCTCTATGACGTAAGTCCCGCTCATCGAAGTGTCGGCACTGGGGATGACGTATGGCGGCTGGGAAAGGAGCAAGCCGTCAGGGCCATGGATGGCTATGCTGTCGATATTATAGGCGTTGAAGCCGAGCCTGATGCTGTCGCCTGAGCAGAAGCTCGTGTCCATCCTCCACCGGATGCCGGTGAGGGGGGCATAGTCGGTCAGCACGGTGTATGAAGTGCCTTGACAGCTGTCGGACTCTATCACGGAAAGGATGAATTTGGAGGTGCTGCAACTGACGCGCATCACCGAGTCGGGGGCGATAAAAGGGCTCATGTCTACATTGCACCATGCGTGCGATGGGAGCCCCGGCACGGGCCGAAAACTGTTGGCGGTGAGGATGGAAGAGTCACCGTTGACGAGGATGTCCCCCACGGCATGGGCCTCGATGATCATTTGGATGAAGAAGGGAGTGCTGTCGGCTATGGTTGCGGAGCGAAGGTAGGCTATCTGGTTGGAGCCGGCACAGTCTATCTGGGGCAGGATGGTGGCGCCGTGCTGTGAGTTCGGGTCTATCTGATGTATCACCCCGATGGGTATTTCGCTCTCAAAGAACCGCACGGAGTCGTGGAAATTAGGCCACCCCACATTCCACACCATCCCAATGTAGTTCCAGCCAAGAGCGAAAGGCCTGCCAACTTCTTCCGTCTCATGCACCTCATATAGTCGGCCGGAGTCTGCATAGTCGGTGGCACGAGCCATCTCTCCAGGGGTCATCTGGTTGATATGTACATATCGCGTCCCCCAGTAGGGGAGAGGTAGCAGCTGTTCGCCCGCTGGATTGTATGTGGGGCTGGACGAGCTGTATTGCTGACCGGCCTGCATCCGCGACGAGAGGGCGTCGCATGTCATGTTTACTGCAATGGGGTGTGAGGCACGAATCTGGGTCTTGAACAGAGTCACTTGATAGTGACTGGCTCGGAGGGCATAGCTCTGTCCCCGGTTCAGCCGGATTTGAAAGGTGCTGTCGCTTCCGATGCCTCCTTCCAGCATGGGTTCTGGGTTTCCGTCCCAGCGGGGAGTGGTGATGGTGACCAGAGTACTGTCCTCGGTGGCCAAGATCTCGAATCCGGGTCTTCCGCGTGGATGGTTGCTGGGATAGTTAAGCGGAGCCAATATCTGGAAATCGGTGCCCAATGCCTTGCGGCCTTTCAGCGTGTAGGTCTCGCGGTTGGCAGAGATGCTTTGGTAGTAGCATGTGATGGGGGCGGTGGAGGCTATTCTGAATCCCCGGTCAAGGATGGTGTTGGCAGGGGTGGTCTCAATCAGGCCGACCATGTTTGTCAAGTCATGGCTCACCGTGCCATAGGCCGGCAGGACAAACGTAAGGGTGGGGTAGAAACTGTTGGCGGGCTGTTCCACCGTGACAGTGGCGGGCTGGTCGTAGGCGTGGAAGACAAGCCTGACGGGCTTTGCGCCGTCGCTGCCCGGCAATTCGGGCGGGGCAAACCAGAAAACTGTATCGGTCTGCGCCATACTGGCACAGTGTACCAAGAGCGTAAGTATCAGCAACAACCTTTTCATTTTGCATCTTCGGTGCCCGACCGTCCGAAATGCAATAATACGCTTTTTTTTTGAATTGTTTTAGTCCACACTGTGTTAAAATCGATATAAAGGGATGCAGCAAGGCACACCCTGAAAATTGCCCAATAGGGCCTTCCTCTTAATAGAGGTTTACAGACTGTCAGCAGCTATTCATCCAAGGTGCGCAACATATAATCACCCCTACGGGGTGTGCCCCCAACAGCATCATGCAAGCAGCAGGAGCAGTGCGGTGACGATAATGAGCAAGAGGAAGCGTTCCGAAAGGACGCGACACAGATTCCATTATCATTTATTATCGCCATCCCGGTTCATTCTTATTGTGTGCCTCCGCTTTGCAACGCGGCGAAAGGCCGACCATCCCGTCGCCGACCGCTGGGCTGTCGCCACAGCCTCCATCGCGCCAAAGCGAAAGGGCAATATTTTGTGCTTCACTCCGACATTGTACTTTTTCGGCTTATCCTGTGGGTTCTTTCTTGTGCTGAAACAAAGTGGAGAATAAATGTAAAGTACATGAAACTACAATTGAGGTGGGCGGGTTTGGCTGTCGCCGCCGCGCTGTGGTGGGTGCCGTGGCCGTCCCCTTTGGCGGGGGTTCGTGTGGCGGGCCATAGCGCGATGGATGCCGGGGTGCGGCCGGTAGCGCAAGCGCGCGCCGCCGCCTTGTGAGCAAGGCGGCGGC
>DEKU01000005.1:0-30805 GCA_002354035.1 Bacteroidales bacterium UBA2714
TCAGTTGAGCTAAGGAGCCATCTGTTTGCTTTGGGTTATCTCTTCCTCGAAAGCGGTTGCAAAGATACGACTTTTTTTCGATGCACCAAATTTTTTTTTGCTTTTTTTGGTCTAAAAGATATAAAGCAATGAATGATTGAGCATTAAAAATGCATTTTTTTTTGCTCAACGCATGTTGGAGGGCTTGCATTTGTAGACTTCGCGATAGAGAATTTCACGAATTTCGTCAAATTCTTCATCGTCGAGTTCGTATTTTGTCATAATAATCATAGGCACAGTGACTTGGTCGCCGTGATAGGAAGGCTGGAGGTAGTCTTGGGGGTTGGTGAAGAGACCCATACTGGCGTAGAATTCAATGCGATGCTCGGAAGTTTCGTCGTGTGGGTGCTCGACTTCGAGAACGACTTGCTGGGTTTGCTGCGAGAGGAAGTTGAGGAAGACGGCTTTGCCGAGGCCTTGGTTGCGGAGGTCTTCGTCGATGGCGAAGTGTTCGATGTAGACGAACTCGTCGAAGGTCCAGTAGGTGAGGATTCCGATGGGTTCGTCGCCGTCGTCGTTGGTGGCGACCATGAAGTGAAATTTTTCTTTGTTACGATGTTTTAACTCCCCGAAAGGAGGTCGTTCTTCGTCGGGAAAGGCCGATTCGAATAGATCTTTGGCGAAATGCGGGTGGTCGGATTGCGAAAGGTCTGTTAATTGTATCATTTATTTGTTTTGTTATTTGAATATTGTGTGGCCAGTGGGCCGGGGGGCCTGCTGGCGACGGTTGTTTACTTGAATAGTTTGAAGTTGTTGAGGTTGAAACGGGCGAAGATGGTGTGCTGCATGGCGAAGGCGTCGTTGTCGTTGTAGCCTTTGTATTTGGTTTGCATGTAGCGCATGGCGTAGCCGAAGTCGATGGCGGCGCCTTGGAAGTTGTAGCCGAGGGCGATGGAGCCGAGGGCGCCGAAGCCTATGCCGCCTTGGTTGATGTAGTCGTAGGAGCCGGAGCCGGCATAGGGGCTTTGACCGCCCCAGACGTCGAGGATGCTGTAGGTGTGGCCGCCGATGACCATGCCGTTTTGTGTGACTTTGGTGTTGTTGATGTCGGCGCCGCCGGATATTTCGAGGTCGAGGAGGTTGGTGAGTGGTATGCGTTTGAGGATGGAGAAGTCGATGAGGATGCGTTTTTCGAGGCCGAAGATGTCGCATGGGACGTACTGTCGGCTGCCGGGGATGCCGACGCCGTTGTCGGAGGAGAGAAGGAACTGTCCGGCGGCGGTGACTTGGCTGTAGTCGAAGTTGAGCATCCAGCCCCAGCCGCTGGGGTAGTCGTAGCGGAGGCCTACGCCGACTTGGTAGGTGAGGCGGTAGTACATGTTGGGGTATTCGGCGATGGTGAAGGCGCTGTAGGAGGGGATGGCGCTGGGTGAGATGAGGCCTTGGTTGACGAGGCTGCTCCATATCTGGGTGCCGTATTGTTCGGAGCGTAGGACGCGGTCGATGGTGTTGGCGTTGCCGGGGCGTCCGCTGTAGAAGTTGGCTTGTTTGGCGCTGGGTATGAGGAGGCCTGCATCGACGGCGAGGGAGAGGCCGGAGATGCGGGTTTGGAAGGCGGAGGCTTTCTTTTTCTGCGCTTGCAGGGGCATGGAGCAGAGCAGGAGGGCGATGAGGAGAAGGGATAGGGTTTGTTTCATAGACTTTGTTTGTGTGACTTGATGATTTCGGCGAGGAGGATGCGGGCGCGGCGGAGCTGGATTTTGACGGTGCCGAGGGGCAGGTTGAGGCGGTCGGCGATTTCGTCGTAGGAGAGTTCGTCGAAGTAGCGGAGGCGGACGATGCGGCGGTAGCGGGGTGCGAGGCGGTCGACGAGTTGGCGGACGATGTGGTCGCGCTGGCGTGTGATGAGTTCTTCTTCGGGGTTGGGGTCGTTGGTGGGGATGGGGTATTCGAAGGTTTCGTTGTCGTCGGTGACGGAGACGGCGTTGAGTGGGAGGAGGCGTAGGCGCTGGCGGCGGATGAAGTCGATGCCGTGGTTGCTGGCGATGGCGAAGAGCCAAGTGGCGAAGGTGTTTTGGGGGGTGTAGGTGGAGAGTTGGCAGAAGGCTTTGCTGAAGGCTTCCATGGTGAGGTCGTCGGCGTCGACAGGGCTGTGTGTCATGCGGAGGAGCATGAGGTAGATGGGTTCGCGGTAGAAACGCATAAGGTCGGCATAGGCCCGCTGGTCGCCCTTGTCGCGGGCGGCGATTACGAGCCGGTAGTCACGTTGCGCCTTTTCGTTTGATGGGAAAGGTTCCATGCTTTTAGACCATTATTTCAGTTTCTTTTTGCGAGATAACGGGAATATGGCTAAAATAGTATTTGCGATGAGAAAATAAATTTCGAAGAGTGGGGAGAGGATGTAGATGACTGGTTTGACGGAGAGGCGGCGGGTGGCCTGGGCGGTGGAGAGGATTTGCCAGAAGAGTTTGAGTGCGAGGGCGGCGGCGAGGATTTGCCAGGGGAAGGTGCCGAGGGCGAGGAGGAGGGCGCCGGAGAGGTAGAAGAGGAAGAGGCTGAGGGGTTTGGCCAGGCGTGAGCATTTGAGGCCGAAACGGTAGTAGATGTGGGTGGAGGTGCGGCGGCGGCGGTAGAGACGCCACTGGCGGAGGGTGGGCTGGGGCTGGACGTAGGTGAAGGCTTGGGAGTCGAGGACGACGGTGGTGTTGCGGCGTCGGGAGTTCTGGTTGACGAACATGTCGTCGGCTCCTTCGGGGATGTTGTAGTGGTAGATGAAGCCGTCGTTTTTGAGGAAAAGTGAGCGGCGGTAGCTGAGGTTGCGGCCATTGCCGGTGAAGGGATGGCGGAGGGCGGCGGCGCCGAGGTATTCGACGCTGTAGTCGAGGTTGTCGTACTGCTGGAGCCAGTTGAAGAGTGAGGGTTTGTAGGCTATGCCGCAGAAGCCGAGGACGAGGTCGACGTGGGGGTGGGTGTAGCCTTTGACCATGGAGCGGATCCAGCGGAAGGTGGTGGTGTCCATGGGCATGCATTCGGGTTCGGCAAGGAGGAGGATGTCGTTTTTGGCGGATTTGATGCCGATGGAGAAGGGGTATTTGAGGCCTTGGTAGCCGTTGGCGTTTTCGAGGAGGGTGACGACTTTGAGGTGTTTGTAGTTGTCGGACAGGAGCCGGAGGACGAACTGGGTGTCGTCGGTGGAGAGGTAGTCGACTACGACGACTTCGAAGTCGGGGTAGTCCTGCTCGAGGAGGTAGACGAGATTGGAGCGCAGCCATTCGCCGTCGTTCTGGGCGGTGAGGATGACGGAGACGGGTGGGAGGCTGTCGTCGGGGGGGGGGTTTTTTTTGCGTGAGGGGCCTTTGTAGTGGCCGATTCGGAAGAAGAAGAGGCCATAGTAGAGGCACAAAATAACCAGACTGAGAGCCATCACGATGGCGAGAGCCATGGTGCAAGGGTCTGTAAGTATATGAGTAAAGTCCATTTTGGGTTTAAAATATTTTTGTTGCAAAAATATACATTATTTTTGATTTTTTTCGTATCTTTGCAGGATGAAATATTAACCGACTGTTCATAACTGTCGGCTCTGACATGTTGAAAAGTTGATATTTATGAAGTTCACGATAGAGAAAGAGGATAATAAAAGTGACGCGCGTGCGGGAGTGATAGAGACTGCGCACGGTGCGATAGCCACCCCGATTTTTATGCCGGTCGGGACGGCGGGGAGTGTGAAGGCAGTGCACCGCCGCGAACTTTATGAGGACATCGATGCCCAGATAATACTTGGCAATACATATCATTTGTTTCTGCGTCCGGGATTGGACATTTTGAAGGCTGCGGGAGGTCTGCATGGTTTTGCGGGCTGGGAGCGTCCACTGCTGACGGACAGCGGTGGGTTCCAGGTGTTTTCGCTGGCTGACAACAGGAAAATCAAGGAGGAGGGCTGCACGTTCCAGTCGCACATTGACGGGAGCCGCCACTTTTTCTCGCCCGAGGGGGTGATGGATATTGAGCGTGTGATCGGGGCTGACATCATGATGGCTTTTGACGAGTGCGCCCCCGGCGAGTCGGACTACCGCTATGCGAAACGGTCGATGGAGCTGACGCACCGTTGGCTGGACAGGTGTGTGGCGCGGTTCGGCGAGACGGAGCCGCTGTATGGCTATGAGCAGACGTTGTTCCCGATAGTGCAGGGGTGCAAGTATGCCGACTTGCGCCGCCAGTCGGCGGAGTATATAGCCTCGAAGGGCTGCGACGGGAATGCTATCGGAGGGCTGGCTGTCGGGGAACCGACGGAGACGATGTATGAGATGATTGAGGTGGTGAACGCCATCCTGCCCAAGGACAAGCCGCGCTATCTGATGGGCGTGGGGACTCCGGCCAACATCCTGGAGGCTATTGAGCGGGGGGTGGACATGTTTGACTGTGTGATGCCTACGCGCAACGGCCGCAATGGGCTGTTGTTTACGGCTCATGGCACTATCAATATAAAGAACAAGAAGTGGGAGAGCTGTTTTGACCCGATAGATGCTGAGAGCACCGCCGAGTGCGACCGGAGCTATACGCTGGCTTATCTGCACCATCTGATTAGGGCCGAGGAGATTTTGGGGCTGCAGATATGCTCTATCCATAATCTGGCTTTCTATTTATGGCTGGTGCGTACAGCCCGGCAGCATATTGTGGAGGGAGACTTCACCGAATGGAAAGCCGCCATACTGCCCGAATTGGGAAGGAGACTGTAGAGAATAAAATGCATTAAACACTATATATAGTATTATAAAAAAGGTATCTTATTATGAAACGATTAGTATCATTGGCAATTCTGTTATTGGGCGCCAGCATGATCGCCGTGGGCCAGGATCCGTGTCCAGGGCTTCACAACCCGACATCGTTCAATACGATTCCGGGAGGATCGGGGTCGTGGACGGCACGCGTGGGAGACCGCATTGAGGGAACTGGCGGAAGCACCGGAACCAACGTCTTGAGCACATGCAGCTACCCCAACAAGGCTATTATCAGGGGTCATGCTAATATCACTTCGTCTGACTTTAATTCGGGCTATGACCAAAACCGTTGCGCGTGCAACCACTGCACATTGTTCGACGGACACGACCAGCGTTTCCGCATCTATCGGGCCGAAGATGCGGGGATGGACCTGTTCACCGTAAACTCGTCGGGACAGGGGATGCAACGTATTCCTCCAGGACACATGTCGAGCATCCGTCTGGGCGATATGCGCGCCACCGGACAATGTATAAACAGCACGCATCCCACCGGCAACGACAAAGGGGCTGAGGCTCTGTTCTACACCATGGAGGTCACACCGCTGAACGCGCTGCTTTTTATCGACTATGCAATTGTGGCCTGCCGCTATAACCACACCCCGCAGCAGGCGGGAGAGTTCTTGATCCGGGTGGTGGGAAAGAACAGCCAGACCAACCAATGGAACAATTTCCCGTTGCACGACAGTCTTTGGTTCAATGTGCCAGCCCCGGCGGTGACGGGTGCATTGCCCGCCCCATGGGTGGAGGGATTTTCGGGAAATCCGCAATCGGCCGGCGCAACAAGTTGCTGCTACTGCTACAAGCCGTGGACCCGTGTGGCCATCAGTTTGATTGATTATTTGTACGACTCGGTTCGGGTGGAGATGTATACGAGCGACTGTATTTATGATGTGGATCCTATCTATGCCTATATTGCCGGAAGTTGCCAGCCGATGGAGATTACTTCGTCAGGGTGTCCGGAGGGAATATCGGATGCTGTGGACACGTTGCGCGCCCCTGCCGGATTGCTGACTTATACATGGTATGTGTCGTCGACAGGTTATGACGGAATCACCACCAACACGGAATTTATGGACAATCTGCCTTTCCACCAAGTGGCCCCGACATCGAACAATCCTGAATATGTGGCACGTGTGGAAGATTTTATCGCTACCCAAGCTGACGAGGCGCGCGGAATAGCCGTGGGCGACACAGTGGGTGTGACAACCTATAAGTGTGTGATGACTTCGGCCATGGACCCGCAAAAGCCTTTCCACTCAAAAATCTACTCCAAGGTGAGTAATATCAAGCCTTTGATACAGGCTCGGTTCACAACAATCTGTTTGGACACATCGGAAATAATCATGGAGGCAGTGGGTGAGGTGCCCTATCAAGGAGGCGACGCACCCCATATTGACCATAGCAAAACCCGTTGGGTGGTACATGATGGCAGCACCGCAGACACTCCTGTCGAAGCCGTGTTGTATGGCGATTCGACGGTTTTCCGCACTAACCAGCGTGGCGACTATGCCGTTGAGTTGAACATGTATTTGGAGGACACCACGTGCTACACTACGAGAGTGTATATTGTGCATGTGGACACTCCGCCCGAGACCCGCATCGATATCAGTAAGCGGACTTTGTGTGTGGGCGAACAGACTACTATCACCGACTTGACCGAGGGGGTGATGAAACGTGTGTGGGTGTTTGCCGACACCACCATCAGCAGCGAGGTGGGGGGATTGGATGGCACGACGGCCATTACACGCGACTTTGAGGATTTTGAGAATCCTTTCATGTTGATTACCACAAATAATGCCGACTGCTCAGATACATTGTACGATACAATTTATTTCTTCCACGACCCCGAAATCACATACAGCAACGACACTATTATCTGCAACGGACATGAGTCTCACGTGAAAGCTATGACATCGGTACCGGGATGTACGTTTGCCTGGTATCGCCATCTAGACCAACCGGGCGAAGAGCCAATCTGCCGCGGTGATGTGCTGTACGTAAGACCCTCCCAGCCACGTACCACCTACTACTTGAAGATAATGGCCGAAGCCGGATGTGTGGCCTGGGACAGCGTGACTCTCTCGCTGCTTTCGACCAGCATAACCGCCACGCCCCGGAATGCCAAGCACTGCCCCGGCGACAGTGTCATCCTCACAGCCGACGGCGCACTGCGCTATGAGTGGAGCAGCTATCCCCCCGATCCCGACCTGGTGGGTCAGGAAACCAACACATCGATAGTTGTGTCGCCCAGTCAGGACACTCGCTATTTCCTTGTGGGCTATGCGGCAGACGACTGCGACATTGCTGCGATAGACATTCTGGTGAAGGAGGTTCCGCTGCCTGTGCTTGATTTTGAATACTCACCCCAGTATATCGACACCGAAACTCCGGTGGTGACTTTCACCGACAAGTCTCAGGGTGCGGACCACTCGCAATGGATTTTCGGCGATGGGTCGGTGTCGTCAGGAAAGACCGTGACCCATTATTTCGACATCTATGCCGACAGCAGCAACTGGGTGACGCTGAAGAGCTATAACGAACTGGGTTGTGTGTCGGACACGACTTGGCCTATCGAGATTGACACATTCGGGTTCTTCCGTCCCAATGTGTTCACTCCCAACAAGGCTACGAACAATGTGTTCAGCATCATCAGCAGCAGCGAGATGGACATGTTCAAGATTTCCATCTTCAACCGCGGCGGCGCACGGGTCTTCACATCGGAGGACTTGAACTTTAAGTGGGACGGTACCTATGATGGGAAACCTTGCCCGCAGGGCGCATACCCCTATGTGATAGTATACCAACGCAAGGGAAGTGTGCAGAAGTTTAGGTTGAGCGGCACGGTAACGCTGATAAGATAGACATTTTGTATGGCCATTGTGAGGGCTCTCACCTATACAGTGTTCCCCATATATGCATTAAACTAAGAGACTATGAGAGAACTGATATTTGCGACTAACAACAAACACAAGTTAGAAGAAGTAAGCCAACTGCTCCTCGGCAAGGTGAAGATAGTGAGCCTTGCCGAGGCCGGGCTGGAAGGCGAAATACCCGAGACCGCCGACACCCTGCAAGGGAATGCCTTGCAGAAAGCCCAATGGGTGTGGGAACGGACAGGCAAGGACTGTTTCGCCGACGACACGGGGCTGGAAGTCTCTGCCCTGAACGGGGCTCCGGGAGTGTACAGCGCCCGATATGCGGGCGAACATTGCTCCTTCGACGACAATGTAAACAAGTTGCTGGCCGCCATGGACGGAAAGACCGACCGCAGGGCTGCATTCCGGACGGTGATTTGCCTGATCGAGGCCGGCTCCCCCCGCTATTTTGAAGGCAAGGTGGAGGGAAGCATCCTGACCGAGCGCTATGGCGAAGGAGGGTTCGGCTATGACCCCATTTTCATGCCCGACCGGTTTGCGGTGAGTTTTGCCGAGATGCCCCTCGACGTGAAAAACCAAATAAGCCATCGCGGCCTTGCCGTGAAACAACTGGTGCAATATCTCGCACCTCAAGAATAAAGGGCAAGATGAACTACACACGTGTATACCCCTTCCAGATTTCGCAGAGCATGGCCTTGAGCGATGCTTACGTGCTGGTGCTCAACGCTCCCGAGACGGGCAAACAGGTGCCTGTTATCATCGGCGAGGCCGAAGCGCAAGCCATAGTCATGGCCATAGAGCAGCGGCATGCCCGCCGCCCTCTGACCCACACCCTACTCAACAACATCATGGAGGAATTCATGTTGACCCTGAAACAGGTGACTATTGACCGCTTTGAGGAAGGAATATTCTACTCCACCCTTTACATCAGCGACGGATTCTCGGAGAAAAGAATAGACAGCCGCACCAGCGATGCCGTGGTGATGGCTTTGATACAGGGCTGCGACATCCTCATGGCCCAGAATGTGCTGGAAGAAACATCGATGGAACCAGGCGCACTGGAAGACAACCTGCCCCAGAACAAAGCGCCTCTCCCCCACCCCGAACAGACGTTGGAGACCCTTGAAAAGAGACTTCACGAGTGTGAGGAAAACGAAAACTACGAAGAGGCTGCCGAGATAATGAAACGCATCAACATCTTAAAATCGCAGAACAAATAACCACCCTTTTGACTAAAGTCAGATGAACATACTCCAGATAGACGAGAGCGCACAATATATCCTGAGCCAGACTGGCAACTGTGTGCCACAGATAGCAATCATACTGGGCAGCGGACTGGGTCCCATGGCCGACTGCATCGAGAACCCCATAACAATACCCTACAAGGAAATACCCCACTTCATGCAGTCGACGGCCACTGGCCATAAAGGGAACCTGATAGTGGGGACCCTCGGAGGCAAGAAGGTGATGGCCATGCAGGGGCGATTCCATTACTACGAAGGCTACAGCATGGACCAAGTCACCTTCCCCGTCCGTGTCATGGCGCGCTTGGGAATAAAGACACTCTTTGTGAGCAACGCCGCCGGTGCGGTCAACCCCAGCTACCGTGTGGGCGACATGATGATTATTACCGACCACATCAACCTCATGCCCAATCCCCTCATTGGGCCTAACATGGAAGAATTCGGCACCCGCTTTCCCGACATGACCACCGTATACAGCCGTAGGCTACGGCAGGTGGCCCACCAACAGGCAGACCAAATGGGCATCCAACTGCGCGAGGGTGTCTACGTGGCCGGCACCGGCCCCACCTACGAAACCCCGGCCGAATATCGCATGTATGCCATTCTGGGTGGCGACGCGGCGGGCATGAGCACCGTCCCCGAAGTCATCGTGGCGCGGCACTGCGGCATGGAGATATTCGGCCTCAGCATCATCACCAACCAAAGCAACGACCTCAGCGACCATTGTCTCAACGACGGCAACGACGTGGTGATACAAGCCAACCGCGCCGCCCAGAACATGACCGCTTTACTCCGCTCCATCATCTCAACACTCTGACCTATGATAAAAGCCGCCTTCTTCGACATCGACGGTACCCTTCTCAGCTTCAACACCCACCAAGTATCCCCAGGCACCATACAGGCCTTTCAGGCGCTTCACCAGCAAGGCGTCAGGACATTTATCTCATCGGGCCGCCCGAAGATTCTTATTCCCGATATGCCCGTTGCCTTCGACGGCTACGTTACCATGAACGGGGGCTACTGCTTTGTGAGCGACAAGGTACTGCTTCGCAACCCCATACCCCAGGAAGAGACCGACCGCTGGCTGCAATATGCCCAAGCGGAAGGGTTGTGCACCATGATTTTCACCGAGCACGACATGTACGTCAACACCCACTCCAACCCCGTGGCCAATGCTATCCGCGACCAACTGGAGTTCCAGATGCCACCGCTCCTTTCCACCACCGAAATGATGGGGCGCGAGACCTACCAGGTCATCGCCATCATGCCCGCCAGCCGCGACGAGGCCGTGCTGCGCATGCTCCCCCACTGCCGTCTGCCTCGATGGCACTCACAATTTACCGATCTCGTAAAGGCTGACAACAGCAAAGCCTCAGGAATTGAAAGCATCCTCCGCCATTACGGTATTAAGCCCGACGAATGCATCGGCTTTGGCGACGGGGGCAACGATGTTGAAATGCTCGATTACTGCGGCATCGGAGTGGCCATGGGCAATGCCGACGATAAGGTCAAAGCCCATGCCGACTTTGTCACCACGTCGGTCGACCAAGAAGGCATCCTCCATGCGCTCACTACGCTCCGCATCATCTGATAGCGGCCGTGACGTCTACGACTCTTCTTTGAAATAGACCTTATAAAACTTCCCCTTTTCGTCCTCGCCCTGCTCTATCAGCTCGCGGTTGCCGTGGACATAGATATGGAAGTTTTTGTCGAGCTTGATTACACTCTTGAACGCACGCGACTGTTTCTTCACAGCGCTCTCGCTGATGTCATAGCTCTCCGGCAGCTGGACATCATGCTCCTGCTGATACTGCTCGCGATATTCCTTGAAACTGTCTATCACCTCGGGTTGTGCAATTACCTCCTGCGCAAAAGTCTGTAAGTCGAAATTGTCGTTCTGCTTGAAGTAATTGCTACAGCGGTTCAGCATGTCAGCCTGGTCGGCCTTGCTGACTCCTTCGAACTGCTGGGGCAGCTCGTCGGTGACGAACTTCTTGTATGCCTGCATCTCGGTGTGGGTGTTATAGTATTCATCTTCCCTCTGCCTGACCCCGAGAAAAGTGTCTTTCCAGTAAAGTGCATCGACCGACCGGTTGGTGGCATCCACCACACTGACAACAAAGCCACGGTCCGCCTCCGTGTTGAAGATGATGGCGCCCTTGTCAAGTTTTGAGGGATTGATGCCTTGGTGCACCTCAAGCTCATACTGAGTTTGCGCGCTGTTGTCGTTCGCATCGCGGCTCCAGTCCTCATCGCCATGCAGCACTTTCAGAAATCGAGCCTTGCTCTCTGATTTGAATATTCCCACTGCATCTATTGCATTTCCATTCAATATACATTGTGAGAAATAAACAACGAACAAATCACCACCCATGATATTGGCGTGTATGGAGGCATCGTAGAGCAGTTCGGCCATCTGGCACGACTCCTCCATCAGGCTGTCGGGGTTGTCGAATATATTAGAGCAATGCCGATAGATGGGGTTCATCTCCACATTGTTCTCATCGTAAAGATGGTAGTATTCTTCCACTTTGAAGGGCGAAAGGAAATACTGGACCAGCACATCCTGCAGCTGTTCGGTGAGGTGGATGGGACGGCGCGAGAGGACGTAGCCCTCCTCCGTGGCTTTGTTGCCCACCCTATGGACGGCAACGGTCTCGATAGACGAAGCTTCAAAAACAGGCATATAGTAAACGTATTAGATATCAGGAACATTCAACACCTGCCTACCATCGCGCGATGGGTCTGGCAACTATGTTGAAACAAACAACTTTTTCGGCAACGGCATCATTGGTCGCCATATTTTGATATGCGGAACACCCACGCTCCCTTGGTGTTGCGGAGGTCTTCGATGCTGAGATTATTCAGTCTTATATACAAGCTTCCCGCGAAATAGTAGTGCACTATCGGCTTGTCGCAGCCCAGCAGTTTCACGGTTGAGAACAGACCGGGACGAGGCATATTCTTTAATATCAAAACCTTGCTGTCAAGATGAGTGGCAATGGCATAGAGGTTGCCATTGTTGCGGGTGTAGTAAACAGTGCTGTCCATCTCGCACATCTTGCGGTATGGGCGCGACCCATAGATGGCTTCCCCATTCACTTTAAGCCAATTGCCCAGGTCGAGCAGTCTTTCCTGTTGCAGCATGGGGATTGTGCCGTCGGCATCGGGCCCCACGTTGAGGGTCAACCCGCCACCGGCTGCAACCAGTTTGACAAAATGCCGAATCAACGAGTCGGAGGTGAGATAGTTTTCCAAGGGTTCATTGCGGTTGTAGCCAAAAGAGCGGCCTATGCCACGACATTCGGCCCATGGGCGGACGGTGTCCTTTATGGCTCCTTTATACTCTGGGGTCTTGAACCCATGTTGTGTGCCTTCGCCCCAGCGGTCGTTCACTATTGCATCGGGGCCGACAGTGTTGTAGTACCAGGATATCAGTTCCGGAGCCCTGAATTGCTCGGCCGTGTTTTGCCACTCGCCGTCGGTGAAAATCAAGCTCGGTTTATACTTGTTCACCAATTCCTTGAACTGAGGCACCATGTAATGGTCCACATACTCCGCGATGGCGCTGTCCGGATCCTGCATCCAGATGTGAAGATTGTTAGTCCACTCCGTCAATGAATAGTAGAAACCCATCTTCAACCCTGCGTTACGGACCGACTGGGTGAGCATCCCGACTATATCCTTGTGCGGCCCAGTGACCACGCTGTTCCAGTTGGGTTGGTAACGGCTGCGCCAAAGGCAATAGCCGTCGTGGTGCTTGGTCACGAGTATCACATACTTTGCTCCAGCCCTGACAAAAAGGTCGGCCCACTGGTCGGGGTTCCAATGCTCGGCATGCCACGTCTGGGCATAGAGGGTATATAAATCCGTCGGCTTTGGACGTTGTTTCACACCTTGGCTGTTGCTGAGCCGACCACTCCACTGGTCGCCCAGCATATAGCCCCAGCGGCGGTTGAAATCCTGCATTTCGTTCACCCTCACTGTGTCGCCCACCATAAGGCCACGGTAAAACCATTCGGCATAGCCTGTAGGGGCCGACCATGCGGGCACCGAATACAAGCCCCAATGCACAAAGATGCCCAGCTTGGCATCGCCAAACCACGACGGATATCCCCGCTGGTTTATTGATTCCCAATTGGGGTAAACCTTGGCGGGCTGGGGGTCGGCAGTTTCCTGTGCACGGCCACACACCGCACACAACATACACACCACAGCCACCGCAATATATTTATACTTGAGCATAATATCAACGTTTTCAGTCTACAATATCGATGGCACATAGCCATTACAAAATGCAAAGTTACGAAAAAAAAGTGGATTCCGATTTTTTTCGTACCTTTGCAAATTCAATTTATAGTTATGACAACTAATTTGGACAACATTATCGTAGTGGGCGACAGGGTATTAATCAAGCCCAACGATGCCACCGACCGCACCAAAAGCGGCTTGTACCTTCCTGCCGGTTACCAGGACAAGGAGAAGATTCAATCAGGCTACATCCTTAAATGTGGCCCCGGCTATCCGCTCCCCTCCCTCGACGAGGGGGAGGCATGGAACAGCAAGGCCGCCGACACGCACTACATGCCCCTCCAGGTCAAGCCCGGCGACCTCGCCCTCTTTCTCCAGAAAAACGCCATCGAAATCAAATATAACAGCGACAAATATTTCATCGTCCCGCAGAGCGCTATCCTGCTCGTCGAGCGCGACGAATTCTAATCAGTACACACCCTTTAATTCACCCCTCGCATGACCAGTAACGAAATCCGCACACAATTCCTCAAATTCTTCGAAAGCAAAGGTCACCACATAGTCCCCTCTGCTCCCATGGTTGTGAAAAACGACCCCACCCTCATGTTCACCAACGCGGGCATGAACCAGTTCAAAGACATCTTCCTCGGCAATGCCGACGCGCCATATCCCCGCGCCTGCGACGCCCAAAAATGTCTCCGCGTCAGCGGCAAACACAACGACCTTGAAGAAGTAGGCCACGACACCTACCACCACACCATGTTCGAAATGCTCGGCAACTGGTCTTTCGGCGACTATTTCAAGCGCGAAGCCATCGCCTTCGGCTGGGAATTCCTCACCGAAGTGATGCACATCGACAAGAACAACCTCTACGTCACCGTCTTCGGAGGCGACGACAAAGACGGCCTCGACATGGACACCGAAGCCTACGGCTACTGGAAAGAACACATAGCCGAAGACCGCATCCTGAAAGGCTCCAAAAAAGACAACTTCTGGGAGATGGGCGAACAGGGACCCTGCGGCCCCTGCAGCGAGATCCACATCGACCTCCGTCCCGACGCCGAAAAGCAGAAAGTCCCCGGTCGCGACCTCGTGAACAAAGACAACCCCCTCGTCATCGAAATCTGGAACCTCGTCTTCATGCAATACAACCGCCTGGCCAACGGCACACTCGAACCCCTCAAGGCTAAGCATATCGACACCGGCATGGGTTTCGAACGCCTCTGCATGGTCATGCAAGGCAAAACATCCAACTACGACACCGACGTCTTCCAGCCCCTCATCCAACATATCGCCCGCCTCAGCTCCCGCACCTATGGACAAGACCCCAAGGCCGACACCGCCATGCGCGTCATAGCCGACCACCTGCGAGCCGTCAGTTTCAGCATCGCCGACGGCCAGCTCCCCAGCAACGCCAAAGCCGGCTACGTCATCCGCCGCATCCTGCGCCGCGCCATCCGCTATGGTTACACCTTCCTCGACTTCAAAGAACCATTCATCAACGCCCTCGTCCCCACCCTCGTGGCACAGATGGGCAACCAATACCCCGAGCTGGCAGCCCAGCAGACACTCATCGAGCGCATCATCCTCGAAGAAGAACAATCCTTCCTCAAAACCCTCGCCGGAGGTATTAAGCGTTTCGACGACTACCTCACCACCCACGCCACTTCAAGCCCCAACCCCGTCATCGACGGCGACTTCGCCTTCGAACTCTTCGACACCTACGGCTTCCCCGTCGACCTCACACAACTCATGGCCTCCGAGAAAGGATGGACTGTCGACATGGAAGGCTTCCAACGCGGCCTTGCCGAGCAAAAACAACGCTCGCGCGCAGCCGCGGCAGTCGAAAACGACGACTGGGTCGAGCTCATCCCCTCAGCCAACCAAGAATTTATCGGCTACGACGACCTCACCGCACAAGTACGCATCACCCGCTACCGCCACGTTAAAGTCAAAGACAAAGAATTCTACCAACTCGTCTTCGACCGCACACCCTTCTACGGCGAAAGCGGTGGACAGGTAGGCGACCAAGGAACCCTCACCCATCCCGCCGGCGACATGGTGCCCGTTGTCGACACCAAAAAAGAAAACAACCTCATCATCCACATCGTCCCACGCCTACCCCAGCATCTCGACCAACCCTACAAGGCCGAAGTCGACAAATGCCGCCGCATTGCTATCCAGTGCAACCACTCCGCCACTCACCTGCTCCACAAAGCCCTGCGCAACGTCCTTGGCACCCATGTCGAGCAGAAAGGCTCCAGCGTCGACGACAGCCGCCTGCGCTTCGACTTCTCCCACTTCGCCAAACTCTCCCACGACGAAATCCGCGAAGTGGAAAAACAAGTCAACATCGACATCCGCCGTGCCATACCCCTCGAAGAACACCGCGCCATGCCCATAGCCGAAGCCCGTCAGCTCGGCGCCATGGCCCTCTTCGGCGAAAAATACGGCGACCACGTCCGCGTGGTGAAATTCGCCGACAGCGTCGAATTCTGCGGCGGCACACATATCGATAACACCGGCCACATTGGCTCCTTCCGCATCGTCAGCGAAAGCGCCGTGGCCGCCGGCATGCGCCGCATCGAAGCCGTCACCGGCGCGGCAGCCGAAAGCTACAACAACGCCCTCCAAGACCAACTCAACGCCCTCCGTGAACTCCTTAAAAATCCCAAAGACCTCACCGCAGCCGTCCAACGCCTGCTGGACGAAGGCACTGCCCTCCGCTCCCAAGTCGAGCACTTCCAACACCTCCAAGCCGAAGCCCTGAAACAGGACCTCGCCCGCCAGCTCGCCACCTCCCCCTCCCTCGTCAGCCGCGTCGACTACGACCTCAGCCAACTCAAAGACACCATGCTCGCCCTTGCCGCCGGGCAGCCCGACATGGCCATCGTCCTCGGCAGCATCCACGGCGGCAAGCCCGCCCTGCTCGTTGCCCTCGGCAAAAACCGCACCGACGCCGGCCTCAACGCCGGAGCCATTGTCCGCGCCGCAGGCAAAGAAATCCAAGGCGGCGGCGGCGGCCAACCCGCCTACGCCACCGCAGGCGGCAAAAACCCCGACGGCCTCGACGCCGCCCTCCGTGTGGCCGCCGAAATGCTGAAATAAGAAAGCAAACTCGTCAATCATAGGGATGAGTCAATCCGCAACCACAGCTTTGATTGCGGATTGACTCATCCCTTTTTTTCCAACAATCGGAATGCACATTCAGGCATCATGTTAATTCCTTAATCTTAATACAATAGAACATTCTCACAAGCAAATTAATGCATTGTGAGTTTTTTTTAGTATCTTTGCAGGTGGTTTAGAATGCACTTACGTTTGGGCTGTACCCCATTAGACGTTTAATATACAGTGCATTATAAATTATTGACAAACATAATTGAAACATAATATAGACGAAATATGAAGAAAATAGCATCATTGATGGCTCTTGTGTTTGCCATGTCGGCATTGGCGGCGCAGTCTCAGTTATCGGCTTTGTTTGACTATTCGGTGTTCTATCTGCCGGAGAGCAACCAGCCTTATGTCGAAACGTACCTCCGTTTCGATGCGTGGAATCTCACTTTTGTGGAACAGGAGGATTCCCGATTCCGCGCCACGGTCGAGGTGACCTTGGTGGCCCGCTGCAACGACACGGTGGCCTACCTGAAGAAATATGACCTCCTCAGCCCCTTCACCAGCAGCAAGGAGCAGACCAACTTCACTTTCACCGACCTTCAGCGTTTCGGGTTGAACAATGGCATCTATGACCTTGAGATGACCCTGAGAGACAAGAACTCCGACTCGCAGCCCGTCGTGCTGCACGAGAAGCTGAATGTGTACTACCCCAAAGGCGAGCCCAATCTGTCGCATGTGCAACTGATGGAGTCGGCCACACCGACCGTCAATGAGAACATGCTGTCGCGCAACGGCTACGACATGGTGCCTTATATCGACTATTTCCTCCCCTCGTCGGTATCGACCATCCATCCATACTTCGAGATTTATAACCTGGACAAGGAGATTGGCAACAACTCTTTCAGTGTCAACATATCCGTCATCCAGCAGGAGAATGGGTTCAAGATGCCCAAAGTGGGGTGGCAACACACCTACCAGGCCGCCAAGAAAGTGGTGCCCGTCTATGCCGACCTCGATTTGGAGGAGCTGCCGTCGGGCAACTACCTCATTGTGGCCGAGGTGCTCAATGAGCAGGGCGAGCCCATGCTTATGAAGAATGTGCCAGTGATGCGCTCCAATCCCAACATCAAGGAGGCTTCGGCCACCGATGCCGAGATTGCCACGTCTTTTGCCGTCCTCATCACCGACGAGGAGGCACTCAGCTACTATATCGACGCTCTCTACCCCATAGCTTCTTATGCCGAGCAGTCTGCCGCCAAGCAACTGCTGGCCGGGTCCACTCTGGCTGAGAAGCAAAGCTTTTTCTACCGTTTCTGGAAAGCCCGCGACGATGTCAACCCCGAAGGCAAATGGAAGGAGTACCAGCAGCGGCTGACCTATGTGGAGGAGAACTACACCTATCCCAAGACCCCCGGCTACCGCACCGACCGCGGGCGCGTCTACTTGCAATATGGGCCGCCAGACTATGTGCGCGACGAGAAGAACTTTGTGGGGGCTCTGAACAACGTCCGCTGGTCGCTCAAGGAGCCTGCCACCAATTCCTATGGCGACGGCACCTCGGCTAACGAGGGCTTCATCTATTACCTCCCCTATCAGATTTGGCGCTACAATAACATCCCGGGCGACTACAACAACCGCGTGTTCCTTTTCTGGGACGAGTTTCGAGGCGGGTACTACAAATTGCTCAACTCCAATGCCCGTGGCGAAATCCAAACACCGGGTTGGGAGCGTATGTTGAGCCGTTATACCATGGAGGAAGGAGCCATCGGCGAAGTGGGACAGCAGTTTAACCGTGGATATTAAGACTTGGCAAGATTTCTTTCGGACATATTATACCTCATAGCCTACCACCTGCTGCGCTACCGCCGGCAGGTGACACGCAACAATCTGGCCCGCGCCTACCCCCAGATGACCGACAGGCAACGCAAGGTGATAGAAGTCGCTTACTACCACCATATCTGCGACCTCTTGGTCGAGGGCGTGCACAACCTCTACGCCTCGCCCCAAAGCATCATGAAACGATACCGCTTTGTGAACCGCGAGGTGGTGAACCACTACTACAACAAGGGGCAGAGCGTGGTACTGATGTCGGCCCACTACAACAACTGGGAGTATATGATCACCTCCCTCAACTACCAGCTGCTGCACCACGGAGTCGGAGTCGGCAAACCGTTGCAGGACAAGGCCGTGGCCACCTACATCACACGCCGCCGCGGGCGCTACGGCACCGAAATAGTGGACCAGACGAACGTCCGCCAAACCATGGAATACTATCATCGCCACCATGTCCCCGTGGCCTACATGATGCTCAGCGACCAGTCGCCCAACGACGTGCACAAATCCTTCTGGACCACTTTCATGAACCAGGAAACACCATTCCTCTATGGCGCCGAGCACTTCGCCCGCAAATACAACATGCCCGTCCTTTACTACGATGTAGAGAAAGAACGGCGCGGCCACTACCGGGTTCGGTTCACCCCGCTGTGCGAAAACCCGTCCGAGACACCCCAATACGCCATCACGGCACGCTACGTGGCAATGCTCAAGTCCACCATCGACTCCCACCCCGAATACTGGCTGTGGTCCCACCGCAGGTGGAAACGCACACGCCCACAGGACATGCCCCTCTACACGATAGACTATAACACACAATCCCTTAAACAATGACAAAAGAATGACCACTGCCGTAGTGATACTGAACTGGAACGGACGGGAAATGCTGGAGCGTTTCTTGCCCTCCGTGACAGCCCACACCACAGGCGACGCCGAAGTGATAATTGCCGACAACGGATCGACCGACGACTCGCTGGATTTCCTCCACGCCCACTACCCCCAGCTACGCATCATCGAGCTGGACAAGAACTACGGCTTTGCCGGAGGCTACAACCGCGCCCTGGAACAGGTGGAGGCCGACTACTATGTGCTGCTGAACGACGACGTAGAAGTCACCCCCAACTGGACCGAGCCCGTCATAGCCCACATGGAGCAACACCCCAACACAGCCATCTGCCAGCCCAAACTGCTGATGTACAACCAGCGCGACACCTTCGAATATGCGGGCGGCGCAGGCGGCTTCATCGACAAATACGGCTATCCCTTCTGCCGTGGCCGCATGTTCACCACCCTGGAGCAGGACCGCGGCCAGTACGACGACCCCTGCCCCATCTTCTGGGCTTCGGGGGCCGCCATGTTTGTCCGCTCATCAGTTTGGAAAAAACTGGGAGGCCTGGACGACGACTTCTTCGCCCACATGGAAGAAATCGACTTCTGCTGGCGCGCCAAGAATGCCGGCTACGAGGTGGAATACTGCCCCCAGTCGGTGGTGTACCACGTGGGCGGCGGCACCCTCCCCAAGTCCAATCCCCGCAAAACCTACCTCAACTTCCGCAACAATATGGCCCTCCTCTACAAAAACCTGCCCCAAGGCCAACTGGCATGGGTCTTGGTCTGCCGTGTGGTGCTGGACTATGTGGCAGCGTTCAAATTCCTGATGGAACGCAAACCGAAGGAGTTCTCCGCCGTGGTCCAGGCCCACAAAGCCTTCTACCGATGGATGCCCCGCCTCAAAGTGAAACGGCTGCGGCGGCAACAGCAGCGCCCCGTCAGCTGTATCTACCCCCGCCTGATACTCATCGATTACTTTCTGCTTGGACACCATTTATACAGTCAACTACAAAAGAAATAGAAATAAACAAGAAAAGAAATAGAAACTAAATACAAAATAACACATCACATGAGAAAAGTCCGCGTCCGTTTCGCCCCCAGCCCCACAGGACCGCTGCACATCGGCGGCGTCCGCACTGCATTGTATAACTACCTTTTTGCCCGCCAAAACGGCGGCGACATGATTCTCCGCATCGAGGATACCGACCAGACACGCTTTGTGCCCGGAGCCGAAGAATATATCATCGAAGCCCTCGACTGGCTGGGCATCAAATTCGATGAGGGAGTCCACATCGGCGGCAACTATGGCCCCTACCGCCAGAGCGACCGCAAACCCCTCTACCGCCAGTATGCCGACCAGTTGCTGCGCGACGGGTGGGCTTATTATGCCTTCGACCGCCCCGAAGCCCTCGACGCCAAACGCAAGGAGTATGAGGCCCAGAAAAAGACGTTCCAGTACGACTGCACCACAAGGGGCTCGATGGAGAACAGCCTCTCGCTGCCCGCCGACGAGGTGGAGCGCCGCCTGCAGAATGGCGACCCCTATGTGGTCCGCTTCAAATTCCCTGAGGACATCGACATCACTGTCCACGACCTGATCCGTGGCGATGTGACCATGAACAGCCGACTGCTCGACGACAAGGTGCTTTTCAAGTCCGACGGCATGCCCACCTACCACCTTGCCAACATCGTGGACGACCACCTCATGGAGGTGTCGCACGTCATCCGCGGCGAGGAGTGGCTCCCCTCGGCCCCCCTCCACGTCATGCTCTACCGCGCCTTCGGGTGGGAGGAGACGATGCCCCAGTTTGCGCATCTGCCCCTGCTGCTCAAACCCGACGGCAACGGCAAGCTGAGCAAGCGCGACGGCGACCGCCTTGGGTTCCCCGTCTTCCCCTTGGACTGGCACAATCCCGAAACCGGCGAGCTTTCGTCCGGCTATCGCGAGCGCGGCTACCTGCCCGAAGCGGTGGTGAACATGCTGGCCCTCCTCGGCTGGAATCCCGGCAACGACCAAGAGCTGATGTCAATGGACGAGCTGATACGCCTTTTCAGCATCGAGCATATCAGCAAAAGCGGCGCCAAATTCAACATCGAGAAAGCCAAGTGGTTCAACCATGAGTACCTGCAAAAATGCTCCGATGAGCGCATAGCCGAGATGTTCCTCCCCCAACTCAAGGAACATGGCATCGAAGCCCCCCACGACTATGTAGTCAAAGTGTGCGGCATGATGAAGGAGCGCATCTCCTTCCCCTCCGAGCTATGGGACCAGACACACTATTTCTTTGTGGCCCCGACCGACTATGACCCCAAAGCCGTGGCCAAACGCTGGAAACCCGGCATGACCACCCACATGGCCAAAGTGATCGAAATCCTCAACACGGTCCCTTTCCAGTACGACGCCATCCATCAAGCTTTGCTCGAAGACTATATCAAAGGCCATGAACTCAACATGGGACAGATTATGAACTCCCTGCGACTGGCTGTTGTCGGCACCACCGTCGGCCCCGACATGCTCACCCTCGTCATGACCATCGGCAAAGAGGAGACTATCGCCCGTGTACAGCGGGCCATCGATGTCCTCGGCGAACCCCAAGAATAAAGAATCCCGAAAACAATAAAAACAACAAATAACAATGGAAATCAATCAAGACCTCAACAAACCCGTCGACGACAACAGTCTCGACACCTTCAGCATGAAAGAGCCCCAGGAGCAACGTCCCGCCAACCCTGAGCCCACGCCAAACGCCGAAAGCCCATCCGCACAAGCTCCCGACGCACCCAAGGACAGCTGCTGCACCAGCAAGAAGCATTGCTGCCACACCGCTATCCTCGTGTGCAACATCATACTCCTCATCGGTCTCATCCTCCTCTACATCTTCCATTTCACCGGCATCGGCGCCAAAACAATGCACAACCCCAACGCCGCTGCACCCGTCGTGGCTAAGGACGGAGTACTGAAAATAGCCTGCATCGACAGCGACACAATCCTGGCTAAATATCAGTATGCCATCGACCTCCAGGAGGAACTCAACAAGTACAAAGAGGCCCAGGAGAAGAGTTACCAACAACAAGTGACCCAGTTCCAGAAAGACTACCAGAACTTCATCCAGACCGGCGAGAATCTCACCCTCAGCCAGCAACAGGCCACAGAGGCAGAGCTGAAACAGCGTGCCGACAAACTCGGTGCCCTCGAGGCCGAACTCACCCAGAAAGTGATGCAAAAACAGCTCGACGCCAATATCGAACTGCTCAACCGCATCTTCGCATTTGTGCGTGAATACAATGCCGCCAACCAACAGTTCGACATCATCATGCGCAAAACCTTCAACGACAGTCCCACCATGTACATCAATCCCGCCATGGACATCACCGACGAGATACTCCAAGGCCTCAACGAAGAATACAAAACCGTCAAAGGCAAGAAATAAGCCCAAAAGTAAGACGGATTTGTTTCCACTCCCTAAAATGGATAAATACCGATTTGGATTCACACTCCAAATCGGTATTTATAGCTTAAAGGGTAAAAACAATGTTTTGGGGATGACAAGGGAAATCATCTTTATAATCAGTACTCACAATAGCGAAAAGATTCTTGACCTATAGGTCTTTATCTTAGCATTAAAGACAGGGAGAATAACAACGGGCCGGGCTCCGCCGAAGGCGGAGCCCGGCCCGTTCAAACTTGAGTTTGCAGCCCCTTTCCCCCTGAAGTTGCTCCCCGGCAGGGCTCAACTGCGGTGCATCAAAACGGAATCTTCACTATTCGGTTTTACTGAAAACTGAGCTGTTGAGACATAGTGCACAATCTCAACCTGAAGATTGACTTATACACCACAGGCCATTCATCCTCTATATACTTCTCAATGAGTAATCATGCACGAAGGCAGTATCTTATCAATCATCACGTATTCACCTTCTGTATGGAATATCACTGTCAGTTTGCGTTTACCTACCGACAAGGTCTTGGCCTGCGGGTGATATAGTTTTGGCAACTCGTACTTGCTTTCTTGCAGCAATCCAGCGAGATAGGAAAGGCTTTCAATTTCAGTACGTAATTGGGCGACATACTTCCTCGCAGAATCGTGAGTGTATATCGCAGTGACATATCGGGCAAGTCGTACTACGTCTTCAACTGCCAGCTTGCTGTATTTAAGCTTGTATACCCTCATTCTGGCTTTTCATGGCTGTCTCAAAAAGGGTCCAAAACTCGTCACTGGACACATATTCTCGAGGCTTGCCTTCGGCAATCGCGCGGAGGTCTCGCTCAATAGATTCTGTCCAATACCTCCGCTCTTCGTCTGTAAGGTCGTCTTCCATTTTGGTGTAATCCTCTTCACTCCCATGCACAGACAATGTAAGAATGTACGTCGCGTAATCGGTAAGCCGTTTCTGCAACCACTGATGTAGCGCCTCATCGTCCGCAAAAGCTGATCGAGCCTGAGCCACGAGCGAGTCATTCAATGTGATGTTATATGTGCACATATTGATATCTTATTTGACGATGCAAAGATACACTTTTTTCTTAACATGGCAGAAAAAACTTTTACTAAAGCGCTGACTGTGTTTGCAGGATGCCAAGTTGCCTTTTGATTGAAACTAATAATCTCCCCTGCCTGTATGTTATTCCTTGAAGTCACCTCGGTCGACCGTTGGTTCGTAGCCTATCCGTTTCATCCGGTGCTCGGTACAGGCGCGGCATTCGGCAGCCTCTTCGCCGGTACAGATTTTGTTGTCGTAGATGGCGTAGTCCTTGCGATGGGTGAGGGGCGAAAGGTTGGGCATCACCACATTGGCCCCATACTGTATGCCGAGTTCACGTCCCATGGGGTGCAGTGTCCCCAACGCAGTCGTGGCGGGCAGCAACACATGCGGGTGGAGCAGCCTTATCAGTGCCAGCAGCCTGAGGGTGGTCTCCACCTTGCCGTTGGGGTAGCCCTCAAAGGGGGTGTTATGTGTTGCCACGAAAGGTCCAATGCCCACCATGTGGGGCTGGAACGAACGAATAAACTGCAAGTCGGCATAGAGGGTGTCGATAGTCTGGAAAGGGGAACCCACCATAAACCCGCAGCCCACCTGATAGCCAATTTCTTTCAAAGCTTGCAGACAGTCCATTCGGTGCTGCCACGAAAGCTCGGCGGGGTGCAGCCGAGCATAGTGCGCGGGGTCGGCGGTCTCGTGGCGGAGGAGGTAACGGTTGGCCCCGGCGTCGTACAGAGCCTGGTAGCTCTCGCGACTGCGTTCGCCCAGCGAGAGGGTGATGGCGCAGTCGGGGTAGCGCTGCCTCACGGTGGCCACGATGCGGCACATCCGCTCATCGGTAAACCAGGCGTCCTCGCCGCCCTGCATCACGAAAGTGCGGAAACCGAGCTTATAGCCCGTCTCACAGCAGGCGTATATCTCATCCTCGCCGAGACGGTAGCGCACGGCCTCCTTGTTGCTGCGGCGCAGGCCGCAATAAAGGCAGTCGTTCTTGCAGTAGCTGGACAGCTCCACCAGCCCGCGCAGAAAGATTTTATTGCCATAAACGGCGTCAGCCTCCGCGCGCGCCGACTGGCGCAGATATTCTATGGCTGTGGCATTGTCGGTGGTGAGAATATGCTCCAGCTCGTCGCGCGTGATGTCACGAGTCTCGCGGATGTGGTCAATTATATTCATGGATATGAAAATGCTATAAGGTTCATACTAAATATCGGCAAAAAGCAACCTCGGTCGGGACCAATCACTTTTTAGTTTGACTGGCGGGCTTGTCGTCGAGGAGAGCGACCTCGTAGCCAATCTTGGCAAAGGCTTTGGAAATCTGCTCGACGTTGGTTTTGGAGGCGTCGTAAGTGATGGCGACTGTTTGTTTCTCGCGGTCGGTCACAATCTTCTTCACCCCTGCCTCGAAGCGGATGTTCTCCTTGATGCGTTTTTCGCAGTTGGCGCAATGCATCTCGGGGGTGGGTCGGAGAACCATCACGCGCATCTCTTTCTTGGCCTTGGCCGTGGATGCGACCTCCACAGCGTCTGTTCTGCCCGCAAAGGGGACGCTCATCGCTCCTTCAACCGGTGCCAAACCCAGCATCACGGCTGCGGCAATCATTGCTATTGTATTCATGATAATGTCTTTTTATTTCTAAGTTGTTTGTTATTTCTTTATTATTGACAGGATAAAAGTGGACAAACGGTAGTATTGTTTGCTCCTTGCTGCTCATCACCAGTTCATCCGCACCCCGGCATAGCCCATTATGCCATGCACCGGGCCCCACACCATAGTGGGCTCGAAGGTGGTGCTCCACGGGTTGGAGGCGTCAACCACAGGCACTGGCTGCCGATAATTGGTCAAATTCTCGCCACCCACATACACCGTCACATGGCGGAAACGCCTGGTCACTTGCATATTCAGCTGCGGGTAGGCAGGGAATCGCTCATCCCACGACGGCGACCCATCGGCCAGCAGATAGGGCTTGGGCATCCGTCCGCCGCCGTTCAGCTGCAAGGTCACATCCACCTGCCACAGCCCCATATAGGGTTTCCATGCCACCGTGAGGAGGCCTTTGTAGCGCGAAGTGAGGGGCTTTTCCATCAGCTGCCCGCCATACGTGCAGCGCACGTCGTTATATCTGAACGCTGCCGTCAGCTCCAATTCCTCGTCAAAGTCTATCGAACCATCCACCTGCATGGTGTGCGAGAACGACTTCCCGTCCAGCATCACGATACTGATGCGCGAGGGGTCCGTGTCATAGTCCACTACCACCTGCTGCTGGAAATCGGTATAATAGTATTCGGCGTTCAGTTTCAGGGTCTGCTCGCCCACGGGGATATAGAACGCGGCGGACACCCCGCTGTTCCAGGCTTCCTCCATGTCGAGGGCGTCGGCCACGGTCACCTGCCGGCCCGAAGCCAGCAGATAATGGTTCTCGGCCCAAGCGTGGGGCGAGCGGTAGCCCTTGCCCGTCGAGGCGCGGAGGGTCAGCAGGTCGGAGACCATCCATTTCAGGTGCAGCCTCGGGGTGACGAAGGCCCCATACAGGTTGCTTCGGTCGGCGCGCAGGCCTGCCATCACCGTCAGCCGGTGCGACGGCTTGTAGGTGTATTCGGCATACAGTCCCGGCACCGTCTCGGTCTTCTTATCCACCAGCAGGGTGGCGTCGTTCATGTCTTCCCTGTGTCGCACGGGGTTCACCCGCTCGTCCAGTCCCTGCACAATCAGGCTGGCACCCGCCGACAGCTGGTGCCGCTCGTTGAAATCATGCTCAAAGATCAGGCGGGAATAGAGGTCGTTGTGCCGTGCGCTGTAAGTCCGTCGCCCGAAATCGCCGTCCAGCTTGTGGGTACTGGCCGTGGCCATCAGGGCGATATTGGTGTTATGCTCATAGTCCAGCAGCACAGCGTGTTTCATATACGCCTCGTAGCGGTCGGCGTCTAACGGCACCGCGAAGGGCTCCTCGCCGCCGTCTCGTCTCATCCCAGTCTCCGCAGGGCTTAGGGCCGATGCCATTTGTCCCCCCTCGCGCTCCTCGCGCAGCACACCTATGCCCCCATGGAAGATGTAACGGCCGTTCACATACTTCCAGCGGTTCTGCATATTGAGCTGCCCTATGGCGGGCGAGTCGTGCCAGCCGTCGCGGTTCATGTCGTGGTGCAGCCAGTCTTTCTCGCCGTGCACCAGCAGCTCGGTGCTCAGGTGGCTGTTCATCCGCAGGCTGGCCACCACGTTGGCCTCGGTCTTCAGTCGGCTGTCGGCAAAGAGGTTCACGCTCACCCCTGGCTCGCGGTCGGGCTTCAGGTACTCCACGTCTATCTGGCCGGTGATGCTCTGGAAGCCCTGCTTCACGCTCGACGCCCCCTTGCTCACCGAGATGCTGTTCATCCATGCCCCCGGCACATAGCCCAGCTCATACGGCTTGGCCGCACCGCCTAAGGTGGGCAGGTTCTCTATCAGCATCTGCACATACTGGCCGCTCAGCCCCAGCAGCTTGATTTGCCTGGCGCCCACGGCGGCATCGCTGTAGTTCACATCCACGCTGGGATTGGCCACAAAGCTCTCGCCCAGGTTGCAGCAGGCTGCGCGAAACAGCACCTCCTGCCCCATCTTCGTGCCATTCTCGGCACCCCCCAGACGGCTCATCCCCTCCGCACGGCTCCGCACACTCACCTCCGTCAGGGTCTTTTTCTTTTGTATCGTGTCGCGGCTCTGCCCCTGCACACTCGCCATAGGCAGCAGCACCGCTATCAAAATCAATATCGAAATCTTTCTCATTGTAGTTTTTGAAGAGTTTTAATGAATACCCATAAAAGCGTCATCGCGCTAACAACTAACGCACTAACGTATTCATTCATCAAACTCTCAACACCACAATATGGCCACAGCCTCCCGGGGGACCACTGTCCACCTCGGGCAGCGCCACAGGCTGCAGCGAACAGACTGCCGGACAGCACACTTCCTGCCACGGCAACAGATTGGGACACTCGCACACGGGCACACCGGCAAACTCTACCGACGGCTGCTGCTCGGCAGCCGACACTTGTGCCACCCTCACGGTCATGCACGCACTGCTCTTGCAGCACCTGCCACCCGTCAGCGACACAAACGAGATCTTTCCCGTGCAGGCGCACCGCTGCACCCCAACGCCGCCAGCCCCAAAAGCCAGCAGCATCAGCACAGCACAAGTCACCATTATGCCTGACAACCGTTTCATGCCAATCATAAACTAAAGCTCCATAAAAACGTCACCCACCCCCATTTATTGTGCCGACCGCAACTAAAAAATCACCCATATCCTAAAAAATGTGTATATTTGCAATCGTGAACTCCTCTTAACTGCCATCAACCTCCCTTTTACAAAGTATTATTTCACAACAGTTAAACCCACGAGCATTATGATACAAGCACTCTTAACACCTATCAGCAGCATCCTTCCTTGGATTGAAGCCAACATCTGGAATATCGTTGGCCTATTAAGTCTCATCATAGGCCTACTCGGATTTTTAGGCTATAAGATTGTCATACCCCGTACTCGAAAGTGGCGCGAAAAATACATAGAAGAATCTCTCAGTCCTGAATTTCCTGATTACATTCCCCGTACCTCTGCCCAAAAGAAAAAGGACAAGGACAACATGTTCAATACCTCCCCAAACGACGAAATCGTAGAAGGCGACATATATATCCAGCCATATTTCACGACCCTGCCCCCTAACGAGGGAGAAGAACCTAATCTGCAAATAAACAGCCCCATCATCTTGCGCAATTTCTTCCTCAATAGAGTTTTCACAAGACTGAGCAAGGAAAACAAAGTATTCTGTCTGCTCGGCGACACAGGCACGGGAAAAACCGCCGCTCTCGTACACCTCCTCATCGACTATATTAACAGCCACACCCAATACAACCTACCTTACGACATCCGCATCCTCTCACTCCGGACTAATGATGTCTTGGAAGAGATTGATAAAACCACCTTAGTAAAGAACAAACGTGTCATCCTGCTACTTGATGCCCTTGACGAAAACCTGTCTGCCCAAAACCCTGATAAACAAACTGACTTTCTCAATAGTCTAACTAAGTTTTTTGGAGATAGACGGTTCGCCTTTATCGTCATTACCTGCCGAAGCCAATTCTTTAAAGATGCCAGCCAAGAATTAAGCAACCTGAACATCCCCAAGGGCGGGAGCAATCCTTGGCTGCATGTCAACAAGCTACAACTGGAAGCTTTTAACGATCATCAAGTGCAGGACTTTTTAGACCAAACCTTCGCCATCGTCACCTACAACGAACAACGCCGTGCTGCCGAAGACCTTATCTACAAACACCGCGAAATAGCTTCACGTCCCATCGTACTCACCTATATCCGGGCTATTATTAAGAATAATCAACCCATCAACTCCACACTTGATTTCTATGATACAATAGTGGAGAGGGTTCTCCACCGGAATATCCTCAGCACACAACAGACTGTCAGTAACGAACTCCTCCAACGGTGGTGGGATATGACATCCGAAGTGGCAGGGTACCTGTATTCTCACCAAAAAGAACACATCACCTACGATGAGTTGCTTAACATCATCAAAAAACACAACATCACCCTCCCTAACGATGCTATTGCAGAAAACCTGTTCCAACAACGATCTCTTCTAACCCGTGACAAAAAGGGGTTCAAATTCTCCCATCCCTCATTCTACGAATATTTCTTGGCTTATCGCTTCTTTTTAAATGGTAATGACGTACCATTTCTACATTCCTACCAGATTGTCAACGACCTTATAGCCCTCTTCTCTGCCAACCTATACCCCCGTTTTATTCAGATTGACCTGATGCCAGAAGACAAACGCGCCTCAACCATGTATAGCATAGCTAATAAACTATACTTCTTTTACCGATTCAAAGAGGCTGAACCCAAATACCAAAAATCACTTGAACTATTTCGAAAGCTTGCTAAAAACAACCCCAATGTCTTCCAGATTGATGTACTCAAAAACCTGAACAATCTCGCCAACCTCCACTGTGACATCAACAACCACACCGCTGCAGAGAAGGAGTATGCCGAAGCATACGAAATAGTCCGCCAGCTGGCCAAGGCCAATCCTAGTGCATTGCCCGATGTGGCCATGATTTTGCACAATCTGGCCACTCTCCACCAAAAAACCAAAAACCACGTGGATGCTGAAAAAGAATTTACCCAGGCCCTCAACGTCCGCCGCCAGTTGGCCAAGACCGACCCCGACACCTACTTGCCTGATGTGGCCAAGACCCTGAACGGTCTGGCCAATCTCCACGCGATTACCAATGACCACAACAAAGCTGAAAAGGAGTACGCCGAAGCACTCAGCATCCAACACCAATTGGCAAAGACAAACCCCAATGCGTTTCTGCCCGGCTTAGCCACGGCACTGCACAATCAGGCCAACTTACACACTATCACTAATAACCACGCTAACGCCGAAAAGGAGTATGCCGAAGTTCTCAGTATCCGCCGCCATCTGGCCAAGACCAACCACAAACTCCTGCCTAGTGTGGCCGATACCCTGAATTCTCTGGCCAACCTCCACGCAGACACAAACAACCATGCTGCCGCCGAAAAGGAGTATGCTGAAGCACTCAGCATATATCGTCTACTGGCTAAGGCCAACCCCGATGCCTTCCTGCCGCGTGTGGCCCATACCCTGAACAATCTGGGCACTCTCCACAGAAAAAACGGCAACCATGCCACTGCTGAAAAAGTGCTTACCGAATCACTCAACATCTACTACCATTTGGCCGAGGACGACCCCAATACCTTCTTATGCGATGTAGCAAGTACCCTAAACAGTCTGGCCAATCTAAACTATGTCATCAACAACCACGCTGCCGCTGAAGAGGAGTATACCAAAGCCCACGACATCTACTGCCAGTTGGCCAAGGCCAACCCTGGTGAATTCTTGCCTGATGTAGCAGGTACCCTACTCAATCTGGCCAACCTCCACGCGGACACCAACAACCACGCTGCCGCCGAAAAGGAGTATACCGAAGCTCTCAGCATCCGCCGACAATTGGCCGAGGCCAACCCCGATGCCTTCCTGCCCGGTGTTGCCCAAACCCTATTCAACATAGCCCTGCTTCATCGCGACAAAGGGGAATTGGACGAGGCCGAGGCTGCCGCGCAGGAGAGTTTGGACAAATTCCGCACCATGGCAGAGAAGAGCCATGCCGCTTTCGACATGTATGTTAGCAAGGCTGAGAAACTTTTAGCCAATATCCAGAAGCGACGTGGGGCAGAGGATGGGACGGAGTAGGGTACGCCTGGCGGAGGGATGAGATAGGTGTTCCTTGGTCATGGGGCCGTTGAAGATTCGGTGCCGACCCGCTATTTACATTCTGTTTTGTCTCTGTTTTGTTTCTCTTTTATCTCTTGCCAAGAGAAGAAATAGAAAGATT
>DEKU01000005.1:30818-31118 GCA_002354035.1 Bacteroidales bacterium UBA2714
GCGATTAATGTGGCTCTTTCGTGTTTCCGACGTTTTTCTCTTGTCTCTCGACTCTCTTGCTCATACCCTTTGCCACTCGCTTTCATAACCCATGACTCTCTCTTTCATACACCATACCCCTATCCGTTATACCCCCGGCACCTTTCTATAGGGGAGGGAGCTAACGCGGTTTTTTGTCGCTGAATGTTGTAATTGATTAAGATGATATCTCGTCAGTGGTTCAACTTGATGGTTTTTATGTCGCGTCCTTTCAGGACGCATACTTTAGCGGCGTGCCATCACCGCACTGCGCCTTCGGCT
>DEKU01000005.1:31128-35154 GCA_002354035.1 Bacteroidales bacterium UBA2714
CGGCTTGTACGGTGTTACTGAAATCTCACCCCTCCGGGGTGACTTCCCTTAATCTCTCATCCATCGCACTGAGCCTTCGGCTTGTTCAGTGTTACTGTGGTCTCTCCTCTCCGGGGTGACTTCCCTTAATCTCTCATCCATTGCTCTTTGCCTTCGGCTTGTATGGTGTTACTGGGGTCTCTCCCCTTCGGGGTGACTTCCCTTCACCTCTCATCCACCGCACTGTGCCTTCGGCTTGTATGGTGTTACTGCGGTCTTTCCCCTCCAGGGTGACTTACCCCTTGCCTGTCTCAAGTGGGGAGGTTGATGGAGGTGGCGACAGGTGAAAAAAACTTGTGGTGTCGGGAAAAAGTTGTATATTTGCAGCGGATAAAGGTACATGTCTCCATGCTGTAACAAACATATATTCACAGTTTTTGATTAAAAGAAGTAGCACTTCAGGATGCCTCTGGCACCCGCTGAGGGGATGGTTGTATTCCTTTGCGCGGAGAGTTGTTTGACATAACGAGGCTGACTGGAAGGCAAATTGTATTATCCATCTTTTAATTTTAAAACTATGAAAGCAAAAAGAAGAAGAATTGCCGGAAAAGGCACGATGGCGGCATGGAGCGACGGCACTCGGACCCACATCGGACCCACTTTGGCCAGGGAATTGAAGGGCGAGGTCGGTGGCGCAGCGAAGGGGCGCAGCCGCAGCGAACAGGGCGACTACGGATGGACCACAGGCGACGCCGAGGTCCTGCGGCAACAAAGCCGACTGATGGAGGAGGAGAGCGACCGGCTGTGGGAGCTGGATCGCCATGTGGAGAGCCTGCTATGGCTGATGCGGGCAGCCCGGCAGCTGATAGACTGGGACTGCGTGAGCCCGGGGCCGGACATGAACTACTGCCACAGCAACCTAAGGCGGTTCCGCTATGTGGTGAGCCGCTGCTGGGAGCGGTGCCGCGAGGACAAACGGCTGGAACCGCTGTTTAGGGAAAGCTCCGTATACGACGATTTCCTCTTAATGAAGGAGCTGTATGCCGACCGCTGAGGAAGGGAAATCGGGATGTCTGGATGGGCTGGCATGCAGACATCCCGATGACAAAACAACCGACCACTTGGTCATCTGTCCAGCTCGTGGCTAATGGCACGGATTTGGTCGGCCACCTTGTCCATCAAGGCGGGGCTGACAAGTGTGCTTTTGGGACAGAGGGTGATGCCCATGAGGGCTGCCACATCGTGCAGACGATGGTCGTAGTCCTGTTTGAGGGTGAAGATGTAGGAGTGGCACGAGGGGCCGAGGAACGACTCCTTGAGGGCTGAGGCTTTATAGACTATTTCGTTGAACATGTGGTCGGAGGCCACACCGGTTTTGCACTCCACCACAAAGAGGGTGTTGGCCTTGATAAAGACTACATCGAGCTCGTTGTTGTGCTGGGTGCCGGGGCGGGCAATGCGCACGCCGATGGCTATCTGCTGAGGGGCTACGAGGCGCAGGAGGGTGTAGAAGACATACTCTTCGAACCAGCCGCCGGTGAGGTAGTCGATCTCGGCGGGCTGGAGCATGTCGGGCACTGCCGGTACGAAGCCGAGGGCATCGAGCAACTGGGGCAAGCCCGGCACGGCGCGGCGGACGGGCGTCTGACGCGCGGGGTTGCGCTGGAACTGGTCGTGACGGCTGCGGCCGAAGGTGATGTCGCGGATGGGGAGCGCATGGCGGGTGCCGCGGTAGTGGAGGCGCAGCAGCTCGAGGGCTTCGAAAGCGCGATGGGGCAGCCGACGGGCGCGGAAACATTCGAACACACGCTGCACATCGGCCTCGCTATGGGTGGGGCGGTGGCCCTTGGCATCGAGGTCGTGACCGAGGCCATGGAGTCGGAAATACTCGGACATGGACATGCGGTAGCGGATGGCGTCGATGGAATCGCGGGAGAGGTCGGCGGGGTCGGCGTCGTCGAAAGGCGAACGCACTATGACATTCTCGCGCGTCTGGACATAGAAGAGGGAGGCCCGGAACTGGGAGAAGACATGCTGGACAGCCAGGGCGAGATAGCGGGTGCCGCCGGCCAGGTTTACCCAGTAGGTGGCATTGGGGTCGAGCCGGGAGGAGAGGCGACGGCTGATGCGCTCGTAGATGTAGCTGTCCTCGTCGCGTTTGAAGGCAATGAAGTCTATCTGCTCGTCGGGCAGATGGAAGAGGGCGGCGTAGGGGGTCAGCAGGCGGCGGTCCTCGCGGGTGGAGATGAAGAGCAGGCGGTCGCCCTCCTGGTAGTATTGCTTCAGGAAGAGATAGGCGGCCAGTGGCTCGTCGGGGTCGAAGATATTGACAAGTGTTTTCATTTCAGGAGTTCGATGCACCCTTGGTGTTGGGTGGCATGGTTGATGCCGCGCCCTACAAAACGGTAGAAATAGGTACCCGCCGGGGCACGGGATTCGGCGGGATTCCAAAATTGGTCGGGTCGTGAGATGTTGGTGGCTCGGAATACGACGCGGCCTGTGCGGTCGATGATGATGAGCTGGTTGTAGGGGTAGCAGTGGTTCTCGATCAGACCGTCAATGACAAAACAGTCGTTGAAACCATCGGCGTTGGGGGTAACGACGTTGGGGAAAGAGAGAGAGCTGTCGCAATGGTCGCCGTTCCAGAAGATAAAGAGGTTGTAGTGGATGATGCTGTCGCACCCTTGCTCGTTGGTGAGGTGGAAGGTGATATTGCTGACGGTGTCGGTGAAAAGGCTGTCGAGGAATGGCCATGGGAGCTGGCTATCGACAATGGTGTCGCGGATGATGGTGTCGGTGTTTTGCTTTATATGGACGATGTAGGTGACGATACTGTCCTGCCGTTGACTGACGGGATAGGTGATGGTGAAGAGGGTGTCGGCATGGACGACGACGCCATTGCAGATGTAGGGCAGCTGGCCGGGACAGAGGAAGTTGAGGACGGTGTCGAAGATGTTGGAGAGGACGGTGAGACTGTAATGGACGACGGTGTCGCATTCTGACTGAGTGGCGGGAAGGACGAAGTGGTAGTTGCCAGCCGAGTCGAAGGTACGCCCGAAGGCATCCCATGGCATATCGTTCTGCATCACGGTGTCGTGTTGCCAAAGGGTGTCGGGATGGTTGACATGGAGGATGAGGGTGAGGAGGGTGTCGCACGGGAAGGAGGAGATGCGAACTATGCGCTGCTGGGGGGCGGTGAATACAAGGGAGTCCCACTGGTAGGGGAGCTGCAAGCTGCAAATGGTGCGGGAGAGAGTGTCGGAGACCGTACAACCACAGGGTGGCCCGGCAAGGGTGAGGCTGTCGGAAGGGCGGCAGTCGCCCAGCATCTCGATACGATTGATGTTGACAAAAGGATGGGTGTTGTAATAGATTGTTGGGATTTCGTAGAAACGGAAAATGGCGGTGCCATGGGGATAGGGAATGGAGTTGAAATAATAAGCGCTGGAACGGCCATGGGAAGGACGAGCGGTTGGCCTTGGAAATTCAGGACTTGGGTAAAGGATGAGAGTGGTGTCGCGGAGGGGGATGATGCGGTCGGCACTAAAGAAGTTGACAGCCGTGTCGTCAATGTGGACGGATATGAGCAGGCCCGGGAGGGCAGCAAGGGAGTCTATGCCCTGGCCTATGCGCGACATATTGATGTTGAGGATGTGGATGCGGTCGCGGTTGGGATTCCACATCTCGATGGTGTCGATATAGAATGGAGCGTAAGCAGAATCGGTGGGGACACTCCGCAAACCGGGGAGAGACATGGAGAAGTATTCGTTCATGCGGGTGGAATCGTAGGGGAAGAAGGCGGGCAGGGAGTCGCCATACGGGCGGAGGGTGTCGGTGCGGATGATGATGCCCGGATGAGTGAAGGCGCTGACGGCCTCGGCACAGAAAGAGGCGGGGTTGGCATCCTTGGTGATGCTGCGGGGCTGGCAGAAGTCGCCGTCGGCGGGGGTGTCGAAATAGTGGTAGCCCGTGTGGGAGCGGACAAAACCCGGCTCGCGCCAATGGAAGAGGTTGACATTATGATAGTAGGCGGTGAGGTGGATTTTG
>DEKU01000067.1 GCA_002354035.1 Bacteroidales bacterium UBA2714
GCACTTGTAACTGGAATTTAGGCCTCAATACCACCCAACTTTTATTAGATGTTGCGTATTTCAAATATCATTGTTCTCAATCGGTGCAGCAACGATTCCCTGAAACAAACTACCAAAACACTCCTGGCAATGTCAATCCGAGCAACAATGCTCTCCATCCCCCAAGTCCAAAAACTACGAGGACGAGAAGTCCACCAGCTGCATTGTTATTAATTGTGAATCGATATTAATTGTTACAATACTCTGCACCCAACTTCTGTTTAAGTAATTGCTCTTGTGCTATCACTTGATCATCGGGAGTGTTCTTTGACATTATCATCAATAATGAGAATGCAAAGTTTCTGGAATAGTCGGGGTCGCAACCGACCAACTCTTTCAGAGTCTTGTTGTTGCCATGTCCATTGGTCTTCACATACACTTCCCATCGCTGCCAGATGCCTTCCTTGCCATAGGCCGATCCAATATAGAGTTTGTCAGTTCTCGTGTCTCGAATTACATAGACACCGTATACATTTGAAAGCATGTGATGCCATTCTTCGTTGTCGGTATTTACCAATTCTGTCAACTCATCGAATGTGAGTATAAAGTCAAGGTATCCAGGGAACGGCTTGGAATCGAAACCTGAAGATATTTCGATGACCTCCATCTCGTTGCTGAACTTCTGATGCCATGAGATTGGGTTGGACCAATTGATAATTACACGTTCTTTCAATCTTTCGAAACCATCGACTTCCTCTAATGTATAGAAATATTTGTCGTTGGGATTTTCAATCGTTTGACGGACTTCCTCTATGGGTTGAACCCGCAAAACACGATATACGCCAACAAAACGGGCTCTTCTACCTTCCTCGCCGATGAAACTGACGATGTAGTCTAATTCATGAAAAACAGGTTTGGATTGTATCGCCTGATAATCCTCAAATTTATCCCGGTGGAATCGGTAAAGGTCATAAACATTCTGACGATGGTCTTTGTGTCTCACCAATTTGGCTTTTGCGTCCTTAGGGAATCCGCATCTTACTAATAATTCTTGAATTGTGATAAGCATGATTATAATGTTTTATAGGTTTATTATTGTCTCCAATTGTACTCAACACCCAACTCGTTTAGGACAATGTAGGGAATGTTATCCGTAAAGAAATTGGGGGTTAATCTGGCCTTTACCAGTTCTTTTCCCAATGTGCTTGTAGGTGGGCAGGCGAAGGTTCCATAAACACTGCTAAAGAATCGTCCGTTACGGTTCCTTACCAGCTGGTCGTCATTAAAATCAGCATCCAACCCATAGAACACCGTTCCAAGTCGGTAAAACTTGGAACATTCGGACATGTGGATGCAGTGATTGTCGAGCAACAAGGCGTATTCTTCATGTATTACTCCGACTGGTAAAACATAGGATGCTCCATGAAAATAGGCCCGAACTATATCTCCCGTATAAATGTGGTCTCCTCGTTTGTCTTTAAACGGGGTACGCACTCCTGCGAAATGCACCCTGCGCACATAGCCTTTGTTTGGACACTCATCATGAAATACATCGTAGAGGATATAATCTGCATGCTGGTCTTTGTATTTCTCGTCCTTCGAACAAACGTAAAACTCCCATGGACTGTGGAAAAAGAAGCCAAAACCAAAACTAGTGTAACCGAATTTTCCGTCACCATCAACATAACGTATTTTTATATGTGGATACTTGGTATTTAGCGCTGCTCCTATTTCGTATCTATACATACGGCTTAAGCGCACAAGTTCTTCTTCGTCAATTCCATAATTAAACGTAGGAGATTCTTCTTCTTGTCTGCCCAATCTCATATATATCGAAAAAAATGAGCCACCATTCAAGAGCAAATACTGCATTATTCACATCACGCAATTCATAGAATAGGGGTGCGACCTGTTGGTCTTTAAAACCAGCTACACCACATCCCAACCGCGTGATAAGGAATCTGTTCATTGGATGGTCTTTTACATATTCTACAAACTCTTGGACGTATGGAACCATCTCTCCAACTGTTTCAAACATGGTTGGAATAGCATAGCATTGTCCTTGTGGGCCTACACCCTGTCCATAAGTTGCACCAAAATGGCGACAAGCATATCCTGCAGCACCACCACGGTGCTTGCCTTCCAAATTGCTGCCAAAGACAAATACCTCACAACGAGTCAATTCTCTAATGGGTTCTGCTGACAACTTTCTACCTCTATAGTTTGACACCATAATTGAATGCTATTTAAAGTTATCATACCTTTCTTTAGAGACCGGAAATCTCATCATCACCGCTTCCCACCAGCATCCTATACCGACATCCTCTTTCCAGTCGTATGGCTCTTCATCCCCTCTGCCTATAGTTTTTCGCCAAACATGCCATCCGTATGGCTTCGTTGGAACAGAACGGTAGATGTAGTTGCCACATTCTGGCACCAAATACATCTCTTCTGTAAAGAGCTTCTCAAAAAATAATTCAGCTTCCATCATTTATACCTTTATTGTTACTTTCGAATGCAAAGATACATCATAGGTATGCCAAAATGTGACATAGGGTTTATTTTTTGTACAAAAAAAGCCGTGAACTTTTTTTGTTCATGGCTGAGGTTCTCGACTACCTATCATTACGAACAAGAAAGCTCACGGTGCTCGTGAGCGTTTCTCCTTTCTTGTGTAATGATAGTTGAAATTGTCGAGATTACAGCCATACAAAAGAAAAGCGAATACGCTTCAATATGTCTATATTATAATAATCTTTTATTTCTATGCCATATATTGTTGTTTTTTGTTTCACAATGCAAAAGTACACAAAATATCTCAATTGTTTAAAATTATTTCAACAACTTTCGGTTTTCGACCTCTTCGAGGATGCTCATCTGACGGATCGCGATCTGGTTCAGACGTCTTAGACGTTCTCGTTGCGGGATGCCGTCACTGATGAAAACTGCATTTAGATTTTCGAGGTTCGATAGGCAGATGAGTTGATTAATGGTGGCATAGTCGCGCATATTGCCTTTCTTTTCTGGGTTGGCATCACGCCACTCTTTGGCTGTCATTCCGAAAAGGGCAACATTCAGCACATCGGCTTCTTCGGCATAGATAAGTGAACTATGATAGGCATCCACTTCGTTGGGTATAAGATTTGCACGGACAGCATCGGTGTGGATATGATAGTTAATCTTCGACAACTCTCGTTTGGCACTCCATCCAATGGCTTTCTGTTCTTCCTCTTTCAGTCGTTGGAACTCTTTGACGATAAAAATCTTGAACTCAGGACTAATCCACATGGCAAACTCAAAGGCAATATCCTTGTGAGCATAGGTGCCGCCGTAACGTCCTGCTTTGGCTTGCAGGCAGATGGCATTGGTGCGAGTGACAAACTCTTTGACACTTATCTTAAAACGGTTCAACCCGGCTTGGTTTCTAATTGTGGCGAATTCGCCATAATTAAAATCTGGGTTGTATACTTTCTCCCAAATGCCGATGTACTCCAGCGTATTGCGGTTGCGCAGCCAGTCGGTGACAAAGAAATCACCGTCTTTTGCTTGCAGCATATCCGTGAGACAGATATAGTCCTCTGTTCCCTGTTTGATTACAGTAATCGGCGTATCCTGTACAATTATTTTATTTGCCATACTCCTTTCTTAATTGTTTCGGTTTGCAAAGATACAAACTTTTTTTCAGATTGACCAAAAATATTTTCCGCTTGAAGAAAGCTGAAATAGAAATTTATATCCAGAAAAAGTCTTTTCCTAAATGGGAAAAGGGGGGTTTAACACTATTTACACCTTATTATTTGAAATTCAGTTGTATATTTGCAAAATGAAAGGTTAGACAATAGTATTTGTGTATTTACTGATATTCAGGTATTTGTTTTATGTTTTGTTTAGGTTTTGTTTACCTTTTGTTTAGGTTTTATTTAGGTAAGATAGACAAAGAATAATCAAATAATAAAAAAAGATGGCAAAAAGTAAGAATAACACATTAGGGTTCACTGGACGCATACGGGGTGTGGGAGTAACGTTCTACAGGCGCGGGGGGAAGACGTATGCACGCATCAGCACACGCACGGTGCCTAATAGACAGTCGGTGAAACAGTTTATCAACCGCGAGAAGATGCGACACTCCATCGCCTTGTGGCATTGTTTTTATTCCTCCGACAAACCGTTGATGGAGACTTCTGGCAGCCTGACGGCCTACAACGCCTTTCTGCGGGCTAACTGGGCGCTGCCGACGGTTTACCTGACCAAGCAGCAGGCGCGGCAGGGGGCGGCGTTGCTGATGCCGGGCATGGTGGTGAGCGAGGGGCGGCTGCCCAGGGTGGAGTATGGATTCGCCCCGCTGCCGGGCGGCGGGCGCGTGGTGCTGACGGACTGGCTGACGGGCTTCGACGCCGACGAGGTGAGGGAGCTGCCCATAGTGTGCAACGACGATTTGGCCAACCTGCTCTGCACCAACCACCGCAACCCCCGGCTGCTGCCGGACGACAGCGTGCGGTTCTACCGGTTGGAACAGGTGGCGGGCGAGGGGTGGCCCGAGGTGCGGATTAGGTGCTGCGAGGTGCAGTTAAATCAAGACACACGGCCCAACGCCGCCCTGCGCGACTGGCAGTTCTTCTCGGTGGGCGGACGGCTGGCCATCGGCGGGGCCGACGACGAGAACACTGGCTGGGCAGTGGTGGTATACAGCGACAAGGAGCAGAGCGCCTCGACACAGAAGGTGGTCACCACCTGCCAGTTGTATAATCTCTACACCTCAGACAAGGCTTTGGCCGATGCCGCTGAGAGCTACGGCAATGTGGAGTGGCCCGGCACCTTGATCCCCGATGCCTTGAGCCGCAAAACCGACTGAGGGGAGAATCCGCCGGCCCGGTGGGCCGGCGGATTCCTGTAATTGGGGTAGATGGTTCAGTAAAAGAGGTAGACACGGTTGAGATAATATTCGTATCTTTGCAAAGTGGAAAAGAATGGTCATTCTCGGTTTAACAAATTAATAATGAACATACAAATGATGACAATCTGGGCAACAGGCATGCTGGCGGCGCTGCTGGCCGTGGGCTGCGAGCGTGAAGACCGCCCACCCACGCCGGCCAGTCGGGAGCTGCCTGCAGTCAGCATGGTTGTGGCAGGGCAGTCGTTCACCGTCGCCTTGCGGGACAACACCACCGCCGAGGCGTTCTGCAACCTGCTGCCACTGACCATCGAGATGAACGAGCTGAACGGCAACGAGAAGTACCACTATCTCTCCAGCCCCCTGCCCACCAACAGCACACGGCCCGACACCATCCATACGGGCGACATCATGCTATATGGCGACGACTGCGTGGTGGTGTTTTATGAGACCTTCGCCACCCGCTATGCCTATTCGCCCATAGGCCGAGTGGAGGCTCCGGCCGGGCTGAGGGATGCCGTGGGCGAGGGCCGTGTGACCGTCACCTTTAAGATAGAAGAAAATAAAATAACCCAAAATAATTGACAGAGATGAAAACCAAATGGATTGCAGCATGCATGGCTATAGCGATGATGGCGGCATGCACGACTAACGAACCGAAACAAGAAAACGAAAAGGATATGGCAAAATTGGAAATGACACAGGAGTGGGACAAGACTTTCCCGCTCAGCGACAAGGTGGAGCACCGCAAGGTGACGTTCCACAACCGCTATGGCATTGAGCTGGCGGCAGACATGTACACCCCCAAGGGCCTTGAAGGGAAGCTGGCGGCCATAGCCGTGAGCGGCCCCTTTGGCGCCGTGAAGGAGCAGAGCAGCGGCCTCTATGCCCAGCACATGGCCGAACGCGGCTTCATCACCCTGGCTTTCGACCCCTCGTTCACGGGCGAGAGCGGCGGCGAACCCCGCCGCATGGCCAGCCCCGACATCAACACGGAGGATTTCCTGGCGGCAGTTGATTTCCTGTCGGTACAGGAGAATGTGGACCCCGAGCGCATCGGCATCTTGGGCATCTGCGGTTTCGGCGGCATGGCAGTCAACGCTGCTGCCCTCGACCCGCGCATCCGCGCCACGGTGGCTATGACGATGTATGACATGAGCAAGGTGGCACGCGAGGGCTATTTTGGCAGCACCGACAGCCCCGAAGCACGCGACGCGCAGCGCCAGGCCTGGGCCGCACAGCGCACGGAAGATTACCGCACCGGCACCTATAAGCGCGGTGGCGGAGTGGTGGACCCCCTGCCTGAGGATGCCCCTTGGTTTGTGAAGGACTATCACGCCTACTATAAATGCCCGCGGGGATACCACGAACGCAGCGGCAACAGCACCGACGGCTGGAATGTGACGGGCACGATGTCGTTCCTGAACCAGCCCCTGCTGGACATGGCCGCCGAGATCAAGACCCCTGTGCTGCTCGTGCATGGAGAGAAGGCACACAGCCGTTATTTCAGCGAGTATGCTTTCGAAAAAATGACCGGCAAGCATGTGGAGGGCCAGAGCGCCACTATGGGCAACAAGGAGCTGATGATCATACCCGGAGCATCGCACGTGGACCTGTACGACGACGTGGCGGGAGTCATCCCCTACGACAAGCTGGAACAGTTCTTCCGGCAGAACCTGCTAAGCGAGAAGAACTAAAAATTGAGGATTGAGAATTGGAAACTTTCAATTCTCAATTCTTTTTTAAGGCGGTAGGTGTCATGCCGAAATGGTTTTTGAACTGACGAGTGAAATGCTGCGGATGCTCATAGCCGAGTAGTTCGGCGGTTTCGGCCACGGTGTGGCCCCCGATAAGCAGCGTCTGCGCACGCTGCATCACGAAGCGGCGGATGGCCTTTGTGGCGCTTTCACCCGTCAGTTGGCGTATCAGGTCGCCAAAGTAGTTGGGCGAGAGGCACAGCTCCTGTGCGCAGTATTTGACCGAAGGGAGGCCCTGCTCGCGATAGCGCTCGTCGGCATAATAGCGATGGAGCAGCCTTTCGAGACGGCTGAGCAGACCCGACTGCGACGGGAGGGCGGTGGCCAACTGGCGCGAATAATAGCGGCCAATGAGCTCGAGAAGAAGGGCTATGTGGGCGGCTATGATGTTGTCGGTGTGGTCGTCGGCCGGACGGCGCAGCTCGGTGCGGATGGAGTCGAAGAGATTGGCGATAGTGTCGCGCTCGGCTTCGGTCAACAGGAGAGCCTCGCTGGTGCTGTAAGCGAAGTAGGTGTAGCGGTGCATGCGGCGACCCAGCTCGCGGCCAACCAGCAGCGCGGGGTCGAAGAGGAAGGCCCACCCTTTGGAGCGGTGGGGCTGGCCGTCGTCGGTCTTGCCACCAATCTGGCCCGGGGCCACGCACATCAGGGCATGGTGGGCCAAATCGTAGTTCACTATTCCATATGTGAGCCCTTCCGTCACTTCGTCGGCCAGAAAGATGCCATAGACATCGTAGCGGTTGAGGCTGTGGCGGAAATGCTCCAGCTCGTCGTAGTGAATCACACTCACATGCCGATGCAGCACCTCGGCCCCTTGATAGCGGGCGTAATCGTTGACAGTATGTACGTTAAGCACTTGGTTCATATCCTACTCTTTGCTGCAAAGATACGACTTTTTTTGCAAAAAAGGGGGCTGTCACCGTCAGATGGCAACGGTTTTGCTGAGGCTGTGAATGACCCTTGGCGCGGACGAGCGGCCATTGTGCCAACAAGACGCTATGATGCACCACTGGCGCTGAATCTGTAAACTGGGTACTAATCTCAGCAGTTCGGGTAGGCGAAGAATGAAAATATGGTTGTACTTTTGCAGTTGGAAATTTAAACAACAACGATTTTATAACAACATTAACTATCAATAGTTTATGAGAGAAGAGAGAATTGCATTGGGTACCTGGGCATGGGGCTCGGGAGCTTTTGGGGGCGACACGGTATATGGCGTCAGCACCGATGAGAAGAACCTGCAGCCGGTGTTTGATGCCGCGGTGCGCAGCGGACTGCGCCTGTGGGACACCGCAACGGTGTATGGCATGGGTGAGTCGGAGCGTATCCTTGGCACACTGATGCGCCGCGCCCCGCGCGAGGAGGTGCTGGTGTCAACCAAATTCACACCGCAGCTTGCAGAGATGTATGACAACAGTGTGGAGCGGATGGCCGAGGCTTCGATGAAGCGTATGGGCATCGACTACATCGATGTGTATTGGATCCACAACCCGATGGATGTGGAGCGATGGACCCCCGGACTGATACCGCTCCTGCAGTCGGGCAAGGTGAGACGCGTGGGTGTCTCGAACCATAATATCGAGGAGATTCGCCGTGCCAACGAAATCCTGGGGGAGGCCGGATTCAGGGTGAGTGCTGTACAGAACCACTACTCGCTGCTTTACCGCTCGAGCGAGCGCGGCGGCGTGCTCGACTACTGCCACCAGAACGGCATCGAGTTCTGGTCATATATGGTGCTGGAGCAGGGTGCCCTGACGGGCAAGTTCTCGCCGGAGAACCACATGCCGGCCGAGAGCGACCGCGGCCGCAAATACAACCCAGTGCTGCCACAGCTGAAAGCCTTGACCGACGAGATGTCCGCCATCGGCGAACGGCACAACGCCTCTTGCTCGCAGGTGGGGATTGCATGGGCTGTGGCCAAAGGCACAATGCCCATTGTCGGAGCTACGAAGCAACACCACGTGACCGAGGCCGCCGAGGCCGCCGAAATACGGCTCACCAACGAAGAAGTGCAACGGCTGGAAGCGCTGGCTGACGCCACCGGCATCGACACGCGAGGCGACTGGGAACACACCATGGAGAATTGAAAACTGCACCCCTTAATTAATCATTCAAATGAAAAAGAACATAGGAAACAAACTGGCCCTCTACCCCACTCCGGCCACGGTGGTGGGTACCGTCGGCGAGGACGGAAAAGTGAACTGGATGCTGGTGGCCCATGTGGGCATAGTGAGCCATTCGAAACTGATGTTGAGCGTACATTCCGCTCACTATAGCGTCAAAGCCATCGATGCCACCAAACGATTGGCGGTGAATCTTATCGACGAGGAGTTCCTGGCCACCGCCGACTATGCAGGCACCGTGAGCGGAGCCAAGACCGACAAGTCGGGGCTGTTTAAGTACCATCTGGGCGAGGCCGGGATGCCCATTATCGAGCAGTCGCCGTTGGCTATGGAATGCGAGGTAATTGACACCTACGAGATAGACGGCTTCAAGAACTATGTCTGCTCCATACTGGACACATACGTCGAAGAGGAGAAACTTGACAGACAGGGGAAACCGGACTATGCAAAGTTGAGACCAGTCCTGTTTGAGATGCCCACATACAAATACCTGCGCACGGGCGACGTGTTGGGCGACTGCATGAAAATGGGCAAGGCCTTAGGTGAAACAATCAACGGGAACGCGAAATGAAGAGAATATGTTATCTGGCTTTGTGCCTGACCCTTTGCCTGACGGCTTGTGCCAAGAACCTGCCAGCCCGGAATGTCGCTCCACCCGACTCGACCGAGCAGAACATCCCCGCCGCAACCGTTTACTTTACCAGCGACATCACCGCCGAAGGGCTGGTGAAAATATATCAGGCTCTCGGTGTAACTGCCCACGGCCGTGTGGCAGTGAAGATTTCCACTGGCGAGTCGAGCCACAGCAACCACCTGCGTCCTGACTTGATCGGCCGACTGGTGCGGCTGGTGGGAGGCAACCTTGTAGAATGCAACACCGCATACGGCGGCAACCGCAGCACCACCGAACGCCACCGCAAAGCCATAGCCGAAAGGGGATATGACAGCATTGCCACAGTGGACATTATGGATGAGGAGGGTGTCATCTACCTGCCCGTGACCGATTCCTCACATATCCGTTACGACATTGTAGGCTCGCATCTTGCCAACTATGATTTCATGATTAACCTTGCTCACTTCAAGGGGCACGCCATGGGCGGTTTTGGAGGGGTTCTCAAAAACCAGTCGATCGGTGTGGCATCGAGCAGCGGAAAACTCTATATCCACTCGGCAGGGCGCAGCACCACACGATGGATGAGCAGTGACCAGGACGGCTTCTTGGAGTCGATGGCCGCAGCGGCACAGGCCGTGCACAACTATTTCAAACAGGAGGGGCGCGACATCATCTACATCAACGTGATGAACAACCTCTCGGTTGATTGCGACTGCGACGGCCATCCCGCCGCTCCACGCATGGCCAACATCGGCATACTGGCCTCAACTGACCCCGTGGCACTCGACCAAGCCTGTCTGGACCTTGTGTTCAACCACCAGAACACTCCGCAGGATAATGCCGAACCCCTCATCAAGCGTATCAACAAGCTGCATGGCACCCACACCGTGGAATATGCCGAACAGATTGGTCTTGGCACACGCAAGTACACCCTTGTCAGCATCGACTGACCCAAAGACAGGCAATCTAAGACATCATATTAAACAGCAACATAACAAAATGAAACGTATTGTTACAATTCTTTGCATGGTGGCCGTACTCATGGGTACGGAAGCTTATGCTCAAAACAGAAAGGAAAACAAAGAAATGAAACACACACTTGTGGCCTACTTCTCGGCCACTGGAACCACGAAAGCCGCCGCTCAAAGGCTGGCAAAAGAGAAAGGGGCTGACCTTTTCGAGATCACGCCTGCCGTGCCATATACCTCGGCCGACCTCGACTGGCACGACAAACAGTCACGCTCGTCGAAAGAGATGAAGGACAAGTCGTCTCGTCCCGCCATCAAAAACACCTGTCCCAACATTGCGGACTACGACACCGTGTGGATAGGATTCCCTGTGTGGTGGTACACGGCTCCCACCATCATCAACACCTTTATCGAAGCCCACAACCTGAGTGGCAAAGTAATCTGTGTCTTCGCCACCAGTGGCGGGAGCGGAGTGAAAGGCTCGGCAAGCGACCTGAAGAAAGCTTACCCCCAATACACCTGGGGCGAGAGCCGACTGATGAACTGAGGTCATATCTATGCCTAAAGAAGACGTCTGTCAGTCACCCCTTGGGGCGAGATAATAGAACCCTCCCTGAGGTGATGAGAATTGAGGATTGAGACGATTACTTCTCAATCCTCATTTTTTTAGAGGCAATCATGTCGGGCAGCGCAATGCGCAACAGGTAAGAGCCAGCGGGAAGCGAGGAAAGGTCGAGCCGGGATGAGCCATGGAAAGTTGCCATACGCCGCCCCTCAACGTCATACACTTCTACCCACAGCACCTGGGCAGCATCTATCACAACTCTTCCAGTGGTCGGATTGGGGTAGACCTTTACGGCTGGGAACGTCGGGAGAGTGTCAATGGATTGCGGACGGCTGCCCCCTTCTGCCAACACCAGAATCACGGTGCTGTCGCAGCCCTGCGTGGTGGCAAACCGTTGTATGTAGGTGCCTGGATGGGTGTAGGCACTGTCGTTCCACCGGTAGATTCCGTTCATAAGAGTGTCGCTGAGGGTGTCAACCACGGAGTGGTAAACCACGAGGTGGTGGCTCACTATCGAATCACAGCCTGTGGTGGCGGTGAGTAGCTCGGTGGTATCGGCGGTGACAGTGAATCCAACACCGTGCCACAAAAGGGTGTCGCAAGCCGAAACTGTGTCGGCTGCGGCATACGACTGGTGAACCGTGAGGTTCAGCAGGAGAAGCGAGTCGCAACCATACATGCTGTGGGCTATGAGGGTGTCAGAAGTCGAGGCAGTATAGGTGACACCGTTCCAGACAAGACTGTCGCACGCCACGACTGTATCGATGCTCACTGTGACGGGGTGGATGGTGTAATTGACCAGCAACACGGTGTCGGCCGTGCCGGAGCCGACATAAGCACCATTCGAGGCAACGGCTGTGCTCACGGTGTCAGAACCGATGATGTAGAGATCGCCCACACAGAGGTTGTCGTCGCGGAAAACCACAGGCTGCGCCAAGCGGGGAAGGACAACGTTGTCAATCCTCGCACAGTCGCTGTTGCGGTTCACACTATAGTCCTTCTCGTAGGTAAAGCGGAGGGTGTGGCTGCCAGCAGGGATAGGCACAACGGCTCGGGTCCAGTCCACCAGACCGGACTCGGTGATGAGACTGGTATTGTCCAGATAGACGTGGAACTTATCATAGTTGGCTTCGGACGAAACCTTGTAGAAGAACGCAACACTATCGGGCTGGGAGAGGGTAAGGGGAAGACTGATCTGGGCCGTCTGGTTGTGGGTGAGGCTTGCCGACGAACGGAGGCAGTAGGTGCCGGCATACGAGCCAGAGCTGGCAAAGGTCCAGGGGTAAAGACCCTGCACCCAACCACTGGTGTGGAAAGTGCCGCCCTCGAAGGTCTCAATGGGCGGTGTGCCTACATACAGGGGGTATTGACAGGGGGTAGAAGGCCACGACTGGAAGCCGACGGTGAGTGGGACTTCGATTGCCTGGGGCAGAAGACTGTCGGCATGGAGAGGAAGGGAGAATGCGACGGAGTCGTCCGGCGCAAGGGTAAACAGCGACGAGGAGAAGGTGGCTGTCGTGGGCAGTGCCAGCAGACGGGTGGGTGAAGTGACCATGAGGCGATCGGAATGGAGGGAGGCATGGCCGTGGTTGACCAACACAGCTGTGAGGGTGGCCGTGGAGCCGGGAAGTATGCTGCCGCCAGTCACAGCAAAACGGAAATCAACAGCCGGGGCGTTGAGTGTAAGGTCGTAGATGGCAGTGTTGGGGGCTGCAAGGCTGGCTGACTGGGTGGCGGTGGCAAGGCGTACGGTAGAACCGTCTGTCACCTGTCGGCTCACAATGGCTTGCCAGAGGAATGTGGCGGTGTCGCCAGCGGGAAGGCTGTCGACGGAGGCCGTGGAAGGGACAAGGGTGAGGGCGGCGCTGTCGGTCGGAGTGACAGAAAAGGTCAGATTGGTGGCACTGCTGTCACCCAGATTGACGAGAGTGACGGCCAAGGGGACTGTATCGCCCGCATCCAAGGGCTGGAGAGCCCTGACCGAAGCCACCACCGGATAGGCACCACTGGGGTTCACCACCTGCAAGGGATGGAAGGCCGTGCGGTACTGCTGGGCCGAGGCCGCCAATTCATAACCTCCCACAGGCAGGTAGGATGGGAGGGAGAGGGTCACGGTACCCGTGTTGTCGGCATAGCCCGCCACCACCAGCATGTGCGTGACAGTATCGGTGAGAGCTATATAAGCATAAGGCGCAGCGGTAACTGTGATATGCGACATCCCCGCAACGACCATCGACGGGGCCGAGACGGTCATGGGCTGGGCTTGGGTGAGGTAAGGCATGACCGAGGGGTCGCCCATGAGGTGATAGATTTCCCAATAGTAGAGCTTACGACTTGACGTGGAACTCTCCACAGCCATGTTGCCAGCCATCATGACAGATGCCTGGGTGAGCGCCCACTGGCTGTACGGCTCGCCGTGGGTGTGGCATAGGCGGTCGTAGGCACCAAGGTTGGCACTGCTGTATGCCATCGACATAGTGGGGCCGATACTGCTGCGCAAACCAACCGCCCAATAAAAATCCTCGTACCAATAGGTGCTGTTGCTGCCACCTATATAGCCCACAGCTCCGCAGTAGTTATTCTTGCGCAAAAGGGCTTCGCCAAAGCAGGTGGCAGTCTCGAACTTATTCGTCAGGCAGCAGTTGCCTATCATCAAGCCGAACTTCTGGGCGTTCGTCATGGCGTTGATGTGCGTAGTGGTGAAATTGGGTGTTCCCCAACTGGTGGCACTCCCGTGGGCCGAATAGTTTATCCAGCCAGCCCCCTGGTTGTAGTAGTTGCGCACGGTGGCCGAATTGGACGAAGCGCTGCTGCCTATTGTCACACCCGTTGCGGAGGGGACAATAGAGGTATTGTTCTTAAAATAGCGCACTTGCGAAAAGCCCTGGGAGGCGTTGATATAATGGGTGGCGGCATAATCCATGGCAGGGTCGGCATGGGTGTAGCCATAATCGCCCGACGAGCCTCCGTCGACACCCGCCACAAGCATCGCACGGTCCAAAAACGAAGGGTCGGCAAAGGTGTACTGCTCATACATGAGTGTTTTCTCAATCTGAGGAGTTAGCTGGCTGACGTTCTGTGCCGAGAAACGGCCGCAATAGCAGTCGGGGATGTTGTCGCCAGTGGTCCAGCTGATATAGTAGAGGTCGGTGATGTGTTCTGAAGAGGTGGTGCCTGTGAAGGCGGGCAGCTGCTCGTGGTCGCCCACCAGCAGGAGGAACGTAGGGGCAGGGCATGCAGCGGTGGCGTTGGTATACTGGCTCCGAACATAGGCGGCGATGGATGTGGTGGTCGTACCCACTGCTGAGGAGTCGGTGTAGACTATGTCGGTGAGGTAGCCTTTGCGACGTTTCCACTGCACAAAATCATCCAGCTGTCCGCGGAAGGAGCTGTGCGCCACGATAAGGTAGCGGATGGGGGCCGATGTGCGCACCGATTTGGGGTAAAGGCTGTTAAGCACCGAGCCTCCAATGCCGAAGGCCGGCGAGTGGTAACGGTTGAAGAGGTCGATGGAGGCCGACTGGTCGGCTCCTGTATAGCGCACTGTGACTACCGCATGGCGGCAAATGACAAGCATACCGCGCACAGGATTGTAGCGCACAGGCGAGAACTGGAGACGTGCCAAACGACGGTCGCGGGCAATGCCGACGGGTTCCACCAAAGCCTCCTCCTGCCCGTAAAAGGCATCAGAGGCGTAAAGTTTGGCATTATAAACCAGCTTGGCAGGCGTGGTGTCGGACTTGCTGCGCGAAGGCTGCGTGGGCATGAGCGGAGAGCCGCTGAGCTGGAGAGTGTCATATTGGGCGTCGCTCACCGTCACCTCAAAACCACTGCAGAGGGGCACCTCTATCAACTGCGAGAAAGTGGGCAGCAAGGGAGCCCCCTCGGCCGAGGAGGGAAGGTAGCCGTCGATGGAGAGGGTGGTGAACGGCCGTCCGTCCAAAACGGTTTGTCCAAAGGTTACAGGCTGGGGGTCGAAAACCACCTGAAGGCTGTTCCAGTCGTCGTGCACCACCTGCTGCGAGCATACAGCCCGGGGCACGAAGAGGGCAATAATTACAAAAAGGACATATAACAAACTCTTCATCATGATACTTATATATTTGTGTGTGTTACTCTTGACGTGTGATAAACCAGCCTATCTCAGGCCGGAGGGCGAAAGACGCAACATCCTGGGTGAGGCCCACAAATCCCGTCCATAGGATGAGGTCGGTCTTTTTGCCGTTCGGGTCGGTGAATTCCAAGGGGACGGAGACGATTTCGGACGGGAGGTCGTCGGCACCGTCGTGGAGTCCTTTTAGGTCGTTGCGGAGCTTGTAGTCATTGTAGGGATAAAACTTGACTATCCATCCGTCGGCAAGGTAATAAGGGTCGCCGCACATCTCGTGCTCAAGGCCGTGCTGCTTGTACATTCCGCGCCAAAACTTGGTGTCCACCTCGCCACCGGCAGCACTCTCTATCTTGCGGAGGATCGGCACCAGTTCGTCCACCCACCAGTCGAGTTGGTATTTACGAAGAGACTCGGTACGTTCTACGATGGTGTGCCAGTCCTCCGGGGTGCCTTCAAGGATGACCTGCGGAATGCCGCAGATTTCAAATATCTTGTAGCTGAAATATTCCTGCATGGCCGACATGATGGTGATTTGCGAGGCGGCACGGGTGACAACTGTGGAGGTGGAGAAGTTGCAGGTGAGCGTATTGACAAGGCTATCGCCTACATACCTTGCTATCTGTTTGGTAAACTCAGGAAAGTAGTGTTCCCACGGACTGTTAGGATCATCGAGTCTAATGCCATTACTCACGACGATGAGTGTTTTCTTGTCCTCAAAGTCCACAAACATGTGGCGCAATTCCTCGGCGTTAAAATTGATGTGGTATGAGAACCCCTGGCAGATAAGCAGCCAGACGGCATCGGGCGAGAGGACAAACGGGCGATGGTCGGCATAGGCATGGTGCATACCGTCGAAAAAGGGATGTGGCAGTTGCACCAATGACTGTGGGCAGCGGTTGTGCGCCACGATTTGTGTGTGATCTTCGCCCATATTGTGCATCATTTCGGCGATGATTGTGTCGTAGCTGACGGTTGGCAGTGCCTTGTCGGGCGATTTCAGCTCCTCGATGTCGATAACGACACTCGCGACAGGGCCGCCCGTCATATCCCCTCCAGTACTGTCTGATACACCCTCGGCGGGGTCACCCGATGTATGGGTGCAGGCCACCGTGAGAGCCAGCAGCATCGTTGCCGCAATGTTTGTCCAATATTTATCCAACATTTTATTTATATTTCTTTTACATTTTATTTATGTCCCACTGGTGAAAAGGCATTCAAATAGCGGTGAGATTTAAGGACAGAAACGGCAGTGGCTTCAATCTTCGGGGCGTGGAGTGAGCAGGGGCAGCTGGCCGATGATGCGGCTGTGGATGTCGGCGGTGAGGTTGTCGTAGGAGGTAGCTTGATCATCGGGCAGGGCGGCGGCCAACGTCTGGCGGGCGGCCAGCCAGCGGGCGAAGGCCTGGCGCAGGCTGGCGACACGCTCTTTCACGGTGTCTGGGTCGGGCAGGCAGTCCTCCATGCCCGATTTTTTAAGCAGTTCTATATCTTCCGGCACGGAGTTTTTGGCAATCCATGCTTCCCATTGAGGGGTGGTGACGGTGCGGCCCCGCTGCTTGTAGGTCTGCCCTTTCAGGAGGATGGCGCGCTCCTGTGCCAGCTCGGCACGGCGGCTCTGCAACAGGTGCTGGTAGAATTCGGCTATCTCCATGGGTTTCATGCTGTACCGTTCTTGCCTGTACGACACATCGCGCCACAGGGCAAAGTGGGCTTCAAAAAGACTGCGCCACGCGATGTACTCTTCCTGCGCCAGCGGCTGGATGACCCGGGGGGCGGAGGAAATCCACTGACGATAGGCCTCGAGAGTGAGATAGTCTTCGATGGCGGAGAGGACACTGGCTTGCATGTTCATCTCCAATTGCGTCTGTGAGGAGAATTTGTCCATGACGCGCCCTATCTCGCCGAGGGTAAGTGATGGCGGCACGTCTGGCATCTGTGCGCGGAAAGTGTCGAGAGCTACATTGGTGGCCATGGCGAATTGCAGTAGGTCCATGGCGTCGCCATTGGTGGTGACCAGCTGATACATCCGCATGAAACGGTTGGCCAGACGCATGGAGTAGGAGTCGTGATAGTTGGCCCGATAGGCTCTGGCGTTGGTGGGGTCCTGCTTGGCGCGGTCGAGGTTGTTGTAGTTGAACAGCCAGTTTTGGACGGAATGGGTTTCGGACAAGCCCAGCAAATCGTCGACCGTGATGGGGCTGTGGATGACGGCATCTTCGATATAGGCGATGCTGTCCTCGCCGGTGTAGCCTTCGGGCACTTGCACAGTGTCGCGGGGGTCGGTAGGTGTGGGTTGGTGGCTGCATGAGGCCACGGCGGCCAGCAGCATGAGGGTGACGATGAGTGGGATTTGTCTGTTCATAAATGGGTGGAGGTTTATTTTGACCAATAGTCTACCCAGCGGCGCTCGGCGGGGCTTAGGGCGTCGAGGGCGGGGATATATGTGGTGTCGGGCTGATACCAGTCGGTGGAGGTGTAGAAGGATTGGAGGGCGGCATGCTTAAAGCAGTAGCCACGGCGGGCAAAGGGGAGGTTGCGGAGGATGCGGCGTTCCTCTTTGGTGAAGGGCTGGTCGGGGTCGACGAATTGTTCGGCAGCCATGTCTTCCCACGGCTGGTTGTACATCTGACGGATGGTATTGAAGAGGTCTTTCTTGCTTTGAAGGTTGTATATCCATAGTCCTCGGGGGCTGCAGAGGTACAACTCGCCGTCGGGGTGGAAGTTGGCTTTGTGGAAGATTACTTTCCCGTGCCTGACGTGGAACATGGCATTGGGTTCGGAGTCCCATTCTCTGTATTCGTTCATTCTTACCTGGCCTTCGGTTTGCCACTGGCTGATAGTGTCATAGAAGTTGGGCTGGACGAAGAAGGTCTGGCAGTCGCCCATGTCGAGGATGAGGGTGAAGTCGTCAATCTGGTGGTTGGCCCAGCGGTTGGCGGCGGTGAGGATGTAGGGGAGGTAGTAGTTGTAGATGTTCACCATCGATACCTGGTACTGGTAGGTGTGGTGGATGATGTTGACTCCCGGCTGGAAGTGGGCCTGAAAGTGGTAGGCATAGTCGATGTGGGCATTGGAGTAGTTCTCCGAGTCGCGCAACTCGGCTATACGCTGGTCGAAATCGACGGTGTCGAAATGGCCATTGCGATAATATTCAGGCAGTGGGGGGAAATCTTTGAAAGCGGAATAAGGGAGGTTGACATGGGCCACGTTGTAGGAGAGTGGTTTGCCGTTCATTTCGACGGTGAAATTGTAGATAAAGGGGTGGTTGGGGTAGGCTTTCTCATAGGCCTCCGGCTTGTAGCAGGGGTAGGGGTCGCGGGCCTCGAAGCCTACCAGGAGGGTCTTGGCGGCAGTGGGGTTGAAGAACTCATAGTAGACATCGACGTGAAAGCGGTCGCCGATGCGGGTGATGGTGAGCACTTCTTTGCGGACGCTGATATCGGTCTCGGTGATGGGGATGAGATGGTTGCCATCGGCATAATAGACCCCGTCGTTGGCGGTACACCACAACGGCAGGGCAAGGAGGAGAAAGGCGAGGATATGTTTCATAATTGCGGTTTTTATCGGCCCCAGCTGTCGCGGTCGAGGCTGCGGTAGGTGATGGCTTCTTGCAAGTGGTGGGCCTGGATGTCGGGGCTGGATTCGAGGTCGGCTATGGTGCGGCTGACGCGCAGGATGCGGTCGTAGGCACGGGCTGAGAGGCCCAAGCGGTTCATGGCTGTCTCGATAATGGCGCGGCATTCATCGCTCAGGTTGCAATGTTCGCGGGTCAGCTTGCTGGTCATCTGGGCATTGCAGTGGACACCGGCATGGCCTTGGAAACGGGCTGTCTGGATGGCGCGGGCGGCCACCACACGCTCGCGGATGGCGGCACTGCTCTCGCCCGGCTGCATATTGTTGAGTTGGCTGACGGGTACAGGCGTCACCTCTATATGGAGGTCAATGCGGTCCAGCAACGGGCCGGAGATCTTGTTCATGTACTTCTTCACCGCCCCGGCCGGACAGGTACACTCCACCGTGGGGTGGTTGTAGTAGCCACAGGGACAGGGGTTCATGGCGGCGATGAGCATAAAGGAGGCCGGATAGTCAATGGTCATCTTGGCGCGGCTGATGGTGACACGCCGCTCCTCCATGGGCTGGCGCAACACCTCCAGCACTTGGCGACGGAACTCCGGCAGCTCGTCGAGAAAGAGGACCCCGTTGTGGGCCAGACTGATCTCTCCAGGCTGGGGATTGGTGCCGCCACCCACCAGAGCCACATCGGAGATGGTGTGGTGGGGGGCACGGAACGGGCGGACGGCTATGAGCGAGTCCTCCTTCTTCATCTTGCCGGCCACGCTATGAATCTGCGTGGTCTCTAACGACTCCTCCAGACTCAACGGCGGCAGGATGGAGGGCATACGCTTGGCCAGCATGGTCTTGCCCGAGCCCGGAGGGCCAATCATGATGACATTATGGCCTCCGGCAGCGGCTATCTCCAAAGCACGTTTGATACTCTCCTGCCCTTTGACATCGGCAAAATCGAACTCGTAGTGATTGAGATGGCGGGCAAATTCGGCGCGGGTGTCCACATCGGTGGCCTCCATCAGCACTTCGCCATTGAGGTGGTCTATCACCTGTTTCACATTCTCGGCTCCATAGACCTCCAGATTGTTGACGATGGCGGCCTCGCGGGCGTTCTCTTTGGGCACAATGATGCCTTTGAACTTCTGCCTGCGGGCCTCGATGGCAATAGGCAGCACACCCTTGATGGGGCGTAAACCGCCGTCCAGCGACAGCTCGCCCATGATGACATACTTGTCCAGATCGTCGGCACGCATATTGCCTGCGGCGGCCAAGATGCCTATGGCGATAGTGAGGTCGTAGGCGGCTCCCTCCTTCTTCACATCGGCAGGAGCCATATTAATCACCACCTTCTTGCCGGGGATATGGAGGCCATACTGTCCCAAGGCGGTGGCTATGCGTTGCTGGCTCTCCTTCACAGCGCTGTCGGGCAGACCCACCAACGTGAAGTTCAATCCCATCTCCACACTCACCTCCACTGTCACCATCATGGCGCTGACACCGTAGATGGCGCTGCCGAATGTCTTCACTAACATAGTTATCGGTTTTGAAAAAGCCGACATCTGCATCAGGTGTCGGCTTGGTTGCAAATGTTTTGTTACTGAGGTCTCTTTATTTGAGGCCAAGTTTCTTTTTGACGAGGGGCATGATGTCGTCGCTGTCCTGCGAATAGAGGACGGTGCCGATGCCGGAGTCGAAGATATAGGTGTAGCCATTCTCCTTGCCCACCTCTTCGATAGCCTTCTTGGCACGGTCGACGATGGGCTTCAGCAGGGCTTCCTGACGCTCTTCGAGCATCTTCTGGGCATTGGTCTGCGACTCCTCAATGCGGGCACGCATGCTCTGGAGGTCGCTCTCTTTGGTCTTGCGGATCAGTTCGGACAGTTGGTCTCTCTTAGCCACATAATCGTTATACTTGGTTTCAAACTCCTTGTTCATGGTTTCCAGCTCTGCCTGAAGAGCCTCCACCTCTTTTTGCAGTGCGGCCTGAGCCGAATCGCGGCCGGGCATAATCTGCATCAGTTCGTTCGAGTTGATATGGCCGAGTTTGATGTTTTTCTGGGCCATGGCGCTGCCGCCGAGGGCCAGCAGGGCTGTGATTACTACGATAAGTCCTTTTTTCATGTTGTGTTTATCAGTTTAATGTTTGTTGTTATTAATTCATTTTTCGAGGCAACACTACATTCTCTCCTTTTGCATCACATCGTCGTTGCTGTTGCCTTTGCTTTTCTGCTGTTGGTTTCTGGGCGACTGTTGGGTGGCGTTGGGGTTGATTCCTCCCGCCTCGGGATTGGCTCCAGGCTTCACACCGAGCATCTCCAGCACCTGATTGCTGATATCATATTTTTCCGACACATAGAGCACCGTGGCCGACCCTGCCTTGTCGAACACAAAGGCATAGTTCTTCTCGCGTGCCACACGCTCTATGGCGTTGTAGACGCGGTCCTGCACCGGCTTCAACAGCTCAGCCCTCTTTTGGTCCAGGTCGCCGCCGGGCGCGAAACGCTGCTGCTGCAAACTGCGCAACTCTGCCTCCTTGGTGCGCATCTCGTCCTGACGGCGCTGCTTCAGGTTCTCGGGCAGGAGGTACGACTCCTGCTGATACTGCTCCCGCAACTCGTCCACCTCTGCCTGCTTGGCTTCAAGCTCCTTGCGCCACTCTTCGGCATATTTGTTTACCTTGTTCAGTGCCTGATTGTACTCCGGCACATTGCCCATGATATAAGCCGTGTTGACACAAGCATACTTCTGCCCTTGCACAGGGAGCGCAAGAACCACGAACAACAATATGGGAGCCAGTTTGCGCATTAGTTGTGATATTGATTGATTAGTGTGACAAACCATAAAGATTAATCCAAACTCTGGCCAATGCTGAAGTGGACATGCGAACCGCCGATGCCGACACCGTCGAAACCATAGCCCCAGTCAACACCTATCAGGCCAAACATAGGCATAAACACCCTCACACCCAAACCAGCCGAATTATATATATTGAAAGGCTGGAAGTCCTTGACGTTATACCAGCTGTTGCCGCCTTCGAGGAATCCGAGCAGCCAGATGGTGGCACTGGCACTCTCGATAATAGGCTGGCGCACCTCAAGCGTGTAGCGCGTAAAGATGGAGGCGCCCTCCTGCGGGCTCAGCTTGCTGTCGTCGTAGCCGCGCACCGGGATAATCTCGCGTCCGTCGTAGGCATAGGCTTGCAGACCGTCGCCACCCACAAAGTAACGGCCAAAGGGCGAGAGGCCAATCCGCTTGTCGTAATAGCCCATCCAGCCGAAACGGGCCTTGGCATTCAACACCACGTCGCCCACCAGATTCAACATCCAAGAACCGCGGAAATTAATCTTGTAATATTCCGTCCAGCGGAACTTATCCTCCTCCGTCACCGTGCTCACGTCGCGGCCGCTCAAAGCCGTGTAGGGAGGCGTGGCATAGCCCGCGATAGAAATCTCCGATCCACTGCGCGGATAGATGGGCGAGTCGAGCGAGTTGCGGCTTATCGTGATGCCATACGACAGGTCGTTGGCCTTGCCATTGATGAATGACGAACCCTTGAACAGATAATAGTTATTCAGATTATAATGCTTATACGTGATATTGTGCGAGATGATGAAATAGTCGTCAGGCCATTTCAAACGGCGCGTGAACGACACCCCGGCGCCGCTGATGCGCAAATCGCCATACGACGATGAACTCTTCTGATAAAAATAGCCGTTGCTGATAAAATGGTGGTAGAGCGACACACTGAGCGTCTGCGGACGGCGCCCGCCCAGCCACGGCTCGGTGAACGAGCCACTGAAGGAATAGTAGTAAGTGCCGTTGGTGACGGCGTTGATAGACAGCTTCTGTCCGTCGCCGACAGGCAGGGGCTGCCAAGCTTTCTTGTTGAATATGTTGCGCACCGAGAAATTATTCAGCGTTAGTCCAATCTGGCCGATAATCATCTTGTTGCCATAGCCGCCTTGCAGCTGTATCTGGCTGGTGTTGCCCTCCTCCACTTTGTAGATGATGTCCACCGTGCCGTCCTGGTCGTTAGGCTTGGCGTCGGGCATGATAGACTCCTCCTTGAAATAGCCGAGGGTGGCCAGCTCGCGGCGGCTGCGCAGGATGGCGTCGCGGCTGAAAAGGTCGCCCGGCCGTGTGTGCAGCTCGCGCATGATGACGCGGTCATTCGTGAGCGTGTTGCCCTCAACGATGACATTCTTGATGCGGGCCTGTTTCCCTTCGACAATACGGATTTCGATGTCGATAGAGTCATCCTCCACACCCACCTCCACAGGCGTAGCCCTGAAGAAGAGATAACCATTGTCCATATACATCGAGCTGATATCCGTGCCCGACGGGTTGTAGCGCAGGTTGGTCTCCAGCAGGGTGCGGTTATATGGGTCGCCCTTCTCGATGCGCAGATGCTTCAGCAGCAAGTCGGACGGATAAATCGTATTGCCCGTAAACGTAATGTTGCGGAACACGAACTTGCTGCCCTCATACACCTTCACCCTCACTATCAGGCGGTCCTGGCTGCTCTCCTTGCCGTCGGCGGCTTTCGGAGCAGGGTAGACCGTGTCCCACACAATGCGTGCATCGCGGTAACCGTTCTCATTATAGTAGTTCACAACATTCTGCAAATCCTCATTAAACTTGGCCTCCTGATACTTCGACGTGCTCCAGAAACCCTTCGTCCACACAAAGAACTTCTTATAATAATTCACGTCGTGCGTATTCTTCATCTGCTGCAACAGCTTGTTGGTGCTGATCTGCTTGTTTCCCTCAAAAATCAGCGAATCAATCTTCACCCGCTTTCCGGTGTTGACATCGAAAATCACATTCACCCTATGCTCGTTGCCCTTCGACAGCAGAGTGTCATCCTCCAGCCGTGTGGCCACCTTCACATTCGTATAACCCTTCTCCAGATAAAAGGCACGGATACGGTTGCGCGAAGTGGTAAGCATATTCTCCGTCACCACATCGCCCGACACAATCTTCATCTCCTCCTTCAGCTTGTCCTTGTCGCCCTTCTTCACACCATTAATCTGGAACATCGTCATCTTGGGGCGGCTCCGCAGCTCTATCTCGAAAAAAATCTTGTCGCCCTGTATACGGGTCACATAAATCTGCACATCCTCGAAAAGACCCTGCTTCCAGAGGCGGTCCACAGCCGTGGCCAGCTTGTCGCCCGGCACCCTGATCTGGTCGCCCACCTGCAACCCCGCAATGAGCAATATCATACGGGTGTCGTAGTTCTCCGCACCCACAAAAGTGATGCCCCCAATCTCGTAAGTCTTGGGAGTCAGATAGTCAATGTCGTATTCTTGGTTGCCCACAACCACCTGGGCACTGCCCGAACACGGAAGGCCGAGCACAAAGAGCAGCGGCAGGATAAACAGTATCTTTTTCATTAAACTCTATTACTTTTCTAACTTGCTTTTCAGTGCCTTAGCCCATCAAGGCATAAACACTCAAACCTATATAACTTCACTTTCTGCTTTTTAGTATATATATCAGTAAAAAAACTTTAATCTGCTCCTTACCCATTCCCCATGCGCCACGTCCGCCTCCCCTGCCCAGCCGCTCCTCTCCTGCCACCTCCCCCAACGCCACCCCCAATGCACCTCACTCCGCAAAATAACCTCCCCCACACACCCCAAAACTCACCCCAAAACACACCTCTTTCAAAAAAAAAGTAAATGAAAATAAAGGTATAACAACATAATAGCAAAGCACTTACAAATCGAATAAAAACCAGATTTATAACTTTTGTGAATTTTCTTGTTACGAATTTGACATATATAGATTATTTTACGTATCTTTGCAAAATAAATTCAAACGTACAATTTGCAAGATGGAAAAACAAGCTATAAACCTTAACGAGGAACCCCGGATGTACAAAAGAGCCAATTCAATATTAGACAAGAAAGGAAACAACCCCTTTTTCGACACGGTCAAAGTAATCATGGACTTCATCCCTGACACCAAAAAAATAGTCTTCGACCGCACCCAACGCAACATCGACCATACCATTATGTTCATGACCGAAGGGACAATGGACATTGAGGTATCCCTCATCCGTTTCCATCTCGTCAAAAACTCACTCCTCCTCATCCCCGCCAACAGCGTCATCGCCTTCAACGCCCTCTCGTCCGACTGCAAATACCGCCTCGTCTCCTTCCCCACCTTCGCCGTGGGCCAGAACGACCTCATCGGCTACGAACCCCTCATGATCGAACTCGTCCAACCCCACATCACCACCATCGAGAACTACTTCTACCTCATGGACATGCTCATGCAGAACAAAAAAACCGAACACTCGCGCGGCATCCAGCATCTCATCATCTCCATGATTTACCACCTCATCCGGGTCAACGAATCCATACTCCAGTCCAAAGGGCTCCTCGAAATGCCCAACCCCCAAAAAATCAAGAGCGAATTCCTCTACATGCTCAACCAGCACTCCTGCCCCATCCGCACCGTCTCCTACTACACCGACCGCCTCAACATCTCCCCCACCCACCTCAACAACGTCATGAAAAAACTGACCGGCATGACCACCTCCGAGTGGATAAACAAAACCACCATCCGCGCCGCCCGCGAAATGCTCAGCGACCCCCAAAACTACACCGTGGCCCAGATAGCCGAAAAACTGCACTGCGGCTCCGAACCCAACTTCTCCAAATTCTTCAAATCCCACACTGGCGAAACCCCCTCCGAATTCCGCAAACACATGCAAAAGCAATAAGCCTCCCACACCTCCGGGGGCGATGGACACCACTTTGCCCCCCTCCTGCCGCCACCGGTCAGCAACCTCCCTGTGGCGGCCTTCATTTTGCCTCCCCACTGCCCCCATCAAGGCCTCATTCCGCCCGTGCTACAGGCCTCTTCTTTGCACACCATTTCCTTTCTACTTATTTTCCTTTTAGACACGATTTATTCTCTTGTCAAGAGTCAATAAAGAAACTAAACAGTGTATAATAAGAAACTATATGGCTACGGCGGTGCCATGCCACCGGCCGGACGGCCCGTAGTGTAAGTCGTTGACCATAAAAGGCACGGCTTTCCAGCGGGTGCGGAACAGGGACGGGGAGGTGCGGCATCAGGGAGCCAGCAGCTCGGCCAGGCGCGAAGGGGGAAAAGTGAACACGAGGGGTGAAGGGCTGTGGGGAGAGGAGTAGTTATAGACCAGGGTGGCCTGTGCGGTCACAAGCAGCTCGACCAGTGGGCGGCCGGATTCGGACACCAGCACCTGCTCAATGAAACTTAAAAGCTGGTTTTGCGACTCAGCATTGCTCTCAATATTCAGCATGGCCAGCTCGTCGACGCGGTAGGTGTAGGTCATGACACGGTTGACGGAGTCGAAACGGCAGCTGAGCATGATGGTGAGGGAGTCGACGGCTTGGGGGCAAGCCTCGTCGACATTGTAGGCAATCAGACTGAGGATATAGGAGCTGGAGTCGCCGACGCTGTCGGCAAGGAAAGGCTCGACGGAGCTGAAAACCTGTTCGGCCAGGGGTTCCCACATCCAGGGGGCTATGTTCACCACCAGCGAGTCGGTGTGCGACTGGTTGAGGTAGTGGTAGCTGAGGGTGGCCTCGCTTTCAATCACCGCCTCGGGCAGGCCGTTGGTGTCGGCCAGCACATGCGAGGCATTGATGTAGCGGACACGCTGGGTGCTGTCGGTGATGAAGGTTTTGATGGCGGGCCATGTGGTGTCGGGGTATTGGTAGACGTTGGTGAAGAGGTTGGCCTTGGGGTCGTAGTGGCAGCGCACCATGATTTCGCCGTTGTCGGAGAGGGTGATGGGCAGTCGCACTATTATGTTCCGGGCCACTTGTGCCAGAAATGCTTTGGCGGAGGGATTGAGGATTTCTTGCAGGTCGGCGGTGGTGAAACTGTGAGTCTTCGAAACTGGATGGCCGCGGAAGGAGAGGGTGAGCCGGAGGTCGAAGGTGTGGTCGGCCAGCGGCTGCAGCGACCATTGGTCGTTGTCGACGAGGTAGTGGAGCGTGTGGTAGGGGGTGATGCTGTCCGGGTTCTGGTCGGCATCGTAGAAGACCGTGAGCTTGATGTAGCGATAGTCGGTGCTCATGAACACATGGGTGATGGTGAGGTGGTTGGCGGTGTCGCGGTAGGGAATGAGCCGTTTGAAGGTCTTTACAAGGTCGTAGACGGGTGTGATGTCCTCGGCGCCGAGTTTCTGCGCGCGGAGGGGCGCGGCGGCACCGAGCATCAGCAGGCCCACGAGCGGCAGGAGGAGACGGAGGTGATTCATGGCCGGGGCTGTCTGGGGAGGGGAGATTATTGGTGCGACACCTGGTCGCCGGTTTTGCCGAAACGGCGCTGGCGGTTCTGGTAGTCGTAGAGGGCGGCGAAGAAATCCTCCTGGCGGAAGTCGGGCCAGAGCTGGTCGCTGAAATAGAACTCGGTGTAGGCCATCTGCCACAGGAGGAAGTTGCTGATGCGGAGTTCGCCGCCGGTGCGGATAAGGAGGTCGGGGTCGGGATAGTCGCGGGTGGCGAGGTAGTGGCGAAGGGTGTCCTCGGTGATGTCGGCGGGTTGCAGGCGGCCGTCGCGGGCTTCGGCACAGATGGAGCGCAGGGCTTGGGCTATCTCCCAGCGGGAGCTGTAGCTGAGGGCCAGCACGAGGGTCATGGCAGTGCCTGGGGCGGTCTGCTCTATACATTGGAGTAGTTTGCTGCGCGACCGCTCGGGCAAGCGGTCGATGTCGCCTATGACCTGCAGACGGACTTTGTTGTCCATAAGGAGCTTGGTCTCGTCGCGCACGGCTTTGATCAGGATGTCCATCAGACCGTCGATTTCTTCTTGCGGACGGTTCCAGTTCTCGGTGCTGAAGGTGTAGAGGGTGAGGTATTTGACGCCACATGCCACGGCGGCTTCGACCGACTGGCGCACGGCAGTCATGGCGTGCTGATGGCCAAAGATACGTTTGTGGGCTTGGCGTTGGGCCCAACGGCCATTGCCGTCCATGATGATGGCCACATGCTGCGGCACACGGGTTTTGTCGATGTCTTCGAGTTTCATAGGGTTGATTGTTTAATGGCTGAAGGGGTTTATTTTTCGCATGTCTTGCCTCTCATCCAGCCGAAAAGCATCTCGGCGGAAAAGGTGAGGGAGAGGTTGAAATAGGAGTACCAATCGTCGAGTGAGTCATCGCCGCGCTTGATGCCCGGGGCGTTGACGTAGCCCGGCACCACCTCGGCACTGCGGTCGGCAAGGGTGGCAGCCATGGAACTGTTGGAGCCGTCGGTGAAGGTCTGGGAGCCGACATAGGTGGTGCTGACATCGTCAAGATAGTCGGTCCAGGTTTTGCGCCAGCCATACTCAATGGTGAGATGGGCGTTTTGTGCCAGTCGCCAGCGATAGCCGACGCCGAAAGGCATACAGACCTCAAAGAGCTGGTATTTCACACGGTCGGGATAGGCCTTGGAGCCTTGGCCTTCGGTGCCGAGGGGCTGGAGGGCGTACCACTGCGAGAGGCCTGAGGAGGGGTCGGTGTAGAGGGCCATGGGGTTGAAGCGGAAGGCTCCAAAACCGCAGAAGATATAAGGGGTGGCCCGTTTGAAGGTGGCGGAACGGACACCGTAGGGGAAGAAGTTGAACTCGGCGCGGACGTAGGCCTCGGCCACATAGGAGCGGAAACTGAGGTTGCGGAGCTGGATGTGGTCGGGGTTGCCGCCTTCGATGTGGCCGTAGGAGGCACCGACGGAGAGCGCCCAGCGGGTGTCGAGATTGAAGCGGAGCAGCAGCCCGCCCGCAAGGTTGACCTTGCCGAACATGCTTTGGTTGTTGAGGTCGCCGAGATAGTTCATGCCGCCAGCCGTAATGCCCAGCTCGCTCCGCTCAAGGAATTTCTGTGCCCGCAGGGGCAGGCAGAAGGCCAGGAGGACCAGAAGCAACAGGAGTCTACGCATGGTGAAAGAGGTGGAATGGGGTTGGCAAGGGGTCAGAATTTGAGGGACCAACAGATGCTTTCGACTTGCATAAGGAGGTCGCGCTTGGTCCAGGGCTTGTTGCGGGGACAGTAGACATAGCCAGTGAGCATGATGACTTTCTTCTGGTCGGGCGAAAGGAGGGTGTAGGTGACAAAGGGACCGCCCATAAAGTCGCCGAAGGTGCGCCAGCAGCCACGGGTTTCGATGCAGTAGCTGGAGTCGAAGTCCACTTTTCGGAGCTGTATGGGTGCGAGATAGTTGCCTTGGCTGTCGCGGCGGCGTTCAATGCCCATATAGCTACTGTCGGCGCTGCCGGGGACGTGGCGCCGCATGATGGTGTCTAAGCGGTCGAGGATGTGCTGCTCGTCGAAGGCGTTCTGGTTTTCGTAGGGGAAGACGTCGATGAGTACGCCGATGCCGAAGTCCTTGGCCTCCTTGCGCACCCAAGCAAAGTCGTCGCGCTGCTTGGCAATGGCAAACTCGTTGGAGAACGTGAGACCGAAACCGAACTGCTGGCGGATGGCTTCGTTGACTTTGAAGCCTTCCATGCCTTTGAAGGCCTTGATGACGCGGCGGTGCTCGGCGTTGTAGATCTGATCGAGGATATGATGCTCATATTTGCGCAGCATGTCGCGGAGGGAGGCTTGGCCCTTGACGGCGAAGTCGAAGACCACCTGGGGAGCGGCATACTCGTCGATGTGCATGTAGACTTTGTCGGGGTTGTCGGGGTTGATGTCACAGAAGATGATGTTGCGGTGGTTCTGGAACATCTCGGTGTTTTTGTAGGAGGAGACGGGGATGTTGACAATGTCGAACATCTTTTCGGGCACGGGGAGGCCGATTTGTGGACGGCTAAAGAGAGAGTCGATAAGGGCTCTGGTCTCGCCCTGGTAGACATCCTTGTCGGCCACAATCATCAGTTCGAGTGTTTTGCCAGAGGAGCCTTTCTTCTGTGGGCCGTCGGCATTGGAATTATTGCATGAGACAAGCAGCGCAGAGGCCACGAGCATAATCAATAACAGCTTTTTCATGATATGAGATTGTTTTGCGTTTGTGCCTATAACGCACAGATGTATGAAAAATTGCCTTCGGCCATCAAAAAGACATTTTTGCGACTCTTTGCACTGGGCGAATCGCCGAATGGGTGCAGTGCGCGGAGCTGCGAGGCGGGGGCCATGGTGCTGCCCGCCGTGGGCTATTGTTGGCGGGGTGAGGTGGGGTTTTGGCGCCAAGCGAAAAAGTCGGCTATGGCTTGGTCGACCGGTGTTTGAGGCGTGGACAGATGGCTGACGGCGGCGGTGTTGTCGTAGTATTCGCGCACCATGAGTTGCCGCACGTTGCGGGTGGAGAGTTGGGTGGCAAGACCACAGTACCGCAACATGTCGCCCACCCTGCCCGCAAGGCTGAGCAGCCAGTTGGGCAGTGGCAGCAGAAGCTGGCGGTAGTGCATAGTGTGGGCCTGGAGGCGATAGAAGCGCTGGAGGGAGAGGTTCTGGCCAGTGAGCAGGTAGCGGCTGCCGTGCTGCCCCATGGTGAGGGCATTGACAGCGGCAACGGCCACATCGACCACATGGATGAAGCTTTTGCCCCCCTTGGGGGAAATCATGAGAGGTTTGCGATAGCCGGTGAGGAGGAGTTTGCCCGAGGAGGGTTTGGTATCGTAGGGGCCGACCATGAAGCCGGGGTTGAGGATGACAATATGCCAGTCGGGGTGACTGCCGGAGGCCCGAAGCAGCAGTTCCTCGCCTTCGCGCTTACTGAGAGCATAGAAGGAACGGCTGAATGGGGGCTGAATGGGTGAGGACTCGGTGGCGGGATGGGAGGAGATGCCGTAGCCGATGGTGTTGGCGGTGCTGGTGTGCACCAGGCGGTGGATATTGAGTTTTTCCATCACCGCAACCAGCATGCCGCAAAGGTCGCGATTGACAGGGAGGTAGTCCTCGTAACGCAGCAACGACATGTCGGTGACACCGGCGCAATTGATGATGGCCTCGCAACCTTGCGCAGCCGAAAGGAGGGCCGCACTGTCGAGCAGCGCCCCCTGGAAGAGTGTCAACCCATGGGTGGAGGGGAAGGCCTGGGTGTGGAGGGCAGAAACGTTCCGCAGCAAGGCATGAACTTCATGACCTTGCTGCAGAAGATGTTTCAAAACATTGTGGCCGAGCAGTCCGCTGGCGCCCAAAAGCAATACTCTCATGGGTTATCCCACATTGCATCCGGGGGTGACCAGCTGGCTGGGGGTGACCAGCACCAGGCGGCCATCCTTGTCTTCGGCACTGAGTATCATGCCTTGGCTCTCGACTCCTTTGAGTTTGCGGGGGGCGAAATTGGCGATGAAGCATACCTGCATGCCCACCAGTTTCTCCGGTTCGGGGTAGAACTTGGCAATACCACTGACGATGGTGCGTGTGCCCATTCCGTCTTCGATTTTGAACTGTAGGAGCTTGTCGGCCTTAGGCACTTTGGTGCATTCGAGCACTGTGCCGACCCGGATGTCCATCTTGCCGAAGTCGTCGAACGCCACTGTGGGCTTGACCGCGGCGGGGGTCCAGGCGTTGAGCTCGTTCTGCCGTTTGGTCTCCAGCAGTTTGTTGACCTGGGCTTCGATGGCGGCATCGTCAATCTGCTCGAAAAGGAGTTCGGGTTTCTCCAGCTGGGTGCCGGTGGCCAGGAGGTCGGGGCTGCCAGCCATCCGCCAGCCCATGGCGGGGAGATTCATGATGCGGTGCATCTTATCGGCCGTGAAGGGCAGGAAGGGTGCACAGAGAACGGCCAGATTGGCACAAATCTGGAGCGAGAGGTTGAGCACTGTGGCCGTGCGCTCGGGGTCGGATTTGATGAGTTTCCAGGGCTCGGTGTCGGTGAGGTACTTGTTGCCCAGACGAGCCAGGTTCATCATTTCGGCAAGGGCTTCGCGGAAGCGGTAGGTCTCAATGCTGCGGCCCACACGCTCAGGGAATGTGGCCATTTCCTTTATCACCTGCTGGTCGAGGTCGGTCCAGGGGCCCGCAGCGGGAACTTTGCCCTGATAGAATTTATGGGTAAGCACCAGTGTGCGGTTGACAAAATTGCCAAGTATGGCTACCAGCTCGGAGTTGTTTTTGAGCTGGAAATCTTTCCAGGTGAAGTCGTTGTCCTTGGTTTCGGGGGCATTGCTGCAAAGGGTGTAGCGGAGCACATCTTGCTTGCCGGGGAAGTCCTTGAGGTATTCGTGCAGCCAGACTGCCCAGTTGCGTGAGGTGCTGATTTTGTCGCCTTCGAGGTTGAGGAACTCGTTGGCCGGCACATTCTGCGGAAGAATGTAGCTTCCGTCAGCCTTGAGCATGGCAGGGAAGATAATGCAATGGAAGACGATGTTGTCTTTGCCAATGAAATGGACCAGTTTGGTGTCGTGGTCTTTCCACCATTTCTGCCAGTCGTCGCCCTTCAGCTGTTTGGTAAAACTGATGTAGCCGATGGGAGCATCGAACCAGACATACAGCACCTTGCCTTCGGCACCCTCGACGGGAACCTTCACGCCCCAGTCAAGGTCGCGTGTGACGGCACGGGGCTGGAGACCTGCATCTATCCAGGACTTGCACTGGCCATAGACATTGGTTTTCCAGTCGCCTTTATGCTCTTCGAGAATCCACTGGCGCAGCCAGGGCTCGTCTTGGTCGAGGGGGAGATACCAATGTTTGGTTTCGCGCATGACAGGGGCGTTGCCGCTGAGCGTGGATTTGGGGTTGATGAGGTCGGTGGCGTTGAGTGAGGTGCCGCAGGCTTCGCACTGGTCGCCATAGGCATGCTCGTTGCCGCAGTGGGGGCAGGTGCCGGTGATGTAGCGGTCGGCCAGGAACTGATGGGCTTCCTCATCGTAGTATTGCATGGAAGTCTTCTCCACAAACTTGCCTTCGTCATAGAGTTTCTTGAAGTAGTCGGAGGCGGTTTTGTGGTGCTCGGGGCTGGAGGTGCGGCTGTAAATGTCGAAGGAGATGCCCAGCTCGGCAAAGGAGTCCTTGATAATCTTGTGGTAGCGGTCGACGATATCCTGCGGGGTGACCCCTTCTTTGCGGGCTTTGATGGTGATCGGGACCCCGTGCTCGTCGCTGCCACCGATGAACATCACATCTTCACCGGCGCTGCGCAGGTAGCGGACATAGACATCGGCAGGGATGTAAACACCAGCCAGATGGCCAATATGGACAGGCCCGTTGGCATAGGGCAGTGCCGACGTGACGGTGTAACGTTTGAATTGTTGATCTTTTTCGCTGTATATCATGGCTTATTTATTCATGTAGGTATATGTAATCTCGTCTGTCCCAATTGCCTTGGTGGGATATTTGCCATCGTTATACTCATAGGTGAACGACTCGGAAGTGTTGAACGGTCTGCGGAACAGCTCTTGGGTTTGCCCCATGGCGGCAATGGAGAGGGTGATGGCAACATTGTTGTCAAGGGTCAGCACATTGGCTTGCGAGAGAGTTTGGGGACTGAGCAGGTCGCCCCAATTGCAGAACATGGGATTGTACATGTTGTCGTAGGTGGCCGAGATTGTGTCGGCTACGCCCACTTGCAGAGGCAGCGAGCCGCCAGCCACCATCATGGCCATCTGTATCAACGACAGGTATTGCTCAGGGATGTCAATAAACTGTTGCACCAACTCCAAGTCCTCGGCCGTGATGTTCAGTACAAACGAGCCTTGCAAGATTTGTTTTTCGACATTCTCGCCATTCCACACGAAAGCGGAAGTGAAGGTCTTGTTGGTGATGCTCAGTTTTTCCCCGTCGGCTTTGGCTATTTGAGCCATTCGGACCATAGCGGTGGCGGTGGGTGTGCCGAGGAGTTTTTCGAATAAAGAGCCTCCACCCAGCAACTGACCTGCCAGCGTCATGAGAAAGTTGTCGTCGATGATTATGTCGCCTCCCGATATCTTGCCGCCCTCATTATGCTGGAGGTTGATTTCGAGAGCCAAGGCACCAGAATAGTAGACCTCGCATTTGGTCATCCGGCCGTCGGCATAGGTGTAGTGGAGTTCCTCGCCCAGAGACTGATTGGAGACAACCTTGGAGATGTAGCCGTCGGTGTAGGTGTAGGTCTTTTCCTCACCGCCAATCCAGGTGATGTGGTCCAGCTTGTCGCCCTGCCAGGTCCAGTCCTGGTCGGGGTCGCCGTTCTTAGTCACGGAGACTATCTTCATTAACGGGTTGTACACACCTTCTTTGTAGACGGGTACACGGGGTTCTTCCTGCGGGTCTTTCTCTTTCTTGCACGATGAAACAGAAGCCAAAACGGTCAATGCCAATAATGGAACTAACAACTTTTTCATGATTTAAATGGACTAATGGGTTCTACAAATAACAATTCGAAACAGGGATTAGATAGCTTTCTTTGCGGTGGTAGTGCGCTTGGGGGCCGACTTGGCCTGCGTGGTGGCCTTGGGGGCTACCTGCTTGGGAGCGGCGGTACGCTTGGGAGCGGTGGGCTTGGAGGCAGTCACCTTTTCAGCTGCTTCGGCCTCGGTAGCCTCTTTGGCCTCATCCTCCTCGGAGGGGGTCAGTTTTCCGGCATTGAGCAGGATGTTATACCACGAGAAAAGTTTCTTAGCATCAGAGGCGTGCACCCGCTCAGTATCATAGTTGGGCAACACCTTTGCCAGCATGTCGAACAACACTGTGCTGTCGGCTTTTTTGGGGTCGAAATCGGTGGGCTTGCCCTCCAGCAGGTTATACGCACTTTCGAAAATCTCTTCAAGAGGCTTCTCGTCATCGGTGGTGAACATACGAATCTCGCTCAACTGACTGATGCTGTTGCTCGAAAAAACGGGGAATTTCTGTCCATTGACAAGGTTCTTTACAATGGCGCCGGTTTTGGTTCTCGACACCAATTCGTTTAAGTCGGGTTTGCCAGAGATGGCTAAGATGTTTGATAAATCCATTTGTATGTATTTTTTTAAACTTCCAAGTAACGCAGTTTTGTGATTTATAGTATTGGCGGGGTCAAAAAAAGGCCTCTTGGCTGTGAAAAAGTACCAGTCCCTCTATCGGCGACGGGACCAGCCGGTCCAACCTCACTCCCCGCATGTCAGCTTCAGCCCTGATTTCCTGCTCAAATGACGACACCAGTCCGCCCACCAGATTAAGGGGTAGCGAAGCTTGTGGCCCGAAGAAAGACATCTGGTCGAAAAAGGCTCCGAAGCACTGTTGAAGCACCTGGCCGATGTATGGCTCTTCATGGTGGCGGTCGGCAAACTCTGCCAGCGAGGCCAGATAACGGTTCGGCGTGGCGCAGCGGTAGACGTAATCCATAAACTGGGCCGTTGTGAAAGGGTAATCATCATGGAACATGTCTCTTACCCCTTCGGGCATACGCTCCTCCAGATAGTCCTTCAGCAACCGTTTGCCGATATGGTTGCCCGACCCTTCATCGCCGAGGATAAAGCCTGTCGAAACCCTGTGGCGTGCTATTCCTTGTCCATCATAATAGCACATATTGCTTCCCGTTCCCAGAATGCCCACCAGCCCTGCGTGGTGGCCGCAGGTGGCCCGGCAGGCTCCGAGCAGGTCGCCGCCCACCTCAATATGGGCATGGGGCAGCCACTGCCCCAACCGCTGCCGTACCGTCTGGCAGGACGACTCTGTGCCGCAACCGGCTCCATAAAAAAACACCTTGCCCACGTCCGTTCCAGCCATCTGCAACCTCGCGCACACCTCGCTCCCAGCCTGACTGAAAACAGCGCTGTCGGCAAACAAAGGGTTGAGGCCCGCCGTGGTGCAATGCCTCTCCCCCACTCCGTCCAGCAGAACCCAATGGGTTTTGGTGCTTCCGCTATCGGCAATCAGTATCATTCCATCCGGGGCCGAAGCCACTTGTTAGATGATGCCAATGATGTCGTTAATATCCTCTACCTTATGCCGCTGGCAGTAGTCCTGAAGCCCGTCGACAATCATCACCGTCACCGTGGGATCCATAAAATTGGCAGTTCCCACCTGCACGGCCTTGGCTCCAGCCATCAGAAACTCCAGCGCGTCGGCGGCACAACTGATGCCCCCAAGCCCCACAACGGGTATCTGCACCGCGTGAGCCACCTGCCACACCATGCGCACCGCGACAGGCTTGACGCAAGGGCCGCTCAGGCCGCCGGTGATCGTGCTGAGGCATGGACGCTGGCGCTCCACATCAATGGCCATGCCAAGCAGTGTATTGATCAGCGACACACTGTCGGCTCCCGCCTGCTCCACAGCCTTGGCTATCTCCACAATGTTGGTCACATTGGGCGTAAGCTTCACAATCATAGTCTTGTGATACACCTTGCGCACCTCTTTCACCACTTGTGCGGCCATCGCGGGATCAGTGCCAAACCCCATGCCGCCCTTCTTTACATTGGGGCAGCTGATATTCAACTCTATTCCAGGAATCTTCTCCAAGTCGTTCAATGGCTCAACCACACGGCAGTACTCCTCAATTGACGAGCCACTCACATTGACCAAGATATTTGTATCGATATTTTTAATACGGGGATAAACATCCTTGCAGAAAGTCTCCACCCCCACATTCTGCAACCCTACGGCATTAAGCATTCCCATAGGGGTTTCGGCCATGCGGGGATAAGGGTTGCCCTGGCGGCGTTCGCCCGTGGTGCCTTTCACAATGATGCCTCCCAGCCTACTCAGGTCTATAAAATCGGCAAACTCTTCGCCGTAGCCAAATGTGCCCGAAGCCGTCATCACCGGATTCTTCAGCACTATATCGTGGATTCTTGTCTCTAACTTTGCCATATCAGAACAGTTATTTGGTTGCCGCCAACCATTTGGTCAGCTTTCTCACATCGAAAACAGGGCCCTCCTTGCACACACACTTATGTCCTTCGTCGGTGTCGCACACACAGCACAGGCATGCGCCGATGCCGCAGGCCATCATATTCTCCAGCGACACCTCACACTCCACACCCTTCTCCATCGCATAGCGTCCCACAGCCTTCATCATCGGCGTAGGGCCGCAGGTGCATATATGGTCATACTCACCCTCAAAGGCCGGGTGCTGTGTCACCAGCCCCTTCGCGCCCAGCGAGCCATCCTCCGTGGCGTAAAACACACGTCCGTATTGTTCAAAAGCATCCCGCACAGGAATCAACTCCTTGGTGCGGCCACCCAGCAGGATTGTTGGTTCCACCCCCTTACGGCGGTAGCACTTGGCCAGGTGGAACAGCGGGGCAATGCCCGCACCACCGCCCACAAGCAACGGGCTCGCACCCTCCACACCGAATCCATGACCCAGCGGGAAAATCAGGTTCAACCCCTCGCCCACTTTCAGCTCCGAAAGCTTGCGTGTGCCCTTGCCCACAATCTGCACCAGCAATTTGAGCGTATTTTGACTCTCATCCACATCATGGATAGAGATGGGCCGGCGCAGCATCACCGCGGGGCAGTCGCGCACCTCCACCTCCACAAACTGACCCGCCTCAATCCGAGGCAGCTGGCCGGGATGGCGCAATGTAAGGGTGAAATACTGCTCACCCAACTGCTCGCGGCCCACAATGGTAAAATCAGCTATCTGTTTCATACAACTTATCTTGTTTGTACCTAATAATCTGCCCGTCATAAAAGTCACAACAAGCATTTCAAAATGCAAAAATACAAAAAAAAATCGTACCTTTGCAAATTCAAACAAAGAAAACCCCATGGAACTGCCCTCCAACACCCTGGCCAACGCCGTCGAGAGCCTCTCCACCCTGCCCGGTGTAGGCAAACGCTCGGCCCTGCGTTTCGCCCTCCACCTGCTCCGACAGCCCGCCGACGAGACCCTCCAGCTGGCCGACGCCATCCATCGGCTCACCACCGACATCCACTATTGCCACATCTGCCACTGCCTCAGCGACACCGACACCTGCCCCATCTGCTCCAGCCCCAAGCGCAACCAAAGCATCGTCTGCGTGGTGGAAAACGTGCAGGACGTCATGGCCATCGAAAACACACAGCAGTACCAAGGCCTCTACCATGTCCTCGGAGGCGTCATCTCCCCCATCGACGGCATCGGCATCCGCGACCTCAACATCAGCACGCTCCTCCAGCGCGTTGAGCAAGGCATCCCCTCCCCTGTCGACGAAGTCATCCTTGCACTCCCCACCACCATGGAAGGCGACACCACCTCCTTCTATCTCAACAAACAGCTGCAACCCCTCGGCGTCCGCATTACCACCATCGCACGCGGCATCGCCATCGGCGACAACCTCGAATACGCCGACGAAATCACCCTCGGCCGCAGCATTGTCAACCGCATCCCCTTTGCATAACAATCCCCAAACACCATATTCCCTCTCATGAAACAATCCTTTTTCATCCTCCTTTTCATCGTCCTGACCACCACCGCCTGTGGCCAGAGCAGCACTCCCGTGCCGCAACCCATCCTGTCCACCGTCTCCTCATCCGACGAGCAGCTCCTGCGCGACATCGGCGAGATGCTCCTTGTCGGTTTCCGTGGCACCACCCTCAACGAGACAAACCACATCATCCGCGACATCCAGCAATACCACATTGGAGGCGTCATCCTCTTCGAATACGATGCCCCCACAGGCACCCGCCACCGCAACGTCCAGTCGCCTCTCCAACTCCGCAACCTCTGCGCCGACCTCCAGAAATATGCCGACGGCCACCTCCTCATCGGCATCGACCAAGAAGGGGGCAACGTAGTCCGGATGCGTGCCCGCGACGGCTTCCCCGCCACTAAAAGCGCCCAAGCCACCGCCCAAGGGGGCGACGACAGCGTAACCCGCTATGCCGCCCTCATAGCCGACCAACTCCATGCCGCTGGCCTCAACCTCAACTTCGCCCCCTGCGTAGACGTCAACATCAACCCCTCCTGCCCCGTGATTGGCAAATTGGGGCGCAGCTTCTCTGCCGATCCCACAGCCGTCACCCACTGCGCCACCCTTTGGCTCAACCAACTGCACCGCAAGCACGTCATCGGCTGCCTCAAACACTTTCCCGGCCACGGCAGCGCCTCTGGCGACACCCATGCCGGCCTCGTCGACGTAACCAAGACCTGGCAGGACAAAGAACTCCAACCCTACCGCACACTCATCGACAAAGGCATCGTCGACATGGTGATGGTGGCCCACGTCATCAACCGCAACCTCGGCGACGACCTACCCGCCTCCCTCTCACCCTCCATCGTAAAAGAAATACTGCGTACCCAGCTCGGTTTCGACGGTGTCATCGTCACCGACGACCTCGCCATGGGCGCCATCGCACGCCACTATGGCTTTGAAGAAACCCTCCGTATGGCCATCCAGGCCGGATGCGACCTCCTCTGCCTCTCCAACAACGGCAACAGCTACGACGCCGACGTGGTCCCCCGCGCAGTGCAGACCATATTCCGATTGGTCAAAGACGGCACACTCTCGGCCGACCAAATCCATGCCTCCGCCGAGCGCATCCGCACCCTGAAGAAAAAATACCAACTAAACTAAAACCAGCCCGTCAATCCCAACAGGCCCGTCGCTATCAGATAGCGCGTCAACTTGCCTATAGCCATCAGCACCGCCGTCCCCCATGGGTTAGTCCTGAGCAGACCCATAGCAATCGCTATCAAGTCCCCCACTATCGGCAGCCATGTGAGCAATGCCGCCCACACGCCGTATTTGCCCACCCTCTCATGCACAGCCTCCAACTTCTCCCGCTTCACTCTCAGATACCGCTCAATCCACTCCCACTTGCACAACCATCCCAGCAAAAAGCTTATCATCCCCCCCGCCGTATTGCCCGCCGTGGCCACAGCCGCCACCACCCATTTGTCATAACCCAACGCCAGTGCCCCAGCCAGCAAAGCCTCCGACGAGAACGGCACCACCGTCGCCGCCAACATACATCCTATAAAAAGGCCCAACAGACCCAACTGTTCTAACATACAGCCATAACGCCGTCTCGCCTCATTTATTGCACCAGCGGGGACAGTCGCGCCCAGCGCCAACCGTCCCCGCTGATATAGCCGTGGTGTTTCCGGGCGCTAATGCTCCACCACCAGTTTCAAAAGATAGGTGCCGCGCTGTCAGTCTCTGCTCCCGTGCTATCCGCCGCCATCTGCGCCACCGGCCACACCTGATGCCCCTCACCTCCGCTCCACCTCAACGTAGCGCGCCCTATCGCGCTCTCGGCCTCCACGCTGTCCAGACCTATTTATGCAAGGAATGTGGATACCAGTTCAAGAACAATCCTGAACTCAAACACGATACTTTGTGGAGGAGTTATCAGGATGGCAAGCAGACCATATCGGAGCTGACCGCGGCCTTTGGAGTGAGCAACTCCACCAGCAAGCGGCGGTTGCGCGAGATAGAAAAGGACTGGGTGCTGCCACCGCTGAAGGGGAGCGGTTTCGTGCACCTCGATGCCACTTAATGGGGGCACAACTGGGGAGTGATGCTTGCAACAGACGAAAGTTCCGGAAAGCCTCTCTACCTGGCGTTCATCGCACATGAGAGGGTGCAGGACTATGTGGACGCCGTACACAGCATCGAAGAGCGTTGATACACCATAAAGGGGATTGTGATAGACGGGATGAAGAGCCTCTTCAGCGAGTTCTCGGATAGGTTGTAAAAGGGTTTGCTATTAAGAGCCAAGCCCTACGGGCTATCTTGTAGCGATTGGATTCCCCAGAGGGGATGGCTATCAATAGGTTAGTTGCTGGTATT
>DEKU01000062.1 GCA_002354035.1 Bacteroidales bacterium UBA2714
TTGAAGTCGGCGGGCACCAGCACGGTCATATTCGGCAGGGCCTTCATCAGGGCGATGTCCTCCATCGTCTGGTGCGTGGCGCCGTCCTCGCCGAGCGAGATACCGGCGTGCGAGCCGCAGATCTTCACGTTCTTGTTGCTGTAGGCCACGACCTGGCGGATCTGGTCGTAGACGCGTCCGGTGACGAACTCGGCGAAGCCGCCCAGGAAGGGCACCTTGCCACAGAGGCTCAGACCGGCGGCGATGCCGACCATGTTGGCCTCGGCGATGCCGCATTGGATGAAGCGCTCGGGAAACTCCTTGGCGAAGCCGTCCATCTTCACGCTGCCTTTCACGTCGGCGCTCAGCGCCACGACATTCTCATTGCGCTTGCCAGCTTCCACAAGGCCTTCGCCCATACCGGCGCGCAGTTCTTTCATTGATTGTTTTTCGTAGTGGGTCATAATATTAATGTTTTTATTGATTCCGTAATCTTTTTATTTCTTTTGATATTTCTTCGATGACATCTGGATTTGCAATCTTACCATCCAAACTGAAAACCACAAAAACTTCTCCGCCATACTCCTCTTTGAAGGCTTCAATACTGGCTTTCATTCTTTCGGTAAGGGAGTACCCTCCAAAGTTGGCATTTGCAGTTACGGGCTTAATTTGAATGCCAATCTGATAGTTGCCAACATGAGCCACATAATCAATATCACCTGCGTGGTCAAGTTCAGGATCGCTCTCCTCAAAGATGATGTCTTTGAATATCTTTGCTAATCCGTCATTAACAACAGATTTTTCTCGTTGGTAGCCATCGAAAGTTCTGTTAATCGTCAGATTATATACATAATCTACACAGTCTTGACGTGTTAAGCTATTTATTGCTTCTTGTAATTGAGGTATCACAAGCTCGGTCATCTTTGTATAAAGACGTTCTCCAAGTTCTAACAGCGATTCTCTTGATATTTTGACTGGAGTTTTTCCCTCGGTCATTGCGTTTTCAAAATACCAGCTTTCCCACTCTTCAATAGATGAAGGTTGGCATTGACGAATTAAATTCATCACGGCTCCAACTTTATTTGGACGTGTTAGTTGGTATAATTGGCATGTATGATTCAAAAGAAACTCTTTTTTGCCAGCAAAGGTCATGGAATAGGTTTTCATATATATTATATTTGATTATTAGGATTTGCATTATTCCACATATTTCTTATATCATCACTTCTGTTAATCACATTTTGGGCTCTTCTTCTCAGTGAGGCAATATACTCTCTGACTTCTTCGATGTCATTGGACTGCCAGTAGCCACTTCTTGTACTCACAATAAAATGACCTTGTGCAATAGCTTCTCGAATTAGTTTTCTCGTCTCGACTTGATTTCCGTCTGTCGGAAGATGCAGTTGACGAGCAATATCTATCGCATGGATTGCATTTTGTTTCCCATAGGGAATAATTCCTAATAATTGCTGAATTGTTGCCATAATATTAATAGTTTATAAATTTGTTTCGATATTTGTATGTAATGCTTGTATCCACAAATGCCAATTTCTCTTTTAGAATATGTGCATTAAGGAATGTTCGGTTTTCTAAATACAGATAGCACAATAGTTGGTTTTGAGAGTCATATTTTATTTCGTCAAACCGCATGTATACTTTATGCCCTTTTGTTTTGTTTAAAAGGTACTCTGTAGCCTGTTCAATTTTTGTTGGGTTTGGTTCAACACCTAATAGCTTTACGATTAACCCATTGTTTAATTCTAATAAATTGGGCGACAAAACTTTTTTTACCGAGAAAAAATCCTCTCGTTCACCACTATTTTTATCTATTTTTGAACCAAACTGAAGTTTCTTTACATCCACTTGGTTGTTTAGCATCAAAGGATCGTGAAACAGGTATGGTAGAGATTTTAACTGCCCATCATACATATAAGAATCCTCGTCTTCTCGAATGTTGTAGAGATTTTGGTCTAACAATGAGTTGCTAATTACTTTCTGCTCATAGTACTGCCTAAAATCCTTGTTAATTTCATATCCAATTGAATTACGACTTAGATTCTTTGCCGCTAAAGCAGTAGTCCCACTTCCCATAAACGGGTCAAACACAGTCTCGCCTACAAAAGAGAACATTTTTATAAGTCTGGCAGGTAATTCCTCTGGGAACATCGCAATGTGTCCGTCTTGACGTGCACCTGCGAAATTCCAGTGAGATGCAAAAAGTTTGTTCCACTCATCTTTGCCAATTTCTGACATTTCTTTCTGCTCTTTTGTTGGTACTGGAGCCTTGCCCTGTTTTTTGAAGATCAGGATAAACTCATAGTCAATTTTTAATACTCCATTTCGTGGGTATGGAAAGCTACCCATAACAGCACCGCCCCCCGTTGTGTGCATCGTGGTTTGTTTTTGCCATATAACTGCACCCATGTAGTCAAGTCCCAAAGTTTCGCAAAAACGAATTATTTCTGTACGAATAGGGATTACTTTGTACCTACCATAATATACAGAGCGAGCAAATTGGTCTCCAATGTTAATACATAATCTACACCCGTCTTTCAAAATACGGTTGCATTCAGACCACACGAGGTTTAAATTGTTAATGTATGCTTCATAGCTCTCATTAAAGCCTATTTGATTGTCAGTTCCATAATCTTTTAACTGCCAGTATGGTGGCGATGTAATGATGAGGTGTACGGATTTGTCCGGCATTAAACTCATATTTCTACTGTCACCGTTGATAAGGGTATGCTTTGTTTGTATTATATTATTATTGTTTTCAGTCATAACCAGTGTATATTATTTCACTTTGACGCTGCCTTTCATGTCGGCGCTCAGCGCCACGACATTCTCATTGCGCTTGCCAGCTTCTCAAGGCCTTCGCCCATGCCGGCGCGCAGTTCTTTCATTGATTGTTTTTCGTAGTGGGTCATAATACTTATTGTTTGTATTATTTTATTGGAATGCGTATTACTGTCTTTGTCTTTTCGGGGGCGGTCTTTCTGGGGTCGGAGAGGTAGATTTCATGGTGGAGTCGTTCCCCCATGTCGATATGGTAGCCTTGGTCGGCGGCAAAGCGTTCCATGGCATCGATGGTTGCCGGCTCGTTGTCGTATGGGCCGATGTGCATGCACTGCACGCAGAGGCCTTCGTCATAGGTGAAGAAATCTACCGCCCGGTAGTCGGCTTTCTTCTTCCGGGCAGCCTCGTCTTTTGCCCAGTCGACATCAGTGGGCTGCACAAAGTCCGGGAGCCGGATCATGGATATGAAATTGAACGCTTGCTTGTCCGAATAGACAAACACACCCGTGGCTGTCCACCACAGCCCCTCCAGCGGTGGCACAACATAGTCGAAATACCCCTCCATTTTGCGGTTGCCCATTTTGCTCATCTTGATGGTATAGGCTATCCCGTAAAGCAACTCTATAGAGTGTTTATACTCGCTCCCTTCGGCATTGGGGTCACCTTTGCCCCTGACCGCTATATAGTTTATCGGCGGCACCTGCACAATGGACGGGGCTGTTGCAGGTTTATATAATTCCTTATATTCTTTTTTGAAGTCAAATGCCATATTGCGTTTTATTGGTTATTCTTATTAATCAAATTCACCACCACCTTCACCATTACGTCCTTCTCCTCGGGGCGGCTCTCGGCTATCATCAGGGTGAGGGCCACGAGGGTGCCGTCGGAAATGCGCTTGGTGCCGTCCTCGCGGTATAGGATGCGGTTGTTGTTCAGAAACCAGAGGAAAAGCGTGGCGGCAATGCGCTTGTTGCCATCGCTGAACGAGTGGTTCTTGGTGACGAGGTAGAGCAGCATTGCGGCCTTCTCCTCCACCGAGGGGTAGAGCTCCACGCCGTCGAAGGTCTGATATATCTGCCCGATGCTGCTGCGGAACGACTCGTCCTTCTCATTGCCGAAGAGTGGGCTCTCGCCGAAACGTTCCTTGACAGCTTGGATGGCCTGCATCGCGTTGTCGTAGGTGGCGTGGAAGGGAGCCTCGGCGGTGGTGTCGGCCACGGCAAGACGCTGGTAATCATAACTTTCGAGAGTGGAGAGGGCATAGGTGTAGTCCACCACCACGTCGAGCAGTCCTTGGCCGTCCACAGGTTTCTCCTCGTCGCTCTGCTTCAGCGTGCGCCCCACGAGTTGTACCAGCTGCCGCAATTCGGTGAGGTTCTCCTGCCTTATCTTCTCGTTAATGGCAAAACCCTTGGTGAGGTAATCTTTCAGCACGCGGTTGGCCCATTGGCGAAACCGTGTGGCAACCTTGGATTTGATGCGATAGCCCAATGCAATTATCATATCAAGGTTGTAGTATGACATATTGTAGTTCTTGCCATCGGAAGCAGTTGTTCGGAATTTCCGAACAACTTCACTTTGTACAAGCTCCTCTTCCTCGAAGATATGCTTGATATGCTCACTTACATTGGCTTTACTGGATTGATACAGTTCTACCATTTGCTGTTGTGTCAGCCAAATGGTCTCATCCGCCAATTTTACTTCTAAATTGGTACTTCCATCTTTGGATTGATAGATTACAATCTCCCCTCGGTTCTCCATATTTCCGTTTTGACTCATCATCTCATCCAGCCCTCCATACGGTATATTTTCTCCATCAGCTTGCGGGCTTTGCCTTTTGTGGGCTTGTGCCACACCTCGACGCGCACAGCGTAGAAGTCCTCCCAGTCGCCTTCGTAGATGGTGAAATCCTTGTGGTTCGGCTCAACTATCTGTCCAAAACCGTTGTGGTTCAGCACCTGCGTGGCGGTGCACGGTTTCAGCCTGTCTTTTGACAGTTCGATGTTCTCCGTCACCTCAAAGCAACGGAGGTAAATCTCGCCATCCTCTAATGCAGGCCAATAGAATGCAAAATTGTATATGCCCCCCTGGTCGCCATTCCATATCTGCAGCCACGTGGTGGTGTCGGTGCTGTCTATGACGACGGGGGTGAAGATGTCCCCATCGGTGGCATTCCATCTGTGAGCGGTGTCGGTGATGGGTATGTTATATTCCAGCCCTTCGGGTATGGGGTGTTCCTTGCCGAAATCGTCAGGCGCCATACTGAACAATCCTGCTGCAAACATTGAGAAAAACATAAAAGCGATGATAGCCTCCAAAACCAAACTGGCAATTCCTGCCAGAAATGCCCCGACGGCACGTTGCCATTCCTTCCTCAGCAAGAGAATGATGAAAACTGGCAGCTGCAAAAGCAGCACAAAGGCAGAAATGCTTGCAAAGACTAACCCCCACACGGTGGATTCTGCACCAACAAACAGCGAGGCCACAAGCAAAAGCCCCGTCACCAGCGGGACCACCCACCAGAACCGCACTATCCAATCAGTGAAACTTTTTTCCGTCATACCCTCAATCCTCATAATAAATTATCTCGCGGTCTTCAGCGGCCTCTGTACCGTCAGGGAAAGTAATCTTCCGCCATGTCCAGTTGCCGTGGCCGTCGTAAAAGTGTTGGTCGTAGGTGAACCTTTTCTCGCTGGGGACAACCGTGTTCAAGCTGCGCTCCTGTGTCAGCTCTCCCTTGTCATTATACTGATAGAAAGTCTTCTCATTCCGGCCGACCACGCTGTCCACCCCATACTGGCCATAGTAAGTGACCGTCGGCTTGTCAAATATTGTCAAGGTGGAAGTCCGCAGCGAGCCATCTGCCTTATAGCTGAAGTAATACAGGAATCCCGAGGCGGTATCCTTCATGGCCAAGGGTCGGCCCAGAGCATCGTGTGCGGTAACTATATGGCTCCACCGGCTGCCGTCGTGATAGGTGGCCTCTATGCGCAGCATCCGCCTGTCGGAGGCATAGACATATCGCTCTTCGCGTTTGCTGTCGCCCCCCCACCAGCTTGTCGAAGCCAAGCGCCCCTGTCCGTCGTAGCGGTAGATGACTCTGCCGTCTATGCCGTCTTCGCTCATGTCGACACTGGTGGTGAGTCGTCCGCTCCTGTCGTATAGGTTGGTGGTGGCGGAACTGATGCAGGCATCGCCCTGCTCGTTGTTGAATATCATGGTCGTCATCACCATCTTCACCGGTCCCCTGAGGTTTTCCCTGGCTGCCGTGAGGGGTACGACATTGGGCTGGGCCGTTGCGGTCCAAGCCCAGGAGCAGAGCGCTATTAATATCAAAGTCGTCCTCTTCATCGTTCAGGTTTCATGCAGGGCATCGCCCAGCCAGTTCTATCTTCATTCACGGTATCAGATTATCTCGTCATATCGCAGTTGCCGATTACTGGATGCTTTTCAGCCAGCCGAACAGCTCGTCTAGCGCGTAGTCGCCGCTGTGCGGTCGGTTCCAGGCAAAGAGAAAGTTCACGTCGAATCCAGCCTCGTTCAGCTTCAGCGCCAAGTTCAGCGCCACCGGGAACCCCGTGTCGCGGTCCCTTGCCCCATGGCGGATATACCAGTGTGGGGCCACCGTATGCTCCTCCTTAGCCTTGGCCTTGCTGCCCTCCCTCTCGGCGGGGGCAATAAAGTTCATCGGGTTCATCAGATACACATTGTCCACCACCTCTTTCGGCAAGTCCGTGCCGTTTTTGTATGCGCTGTAAACTGTAAAGTTCACGCTGCTGCCGTCCGTGCCGCCAAACACCTCGTTCTCCGCCGAGGCCATCTGTCCCAGCACCCCCTTCGTGTCGAAAGCGGGGGCTGTCTTCAGCGGCTGCGTGTTGGCCACATAGTTCAGATACCGCTGCATGTCTAACCCCACCACATACTCTCCACGTTGCGGCTGAAGTGGACGCATGGCGGCCATTCCTTTCTTCTTGCCACCGTTTATTGGGGGCATACCGCCCATCTCCTCTTGGCTGAAGCTGAAACCCAGCGAGTCGCTGATGTCTGCCCCCGCGTTCTTGGCTGTCTGCGCCGAGCGTATCAACTCCTTCCGAAGCAAATCCATATAATTGTCGGCTGTCACGGGGTTGCCGTTCCAGTCTTTCAGGTTCAGGCTGTTGATATATGTGGGGAACTGCTCTTTCAGTTGGTTGCTGATGGGCAGTAGCTGGGCCGACCGTTGGCGGCTCGATGTGCCGTTAAACAGCCATTCATACGCCATGTCGGCATGCTCCAAGTCCGTGATAGGACAGAAACACACAGCTGCATACACGTCGTCGCTCTCCTTGGCGGCCCCCATGGCCACCAGCATTGGCTCGTACAGCGGATGGTTGCCCGTGGCTCCCACCAGGGCCGCCATGGCTCCGCCAGCGCTCGTGCCGTCAATAATGATCCGTTCGGCATTGCCCGGCATCTCGCGGTCGAACAGCCGCAAATAGCGCACCGCCGCCTTCAGGTCCAGCAAGCCGTTGGGTGCACGTCCCGTATACACGCCTTCCTGCATCGAGTTGCGCCCACGCGAGCCGGGAATCACCACCACATATCCCTCTTTCAGCGCCCGTCCTGTGGCGTCGCCCGCCTGTGGGGCCCGTGCCTTGGCGGCCATATAGCCACCGATGTAAGTGCGCAGCAGAATCGGAGTGGTCTTCGTGGCCCCTTCGGGCACATACACGTTCAAGTACTGATAGGCCGTGTCCTCCACATGCTTCACGTAATACAAATGCTCGTAGGCGGTATATCGCACCACCTCGCCATCGGGCATCGTCAGCTCAGCTTCCCGGCCCTCGTTGGGGTTGAAACTCAACCCCTGTCTGCTGTGGCCACAGGCACACAGCATCACGAAGGCCACCATTACAAAAAGTATTCTCTTCATTATGCAAAAAGATTAGTGTCACATAGATATAACAAAACCTCTCCATGCCAGTCTCTGGCAGAAGAACTATTTATATATTAAATAACGTCATCTTCGCAAAAAAAGTATGCTACAACCCTTTTTTCTACTCTCAGTCGCCACTCTTGCCCGAATCCGAGTCCGGTACCTCCTTCCCCCCGCCACCCGTTAAAAAGGCGGGACATTGTTGCTAATCCGTTTTTTTTATGTATTTTTGCATTTTGTAATAAGTAAACAGTTCGTCGCTATGACCCAACGCAACACCTTCTGCCGGCGTTTCTCCATCGGGCTGCTCCTGGTGGTACTGCTCGGCTCGCTGAACCCCGCAAAACTCCGGGCCCAGTCTCCCACACCCGGATTGGACATCTTTGCAGGCCTCAGTGTCAATTTCCGCGATGTGTACTACTATCGCCAATACGACTTTCTCATCAACCTCACGCCTGGCTTCCGGTGGGATATGGGCCACAACTGGTGCCTCACCGGCCAGGTCTACATCCCCTTGGTCAACCAATACGGCAACTATGGCAACGGGTTTAAGATAAACAATTTCGCCCTAAGCAAAGAGATGCGCTGGGGCAACCTCCACGCCAAAGCCACCGCCGGCCTTTTCAGCCTCAACCGCTATGGACTGGACCTCAAACTCTTCCTTCCCCTGACCCATTGGTTTGCCCTCGAAGCCCAGGGTGGATATGTGGGCTGGCTCTACACCGACACCTACTGGCGCATCACCCAGCCCGACCGATTCGTCGGCACTTTCGGGGGCGACATCTACCTCCGCAAGTGGAACACCCAGCTCCGAGGTGTGGCCGGACTATATGTCTATCGCGACTTTGGCCTCGAAGCCGAAGCCATGCGCCATTTCAACCATACCACCGTCAGCCTCTTTGCCCATTGGAGCAACACCTATCGCTACGATGTGGGTTTTAAAGTCATCGTCATGTTGCCCCCTTACCATCGCACCCGCCGTGCGGTCAACATCCGTCCTGCCTCCAACTTCCGCATTGCTTATAGCGTCATGACCAACATCACTGCAAACCGCATCTACAATACCGACCCCGAAGAGAACGAGCGCGACGGATGGTTCAGTCGTGGCACCCTTCAGTGGGGCAGCCATACCATGCAACCCGATTTCATCATCAACCAAAAGACCACCCAAGAATGAAACGACTCATACCCCTCCTGATCCTCGCGGCCGCAGCCCTGCTGCCCTCCGCCCTCCGCGCCCAGCAATACACAGGCCTTTCTGGCCTTATCCATGTCCCGTCGGCCGAAATGAACCACGAGGGCGACGCGCTCCTCGGCATCCACTACCTCAACAAAGCCATGACCCCCGACACAGGCTTTCTCTTCAAAGGCCAGAAATACGACACCTACGACTACTACGTCTCCCTCACCCCCTTCCCCTGGATTGAGTTCAGCTATATGTGCGTCAAGCGCAAAAGCGCCGACGCCGAACAGCTCTGGGACTACCACCGCAAAGACCGCTCCGCATCCCTCAAAATCCGCCCCATCAAAGAGGGACGCTACCACCCCGCCATCGCCATCGGCACCAACGATTTTGCCACCGAAATCTTCATCAAAGACCGCACCGACGTGCAGCTCTACTTTTTCAACTACTACATCGCCGCCATCAAGCACCTCAACTTCGGCGGCAACGAGCTGGGTCTCACCCTTGCCTACCGCCATTTCTATCGGGGCTACAACGCCAAATGGAACGGACTGGTGGGTGGACTCACTTTCCGTCCGGCCTTCTTTCCCCAGGCCCGTGCCATTGTCGAATACACCGGCAACGAATTCCAAGTCGGCCTCGACGCCCTCCTGTGGCGCCACCTCCGCCTCCAGGCCAGCCTCAAAGACTTTAAGTACCTCAACTTCGGACTCTGCTTCCAGGTCAACCTGCTGGGACAGAAATACACCTATTAGCCCCATCTCAAACTCCGAAAATAACCCCTCACGGCAAAAAAAATTCAAAAAAAACACCCTCATCCAAAAAAAAATACTATCTTTGCATTGTTGATAGAAACTGCGCAAAAGCATCAGAAATGCTGCAATGCGCGTTCCCTCAATATGATAAACATAGTAGTACGGAATATCGAAACTTTAAAATAATTAAAACGATGAAGAAAAAGAGAGTTATACTGTTCACTTTAGTGGCAGCTTTCGCTTTTGTCGCCACCCTTGGCTACACATCATGCAACAAGGTGGAGGCCGACCCCAACGTGCCCGTTGTTTATGACACCCTTCTCCCCCCGAAGGATCCCACGTTGACCACAATCTGCCCCCATCACAGCCCCACTGACCCCAGCCGCATCATGATTATCGATGCCGCTGACCCCAGCGCCTATGTGCACCACACCCACGAGTACATGGAAGGCGACTCCTGCCCCATCAGCACCTGCGAGTGGAACGGCCGTCACCACATCCATGAGGTCTATTTCTGGCGTGGCCATTTCGAGGACAACTGGGAACACCTTGGCGGTGGCACCATCTGATAGCCCTCGTCCGATAGCGAATCAACCGTATAGTCCGTGCCGGAGGCACGGACTTTTTTTGTCCCAACTCCCCCCGATGCCCGCTGTGGCGACTTCAACGAGTGGGGCTGCACACCTTGCACCTTCTTCGCCAAACGACCCAGAAGGCTCCGGCACTGACCATCGGCCTCCCTTCTGAAAAGCTACGCCCTCCGGCATACGGCCATTTGGCAAGCCAATCCCTGCAACCTGCATCATTCTTTCTGGCCATTCCAAGAAAACGCGAAGCGGGACTTCCTCCCCTTTTTCTTCTCTTGTTCTTCACTTGATTCTTTCTATTTTATCTCTTAGCAAGTGTCAAAGTAGTGGACAAGAAGAGGGATTGCAGTGACTGAGGAGCGGTCCTGCAACGGAAAGGGGGTGGGGCAGGGGTACGTCCGTGGCGGCCGGTTGGTCGCGAAGGCTGAGCCGAGAGGGTAATTATTCTATAGTGATGCCTGTTTGCTGGGCGGAGCGGATGGTGAAATTGGCTGTCTGCACGGCGTCGTAGTCGGTGTCGTCGTCGGGACGGAGCACTACCATGTAGTTGCCGGGCATGAGGACTATGCGTTCGTTGATGTTTTCGGGGTCGAGGTCGCAGACCCATTTGGGTCCTTCGGGCTGCAGGGCGAAGATGCTGCCGGAGCAGGGGATGGGTGGCTTGGTGAGGGCGAGCTGGCCGGGCAGGGGGATTTGCATGTCGGTGTCGGAGCCGACGCGGATGGCGATTTTGTCGAGGTGGATGACGGGCAGGGAGAGGATGTCGATGTCGTAGAGGCCGGCCAGGTAGTGCACTTTGTCGTTGAGCTGTTGGGTGGCGAGGAGGGCGGGGTCGGCGTGGCGGCGCACCAGCACGGTGTATTGTGGCAGTTGAAAGGGGGTGCGCTTGTTGGGCAGGTGGAGGCGGAGACTGCCTTGGGGGGCTGTGATTTCAAGGCGGGTGTGTTGGCCGGGGTTGAAATGCTGGGCGGTGAGCTGGGTGGGGGGCTTGGTGGCGAGGGTGATGTCGTAGGTGATGAGGGGGTCGAGGGTGAGGGTGTCGGGAGGGGTGTCGGTGGAGAAGTGGTGGATGGTGGAGTGGCGGAGGGTGTGGGTGGAGTGGTCGAAAAGGGCTATGGGGACGTCGGTCTCGTAGGGTTGGTGGTTGTCGTCCAGCAGGTGGAGGGTGAGGCGTGCTTTTTGGTCGGAGAGGAGGAAGATTTGGTAGAGGGTTTCGGCATAGCGTTCTTCGTGGGAGAGGAGGGTGAAGCGCCCGGCGCAGTCGGGTGGGTTTTGGAAGTTGGAGGGGCTGCCGATGCCGAGGATGAAGGTTTGGACTATGGCTCCGCTTTGGTTGATGTGTTGCGCCACTTGGCAGATGTCGCCGTCGCATTCGTCGAGGCCGTCGGTGATGATGAGGATGATGTTGCGGGCGTTGGGGTCGCGGGGGAAGTCGTTGAGCGAGCCGTTGAGGGCCGAGGCGGCGGTGCAGCCGCCGTTGGGCACGAGGGTTTTGATTTTGCTGCGCAGTTTGTAGAGGTTGTCGGGTTCGAAGGGGACTTCGAGTTGTGTGCCAAGGTGGTTGTTGTTGAGGTGGCCGAAGACGCGCAGGGCGACGCTGATGTGGGGCTGGTTTTGGATGCTGTCGATCAGCCGCAGGAGGACTTGCTGTGTGACTTTGATTTTGGAGTCGCTTTGCCATTTGTCCCACATGGAGTTGGAGCAGTCGAGGATGAGCAGGAGGTTGGTTTTTTGTTGTTGTGCGGAGGGCGGAGTCTGGGCATGGGCTGTGGTGTGCAGCCCGCAGGCGGCGAGAAGGAGTGCGGTTATCAGCAGTCGGCGCATGGTGTCGGTTTGTTTTTGGGGGTGAGGGTTTGCGGTGTTGGTGGGAATAGGGTGGGGTAGGGATGGGGCTAAAGCGCCGCCCGGGTTGCGGCCCGGAGCGGCGCTGTGGCTGTATGGTGGGTGGGGGTTAGAAGTCGCCGAGGGTTTCGGGCAGCTGGGCAAGGGCGCGCGGGAGGTCGTCGGCGGAGAGGACGGAGCCGTGGTATTTGTTGATGCCTTGCATGAAGTCGACGCCGTAGCCCATCTCGGTGGTGAGGATGACGCAGACGGGGCTGCCGTGGCCGGTGAGGGCTTTGGCTTGTGCCATGCCGTCGAGTACTTGCTGCATGTCGTTGCCGTTGGCGATGATGACTACGGTCCACTGGAAGGCCTGGAATTTGGCTTTGAGGTCGCCGAGGTCCATGACCTGCTGTGTGGTGCCGTCGATTTGCTGGTGGTTGTAGTCGATGGTGGCGATGAGGTTGTCGACGTGTTTGGCGCCAGCGAACATGGCAGCTTCCCAGATTTGGCCTTCTTGGAGCTCGCCGTCACCGTGGAGGGTGTAGACGAGGTGGTTGTCGGCGGTTAGTTTTTTGCCGAGGGCGGCGCCGATACCGACGCTGAGGCCTTGGCCGAGTGAGCCGCTGGCCATGCGGATGCCGGGCAGGCCGTGCTCGGTGGAGGGGTGGCCCTGCAGACGGGTGCCAAACTGGCGGAAGGTTTTGAGTTCGTCGACGGGGAAGTAGCCGCGGCGCGCCATGGTGCTGTAGATGACGGGGGTGATGTGGCCTTGGGAGACGAAGAGCATGTCCTGACCCTTGCCGTCCATGGTGAAGTGGGCGGGGTCGTGGTCGAGGATGTTGAATTGCATGGCGGTCATCCAGTCGGCGGTGCCGAGCGAGCCACCGGGGTGGCCGGACTTGGCGGCGGTGGTCATGCGGAGTATGTCGCGACGCACTTGCGTGGCGATAGCTTGGAGCTCTTTAGTGGTTTTCATGTTGGGTGTGAATTTGGAATGTATTGAAAAGTGTGTATTTGTCAGAGGCGGAAGATGTATTGGCGGCTGTTCTGGTCGTAGCAGATGAGCTCTTCGCCCTGGCGGGTGCAGGTGACGGTGAGGGCGTTTTCGTGTTCATCGGTGACGGTGCCTTTGCCTTTGTTGCCTTTCATGGTGATGTGGCCCCATACGCGGCCGTTGGCTCCATGGCCCGAGATGTAGAGGACTTCCTCTTTCTGGGGTTCTTTACGCACTACGGGACGGGGAGCGGGTTTGGCGACGGGGGCTTCGATGATTTCTGGTTCGGGCTCGGGTTCGGGCTCGGGTTCGAAGGCTATGGTGTCGTAAACGGGTTCGTCGGGGGTCTGGTTGCGGTTGCAACTATAGAGCAGTACGGGCGTAACTGCCAACAGAATGAGTACTAAACGGATTTTTTTTATATTCATGGTACACTATTATTTGAAAGTACAAAATTACACATTTCTTTTGAATCATGCACTCTTTTTAGAAAAAATATTTTTGCAGATGTGTGTGTATGAGAAAATAATCGTAACTTTGCAACCACATTGGCCGTGTCGGCCGATGGCGTATTGTAATGATTATAAAAAGGATATGAATAAAAATTCAATAGTAGGTCTTGTCTTAATTTTTGCCATTTTTGTTGGCTATATGTGGTGGGTAGCACCCAGCAAGGAAGAAATTGCCGAGAGGCAGCGTGTTAATGACTCGATTCGTGCGGCGTATATGGACAGTGTGGCGTATGCCGACAGTGTGGCTGCGGTGAAAGCCCATTTGGACAGCCTGGCCATGCAGGGTGATACGTCGGCCCAGCGGCTGTTGCAGCGTCATCAGCGTGGCGACATGGGTGTGTTCAATGCCAGCGCTTTCGGCGACACGGTGAATGTGACGGTGAAGAATGAGCGCATGGCGGTGACGTTTACTAATATGGGTGCGCAGGTGCGCGAGGTGGTGCTGAATGAGTATACTACTTACGACAGCTTGCCGTTGCAGCTGATCAGTCCCGCCGACGATAATATGAATCTGATTTTCTCGACTGAGGACACGAGGGTGATTAACACTAAGGATTTGGTGTTTGTGCCTTATAGGGAGTATGGCGGCAAGTTGTTGAGAATTGATACTGACAGTGTGTATCAGATAGCTTCTAACGAGGCCATTGATCTGCATTTCCGCGCCTATGTGGGTGACAGCAACGGGATGAGCATGGACAGGTATGTGGAGTTTCATTATGTTTTGGGCGGCGATGAGTACGATGTGAATTTTGAGATTAATTTCCATGGGTTGAAGAATGTGGTGCGCGCCACGGATTATATGGATTTTGAGTGGCACAATCGGATGAACCGCCAGGAGAAGGTGGACGCTGGCAGCCGTGGCAGCCGCAACCGCCAGAAGGACCCGGAGAAGTTCTATTCGAGTATCTATTATAAGGCTGATGCCGATGTGGACGAGGTGGGCCGTGGCCGCGATGGGGAGAAGAATGTGAAGACCCGCGTGGAGTGGGTGGCTTTCAAACAGCAGTTCTTTGCAGCCATTCTGGTGGCGGACAGCACTTTCGAGAACGCATATCTGAAGCAGGAGGCTGCCAAGGATGTGAAAGACCCGCACTATCTGTGTGATATGAGCAGCACTATCGGGCTGACATACGACAGTGAGCGTGACTGCAGCATGGGCATGCATTTCTATTTCGGTCCGACGAAGTATCGCGACTTGCGGGCTATGCATCGCGGTTTTGAGAAGATGCTGCCGTTGGGATGGTGGATTTTCTCGAAGTTTGTGAGTCGTTATCTGATTATTCCTGTCTTCAACTTTTTGGAGACGTTCAATTGGAATTACGGTATCATCATCATCGTGTTTACCATCTTGCTGCGACTGGTGCTGTTCCCCTTGACATTCAAGTCGTATCAAGGTTCGGCCATTATGCGGATTCTGAAGCCTGAGATGGAGGCACTGAACAAGAAATATCCCAACCCCGAGCAGGCTTTGCAGAAGCAGCAGGAGATGAGCAAGCTGCAAAAGAGGGCGGGGTATAGCCCTGTGGCAGGATGTTTGCCTGTACTGTTGCAGATGCCTATCCTGACGGCTATGTTCATGTTCTACCCTGTGGCTATTGAGTTGCGCCAAAAGCCTTTCCTGTGGTGCCAGGACCTTTCGACGTATGATAGTATTCTTGACCTTGGATTCAATATCCCGCTGTATGGGGACCATGTGTCGCTTTTCTGCTTGCTGATGTTCGGAATGCAGTTCTTCTATACGTGGTATACCATGCGTGGGCAGCAGGCCCAGGCCAATATGCCGGGCATGAAGTTCATGATGTATTTTATGCCCTTCATGATGTTGTTTATGTTTAACAGCATGGCGGCCGGTTTGAACCTCTACTATTTCTGCTCTCTTACCATTACGATGTTGCAGATGGTTCTGATTCGCAGGTTCACCAGCGAGAAGAAGGTGCGCGCCCGTATGGCGGCCTATGACAACAAGCATAAAAATACTCCCCAAAAGAAAAGCAGTTTCCAAAAACGTCTGGAGCAAATGCAACGGATGACGGAGGAGATGCAGAAACAGCAGAACAGGAGATAATTATTAATCCTAAAAACTCAATAAAACTATCATGTTAGTAGCAATTGTAACAACATTCATCATTGGATACGCCTGCATAGCACTCGAGCATCCTTTGAAGGTAAACAAGACGGCCACTGCCCTTTTGTTGGGGGTACTGCTGTGGACTCTATATGCCTTTGCCCATACCCAGTTCGCAGGGTTGATTCCGGAAGGGTCAACGTGGACTAATGAGTTGACCCACCATCTTGGCTCTACGGCTGAGATTGTGTTCTTCCTGCTTGGCGCTATGACTATTGTCACGCTGGTGGACGAATATCAGGGTTTCCGCATCATCACGGATATGATCACCACCCGCGACAAGAAGAAACTGTTGTGGACACTGAGTGTGATTACTTTTTTCCTGTCGGCCATCCTGGACAACATGACCACCGCCATTGTGATGTGTGCATTGTTGCGCAAGCTCATTGCCGACCAGAAGGAGCGATGGCTTTTTGCGGGTATGATTATCCTTGCCGCCAACGCCGGTGGCGCATGGAGCCCCATCGGAGATGTGACAACCATCATGCTGTGGATTGGCGGGCAGGTGACTACTGTCAATATCATTGTTAAGACTATTGTTGCCTCGCTGATGTGCCTGGTGGTTCCCTGTGCAATCTTGGGCGCAACCCTTAAAGGTGAGGTGGTCTCACCCGACGAGGACACTGCGGGAGTGAATATCGATAAGAAGTGGCAGCGTCTGATTTTCTTTGTGGGTATCGGCGCTTTGATTTTTGTTCCCTTCTTCAAGACCATCACCCATCTGCCTCCCTATCTGGGCATGCTTTTTGGCCTCTCTATTTTGTGGATTCTTACCGAGATTATCAGCCGCAAGCATTCCAAGGACGATATCACGTTGCCTACGGCCATGAAAACACTCGAGCATATTGACAGTCCCAGCATCCTTTTCTTCCTGGGAATATTGATGGCTGTGGCATGTCTGGAGACCTGCGGTGCACTGGCTATGCTGGCTGGTGGCCTCAACAGCACTTTTATTGATATGCACGTGGGTGAGGAGCCTGTTGGTTTCTTCATTATCGACCTTATTATTGGTGTTCTCTCATCTATTATAGATAATGTGCCTCTTGTGGCAGCGTCGATGGGCATGTATCCTATCCATGGAGCCGAGGTGATGTTTGATGTCAACCATCCCTTCTGGGAGTTCTTGGCCTACTGTGCCGGAACCGGCGGAAGCCTTCTCATCATTGGCTCGGCTGCCGGTGTTGCAGTGATGGGCATGGAGAAAATCGACTTCATCTGGTATCTTAAGAAAATCACTCCGCTTGCTTTGGCTGGTTATATTGCCGGTGCCTTAGTTTTCGTTTTGATGGATGTAACCCTTTTTGAGAAGATAGCATGGCTTCGAGACTTGGCATAGCTCTTCGCAGCTGGCGCAATCGTAGTGCTGGGCGAAAAATCTTCGACATCGTTGTCGGCCTTTTCGCACTTGCTGGTTTTGCTATTATAGGAGCCTGGGCTGTTTATCAGCTCGGGCTCATCAATAACAAAGGCGCTGAGGATCGGAACTCACGCTATATGCTCTCAGTGTCGGAGATGGAGTCTATCAATGACGATGACTATACCCCCGAACAGGTGCAGCAGCGATGGATGAGACAATATGTCAAGCTGGCTGTTTTCGGCAAGTACTATCCCACCAATGCACAGCTGATTACCACTGCCGCCCAGTATGGGCACGACCCCATGCTGGTCGACCGCATGATTGCGGCCGCAAGCCTCTATATCGACGATCTCACCGAATATAATAACATGCTCAAAGAGGTGGAGGCGGTCATAAACCGCATCCCGCAGCAGCAGAGCCCTAATGTTATACCCTGGATGGGAGGAGCGGAATGGCCTGCCCTGAAGGACGCCATCGTCCGCGACAAAGCCCTCATCACCGAGGTGGGACGGCTGACAGGAGTGGAACCTCGTTTGATTGTTGGCTGTCTGATAGGCGAGCAGATAAGACTTTTCAACTCCACCCGCGAGACAGTGAAAAAATATCTCGGGCCGGTCAAGGTGCTGAATGTCCAGTCCCAGTTTTCCTATGGCGTAAATGGCATAAAGCTCTCCACTGCCAAAGCCATTGAAGAACATCTGAAAGACCCGTCGTCGCCATTCTATATGGGTCCCCGTTACGAGCATTTGCTCGACTATCCCGTCGAGGGAAAAGCCCAGGACGATGAACGGTACAACCGCTTGGTTGACTACCGAAACCATCTTTATTCTTACCTCTATACAGCATGCATACTCCATCAGACCATGCTGCAATGGAAACGCGCGGGTTATGACATCAGCAATCGCCCCGACATCCTGTTCACACTGTTCAATGTCGGTTTTGCCCAGTCAGTGCCTAAGCCGAATCCCGTTTGTGGCGGCAGCCATATTAAAATACATGGCGAGACCTATACCTTCGGGGCTATTGGTTTTGACTTCTACTATTCAGGCGAACTGGTGGAGGATTTCCCCTTCTGGCGGCAGCGGTTTATCCCGGGCGACAAGGAAATCACCGACGAGGAAATTGCCTACATCCAAGGTAGCGTGAGCAACTGCAAGCGTCCTCCACGGGGATGGGAATATGTGAAAAAAGACTCTGTGGTGGCCCCTCAGCAGGTTGAAACTCCTTCTTATGTCGAAGAGGAGGATGAATTTGCTGGCACCTATGCCAACGAATAGACATTCAAAGACATGTACTGGATAGCGGCTGAAACGTATGCAACCTCCCCTCACGAAAGGGCTAAAAAGCTGATTTCTTTCGGTTATGGCATATAAATGAAGCATGCAAAACGAAGCCTGTTTGTAAAAAGTTTCCAGTATAAAGAATTGATATTTATATCGTTGGTATATATAGAAAGATTTTTTCGTCGGAAACACTTGATAATTCAAAAAAAAATAGTAATTTTGCAACCGCTTTTTGAGGGAAAGCCAGTGGATTGTTGATGCTCTTTCTACTCGTTTCCCAATCAAGGCAAACAATCTAAATACCGTATTTACATCGGTCGAGACAAAATACAAAGAAGCAATAGTATAGAAAAATGGCAAAGAAAAACAAGGACGCAAGAGTGCAGGTTATCCTCGAATGCACTGAGCAGAAAAATAGCGGTGTTCCTGGCATGAGCCGCTACGTCACCACCAAGAATAAAAAGAACACTCCCGAACGTTTGGAGTTGAAAAAGTACAACCCGTACTTGAAAAAAATGACTGTTCACAAAGAAATCAAATAAAGATAGGAGATAGATAACTATGGCAAAAAAAGTTGTTGCAACCCTTAAGACCGCTACTGGTAAGAGCTATGCCAAAGTAATCCGTATGGTTCGCTCTCCCAAAACCAATGCTTACACCTTCCAAGAAACTGTTGTCCCCTCCGACCAAGTTCAGGATTTCTTGAAACAGAAATAATTGAGAACACAGTAATAATATTTTTTTTCATACGCTTTTGTTTTACCCTCCGTTGTGAAACGGGGGTTTTTTTATGTCCGTTTCAAACCCCTGTGTCCGATGCCTGTTGAAGTGCCTTCGCGATGTTCGAAAGTGTTAGTTTATAAGTTTTGGATTTGCACGTGATTTCTAATCTTGTGCAAAGAAGAAGCTATGGCCAATTACAATCAACGCTCTCCGGGTGCAAATGAGGCCTTGGGAGAGCGTTTCTGTTTCTTGGTGGATAGGGAGTGCCTGAGGCCCTTCTGGAGGGCGTGTAAGCTGCGATATGGTCTATTCTGAAGACCCAAAATGCAGTTTCAAGTCTTGGATTTTTTTCGCTTGGCGTCTTTTCCAGACTTCGGTGATGCATTCTTTGGTGGAAAGCGGAAAGTCGGCTTTCATCATCCAATCGTAGTAGGCAGGTTCTGTGCCGAAGATGTTTTCGAGCGTCTTGCCTTTGTATTTGCCGAAATTGAAGACTTCGCGGTGTTGGTCGTCATAGCCTATGTGTCCAACCAAATCTGCCCACTGGCTGTTGGAAGTGAAACGGCTCAGTTGTTCGATGTTGTTGACCACAGGTTTGCTCACAGTGCCATCGGCGGCGGTGTATTCACTGTCTTTATATCGGTCCAGTTGCGCCATAAGCACCTCGTAGGTGGCCAAAGTGTCGGCATCGGCGGTATGGGCATGGTCCAAATTTTTACCGCAATAAAAGCGATATGCGGCCTTCAGAGTGCGTTGCTCCATTTTGTGGAATATATTCTGGACATCGATCAGGCGGCGGCATTTGAGGTCGAAATGGTGTCCGCAGCGGAGGAACTCTTCCACCAGCATGGGTACATCAAACTTGTTAGAGTTATAGCCGGCAAGATCAGCTTTGCCTATGAAGGCGGCTATCTCTGGTGCCGCTTGGCGGAAAGTGGGTTTATCGGCCACATCGGCATCAGTGATGCCGTGTATAGCCGTGGTCGCTTCAGGAATGTGTATGGTCCTGCCGTCAGCGTATGCGGGCCTTATGCGCTGGATGTATTGTTCTGTGGTCTGGTCGGGGTTGACTTTGTATAGGCATATTTCTACAATGTGGTCTTTCCCTACATTGACTCCTGTGGTTTCGAGGTCGAAGAATACTATGGGTTTTTCTAAGTTAAGCAGCATTTCTTTGTACTGGGTAAAGGTTGTTGTGGTTAAGAGATGAGTTCAAGTGGTCAACGTGTTGTGGCTGCGTGATGGATTCTCACCAGTGTTTCGAGCAGGCTTTCGGCAAGGTCTAAACGTAGCATATTGGCACCATCGGATTTGGCCACTGCGGGGTTGGGATGGGTCTCCATAAAGATACCGTCACATCCTACGGCTACGGCTGCCCGGCCAATGGTTTCAATCATTTCGGGGTTCCCGCCGGTCACACCGGATGTCTGGTTGGGCCGTTGCAGTGAGTGCGTGATGTCTACCACTACGGGGACTTTGTTTTTCTGCATGATGGGTATGCCACGGAAGTCCACCACCAGGTCTTGGTAACCGAAAGTGGTGCCGCGTTCGGTAAGCATAATGTTGTTGTCGCCGAAGTATTTCACTTTTTCAACGGCGTGGGTCATGGCTTCGGGCGAGAGGAATTGTCCTTTCTTGACATTGACACAACGGCCTGTCTGTGCTGCGGCCTCTAACAGTGAAGTCTGGCGGCATAGGAATGCAGGGATTTGCAGCACATCCACATAGGGGGCTGCGGCTGCGGCTTCCTGCTCCGAATGGATGTCGGTCACTACCGGTATGCCATAGCGTTGGCGGATGGCGCCAAGGATTTCCAGCCCGGCTTGGTCGCCGATTCCGGTGAAGGAGTCGATACGCGAACGGTTGGCCTTGCGATACGATGCCTTGAAAGCAAATGGGATGGACAGCCGTTCGGTGATGGCAATCAGTCTCTCGGCGATGGTGAACGGCATCGAGTCGTCCTCTATGACACAAGGACCGGCAATTAAAAAGAAATTGCCGGTCTCTGTGTGTTTAAGATGTTCTAATAAGGGATACATGAATGTGTGTGGGGAGCAGTGAGTGGAAGTAGGTGTTAGTTAGTTGTTAGAAGTTAGTATCAATGTTGTCGATATCGCTTGTGGTGTCGTCCATGGTGTTGTCGTTGTCCTCACTCTCAAATTCCTCGCGACGGCGGGAGCTGCCGCGCTGCAAAGAGATAATAAGGGCACCAATCATGCGGGTAAGCTCCATAAGGTACTCACGAGACTGGTTGCAGGTCTCCTCGTCAAAAAGTCCGATATTGTTGGCAATAGCGGTGTACACGATGCATTCGCGGATGGCTGACTTTGAGATTTTCAGGTAATGTTCAAACTGATTCTTGTTACGCGATGAGCCTTCTGCGATATTGAGTGCAATGTCGTAGGAAGAGTGGCAAATGGAGTTGACCAGATTGCGCTGCATGTCGTTCTCAGGTTGCCCGATGTTGTTGATAATCCATGTGCTGTAGTCAGTGGCTTTGGCATAAATGCGAAGATCCTCGAATCGGAAAAAGCTCACGGGTTTTTCTTGTGTGTTGTCCATGATGTGATAGTGTTTACATTATTAATTATTTGTTCAATTCGTTGAGACTTAATTTATGAGTTTTTTCTTCCTCTACCGTGCAACGCTCTTGAAACTCATTAGGTGTTATTTGATATCTGCAAAATAGTTCATAAACTGGGTACGCATCAGCATGCTGGCCTTGTCGGTTTGCTTCAGGGCCAGTTTGCCGCGGAACTGGTCTATGTTATCATATCCTTTCTGCTCCATCCAGCTCTTGAGGCCGGCGTTCAACTCGCCGACATACTCAACCCCGTTGCGATACAGGCACGATGCAACCTGCACAGCTGTGGCTCCTGCCAGCAGCAGTTTGACCACATCGTGTGCATTGCTCACACCCGTAGTGGCACACAGGTCGCAACGCAATTTCTTGCTCATGATGGCTGTCCAGCGCAGGGTGTTGTACAGTTCGCCCGGCTGTGTCAATGAATCAGCGTTGCGGAGGCATTCCTCTTCAATGTCAATGTCCACCTGAAGCGATTTGTTGAACATCGTGATGCCCTGCACTCCCGACCACGAAAGCTGCTGCATAAACTTGGCCAGGTCGGTGAAATAAGTGCCCACCTTAATACTGATAGGGATAGAGATGGTTTTGCGCAGCGACTGGATGATATTGCTGAAAGTCCTTTCCACGTCATCGGCCGAAAGCGAGGTGTCGAAGGGCATGATGGCCATATTCAGCTCCAGCGCATCGCATCCCGAATCCTGAAATTGCTTGGCATAAGTAATCCAGTTCTCGTGCGAATAGCAGTTGATACTGCCAATCACCGGAATAGATAGTTTGGATTTTGCCTCCCGTATCAGTGTAAAGTACTTGGCCACAGAGTCGGCAGCCACATGTTGCGCTATATACTCATAGCTGTCGCCATAGTTTCCCACCGGGGCGTGGATATGCGTGTTGCGCTTTATATCATATATAATCTGTTCTTCGAAAATGGATTTCAGCACCACCGCTCCAACACCGCACTCCTGCATTTTGCAAAGGTTGTCAATGTTGGCTGTCAGTCCGCAACTGCCCGCTATAACGGGGCTGCTGAGCTCCATGCCGAGATATTTTGTCTTTGTGTTCATAATCTCATTTTTTTGGTATTCTATACATAAAAATCCAATTTGCAAAGATAAATAAAAAATGCAATTCAAACTTTTTTTTTTAGAAGATTTTCAATCAAATCTATGCAAGTGTCCATATATCAACCTATTGTGAAATGTTAAATTTCTTTCTCGCTCCCAATTCTGCCCCAAGAATAAAAAATATTTCGTCCCAATGAAAAAAAATGACTAATTTTGCACTTTGGAAAAATAAAAAAATACTACATAATGAAAGAGAATACAGAAGAGAAAAATCTTGAAGTCAGCGGCGTTATCGCCAAAACTGAACAGTACATCAGAAAGAACAAAAAAGCACTCACCATTGCAGGTTGCGCCGTCGTGGTGGTGGCATTAGCCATCTGGGCCTACGTCGCTCTCGTGGCTCAGCCCCGTCAGGTCCGCGCCAGCGAGGACATGTTTGCCGCCGAGCAGTGGTTCAACGAAGGCGACTTCGAGAAGGCCCTCAACGGCAACGACGAGTTCATGGGTTTCAACGCCGTCATCGACGAGTATGGCTGCACCAAGGCCGCCAACCTGGCAAAATACTATGCCGGCATCTGCGAACTCAATCTTGGCAACTACGACCAAGCCATCGACCGTCTTAAATCCTACAAAGGCAAAGACCTCTTCACCGGCGCTCTCGCCCAGATGCTCATCGGCGATGCCTATGCCGAGAAGGGCAACCCTGCCGAAGCCGTCAAATACTACCAGAAGGCCGCCGACAACAGCGCCGACAACTACGCCGTGGCTCCTGTAGCCCTCTGGAAAGCTGGCATGATGTACCTCCAGCAGGACAACAAACAGGCCGCCCACAAAGCCTTCCAGACCATCAAGGACAACTACCCTGAAAGTCCCGAATGGAACGAAGTTGACAAATATCTGGCCCTCGCCGAATAAGACTTACAATAGTCCTCAAAACGAAGCAGCCTCCTTGCAAGGAGGCTGCTTCGTTTTTGTCTCATGGATTGAAATAAACTTTATTCCGTGGTCGAGAACCGATAAACCGAATGGCTCTCAAACCGCTCGCCGGGGTTGAGGAACGGGTTCGACTCTGCCCAGTTGTGGTTTGGGCTGTCGGGAAATTTCTGCGTCTCCAGACACACCGCGCTGCGCCGTCCATAAGCCGTCCCGCCTTTCCCCACAATGCTCCCGTCCAGAAAATTGCCCGTATACACCTGCATCCCCGGTTCAGACGTGAACACCTCCAGGGCAATCCCCGTCGCCGGGCTCTCCAATCGGGCGCACCGACGGCTCATATCCCCCCGATGGTTCAACACCCAGCAATGGTCATAGCCGCTGCCGTTGCGCAGCTGCTCATCCTCCTTGTCAATATCGAGGCCAATGGCCTTAGGGTGGCGGAAATCAAACGGCGTGTCCTGCACCCCGGCCATCATCCCAAGGGGCAGACTGGTGGGGTCGATAGGCAAATAACGGTCGGCATCGATAGTCAACACATGGTTCATCGCCGACCCCTGCGCGCTCCCGTTGAGATTGAAATAGCTGTGGTTCGTCATATTGATGACCGTGGGGGCATCGGTCGTGGCCGAATAGTCTATCGCCAAGGCGTTGTCGTCCGTCAGCCGGTAGACCATCTCCACCCGCACCCTGCCCGGAAAACCGTTGTCGCCGTCGGGGCTGTCCAGCACCATCTTAATCGAACTGTCGGTAGTGTGCACCACCTCAAACGGCCTGTACTGCCATCCGTCGGGACCTCCGTGCAGACAATGAGGCCCGTTGTTCTGCGGCAGTTGCCAGGCACGGCCGCCTATTACTATCCGCCCGTTCCCAATCCGGTTGGCATAGCGGCCTATGGCTGCGCCGAAATCGCCCAGGTGATTCTCCTTCAGATACTCCTCGGCGCGGTCAAACCCCAGCACCACATCCTGCCATCCGCCTTGGCGGTCGGCCACCAGCAGTTGCATGATGCGGCCGCCATAGTTTGTCACCACAGCCCGCATCCCGTTCTTGTTGCTTAGCGCAAAAGTCTTCATGCTAACCATCCTTTGCAGTTAAAAACCTGATCTTTCAAAGCGTCTCGCCCAGCAGCCGTGCCGCGCAGGCCACAAGGTCGTTGCACGAATGGTCGCGCCCCTGCAGCTGCAGCAAGCGCATACAGTTCAGGTCCCCATTCTCCTCGCGGAAACGGTTCCCCAACCCCTTCACCATCATGCTCTGCTCCATAAGGCCGCACACCATGGCCATCCCCGTCACACATCCGCAAGTCTCCCTCAGGCCCGAAATGCCCCGGCCGAAGGGGGCTGCCATCTTCGCCGCTGTGGGCTCGTCCACGGGCAGCAGGTCAGCAAACGCAAGCACCACCGACTGGCAGCAGTTGCAGCCGTCGGCATGCAGTTGCCGAGCCTTTGCCACGCGCAATTCTATCTCTTCTGTATTCATATAGTCATATTTAAAAGTTTCACATAGGGTAGGTTCGCGCCATGCCCACGTGCCTTCATCGTCTCCAGCCTGTCGGCAGCAAAGGCATAGCCCACCGCCCATTGGACGGCAACAGACAGTACACCAGCGTCACCACCGGCAAGAATATCATGAATGGCAATATGTTGAACAGCATGTCGGTTTACTCTAACAACCTGCAAAGATACAATATTTTTTTCGCACATGCGTTATTCCGGCATGAAAAAAGCACTTTTAACACTTCTGGCTCTCCTGCCGCTCTACCTCTGCGCACAGGAATATGATTTTGCAAAGAAGATAGGCGGCAACACGCTCTACTTCTACATCACCTCCACAGGCGGCAAAAACGGCCCCACGGTCGAGGTCACCTTCCCCGCCGACAACGAGGAGCAGCCCTGGAAAGGCTTCCGAAAACCCAGCGGACAGCTCGTCATACCCGAAACCGTCACCCCCGACCGCTCGCGGGGCCGCCACGCCGACCCCGACGACGACGATACCACCGTCTATACCGTCACCGCCATCCGCTATTTCGCCTTTGCTGGCTGCGACCGCATCAAAAGGCTCACCCTCCCGCCCACCATCCGCGACATCGGCGAGGGGGCTTTTGCCGGATGCACACGTATCGAGTACATCGTTTCCCAGGCCTCCGAGCCTCCCCGTCTCGACGAGTCTTCGTTCGACAAAGTGAATCTCGACATCCCCGTGCGCGTCCCCGCCGCCACCTACGAGCTCTATCATCAGGCTGTCGGCTGGCGTCAGTTCAGCGAGATAGTCGAGTACTGACTGCGGGCGTGCCTCGCCCCCACCACCTCCGCTCTGCCTCCGCTCCTTCTTCGATATTTATACAGTATTTATACAGTAGTTCTACAGTATTTATCCTATCGTCATGCGATAAAGAGTATGCAAAGTGGCGGGGAATTGGCGTCGAAGGAGTGGAATTGCAGTGGGGTCGCGGTCAGGGCCGGAGTTGGGTCAGGCGGCTGCTGCGCTTGGTTGGCACCTCCTCGGCAAGGGCGGGGAAATATTGCTCCAGGTAGCGTTCCATGCGCTCGTCCACACTAAGTGTGGACGGAGCGTTGGCCAGGCTGTCGCGCACGGCTTGAATCTCGTCGGGGTCGTAGCAGAGTTCCAGCAGGGCGCGGTCGACAAAGCCGTTGCCAAGGTTGTAGAGTTGCACGGTGCAGTAGGACAGCATCACGTAGTCGGCCTGGAGCAGTTGCTCCACAAGGTCGATATTGGCCACGTTGTCGTGGGCTGTGTCGTAGTAGATGGTGCTGAAGTAGTACCAGTAGCGGAAGTTGGAGAAGAGTTCCTGAATGGGGTAATTGTGCAGGATGTTCCAGAAGAACGAGTCGCCTATCACCACGAGCGAGGGGTTGCTGTCGGGTGCCGGGTCGGCTACGGCCACGTCGACGTATTGGTTGCGTTCGGTGGGTATGCGGAAGGTTTTGTTCAGCAGGTCGTCCAGGTCGGCATCGGGCTCGCGGGTGGAGGCGTAGTAGGGTTGGCCCAGCTTTACGGGACGGATGGCGGGGCCGAAGGTTTGCATGAAGCGCATGATGGAGTCGAAGGCATAGGTGCTGGCGATGTTGCTCCAGTGGGTGCCCGTCTGGGTGAAGAGCAGGTAGGGGGTGCGGCCCCGCAGGCTGTCGAAACAGTGGCATATATCCACATGACGGATGCCGTAGAGGGGTGCGCACTGGCGGTAGAAGTCGTAGGCGCGGTGGTGGCCAAAGAGGCGTTGGCTGCGGGCGTGGGCGCCGCGGTCGGGCAGGTGTTGGGGGTAGATGCGCTCTTTGCCGGGCAGCAGGGCCAGGAAGAGGTGGGTGCCTTGCTGGTCGAGAATGGCCTGCAATTTGGCCAGACGGCTTATGCGGCGGAAGAACACTTGGTCTTTCTCGTAGTCTGGCACACTGTCAGGATAGAAGTGGGCATAGCAGCCGGTGTAGTATTCGTCCACGAACCAGGGTTCGAACAGGTAGTCGTGCTGGCCTATGGCCACAGCGCCGGGGTTGGTGGAGCGGTGGTAGGCGGTCCAGAGGTATTGGTTGTAGAGGCGTATGGCGGGTTCGCGGAAGCCGTGATGTTCTTTCAGGTAGTGGTCGAGGTCCTGTTGCCATTGCCCGCTGGCGAAGGCTTGGGGGGTGAAGGCGGGTCGCTCGGCGCTGAGGTAGGCCCCTTTGAGGGGTTTGAGGGGCAGGAAATGGGTCAGTCCCTGCAGGATGGTGAGCAGCAGGAGGCTGATGGTGACGAGGCAGAGGATTTTGGGCAGGCGGTGCATGGCGTGGGGGTTAGAATCGGAAATAGATGAACGGACTGAAATCGGTGGCGGTCAGGGCTCCGAGGCAGAAGAAGAGGAGCAGGCACGCTGCGGCCCATACGGCTATGTGTGTGGCGGGGCGGTAGTTGGTGTAGTAGGCGGCCTGTTGCATTTTCCGGCCCAAGGGCAGGAGGGTGATGAAGGCAAAAATCAGGGCTGTGGCCAGGGTGGTGTAGTACTGGGGGTCGGCGGCCAGGTCGAGGGGCTGGAACTGGAAGGCGAAAAGGCGCTGGATGAAGAGCCAGCAGGAGGGGAGGTCCTCGATGCGGAAGATGGCCCATCCCACCAAGAGGATGATGAATGTGGGCAGCACAAAGAGGGGATGGCGCCGACGGGTGTCGAGCAGTGGCACGCGCCGCGAAAGGAATCGTTCCACCACGAGGAAGAAGCCGTGGTAGGCTCCCCACAGCACGTAGTTCCAGCTGGCGCCGTGCCACAGGCCGCTGAGCAGGAAGACAATCCAGAGGTTGAGGTAGGTGCGGCCCGCGCCGCGGCGGTTTCCCCCTAAGGGGATGTAGAGGTAGTTGCGCATGAAGGAGCCGAGGGTGATGTGCCAGCGGCGCCAGAACTCGGTGATGGAGGCCGAGGTGTAGGGGTTGTCGAAGTTCTCCGGGAAGCGGAAACCCATGATGCGGCCCAGGCCGATGGCCATGTCGCTGTAGCCCGAGAAGTCGAAATAGAGCTGCATGGTGTAGGCCATGATGGTGACCCAGGCGGTGGTGGAGTCGAGGGCGGTGAGGTCGGAGGCGAGGACGGTGTCGACCGTGCGCCCTATCACGTCGGCGATAAGCACTTTCTTGCTCAACCCTATGACGAAGCGGTAGAAACCTTGCAGGCACTCGTCCCACCGCAATCGGCGGCGGGCTGTAATCTGGTCGGCGATGTCGGTGTAGCGCACTATGGGGCCGGCAATGAGCTGGGGGAACATGATGATGTAGACCACATAGTCGGTAAGGCGGCGCATGGGGGCATTGACCCCGCGGTAGGTGTCGACCACGTAGGTGAGCGACTGGAAGGTGAAGAAGCTGATGCCTATGGGCAGCAGCACCTTGGCCCAAGGCAAAGGCGACAGCCCGAAGAGGGCGAGGAGGGCGTTGAGATTGTCGACAAAGAAGTTGGCATATTTGAAGTAGGCTAACAGGCCGAGGCATAGCACGATGGCCAGTGTGCAATAGAGCTTTTTGAGGGCTGGACGCGGAGCCTGGTGCATGGCGCGGACCAGGTAGAAGTTGGCCACGGTGGAGGCTAAGAGAATCAGTATGAAGTCGGGTGCGCCCCAGGCGTAGAACACGATGGAGGCCACAAGCAGGACGGCGTTGCGCCACCGGACTGGTGCCAGAAAGTAGAGCAGCAGGAACACCGGCAGGAAATAGAGCAGGAAGATATGGCTGCTGAAAATCATCGCAGGGAGGTGGGGTGTTTAGGGTGCAGGGGGATGCGGCGCCAGTCGACCAGCGAAGCCACAGCAAAGAAGATGGCCATGAGGGGCACGGCAAGGCTGCGGTAGGTGAACCAATAGTGCAGATAGGAATGGTCGGCCGCTACCAGATACCATGCCAAGGGGGGGAGGGCTGTGAGTAGGCACAGCAACGCCGTGGGGAGGCCACTGCGGTTGAACCGCCAGAGGGCCAGGACGAGCAGGATGATGAGGGTGATGCAAACGAACGACCAGGGCAGGAGGTCGAGGTTGCGGGTCAGAGCGTCGAGGCGTGAATAGTCTATGTATGCACCTGCCCGGATGGAGAAATTGGCTGCACCGTCGCGGATGACGTTCTCGCCCGTCAGCAGGGTGGCGATGCCCCATTTCGAAACCCATGTGGTGCCGTAGCTCACCACCCATAGCAGCGAGGCCACAGCCCAGTCTTTCAGCCGGCGCAGGAATGGTGCGGGCAGGGGATGGCGCCACTGCATGATGAGATAGACGCACAGGGGGATTCCCCACGTGAGCATGGGGCAGGTGAGGAGGTCGAAAAAAGCGGTGAGTGAACCCAAGACGAACAGCAGCCGGTTGAGCTGCGAAGGCTTTTTGACGTGGTTCAGGACCACCAGTGAGCCTATCAGGGACAGCGCCAGCACGGGCAGCAGCTGGATGGAAAACTGCATGATGAACACGTTGACAAGGGTCAGGACCAGCACGTAAAGCGAAGCCACAGCAAGGCCACAACGGCGGAACAAAGCCACCACAATCCACACCAAGAGCAGCGACGAGAGGAGATAAAAGAGCGTGCGGAGCGAGGTGTAATCGGCCATCAGCAGCAAGAACCGCATCAAGAAGGTGCTGCCATGCCAGTAGCGCCCATAGTGGAGGGTGCGCAGTGTAGTGTCGCCCTCTGTGAGCCGCTGCAGACTGTTGCACTGCTCGCCACCACCGTCGGCCCGAGGCACGAGCAGCATGTTGGTGAGCAGGCTGTCTCTGCCCCCGCGGCAGGCTTGGTTGATGATAAGGGCATCGGTGAAGTTGTCCATATAGTATTTTGGACGGCAGCTGATGGCAAAAGCAAAATCCGACTGGAGGTCGCCCAGGGTTTGGGTCTTGGCGGCATGGCGGACGATGGGTCCATTGGGCAACAGCGACGATACAAGGGCAAAGAGCAGATAGGCGGCTATGAGGCCGACAAAGAGCATCGGATATTTGACCCAGGGACGTCTCATGGTTTGGCGTTTTGCGAGCCACATGCGTCGAGCATCCGGAGCTCGTAGTTCTTGCGGTCTTTGGTGACAATCACATCCAGGCACAGCCCCGTGAAGAGGGAGAGCAGAGCCGCCAGCAGCATGAACATGGCGACGATGAGGGTGGGGAAACGGGGCACGAGGCTGGTGTGGAAATACTCTATCAGGACTGGCACGAGCATTCCTACCCCCACAAGGGCAAGCAGCAGCGCCAGCCAGCTGAAGAATCGCAGCGGGCGGTATTCCTTGTAGAGAATCATGATGGTCTTGAGCACGCTGAGGCCGTCGGCCAGGGTGTTCAGCTTCGACACACTCCCCGCAGGGCGGTCGCGATAGGTTACCGGCACCTCGCGGAGTGCGAAACGGCGGTCAAGGGCGTGGATGGTCATCTCGGTCTCAATCTCGAAGTTGCCCGACATGACGGGGAAGTTCTTCACAAACGGGCGGCTGAAAGCGCGGTAGCCCGTCATGATGTCGTGGATGTCGGTATGCCAAAAGCGGCGTATCAGCCAGCGGACCACTCGGTTGCCGCTGTTGTGGAAGGGCCGCTTGTTCTGCTCGAAATAGGTGGACGACAGGCGGTCGCCAATCACCATGTCGGCTGTGCCGTCAGCGATGGGCTGGATCAGCTCCCGGGCCTGGGAGGCGGGATAAGTGTCGTCGCCGTCTGCCATCAAGTAAACGTCTGCCTCCACCTCGCGGAACATGCGGCGAATCACATTGCCCTTGCCCTGCATGGGCTCGTGGCGCACGATGGCTCCCGCCGCTGTGGCGGCTTGTGCCGTTCCGTCGGTGGAGTTGTTGTCGTAGACGTAGATGTCGGCCTCCGGCACAGCCTGGCGGAAGCCCTCCACCACCTTGGCGATGGTGGGCTCTTCGTTGTAGCATGGCAGCAGAACGGCAATCTTCATGGCGGGTGAGGGTCGGTTTAGATGTTAAGGTTGTGAATCATGCTGCCCAGATTCGTGGTCAACAGCTTGACGCCGATGGCCAGCAGGACAACCCCGAAGAATTTGCGGAGGATGGAGATGAGCGTGCCTCCCAGCAGGCGTTCCAGACGGTCGATATAGCGCAACACGATGTAGTCAATCGTAATGTTCACCAGCAGGGCTATCAAGATGTTGATGTCGTCATATTCAGCACGGAGGGAGATGATGGTGGTCAGCGCACCCGGGCCGGCAATGAGCGGAAAGGCGATGGGCACCACCGTGGAGCCGCCGCCTCCAGCCTCGTTCTTGAAGATTTCCACCCCCAGAATCATCTCGAAGGCCATGATAAAAAGCACAATGGAGCCAGCCACGGCAAAGGACTGGATGTCGACCCCGAAGAGTTTCAAGGCTGCATCGCCGAGGAAAAAGAAGATGACAAAAATGAGCAGCGAGATGAGCGCCGCGAAGAGGGGGTTGTATTTGTTGCCGCTGTGTTTGAGTGAGAGGAAAATGGGGATGGAGCCCGTGATGTCGATGATGGCAAACAGGACGAGGAAGGCTCCTACAATTTCTTTAAAGTCTATCATGCTTGGATTGTTTCGTTATGTGTGTTTCTATAATATTTCGATGATTGTTTGAGTGACACCGTTAAAGGTGAAAGTGTCGCCAGCGGCTTTCCCCTTCAAAGCCAAATAAACAGGGGTCTGGGCGCTGATGGCGAAGTAGACTTCCTGCGTGAGCTGCTCGGGAGCGCGGTGGGGCACGAGGAATTTGCCGGCCCCGATGCTGAGGAAGAACCGTTGCTTGTCGGTGATGACGATGGCTCCGTGGTCGGCTTTTTCCATGGGGGGCGCGGCCAGCAGCGACTGCAAAACCCTGATGCCGGCGTTGGCGTGGGAGAGCTGCTTGGCATACATGTCGCGTGTGCGCATCATCTTGGTGCGGTAAGAGTCGTAGCGGTCCACATTGGCCCCATAGTCGTTGCTTTGCTGCTGGGCCGAGTCCATCTCACGCTTTGCGGTGTCGGCCAGCTCTTTTTGCTGGTCGAGACAGGCTTGGATGATTTGTATGCGTCGTTGTTGGCGGTTCATGACAATGAATTTTATTTAGGAACAGAGAAAACCGTTTTTTATTGTACAGGGTTTGAAAAAATTATAGGTTGTAGATTCAACCTCGAAGTGCAACACTGTTGTGCAAAGATAGCAAGAATTTTTGTTTTGGCGAAGAAAAGTTCAGAAGTTTGCCCGTACCCTGGACAATCACGCAAAAGAACTTGGTCCGATTGACAGCGTCGCCGCCTGG
>DEKU01000066.1 GCA_002354035.1 Bacteroidales bacterium UBA2714
CGGCGCATTCGCGCCGCCGCCCCTGTTTCATTCTGCCGCCAACTCGTAATGGGTGCTTCTCCCGACAAAAAATATCAGTTGCGCTGTTATTCTCCGCATATTTGCGGAGAATAATGCTTTTTTTCTCCGCAAAACAGTCGGTCACACACCCCAGGTAAAAGCCACCCGACTGGGAAATCACCTGTTCCCCTTGGCGCGATTGTGCGTGAGACACAGCATCTGGCAGTTCTCCTCCGTGGTGGCTCCCCCGTGGCTCCACGACTCCACATGGTCGGCGTCCATTTCCTTCTCACTCCAAATCTTCGTGCGCCGAGCCTCATGCCCCATGGCGCATAAGGGGCAATTGCTTATCCCCCGTCGTCGTGCATCCTCTGTCTGGCGCTTGTACACGCGGCGCTTCGTTGCCTCGTCAAACACACGCACATCCAGCAGCCGTGTATCCTGCTCGCCTCCTAACAGATATTCAAACACGCCTTTGCGGTTCTTCACACATGGGTCGTCCATCAGCTCGGCGGCACGGGCCGTCATCTTCTTTTGGTCGTATGGGGTGTTGTGGTATTCATCATAAAGCTTTCCCCACTTCAGTCCGCACATCTCGCCATAATAATCGGCGAAAATACTTTCCACCCAAGCAATGACATCGTCGAAATGAGCCTTCAGCTCGTCAATCTGAGTGTCACGGCGGTGGGCTTGCATATACTCCTCCACCTGTCCATGACTGACCCAGTCAAGGGCGGTGTTGAGAATCTCCTGCCTCTTCACCGCTCCGCGCACGTATGCACCCCATTTTTGCACATTGGCATTTCGGCTGTTGCTGAACACTTCACGGGCTTTTGTCACGAATGGGCCGCTGTACACAGCGTTCAGCTCTTCCTGTTCGTTGAGTGGGATACCGACAAGATTAATCGTCTGAAACCATTGCTTTATCTCGCTCTCCGTGCCCTCACATTCATATACCAGCAACGGAGTGTTCTCTATCAAAGTCTGCTTGTCCTTTGGCAAGGCATGGAACCGGTAGGGCAGCTCGTCGCTCATCACAGAAAACTTGTCCGTCAGGAAACGGCCTAATGAGGTGATGCGCTGCTGCCCGTCCAACACCTCCAGCCTTCCGTCCGGCAGACTGTTGAAGTAGAGCAACCCCAGTGGGTATTGTTTCAACACCGAGTCGATAACAGCCACCTCCTTCTTGCCGTTGTCCTCGGCATAGAGGTAGTTCCGTTGATACTCCGGCTGGATGGTTAGCCTGCCCGAAAGGCCATACAGACCTTTCTCCTCCAACTCGTTATACACAAACCCATCGCACAATTCCCCGATGGTGTATTGTTTCAATGTTGTTTCCATAGCAATATTTATTTGTCAATCCGAGCCGCTGTCGGTGTCGCTCCGTTTGAGGCCTCAGCCCAGCGGCTGTTTTTGAAGGGGACAAATACCAAAAATTAAAACTTGCCCCCTTTCCCCATCAGATAGCTTGCGCCATCTTTGTCGGGATTAGATTTCATTCAGGCTGTCAATGGCCTCGTCAAGACTTGCGACAGCATTGTCCAGAGCGTCAATAGCCTCCTGCATCTGGTCGCCGCGCTCGCTCTCCTGCAAGCCTTCTGGCATGTTGTCATACTTCATCTCCTCGTCATCTTTCATCGATTCGAGTTTGCTTTTGATTTCATCGAGCGAAGCAATGTGCTTTGCGATTTCTTTTCTTCCTTGTGCATTCATATCTTTATATTTTAATGAGTTAATAGCTCTGAGTGAATGAGCAACATGTTCAGAGTGAGTGGGTGACATGCTCCGAGAATCACCATCCGCGAAGAATACTTCCTCACCGACTGAGCCGCCTTGTCGCCTCTCTCCGAGAGGTTCTCCCCCCTGATGCCGCCCTGCACCACACTGCGCTTTCAGCTTGTGTGGTGTTATGCGCACCGAGGGTGCGGTGTAGCCTCTCCGAGGCTCTGCCTACTCCACCAAGGTCCAACACTGCCTATTGCTTTTTACGGATAAAGATTCGTTTGTATACTCTATTGCCATTAATTAGAGGCTGGGATACACCACTCTCCTCATGCCAAAGTCCTTCCGAAAAACCTCTCCCCTCACTTTCTGTTGCTCCGACAATTTCAAATTGTTCAAGGCAGTGCTTGTCAAGAAAAGTAATAGGTACCCCCATAACACCATAATAGTCTGATGGGATAGCGTCAGTAAAGGGAACCTCGATTGCACTATAATTGTCGTAGCGGTCATAGCCATGCCCGGCAATTTGTTTGTGCCGACTATAGCGTTTGCTGTCCTCTACTGTCATCAATTCTAATGGCTGATGACGGCGGCCATGGTCAAGATTGGTAAACCAACAAGAGTTTCCAAGCCGTGTAAAATCTCCCTTAAAGCCCAAACGCTCCGCCTTGGCTCTATCGCTTGGTTTTACAGCCGTCCCTTTAGGGACACCGAAAACCATATCTGTCATGAAACCCGTCGCACCGAGCCAAATCTTGCTCTTCCTCACGAAAGGAAAGATTTCTTTGTATGTGATAGCATTAATGTTCCCAATCATCAAGAAGCTCTTACCAGCACTCACAATCCAAGCAAAAAACTCTCGAAACAAAGAGAATGGGGGATTTGTTACGATAATATCAGCTTCATCGCGCAAACGAGTCACCTCCTTGCTGCGGAAGTCGCCGTCGCCTTTCAGATAGTCCCATTTCAGGTCGTTGATGTCTATGCGGCGGTCGCCATTGTCGTCGCGGTCCAGGACAAATATCTTGCCGTGCGAGCGGGTGTTGCGCTTGTCGTATTTGGGCGAAAGAGTCTCAAACTCTGTCTCGAACAACGACAGCTGCACACCGTAGCGTTCCTGCTTGCGATTGATGGCATAGCTGGTGCTGATAAGCTTTTTCAATCCCAAGCGCTCAAAATTCTGGGCAAAATACTTGGTGAAATTGCTCCACTCCGGGTCGTCGCACGGCAGCAACACTGTCTTGCCCCGAAACACATCGGGATTATAGTCGAGGTACGCCTCCACCTCGCGCTCGATGTCATAATACTGAGTATAAAACTCATCATTCTTTACCGCCTTTGCGTTTGTCAGGTTCGTGTTTGCCATTTGATTGACAGCTCTGTGCATTGCCATCAATCACTATTGGACACAAGAAAGGTGTAGACCTTTCTATCACATTCACGAGGAGCGTCGGATGAACCCCGTTGCACAGTTAGATGCCTACACCTATAGTGTAGCATACATTAACACTGTGCAACATAGAACATGTTCACACCCCTTGTGAACTATCATCCAATTAGAAATCTCCAGTTTCCGACGCTTTTGATTCGAATGTGAATAATAGTAATGCTGTTAATATTTCTTTCTTCAAGCCTCATCACTCTTGGGGCTTTTCAAGGTGCAAAGATACGCTTTTTTCCCCACATGGCGGAAAAATATTTTGCCAGTCGGCTGAAATTGCGTATCTTTGCACACGGCTATCAGCGGCGGCACGTTGTCGAGACGCTGCCGCAAAAGCCAATCACTCAACGCAATAACAAAAGAATTATAAACAATCAAAACACCTACACAATGGCAGTAACTTCTATGCTCCGCGTTCGCATGAGCGCAAAAGACGCCCACTACGGCGGCAATCTCGTCGACGGCGCACACATGGTCCACCTCTTCGGCGACGTGGCCACCGAACTTCTCATCAAGCAGGACGGCGACGAAGGTCTCTTCTGCGCCTACGACATGGTCGAATTCAAAGCCCCCGTCTATGCCGGCGACTACATCGAGGCTTATGGCGAGATAACCCACGTCGGCAACACCAGCCGCAAGATGAAATTCGAGGCCTACAAGGTGATCCGCACCCTGCCCGAAATCAGCGCCAGCGCCGCCGAGGTGCTCGAGGAGCGCATCCTCGTGGCCCGCGCCACCGGCACCTGCGTCACCCCCAAAGAGTGCCAGCGCTACAATAAATAAGCTTGCCTTGAAGCTTGATACAGGAGGCCTCCGCCGTGCGGAGGCCTCCCGTGCTTTCCAGCCCCCTCGCCGCCCTTTTCGCCATCATCAGAACCGCACTTCCCCGTTCCTTCCTCGTTAATTAACGAAGAAGGAACGGGGAAGTACAGTGTAAAGGGTGTGGAGGTGGTAAAACAAGAAAGCCGGTCTCGCTGCGAGACCGGCTTTCTCCTTTGCCCTGAGGGGGGCGGTGTTATGCGTTCTTCTTGGCGGCTTCGAGGGCGGCCTGTTCGCCGGTGACCTTTTCGAGCCATTTGACCATGCAGAGCATCACTATCATCGAAAGGAAGCAGACGGCCATGAAGACGACCCAGCACTTCCAGATGGGGATCTTGTTGTAGAGCGCGGGGCCGATCCAGAGGAAGCCGTTGCCCACGGCGGTGGCGCCGAGCCACAGGCCCTGGCAGAGGCCGAGGAGGTTCTTGGGCGCAACCTTGGAGATGAAGCTCAGACCCAGCGGGCTGATGAAGAGCTCGGCGACGGTCATGCCGAAGTAGTAGACGATGAGCACCCAGGGGGCAGCCTTCTGTGCGGCGGCGGTGGTGGCGTCAAGGGCGCGGAACTCGGTGCCCGAGGGATAGCCCTGGATGTTGCAGAAGATGGACAGGAAGAGGTAGGCGCAGCCCGCTATACCCATGCCGATGGCAATCTTGCGGGGGGTGGAGATGCCTTTGCCGCGACGGGTGAGACCCTCAAAGAGCCACATGATGGGGAAGGTGAGCAGGATGACGAAGAAGGGGTTGACGGCCTGCCACACCTCGGGCGGGATGGCGGAGGTGATGACGAAGTCGCGGGCGAAGAGCGACATGGAGGTGCCGTTCTGGTGGAACGACCACCAGAAGAAGACGGCGATGATCAGCACGGCAAACATGGCATAGAGACGCTGTTTGAGCTCTTTGGCCATGGCTTTCTTCTCTTCGGCGGTATACTGGACGCTCTCTTGAGCGGCTTTCTTGGCGGGAGTGGGGAATTTCTTCTTGGTGCAGAGGAAGATGGTGAGGGAGATGAGCATGGCGGCCACGGAGGCGATGAACGAGTAGTGGACACCGGTGTTGAAGACGTTGAGGTAGTTCTGGCAGATTTCCTGTGCGGCGACGGTGTCGGCGGGCAGGGTGACGTGCATGGCGGCGAAGAGCTCGGTCATCTTGGTGAGGGCTTCGGCACCCATGGCGCTGCCGGTGGCGATGAACTGATGGCAGAGGGCTGGCAGGTCGGCGTTGTATTCAAAGCCGTTCTGGCCTAACCACCAGCTGCGGAGCAACGGAGCCACGAAGGGGGCGATGAGGCCGCCGACGTTGATGAACATGTAGAAGATTTGGAAACCGCTGTCGCGTTTGCCTTTGGCAATGCGGAGGGCTTCTTCGCCTTGTTTGGCGGCTTCGACTTCGTAGTCGTCATACATCTGGCCTACGATGGCTTGCAGGTTGCCCTTGAACAGGCCGTTGCCGAAGGCAATGAGGAACAGGGCAGCACAGGTGAGGGGCAGGAGCCAGGCGATGTTGCTGGCGGTGGCCAGGATGGGGATGGCCAGGATGACGTAGCCGGAGGCCATGATGAGCAGGCCAGTCTGGATGGTGCCCTTGTAGTTCTGGGTGCGGTCGGCTATGATGCCGCCCACCAGACTGAGGATGTAGATGCCCATATAGAATATGGAATAGATTAATGTTGCCTTCTCCTCGGCAAGGCCGAATTTGGAGCAAAGGAACAGCACGAGCACGGCGTTCATAATATAGTAGCCGAAGCGTTCGCCCATATTACTCAACGCTGCTGCGATTAGACCTTTTGGATGTCCTTTCATAAGTGTAACGTTTTAATGATTAATATTTTAATAATTAATTGTTGTCCGTTTGCCTTGATTTTTATCTTGCAAAGATACAAAAAAATCTCAATAAATCGTATCTTTGCAAAGATTTTTAACGGACTATCTCATGATAAACGATATGATAGAACAGGCTTTGGAGGCTTTGCGCGGCGGCGGGACGCTGCTCTATCCCACCGATACGATATGGGGCATAGGGTGCGACGCCACCAATGCCTCGGCCGTGGAACGCATCTATGCCATCAAGGAGCGCGACCATTCGAAGTCGATGTTGATTTTGGTGTCGGAGGCCATGCTTTCGGCTGAGCTGCCGGAGGGGGTGAGGACGCTGCTGCTGGGCGGTGGGCGTCCCACTACGGTGGTGGTGCCTGCCGGCTATGTGGATTCGGCCTTGCCGGACAATCTGCTGGCCGCCGACGGGACGGTGGGGGTGCGGGTGCCGAGGATGGATTTCTGCCAGGAGCTGCTGGCACGCTTCGGCCGCCCTGTGGTCAGCACGTCGGCCAACTTCTCCGGGAAGCCTTCGCCGCAGGGGTATGCCGACATCGAGGAAGCTTTGAAGCGGCGTGTGGATTTCTGCCTGCCCGATGCGCCGCAGTTCCGCCACCCCGCCACAGGTGCCAGCCGCATATTGAAGGTAGAGGCCGACGGGACGGTCGCGGTGATACGGGGGTAGGCCTTTGGCGATGTGTCCCCTGTTGCCCGGCAGGGCGGCAGGAGTGCGGGTGAGGTGGCGTCAGTCTTTAAGGCTCGCAATGGGAGCAATCCATACACCGTCGGGGCGCTGGAATGCATAGCTGCCATGAGCCGTGAGCACCATCAGGAATGCGGGGTCGCCCATGTTGTCGGTGTTGATTTTGGAGGCCAGTTTTTTGAGGTTTTTTGCCCCTTCTTCGATGAGTGTGTCTCCTCCGATTTTCACTTCCACCAGGCCATAGGAGCCGTTGCGGAGGTGGACTACGGCATCGCACTCGAGGCCGTTGCGGTCGCGGTAGTGGCTGACGTGTCCGTCGATGGCCTCGGCGTAGACGCGCAGGTCGCGCACGGCAAGGGTTTCGAACAGCAGTCCGAAAGTGTTGAGGTCGCCCATCAAATCTTTAGGGCCAATGCCCAAAGCGGCTGCGGCAATGGAGGGGTCGACAAAGTAGCGTGTGTCGCTGGTGCGGATGGCGGTCTTGGAGCGTAGGTTGGGACTCCAAGCCGGCATGTCTTCGATAACAAAGATTTTGCGCAGAGCCTCGATGTAGGAGGCCAGGGTGTCGGGACTAATGTTCTCGCCGCGATTGGCGTTGACGTCGGCCAGCAGGGTGCTGAGCGGGGTCTGGGTGCCTTGATGGCGGGCGTAGACCCGCATGATGAGCCGTGCCAATGCAGAATTGCGCCCCACGTTGTCTACCCGTGATATGTCGCTCTGGCATACGGCTTCTATGTAGTTGCGGGCCTGTCGCAGTGCTGCGCTTTCGCCGAGTTGCAACGACCCTGGCCAGCCTCCCCGACATATAAGATAGGCCATCCGATCAAGAGTCATGTCGTTGCTGACGACGTTTTGGGCCGAGCCGTTGAAAAGCGATAGCAATGAGAGACGGCCGTTGGATTCGCCCGACTCCCACAATGACATGGGGCGCATGGTGAGCCAGGCAAAGCGTCCTGTGCCGGTATGGGTAATCAGGCTCATGTCCGGCGGGACGGCGGAGCCAGTGAATATCAACATGCCGACTGCACCGAGTCGGCTTACTTCGAAGCGAGCCGCATCCCACAGTTGCGGAGCCAGCTGCCATTCGTCTATCACCCGTGGTTTCGCTCCTTCAAACAGGGCGACGGGGTCGTTTTCGGCCAATGAGAGATTGGTTTTTAACTGCTTTGGGTCGTCCATATAGAGTACACTGCCCGCTGCATGGACGGCAGTGGTGGTTTTTCCACACCATTTTGCCCCCTGCACGAGTACCACTCCTGCCGCTTCCAGTTGTTCTCTTAATAGTCGGTCGGAAACCCTATTCCTATAGTGTTCAGTTTGTTCCATTTTATTGCCCGTTTTTAGTCCGTTTGCAAAAATACGATATTTTTCTGATATACAAAGAAAAAATAAAAATCTATTCGGCAATTTGGCAATTTTTCATTCGGCAATTTGGCAATTTTTCATTCGGCAATTTGGCAGTTTTTCGTTCGGCAGTTTGGCAAGTGGTGGCAGGCGGAGTGACCAGTGAGCCGATGGTGTTAAAAGTTTAGTGCCGTTAGCTGAGGGGGCAATAACCAAGGCCGCTGTGCGTTATGGAGATAAAAATGAACAAGATGGGCAGAACGAAGTCTTATATCCGACAAAAGGATGGCACATTCTGGTATAGGGTGGTGCCAGTAGTCAATTTGGTTTTAGTGGTGCTCTGCGTATGGGGCAACAGCCGGACGAATGCGGGCTTTTGTCGACCCGTGGTGTGGGCGGCCGTGTTGCAGGCGGTCAGTTTCTTGAATATTGTCTCTTTCACTTGGTTGGAGCGCACTCGGCTGAGGGGTGTGAATGGGCTGCTGTGTGGCATCAGCACAGGTGTGTATGCCTACTGGTGCCTGTTTCTTGGCGGGTGGGTAGTACTAATGCCTGTGCCGTTGTGGTTTCTGACGCTGCTGGTATGGCGCAATGCCGTGCATCCAGTGGAGCGGAACATGAGGGTGTGGTATCTGGCCGGGATGCTGGGATGCGTGCTGTTTGCCGCTGGCAGTGGATGGCTTTACCACGCCTCGTGCATAGCGTATGAGCGGGAGCAGGTGCCGGATGGCAACCCGATGACGGAACGCATTGCGGGCATGCATTTCCTCTACCACACACGCCTCTGTATCTACGACGGCTGGCGGCCACCGCTACACGACCCTGCCATGGTGTTGGGGATGCGGTTGAACGGTGGGCGCGACCCCCTGTGCAACCTTGATTTGGAAGAGCGTGTGGCGTTGTACCACCGCATGTACCCCGACAGGCCTGTTGTGATGCCCTGTGCCTGTTGCCGGGAGTCGCAGCGCAACGGGTATCTTGACGACCCGCTTTGGAAATCATTTCATTCGACAAGAGCAAGGTGACGGTGTCGCACGAGGTATGGAACTCTTTCAATGTTGAGGATAACGACCTGTAGATGTCCCAATACAGATTGCCGTTCCGCTTTGTGGACAGCACTTTCCGTCGGGTGGTGTATTTAGAGGCTAAAGCCTATTGAAATAGCCCCGGTAGTTTGATAAAAACAACCGGGGGTATTTCATACTTTGGGCTGTGTTCGGTCAGCCATCGGTGCAACGGCTATCCCAGCACGGCCTTCATCTCGGCCTCGTTGCGGTAGGTCATGCGGCGGAAGAGGTTCTCCTCATCCTTTTGGCGGGTCACTTTCACCTGCTCGGCCACATAGTGCTGGATATTGGTGTAGCGCTGTAGATATTGCTGCCACATATTTTCATCCAGCTTGTGGCACTCGCCGAGAAGGCAAAGCACCTGATAGGCATGGCGGCGGCACATGTCGGGATAGTCTGCCCACCATTGGTTGTAGCGGTCGTGCACCTGCTGCCAGCTCTCCACCTCGCCTTTCTCAATCTGGTTGATGAGGCGGTCCAGCTCCTGTTGAGGCACCAGCTGGCCACCCAGGTTGACCCATTCGCGTTCGCGCTCGCCTTCGGCCAGGGTCGCTTCGGGCAGGGCGGTCTGTTTTCCGTCATCGGTGAGGGTGTTCATGGCGTAATAGATGAGCATCTCCTCATAGGCCTTATAGCCCTGGGCGGCCTTCAGCACCCGCACGGGACGTTTGCCCTTTTCCATGCCATAGGCCAGCACTTCGACATGCTCCTCGTCTGGTCCGAACTTCTGGTAGGCCTGTTCGGTCCAGTATTTAAGCAGCATCCGGCCATTGATAATCTCCTCGGCGGTGTCGGGGGCAAAGGGCGAGAAGACAATATGCTGTGCTTTCTTCTTGCGCTTGTCGCGCTTGGCAAACTTGGTGATGTTGCGGTTCAGGGCATACATGTTGTACATCCACCAATAGGCGGGCATCACCTCCAGGCAATGCTTGGAGGCATTGTTGTTGACCAGGGCAAAGGGCAGTGTGATGCTCAACTCGGCGGGATAAGCCCCTTTGGCCAGCAGACAGTAGGAGGCAAAGCTCGACGAATGCTTCAGACTGGTGCACAGGCCTGGCCAGAAACCGCGTCCGGCCACTATCTCGTTGTCGGCCGTGCGACCGTTGTGGTTGGAGCCCACGGTGCATCCAGCAGCCAGGTTGCTCTGGCCCATCACCAGCGACGCTATCAGGAACGAGTTGTTGTGGTGCTGCTCATGGGCGGGGAAGATGATGTTGTTGCCCACCTCGCAACGGGCAATGGTCGAATTGTCACCCACCACCGTGTCGTTGAGGCGCACGCCAAACTCCAGATGCACATGTTCGCCCAGCACAAAGCGCATGGCAATGCAGCCATACTCGCACGTGCAGCCATAGCCCACCACGCCATCGGCCAGCACCACGCAGTCCTCTATGCGGGTGGGGGTCTCCTCGTCCGAGAGGATGGCCACATTGTGCAGCGTACGGGTGTTCTTGACAATGCAATGGCTCCCCACATGGCCATAGCTGCCCGCAGGGGTGGCCAAATGGCGGCGGGTCATCTCCTCCAGCCGTTGCACCAGCTTGTCGTGGTCGCGATACTTGGCCCAGAGGTATGCGTCGCCTATCGTCATGCCGCTGAAGGGCAATATGCGGCGGCCTCCGTTCTCGTTCATGGGCTCTATCCAGGGGTACTCATTCTCCAGGGCGGGAGCCGTGGCAGTCATCTCGTCGATGTTGAAAAGCAGACAATGGTCGCCCACGGTGTAACCGCTGATCATGTGGACATTATGCACAGCGCAGTGGCTGCCAATCGTGGCCTCGGACAGCATGCTGTTATACACCCCTTCCGGCAGCCGCAAGTCGCCGTCGGACACATACCCCTGCTCCATAGCGCCGAGCCACACTCGGCCCATAAAGACATTGTTTCGGATAAGGTTCACATTGCAGGTTTCGGCCACCTGCACCAGCGTCCAATCGTCGGCGCGGTTGCCCATTTGCTGCAACTGCTCGATTTCTTGGCTGGTAAGGGCGCGGAAAGGTGTTGTTTTCATGATAAAAAGACTATTATTATATGTGTGAATTAAAAATGCAAATATCGTAAAAAAACTTGATATAGCGAAAAAAATTCCTTTTCCCCATCTGTTTCGACTCGACTGGCGGCTCCTGGCTCAGGTGTTCAGCCCCCTCAAGGCCGACACCCGTTCTCGGCATCAGGGCCTTTACCAACCGACAGCCGGCGAGCCACATGTGGCTCGCCGGCTGTCGATGCAGATGGTTCCTCGCCTCATGCCAAGTCTCGCGCTGGCTGTCATAGCTCGGAGCGTTGAAGAAAAGTTAGCGGGTCTGGTGCAGCACCGTCTCGCCTCCGAGGCTGGTGGTGAAGTCTGCCTCAAACTCTGCCGAGAAGGTCAGAGTCGTGGTCATAGTCCGGTTGTAGGGGTCTATCACAAAGGGATTGTTGCTGCCAAAGCTTATTGTCCCCTGGTTGTTGCCCTCGTAGGTGTAGGTCATCTCGTGAGTGTCCTCGCCGGGATCTATGCCGGGCGATTCGAGCCACCACATCACCTCTCCCTTCCCGTCGGCCAGAAAGTCCACTGTCCAGTGAATCAAAATATCGAAAGTGCCGTGGCTTTGCGTGGCCACACGTTGCAGATAGGTCCCCTCCCATTCCGTGCCGACAAGCGTCTCATAAACCGGGTCGGTCGTGGCCGGAGGCGTGGGGGTTACGGGGTCGGGCTCTTTCTTGCAAGATGCAAGTGTCAGTACTGACAGCATCAATACCGATGCCCACAATGTCATCAAGTTTTTTCTCATAGGTATAAAGTTTTAAAGTGAATACAATAGCCATAGCCCGGTCGGCGGCCGTGCCGTGCCGACAACCACCTGCAGCCCGCAAAGCTTAAAACACTTATGCCCAGCCGCAAGAATTGGCTCAAAAGAAAAAAGGCGACCCCTTGCCGGGAACAATAAGCCCGCACCCTGTGCTGCATGTGCCGCAGCCAAGGCCCGAGCATCGTCCAATACATGCCGTCATTCATCTTTCACCTTCAGTCTATCTTGTTCTGGCTGCTTAGGTGCGCCGAGGCACCGATTATTAACAGCGGCCTCCATTTTTTTGCACTCTTCCTCGGCTGCCACAGGTGTCCACAGCCTGGCCAAGCACATGGCAGCTCCCATAGGGCTGCGCCCAAAAAGGAAGCTCTGTGCCGGCCCATGCCAGGCTTGGAGCCAATACCGCCTCAAGGCATAATGGCAGAGAAACACCTCGTTTCCCCATCCTCGAGCCTCAGCCGTCTCCAGCCCACCACCCCCTCACAACATCGGCGGGGCAACCAAACCCGT
>DEKU01000004.1 GCA_002354035.1 Bacteroidales bacterium UBA2714
CCTCCCATTGCGTCAGAACAATAAGGTCTGCGCCGCGGCCGACGTGCCATAGCCGGCCAGCAACAGCCCGATCAGGTAGGCCAGCGTCTTCAACACAATCACCCACCACGGGGTGGCATCGGCCGACGCCGCCTTCAGATTATCGATAATAGCCTGTGCCTCAAGCTCGGTTACGTGCTGCGACTCCAGCACTCTTTTCGCTTCGCTCACTGCGATTTTAATATCCTTTTTCATGTCTTCAAATTTTTAAAATAAGGGGGACGGCAAGCCATCCCCCATTGTTAAACAACTGTCAACCTCAGGGCATTTCCACATCGACCACCAAATCATCGACATTGGGAGTCAGAAAGTCGTCCACAGTCAGGCCGCCATAGCTCACTATTGCCGCCTCAACAGCCTCTGCCGACTGATAGCGCGACAGCAGATTGTTGTTCACCACAAAGAACTGGGTGGACACCTGGGTGCCGTTCATCGCCAGGCGGCTGTGCACCACTGCCACACCGCCGTTCACCGTGCCGCCAACAGCCAGCTTCCCCTCTTCAACCGTGAAGAAGTTGGCCTCCACCATCTCGCCCAGCAACGACACTTCATCGTTCACGTCGAGGGTCAGCTCCACGGCATCAATCGTCACCCGTGGCACCGAGGTACCCGAATCCTGATGCTGGTGAGCCACAAACACCGTCAGCTGGTCGCCGTGGCTCCAGCCCGGATTGTTGTCGATAATGGCACGGCTGAAGGTTTTCAACGTGGTGCTGGCGCCGATGGTGATGCCGCCCATGCTCAGGTCAGTGACGGGCACATTGTTGCTTCCGAACTGAACACCCACACTGGGCAGCGACCCACGCGTCACCTGGTAGCCAGCCACCACACAGCCTCCCTGGCGGGCCTCATCGGCCGTCAGCGCCACCGGGTTGACTCCGTGGTTGACACTCATAAACTCGTTGTAGTCGCTGTGGCCGCGCTCCTTGTTCTCAAAACTGGGACGCAAGGTGCCAGAAAAAGCCCGATACAGGTTCACCAGATTGGCCCAAGTCACCCTGTTGCGCATCTGTCGACGGGTGCGGGTGGGCACCGCCTTGCGCTCCACCTTCTGTCTCACTACCGTCTGGCCGCCCACTCGCGAGAAGGTCAACTGCCCCACACTCCCTCTCAAATGGGAGATAATTCCTGAAATAATAGCCATAATAATACTCTTGCCGGAGTCCGCCCGGTCCTTAGTCGGGTTGTTTTGTGGACTCCGCATCCCTTGGGCGCCTCTGGTGCTGCGCCGCGGCTCCGCGCGTCAGCCGCGTGCAGTCCCTGTCGCCCTCGAAGACGCTGCAAAAGTAATACAACCCTTTTCCTTGCCCCCGCCGTTTTACACAACCATTCCTTTCCCAGTCACATCCGCCTCGACCGCACCTTGCCCTGCCCCAGTCTACCACTGCGCCCACCCTTCTGTCCAAGCCATCTCCTCCCATTCCGGCACCCTCCAGCTGTTTTTCACCCACCTCGCCATGTCCCACCCCTACCCCCCAACGCAGCCATAGGCAGGCAAGCGGGCCAAAAGAAATCCTCAACCCGCCTCTGGACAGCAGATATACAACAACTTGGCTTAATCTTCCGCCGCCATACGGATGCGATTTCAAACCCCGTTCCCCGTTCCTTCATCGTTAATTTATCGAAGAAGTAACGGGGAACGGGCATTGAAGAAACATCAATGTAGGGGAGCCGCAGCAAGATGGGAAAAGGGATGGCGGGGGATGAGGGGTCAATCGATGGCGTCCAGCCCCCAGCTGTAGTGCATGGGGTGGAGGTGCGACACCTTGATGGCGTCGAGCAACTGGAAGGGGCCGCGCAGCATCTCCTGCCCCAGACGGGGGTCGACGGGGAACATGGCGTGGTCGATGGCGGGATGGGCCAGACGGATGTCGCGCAGGATGGAGAGGAAGAGTTTCTCCATCTGGTCGGAGGTCACTTTCACGCGGTCTATGTCTGTGGGGTCGGACGAGGGCGGGAACCGCCAGTTGTTGCAGTCGCCGGCATGGAAGAGGGTGGTGCCGTCGGGCATTGCCACAACCGTGCAGACCCCCACGTCGGTGGACCGATAGGCGTCGAGCCGGAAATGTGGGGTTTCCACGCTCTCGCCGGGCCGCAGCACGGCCAGGGGGAGCGACTTGTCGATGCGCCGGCGGCGCACGGTGTCGTAGGAGGGCAGCAGGTGCCAGTGGGCGCGGGCGGCGCAGAGGGAGGGGATGTCGGGGTTGTAGTGGTCCTGATGGAAGTGGGAGACGATGAAGTAGACGTCCTTGCCGTCGGCATGGTCGAGGAGGGTGCGGAGCTGTCCTTGTGGGTCTTTCCAATAGTCGAAGACCAGGAGGCAGGTTTCCCCCTCGGCCACGAAACAACTGTGGTGGATGTAGTGCAGCTGCATGGCAGGGTGGGGCTAATGGCGCTTGGGTTCGAAATCCACCATCAGCGACTGCTCGTTGAAATGGATGTCTTTGAGGGTGATGTGGTCGAAGAGGGTGGCGAGTTGGGGGCTTTTGCCCAGGGAGAGCAGGAGGCGGTTGCCGTCGAGGATTTCGAGCATGTCGGCCTCGGGCTGTTTTTTCAGCTGGCCCAGGGCGGTGCGCACCATGAACTCGATGCCGGCTCCGCCGCCGTAGGAGAGGAAGATGTCGGAGCCGTTGATGCGGTCCACGTTCACGTCGAGCCCCACGGAGCCCATCAGGGGCACTTTGTAGGAGAGACGCACGGTGTGGGGACCACCATAGGAGAGCGGGAGTTCTTTGCCGGTTTTGTCGAGAATGAACTGTCCGACTTCGGTATAGGTGAGGTTGAATTGCATGGGTGAATATGTTTTTGAGTAATTTTTTCAGCGGGATAACGCGTAATTGGAAAAAAAATTGTATTTTTGCACATCCAAACAAAACAAACATTCACTATGAAAGTAAGAGAATTAGTAGAGAAACTGAACCTGAAAGTGCTGTCGGGAGCCGACGGTCTTGACCGCGAAATAGAGGGCTGCTATGTGTCCGACCTGCTGAGCGACGTGATGGGCAACGCCGAGATGGGCGATGTGTGGGTTACCTTGCAGGTACATAAGAACGTGATGGCCATTGCCTCGCTGAAAGAGCTGGCATGCGTCATTCTGGTCAAAGGGCAGACCGCCTCGGACGATACCCTGGAGCAGAGCAACGAGGAGGGTATCCCCTTCCTGAGCACGACGATGGAGACCTTCGAGACAGCAGGCAAAATCTATGAGCTTCTGAAAAACTGACCCACGGCGGCTTCGGGCCGCAGAAAGGAATGCCATGACTCCCTTCAAGGCCGACCTGCATATACATACAGTCCTGTCGCCCTGCGGCGATTTGGAGATGAGCCCCTCCGCCATCGTGGAGCGGGCCTTGGCGCGCGGGCTTGACATGATAGCCATAAGCGACCACAACACCACCCGTCAGGTGAAGGTGACCCAAAAGATAGGACGCGACAAGGGGCTTTTCGTTCTGGGCGGAGTGGAGGTCACCTCGCAGGAGGAGGCTCACTGCCTCTCCTTCTTCGAGACCGACGAGCAGCTGGACGAGTTCCAGGAGTTTCTCGATGCCCATCTCCCCCCTATCCCCAACGACGAGGACCGCTTCGGCTATCAGCTCATCGTCGACGAGAATGATGAGATTGTGGGCGAGGAGGAGTACCATCTGCTGAACGGCTTAGATGTCGACATCGACGGCATTTATGAGGAGGTGCATCGCATCGGCGGACTGTTTGTGCCGGCGCATGTCAACAAGGACACCACATCGCTCACCAGTCAGCTGGGTTTCGTGCCGCCCGACCTGAAGGCCGACGGCCTGGAGATAAACCGGTTCACTACCCGCGAAGAGATGCTGAAGAAGTTCGCCTATCTGAAACGGTTCAACTTCATCACCGACAGCGACGCCCACTTTATCGACAACATCGGCGACGTGTATAACGTCATCTATATGGAACACCGAAACTTCGGCGAGTTCAGCAAGGCGCTGAAAGGCGAGGACGGCCGCTATATCGACACAATGGCGTTCCGCACCGCACCACTCAAAAAAGTCATCTAACCCTCCGCCCGCAAATCCGGGCTGCGTCTATTACCTGAGAAGTGCCAAAGCAAATCGCCTCCCGAGCAGTCGAAAAATGGGCAATAGTCCACCTTCCTACTCGTTGTGGTAAGGCTCATGGCGGAGGATGGTGAAAGCGCGATAGAGCTGTTCGACAAAGAAGAGGCGCACCATCTGGTGGTTGAACGTCATCTGCGAAAGGGATATCTTGTCGTGTGCCGCGGCATAGACCGATGGTGCAAACCCGAAGGCTCCACCCACCACAAAAGCCAGCGTCCGCACTCCGGCATTCATCTGTTTTTGAAGATACTGGGCAAAGCCCACCGACGGCCGCTCGGTGCCATGCTCGTCGAGCAACACCACACGGTCCACCCCCTCGAAACGGCGCAGCAGCAATGCCGCCTCGCGCTCCTTGATTTCGTCGGCCGAAGCCCCTTTCTGGTCCTTCAGTGCAGGGATCACCTCCATCTCGAAGTTCGTATAGTGTTTCAGCCGTTTCACATAAATATCTATACCCTCCTGCAGGTACGGCTGGTCGGTTTTCGATATCACAATCAGTTTTACGTTCATGGTGACAAATGCTTCAATTACTAAACGTTATACATTCACCCGCAGAGCGCGGAGCAGCCGTCGCACCGCCGTGTTGCGGAACCGGGTCACATGCCGATAGGCCACCGGCTTAGCGCCATAAAGGCTGTAGGAGAAGGCGATGCTGGGGTCCATGCTGCCCTCAAAATCAAAGGCTTCGGTCTTGCCCGACAGCCGCTGCATGATTCCCCAGAACAGGAAGGGTGAAGCCCCGTTGTGGTGACCCTCGGGGTTGAGGGCCGAGAGGAGCGCATAGGCGCTATTGGAATCAAAAGCCACAAAGCGGGCGGCATGCAAACAGCCGGTAGCATCGACGGCGCCCAGCAGCAACCCTTGTCCGCGCTGCAAGGCGGCACCCACGATGCGGGCTATGAACTCCGCCGACAACACATCCTCCTGCCCGCGCGACCGCCAGTAGGCGGCATGGAAGTCGGCAAACTGCTCGGGGCTGATGTCGTCGGTGACGGACAGCACCTTGGCCGCCCGACGGATGGGACGCTGCCGCCGCTGCTTGTCGAATCCGTCAAACACACTTTGCATATCCTGCATACTCTCAATGCGGTAAGTCACCCGTTCCTCGCAGCTGTAGTCCTCCCAACCGGTCAGAGCCTCCGTGCCGGGTGCCAGATTCTGCGAAGAGAAAGCCAGCCCAAGACGGGCGAAATGGCTTGCCAGCTGCCGTGCTGCCTCGTTCCGGTCAGCCCGAGGGCTGAACCAAGGGCCACAATGCTGCGTAAGTTGGGGCTGCACAACAAACCGCAACCCCATCCGCCGACCCAGCAAGTAAGGCATGGCGGCGGCAATACTGCCGTCGGTCTGCCGGGCCAGGGCCACATCCCAGTGCTTCCCGTCACAGACAGCCTCCATCCACCAGTATTGCAGAAACAGAGGAATCGACGATCCCTCTGTTTCACACAAATGCTTATATACCTCTTTGTTACCCAACCGTGATATGGTTTGGTGGAACCGAAAATCTAATTATTGTATGGCCACGGTGACCCGATTGTTGGCCATGCGCCCGCTGAGCGTGTTGTTGTCGCCCACGGGGTCGTCCTCGCCCTTGTAGAGTACCTCGATGCGGTGCTCCTCGATGCCGCGCAACATAAGGGCTTTCTTCACCTCCACGGCACGCTGACGCGACAGGCCGGTGTTATAACTCTCCGTGCCCACGTTGTCGCAATAGCCCGTCAGCAGCACCTCCAGCCCCTTCTCCTGTTTCAGATAGGAGGCCAGGTCGTCCAGCTCGGGCACATACGACTCCTGAATGGTGGCGTCGTTGGGGAAGAACTTAATCTCGGCAAAGGACTTGGCGCCCTGTGCCGCACTGGGCAGGAGGTCGATCTTCTTGGAGCTGAAGTCAAAAATCAGTCCCACGCGGATCAGCTCGTCGGTGGGCTGCTCCTCGGTATAGAAAGACTCGTCCTTCCAGTAGCGCCAGTCGATTTCGGCCACCTTGTAGCTCACCTTGTTTTTCATCTGCTTCTCGATGAGGATGTCACGGAAATAGTCGAGTGAGATGACAGCCTCCATCTGTGCCTTGGCCACCAGCTCGTCGTGCAGGTCCTGGTCCTTCACCGAGGGGTTGACGGCAAACACAGCACACAAGTGCATCGGTATGCGGCCCGCACTCGAGAGGTAGTCCATCACCGGGTCGAACTTGCCCCAGTCGCGGTCCTTGTCGCGCTCCCACTTCAGCGAGCGGAACTTGTTGTAATCATAGTCAATAAAATAGAAGGTCTTGGCATTAAACGAGGTGAATTTCCACACAGTGTCGTATGCCGCCTCGCGCACCTTGCGTTTGCCCGAAGGGTCAATGATCGGCTCGGTTTTCTTGCCTTTCTTGGTGTTGCCGGTGTTGGTCACCTGTTCATAGAGGCCTCCGATGGTGGGACGCCAGCTGGTGTCGGCAGTGCGACCCAACCATTGGCGCTTGTTCTCGCCGTCTTTGGCAATCTCGGTGGTAGGCCTTTTCTTGCGGTACTGGGCCTGTACATTGCTGGCCGGCACAAGCATCAGCACAGCCAAACAGAGTATCAAAACATGTTTCTTCATCTTCTTCGTCTTTTTCAACTGTCAATCTCCATCATAACGCAACAATGTGTTGTTTATTGTAGAGGTGTTATATTTTCCTGTATCCGGTGTTTGCACGGAATTCTCTGGGGGCTTCGCGTCGCCCTCCCGCGTCAGAGCGAGGGGTCGATCAGCGAGCCGTTTTCGCACACCAGCATCCGCGACTGGAACTTGTCGATCATCATGAAATCGTGCGACGAAATCAACATCGTGGTGCCGGTCTGCTTGTTCAGGTCCACCAGCAGCTGCATGATGTCCGACGATGTGGCGGGGTCCAGATTTCCCGTAGGCTCATCGGCCAAAATCAGCGTGGGGTTGTTAATCAGCGCCCGCGCAATGCCTACACGCTGCTGCTCGCCCTCCGAGAGCTGATAGACCGATGCCCGCGCCTTGTCTTCGATGCCCACGGCCTTCAGCGTGTTCTTCACCTGAGGGTCTATCGCGCTTCGTTTCCAGCCCGTGGCGTGCAGCACAAAAGCCAGATTCTCGTACACATTGCGGTCGCGCAGCAGGCGGAAATTCTGGAACACGATGCCCACCTTGCGGCGCAGCGCGGGCACCTGCCGGTGCTTGAGATGCATGAGGTCGAAACCACACACCTTCGCCTCCTCAGCGCTGTCAATATCATGGTCGGCATAGAGGGTGCGGAGCAGCGAAGTTTTGCCCGCGCCGCTTCGGCCAATCAGATATACAAACTCTCCCGGCTCCACCTTGAGGTTCACACCCGACAGCAAGAGACCGTCCTCGTGGCTGATTGCCACCTCCTTTAGCGATATTATAGGTTCATCCATAAAGACAACTTTTCAACTTGCAAAGATACTACTTTTTTCGCTAACACAAAGAAAAAGACCGCCATTTTTTCCACGGCACTGTGTTTATTGCCCCGCAGGAGCCACCCTGCCGGCCCCCCTTTGCGCCGCAGCCAGTTCGCCGTTTGCTCAGTTCAATCACTCCATTTCTTCATGGTTTGTGCACTATTTTATCACTTGATGAGAAAGAAAACAGAAAGAAAACAGAATGCAAACAGAATGCAAATGGGCAATACTTTGAGGAGGAAGGGCGAGGCCTGAGAGAGATGGCAAGCATCGGCCTTAAAGATTATTAAAAAGATGTCACGACTCATGATTTAGCCATCTTACAAGCAGATTCGGACTTGGGAATTTTTATTAAATGTAGTTAAAATGAGGAGTGGAGGGGTAGCCAAAAGGTATGTTTTGACTCTATAGTGATAGACGGCTCAAGTGCAGGGCGGCGGCTGTGAGACAGGGGTGGCTCAGAAATTAAAAAGAGTTAGAAGATGCAAGATTCCATAGTTGCGGCCGTCATGAAGGGAGACGATAGCCAGTCTGCGTTTTCCACCACGGGCAGGGTGACGGGCTGAGGGGACGGCCGAACGAGAAGAGGCACTGACAGCAGGGAGGGCTGCCCATGGGGACGGAGCAAGACGATGATGAAACATAATAATAAAAAATACGATACGATATGAAGAAACGTTTGGTACTATTCATGGCCTTGGGGCTGGCGCTGGCCGGCGCGGTCAAGGCACAGACCCCGACTGGGAATGTGATACTGATAGGCGACACCACCAACATGGTGGCCTACAGCAGCACCCCACTGCCCTACGACGGCAACACGTGGAGCTTCAACTGCTCCCAGCAGATGGTGCTGGGCAGCGAGATGAATGGCGCGGCAATGATTACGGGCATCGACCTCTACGCCTCGGGCAACGAACTTTACGGCGCCGGGCCATGCACGCTCTATTTAGCCAACACCTATGTGCCCAACTTGGGGAGTGGCATGGTGCCCTACGGGGCAGCGTTCAAACAGGTGATGGTGGACTCGCTGATTCGCCACACGGGGTGGAACCACTACGAGTTCGACACAGCCTTCCATTATTATGGCTTCGGCAACCTGGTAGTGGCCTGGGAGAACCCCGGCATGGCAGGCTCGGCGGCAGCGTTCTATAGCGAGAACACACAGAGCGGTTCGCGTTACATGAACTACCGCCTGATATATGTGGGCGGATCGGGCTACGGAAACTTCACCCCCTACCGCAACATTATGCGGCTGCACACTCAGGCAGTGCCTCCAGCCGTGGCCACCTGCCCGGCACCCACGCTGCGGGTGGACTCGGTGGGCTCGGATGCGGTGCGGGTGAACTGGAGCCCTGGCTACCAGGACACCTCATGGACCGTGGCCTGCATCACCGATGGCGACACGGCCTGGCGCACAAGCCCCCTGCTGTGGGGCGACACGGTGTATACCATCACCGGCCTCACTCCCAGCAAGGATTATACCGTGCGCCTCACGGCCTATTGCACCGATACTTTCACCAGCGTATACCGGCACATACAGACCAATTGCCTCCCCGAATCGCTGCCCTACAGCGAGGGATTAGAAAGCTCGTGGGTAATGCCCAGTTGTTGGCGGCTGTTTCCGGGCAGCGCGGGCAGCAAGCCTGGCATCCAGTCGACATATCGCCACAGCGGCACACGGAGCGTGCGGATGCAAGGGGGCAGTGTGGTACTGCCCCCCATGGCAGCACCGCCGGACAGCCTGGAGCTGAGCTTCTGGGCCAAGAACGGCAGCACCAACAGCAGCCTGGATATGGTGGTGGGCATGGTGGTTGACCCGCTGGATATGGCCACGTTTGTGCCAGTGGACACGGTGGCCGTGCCGCGCAACCCCGACTGGAGCCCCTTCGTGGTGCGGTTCAGCAACTACACGGGTCTGTCGGGACGCATAGCCATCAAGACGGCACTGCCAAATATGACTTACATGTATATCGACGACATCGAGGTGAATCTGATTATGCCCTGCAACACGATTACCAACGTGAGCATAGACCAGATACAGGACACGGCGGCGGTGGTGCACTGGGCGGACAGCGATGCTGTCTATTACGAGGTGGCCTACGGCCCGGCGGGTTTTACGGTCGACTCCACCCACATCGTCACTGATATCCGCACAGACAGCCTCTACCTGCACGGCTTGTTGCCCTACACGCTTTACGACGTCTATGTGCGCTCCTATTGCGGAAGTTTCAACACCAACTGGTCGCCGGTGCAGTCGTTCCGCACGCTCTGCTCGCCTTTGGCCACGCTGCCCTACGTCGAGGACTTCGACTCCTACGCTTCCAGCAGCTCGCCCCTCGCCATCCCCTGTTGGCGTGGAACGATTGACATGAACTCTAATATTGTCACCCCCAGCGGCGGCGAGACGGCTCACAGCGGCTCGCAGGTGATGCGCTTCGTATACGACTCGTACAGCCCCGGCTCAACCAAAATCATACTACCCAATGTGGACACGTCCATCTACAACATGGCCGACCTTCAGCTGTCGTTCTGGGCCACCAATGTGCTGAACACATACAATCGCTATGACCAAGCCCGTATTGTGGTGGGGGTGATCTCCGACCCCACAGAGGACTCGACGTTTGTGCCGGTCGACACGGTGGACATCATTGGAGAGGAGTGGCAACGCTATATTGTGCCGCTGGCCACCTACAGCGGCAACGGGGCATACATCTGTATGCGCGAATGCCCCGGCTATGGCACACATGGCGAGAGCTGGGCCTTGGTCGACGATGTGACCATCGGCCTGGCCGACGGATGCCCCGCAGTGGGCAGCATATCCATCACGGGCCTGACGGCCACTTCGGTGACGGTAAGATGGAGCGAGGAGGACACGGCGGCACGCTATCAGGTGAGCCTCGACACGTCGCTGTCGGCCCTTCCCACCGGCTCGGCCTGGATCAGCGAACCACAATATACTTTTGGCGGACTGGACAGCGGCACGGTATACTACTGCTGGGTGCGTGTGCGGTGTCCTAAGGGCGACACCTCGGCATGGGAGGGACCGACGGCTCTGATGCCCAGCACTTGGAACATGCGACCCAACCGCACCGACACGCTGACGATGTGTGGCGTGACACTCTACGACGACGGCGGTCCCAACGGCAGTTTCATCTACCAGAACTCCACGCTGGTCATCCTGCCCGACATGGCCGGACATTTGGTCAGCTTGAGCGGACGCTCCAACTGCGGCGGGAGTTCGCAGGTGACTGTCTACGACGGCATCGGCACCTCGGGACAGGTGCTGTGGACCACCGGCTGGAACAGCAGATGGCCTATAACCTTCGGTCCTTTGCGCTCCTCGTCGGGGGCGTTGACCCTCGATTTCAACTCCTACTCGGTTATCAGCAGCTACGAGGGATTTGAGATAAACACCGTCTGCATCCCCGACACCTGCATCATACATGGTTTGGAGCTCGACCCGGCAGTTGCCGAGACGGATTCCACGTTGGCCCTCACATGGCAGTGCAACGGCGCTTCTCGCTACGAGGTGGAGTACGGCCCCGTGGGCTTTGCCCCCGGAAGCGGCACGTTGGACAGCACCACCTCCAACCATTATACGATTAACGGGCTGACCAGCCTCGCCCGCCGTGAAGTGCGCGTGCGCAGCATCTGCGGCGTGGGCGACACGGGTGAGTGGGTAGCCGGCATTTTCGCCACCGCCCTGTGTGGCGACGCCGTCTTCAGCCAGAACTACGACAGCACATGGGCCGAAACGAGTCATCCCACTTTGCCCATCGGCTACAACGGAAGTGAATACAGCTATGTGCAGACCATCATCGATTCGGCCCACCTGGCCGGACTGGAGGGCGGCATCACCGCCATGGCGTTCCGCCCTGCGAACAACCTCGCCGCCGACCACCAAGGCCGTATATCGGTCTATCTGGCCAATGTGCCAGACACGGCACTGACCGACGGGCCGCTGGTGCCCGATGCAGGACACCGCTTTGTGCGGGTCATCGACTCGGCCAACTTCAACCACGACGTAACCACCGAATGGCAGCTGCACAGTTTCGACCGCGCCTTTATGTGGGACGGCCACCAGAACCTGCTTGTGGCGGTGTTGCGACAAGACGGCGGCACCGGACAGAGGACAGAGTATGCCTGCCATTACCGCTACAACGACCTTGTGAACAACATTTATCGCAGTTATAACATCAACTATAGCACTCCGATTAATATTGACAGTGCCCGCACATATCCTTCCTGGAGTGCCTATGGTGTCCCCCATGTGGGCGATATGCGCCTATACACCAATACCTGTGCTCTGCCTCTCTGCCCACTGCCTACAATCGACTCCGTAACGGGCGACTATGAAAGTCTCACGGTGCACTGGAGTAGCAACGGCGAATCATGGCAGGTGGCGGCGGACATGTCCTGGCCAACCACCATCTATCCCGCCTCCACACCCGTCGCCACTACCGGCAACCAACATACCTTCACCGGCCTCATGCCTTCGACGGAATACGTCATCTCCCTGCGGCAAAACTGCACAGCCGACAGCCTGGGCTATTCCGATTGGGTGTATGCCCGCTTCACCACCGACTCACTCTCCTGCCCAGGCCCCGAAGGGCTGAGCGTGGACAGCATCACCTTCGACGCAGCCACCATCAGCTGGCAGCCCGCGGGCAGCGACAGCCTCTACCAACTCTACGTATGGAAAGACGGCGAAAGGGCCGTAACCCGCACGGTCTACAGCCTGCCCTATCGGCTTGAGGGACTCGCCTTCGGCACCTGCTACAACATCTGCGTGCGTGGCTACTGCGGCAGCGAGAGCCAGATTGAGAGCCAGTGGAGTGATACTCTCCGCTTCGTCACCGACGGCTGCGCCGCCGTGGATGGGATAGAAGTATCGTCAATATTGACTTCCTCCATCACCATCGCGTGGAACCCCGTAGCCAATGCGCAGGACTATACTGTTGAATACGGCACCGCTGGTTTCGAAACCGGCACAGGGACGACAGCCGTGGTGGACAGCACCCACTTTACCGCGCACGGCCTTATGCTCAACACCGACTACGACCTGGAAGTGCGGACACGCTGCACCGACCAAGTGGTGGCCGAACCCCGGCGCATCACCGTCCGCACACTGCCAGGTGACGGCATCGACAACCCCGAAGCCAACACCCTGCGGTGCACCCTCACGCCCAATCCTGCCAAAGGCAGCACAACTCTGGTCATCACAGATTGGAACCCAGCCGAAGGCAATAGCGTCAACATCACCATCTCCGACCTCACCGGACGCCAAGTCATGTCGCGCCAGATTCCCCTCCCCGCGGGCGCTACCCTACCCCTCCGCGAACTCAGCCCCGGAGCCTACTTCGTCCGCATCCAAAGCCAGCGCAGCCATGCCGTCCGCAAACTCATCATACAGCCATAAAACCATCAGCGGAAACAACCCATAGCCCATCGGCACACCCACATTCGGACATCCTGGCCACCAACCGTCAGGATGTCCCTTTTATTCCCCCGCCCTACCTGCGCCAGAACGCGGGCAGCAGCACCACCAGCACCGTCAGACACTCCAGCCGCCCCATCAGCATCAACAACGAACAGACCAACTTGGCCCCTGCGCTGAAATGGGCATAACACCCAAAACCTCCGCTCAGCCCCAACCCAGGGCCGTAGCCCGTGATACAAGCTATCGCAGCTCCCACCGACTCCGTGGCGCTCGTGCCGCACAACATCAGCAACAACACCCCCGTCAGGGTAGTCATCAGATAAACGATAAAAATCACCATCACATTCGTCGTCAGCCGGGGCGGCACCGGGCTGCCGTTCAGCCTCACCGGATTCACCGCGCGCGGATGCAGCCTCTCGCGCAACACCCTCCGCACATGGCGCACCAGAATCAACACCCGCATCGTCTTCAATCCCCCCGCCGTCGAACCCGCCATGCCGCCACACAGCGAAAGAACAACAAAAAGAAACGTCACCGGCACCCACCACCCCGATGTATCGGCAACCAACGAACCCGTCGTCGTCAGCACACTCACCGTCTGCACAAAAGCCAGCCGCAACGCATCCGCCACCCCATAACCCATAACCGTGGCCAAAGCCAAAGCCACCAAAAGCGCACTCACCACATACATCGCCACATACAGCCGCAACTGCTCCAACTTATGCTTCAGCCGGTCCAGCCGCAGAGTGACCAGATTATAAAGCAAAGCAAAATTCACACCACTCAGCAGCATCGCCGCAGCCACCACAAACTGCTGCCCATGCGTCAACCCCTCCAGACTGTTGTTATAGATTGAAAAACCACCCGACGAGATATTCGTAAACGTCAGGTTCACCGCATCCCACACATGCAAGCCACACCTGTGCAACAGAAAAATAAACACCAGCGTAAGCAAAATGTAGACCCCCAGCGTCTGGCGGACCGTAGCGGCCGTAGTGGCCGACTGCTTGCCCGTATTGTCAGCCCCCGACGCCTCCGCCTGATAAAGACTGAAACGGTTAATCCCCATCCTCGGAGCCACCGCCACCACCACCAGCACAAACCCGAACCCCCCAAACCACTGCGTCACACTGCGCCACAGCAACACCGACGCCGGCAACCACTCCACCGCACTGAAAACCGTGGCCCCTGTGCTCGTGATGCCGCTGGCCGACTCAAACAGCGCATCCACAAAACGCGTCAGCGAACCTGTGGCAAGGAAAGGCAAAGTGCCGAAAAGAGCCAGCACCACCCACATCAGCACCACCATCAAATAAGCCATCCGGCCCCTCTGTATCGTCCTCGCCCGCCAAAAACTCACCACCAGCAGCAATCCCACACACAGAGTAAACATACCGGCCAGGGTAATCTCCACCCAAGTGCCATCGGCAAAATGGACCGCCGGGATGAGGCAGCCCAACATAAGCAGACCCTCAACCGTCAGCACAACGCCGATGAACCGCAATATATATTTCAAATCACCCATAGCATAACAATCAACCATCATCTCAAACGCCGCAGCCGCCAATAACTCGGCGACACCACCGCCACCAGCGCAAACAACTCCACCCTGCCTGCCACCATCAGCACCGTCAGCGTCCACTTCGCCACCCTCGGCAACAACCCATAATCCAAATGCCCCCCCATCGTATCCATCACCGGCGACGGCCCCAGATTCCCCACATTCGCCGCCGCCATGCTCAACGCCTCAGGAATAGAGCGCCCACACATCGTCAGCACCCAACCCCCACCCACAATAAAGAGCACATACAAGAACACAAACGCCAGCACCTTGTCCACATACCCCTCTTCCACCACCTCGCCATTCACCTTCACCCTCGTCACCCCATTCGGATGCAACATCCCGTTCAGATAATTAGATAGATATTTTGCCACAATCATCACCCTTCGCACCTTCAGCCCGCCACCCGTGCTCCCCGCCATCGCCCCCACCACCATCAACACAAACGTCACCACACTCACAAAAAAAGGCCAGCCCTTTGGCGCCGACATATAAAAACCGCACGTCGACATAGTCGACGCCACATGAAACAGCGCATACCTCGCCGACTCACCCCACAACCCCCCTTCCGACACAAACGCCACCGTGCACACCGCCGCCGCCAGCACATACACCGCCGCATACACCCGCAACTCCCCGTCGCGCCACAACCCCCGCCACCGCAACGTCAGCAACCTGTACACCACCGCCACATTCACCCCGCTCAAAAACATAAACACCGTCACCGTCGTCACCACACCCTCCCCCATCGCGGCCAACCCCTCGCCGTGCGTCACAAAACCACCCGTCGACACCGTGCTGCACGCCACACACAACGCATCAACCACACCCACACCCTGCGCCGCCAGCGCCGCCCACATCGCCGCCGTCACCAACCCATACACAGCCCACATCCTTGCTACACTCCTTGCCAACCTCGGATGCAGCCTCCTTTGCTGCGTGCCGCTGAACTCAGCCTCATACAACCCAGCTGCCCCCAACCCCAGCCTGCGCAACACAGCCACCACCAACAACAGCAGACCCAATCCCCCTACCCACTGCGTCATCGCCCTATACACCCGCATCGACCCAGGCAGCAACTCCGGCCTCTGCACCACCGACGAACCCGTCGTCGTAAAACCGCTGAACGACTCGAACACCGCATCCGTCACCGACCCCACCACACCCGTCGTCACATACGGCAACGCCCCGAACAGCGGCACCACCACCCACACCACCACCGTCAGCCAGTAACTCTCATCCTCCTTCAACTCATACACCGCCTTCCCCCCAACCATATTCCTCAGCAGCAGCCCCGCCATCAAGATCACCAGCCCCGCCACCGCCAGCGCAAACTGCAACCCGTCCCCCGCATAAAGCGACAGCCCCAGCGGCAGCAGCAACCCCGCCGCAAGATACAACAGCAGCACACCCGCCACATGCGCCATCAACCGCCAGTTGAAGCGCCTCACCGCCACCACTCTGCCATATTCATGAATCCTGTCCACTTTCCCTCCTTCGAGTTTAAAAAAGACCTTCCACCTGCAGGTGGAGAATCCTCAAAAAAGCATTTTGTTTTCCTATTATATTCTTCATATACTCTATATATTTTCTATGTATACAGTGAACTATAGAATAAATGGAATAGACGGAAAAACGAAACCCCACATATCTATTAACTCTCAAACAGCTTTGCCGCCTGCTCCATGGCCTGGGGCAGCGCGAACACCACCACCTTATCCTTGGCCAAAATCTGCGTGTCGCGGGTGGGGAAAATCGTTTCGTTGCCCCTTATGATGCCGCCAATCGTAGCCCCCTTGGGGAGCCCCAGGTCGCGAATCACATGGCGTGTGGCCGGAGCATGCCGCCCCACATTGAACTCAATCAGCTCCGCGTTGGTGCCGCTCAGCCACTTGCTCCTCACAGCATCGCCCCTCACCACAAACCGCGAGATATAACTGGCCGTGATGAGTTTCTTGTTGATAATCGTATCGATGCCGATATCCTGCGAGAGGGTGATAAAACCAGTGTTCTCCACCAGGGCGATTGTCCTTTTCACACCCAGTTTCTTGGCATGGAGACAGGTCAGGATATTAGTCTCCGACGAGTCAGTCACGGCAATGAAAGCATCCGTATTCTGCAATCCTTCCTCCTTCAGCAGTTCGATATCCGTGGCGTCGCCGTTTATCACAAGCGACTGCTGCAGCAGTGCAGCCGCCTCCTCGCAACGCGCCCGCGACTCTTCAAACAGCGTCACCCTCATGCGGTCCTCCAGGGCCATGGCCGCATAGCGGCCCACACGGCCCGCACCCACTATCATCACCCGCCTGACCGCCACATCCTCTTTGCCCAACACCCGTTTGATCGTGGCCAGCTGGTTCGGGCGACTGATCAGGTAGACCAAATCATTACCCTGCAACACTAAGCCCGCGTGGGGGATAACCGTTTCGCCCCCGCGCAGAATCGCCACAATCCTTGCCTGCAAGGTGTTGTACTGCTGCACCAATTCCTGCACACTCAAGCCCGCCACGGCCGAATCGGCCTCCAGCCTCACAAGATACATCGTCAGCAGACCTCCGCTGAAATCAAAAAACTCCGTCGCAACCGTATTGTTCAACAAATTCGTAATCTCCTTCGTCGCAATCCGCTCCGGACACACCAGCTCGTCCACTCCAATGTCGCGGAACATGTCCCTGTGCCTGGGAGCCAGGAGCTCGGCATTCGAGATGCGGGCCACAGTGCGGCGGGCCCGCATACGCTTGGCCAGCACACAACTCATCAAGTTGATGCTCTCCTCGTGCAGCACGGCCAGAAAAAGGTCGCAGTCGCCCACGCTGGCCTCGGCCAGCACCCTTGGCGATGTCGACGGCCCTGCCACCGTGAGCAGATCCGTCTCCTTCTCCAACCGCTTCAGCAACTCCTGATTGGGATCCACCACAGTGATGTTGTGACCCAAAAACCTCAGCGACCGAGCCAGATAAAAACCCACTTCGCCGTCGCCCGCGATGATTATATTCATTATACTATGATATTTAAGCAACCGGGGCCTACGCCCCAATTCATGATTACGAGGGTGCAAAAATACGAAAAAAAATGTATATGTCTAAAAAAAGTCGTATTTTTGCAGTTTGAATTGCCTGTAATAATGGGCCGTTCGAAACATAAAATACACGTACTATGGAAATAACACGTACCTTCGACCTCCTGGACCATCTGGTCACATCGTTTCCCGACAAGACAGATATCCTGGCAGGAAAGGAAAAAGGCGAATGGGTGAAATACAGCACCCACGATTATTATAAATATGCCCATTATATGGCCTGTGGTCTTCTGGAACTGGGACTACAGCCCGGCGACAAAGTAGTCACCATTTCGACCAACTGCCCCGAATGGAACTTCATCGACATGGCCCTGGCACTGTCAGGCATGATACATGTGCCCGTCTACCCCACCCTGTCTGCCGACAACTACTACCACATCTTCACTCACAGCGAGGCAAAATGCATCCTTGTGTCTAACAACATATTGCTAAAACGCATACTGCCTGCCGTCGAGCGCATGGAAGAGAAGCCTCAAATCTACACCCTCGCCGCCATCGAAGGGTATCACCGCACTTTGGAAATACTGAAAGCCGGTATCGCCAGCCGTGAGAAAAACAGTCCTATCATCGCCCACCTGAAGGACACCATCAAACCCGACGACTGGGTGACCTTAATCTACACCTCCGGCACCACTGGCCAGCCCAAAGGCGTAATGCTTTCTCATCGCAACATCTGCTCCAACTTCATTGCTCACGAGAAAGTGAACCCCATGACGTCGGACTGCCGCGTGCTGTCGTTCCTGCCATTGAACCACATGTATGAGCGCAGCATGAACTATCACTTCCAGCTCAAAGGTGTGTCCATCTACTATGCCGAAAACATGGGCACCCTGCAACAGAACATGGCCGAGACCCACACCAACGGGTTCTGCGCTGTTCCCCGTGTGCTGGAAATGGTGTACGACAAGCTCTATGCCGCAGGCAAGGATTTCACCGGACTCAAGAAGAAGATTTACACCCGTGCCTTCAAGCATGGCGCGCGCTATGACTATACGCTGTTCAAGAAAGTGTCATTGGGCTACCAACTATCGCAGTTCTTCTACGAGCGGATGGTCTATCGCCATTGGCGCGAACGGTTTGGCGGCAACCGGCTGATTGTCATCACTGGCTCGTCGAGCATCCAGCCCCGCATAGTCCGCACCTTCGCCGCCGCAGGCATCAATATCTACGAAGGGTATGGCCTTTCGGAGACATCACCCGTCATTGCCGTCAACGACCCTGCCCACGGCAATGTGCGCATCGGGACGGTTGGCCCCGTGCTGAGCGGCGTGGAAGTGAAGCTGGCCGACGACGGCGAGATCCTCACCCGTGGACCCCACGTCATGTTGGGCTACTATAAAGACCCTGAATACACAGCCCAGGTAATAGACAGCGACGGCTGGTTCCACACCGGCGACGTAGGGCAGCTCGTGGGCGGCCTGACCGGACCGCGCTATCTGCGCATCACGGACCGCAAGAAAGACATCTTCAAGCTCTCGGCCGGCAAGTACATCGCTCCCCAACTGCTGGAGAACAAGCTGCGCGAGTCGGAGTATATCGAGCAAGCCATGGTTGTGGGCGAGAACGAGAAGAGCGCGGCGGTGATTATCTCCCCCAACTTCAACACCCTGCACTACTGGGCCCTGAAACATCGTCTGCACTATCGCGACAACAACGAGCTGATAGGCCTGCAGCAGACAAGAGATAAGTACAAAGAGGTGATTGACTTGATCAACCGTGACTTTGCGGCACACGAGCAGATAAAGAGCTTCCGCCTGGTGTCCGACGAGTGGACGGCAAACAATGGCCTCCTGTCACCCACACTGAAGATTAAGCGCAATGTACTGATGGATAAGTACAAGAACCTTATAGCCGACATTTACGGCAGGGCCCCGCAGGCGTCGAACTCCATTCTTTCGGCATTCCGTGGCGTGGAGCTGCCCAGTTTCGGCTTTTCGAAGAAGAAATAATCATGTCGGAGGCTGCATCTGTCAATATGTTTGAGACTCCCATTCTGCTTGTCACCTTCAACCGGCCGGAGTTCACACGGCAGGTGTTAGAGGTTGTCATGAGGCAACATCCCGCCAACTTGTATGTATTCCAGGACGGACCCCGGCCGCTGTGTGCCGACGACCCACAAAGGGTGGCGGAGGTGCGAGGGGTTGTGGAGGAGCTGACGAGGCAGACTGCCACGCGTGTCCACACCCGTTTCTCGGCTGTCAATCTGGGTTGCGGCCCGGGACCTGCGGACGGGCTGACATGGTTTTTCGGCCAGGTGGAGCGGGGCATTATCATCGAGGACGACGCCGTGCCCCACCCTGATTTTTTCGCTTACGCGGAAGAGCTGCTGGAGCGCTATGCGGACGACGAAGAGGTGATGGCCATCGGCAGCATGAATGTAGACAAGACGAGGCCAACCGAGGAGAGTTACTATTTCTCAATGATGAACCGCAATTTATGTGCCTGGGCTTCGTGGCGACGGGCATGGCGGCATTTCGACTTGCGTCTGAAGGACGTAAGCCGCGCCCAGTTATGGCGAGCGCTGCGACGCTATGGGTGCGGGCTGCTGGAGCGGGAGTACTGGTGCGACCGCCTGGACGAGGTGCATCGCGACGGCGTGGGTGGCAGCAGCTGGGATATGCAATTTTTCATGAGCATCTGGCTGAACCACGGCAAGGGCATCATCCCCAACGTGAACCTCTCGTCGAATATCGGCACAGTGGAGGACGCCACGCATCCCTCGGTGACGGGCAACATTATTGACCGCGTGCCGACTCACCCCATCCTGCCTCTCACCCACCCTGCAGACCGCACCATCCAACGTCAGGCCGACAGGCAGTTCCACTTCAGCTATTTCGAGAACGAACGTGGCAACTGGACCACAGGCCACACGCTCTACCATCTGCTGAACAAGAGAATCAAGAAACTGTTAGGACATCAAGGACCATGGCGAACAAGAAAGTAATCTACTATATCCAGACCCTCCTGTCCCGTTGGCTGAGCTACCCGGTGATTCCGGAGGGCAAGACAACAGGACACGCGCTGGTGCGGTCGGAAAGAAACGGCTGCAGTCTGGGCGCGAACATACGCATTGAGGACCCTTACGTGCTTCACAATGTGACCCTTGGAGACTATTCCTACATTTCGCGGAATTCGCTGGTTGCTAATACTACGATAGGGAAGTTCTGTTCTGTGGGTCCCAATCTGGTTTGCGGGCAGGGGCTGCATCCCACGGCGGGGGTTTCGACGCATCCGATGTTTTATTCTCCCAATAATCCCAACGACAGGGTCTTGGCTTCCCGTCCGCTTTTCGAGGAGCATAGGCCTGTGAGCATCGGCCATGATGTGTATATCGGGGCGAATGTGTTTATTCTGGATGGGGTGACGATTGGGCACGGTGCGGTGGTGGGCGCGGGTGCGGTGGTGACGAAGGACGTTCCTCCCTACGCGGTGGTGGCCGGTGTGCCGGCTAAGGTGGTGAAGTACCGTTTTGATGCCGACACTGTGCGGGCGCTGCTGGAGCGGCGTTGGTGGGATGATCCTGAGGAGGAGTTGCACAAGGTGTCCGACCATTTCTGGGATGTGGAGGCTTTTCTTGCCAATAAATAAACATAACTCCATATATCTTAATGTTTCATCATTTTGTCATATCACTACCCACAGCTCTGCGGCTCACTGAGGCCAGCGGTGGCGAGTCTATTTCGTGCGGCGGCGGTGGACGCCATGCTCTGCCTGTCTGGATGCTGGCCGTGCTGCTGTTTCTGTCTGTACAGGCGGCTGCGCAGCCGGTGGCGGATTCGAACTGGCGGGAGGAGGTGCGGACGGCGCAGCTGCTGAGGGGTGGCGTGGAGGGCGAGGAGCCTGTGCTGACGTTGGAGGGTGAGGAGCGGCTGTTGCTGGTTTTCGATGTGCTGGGGGCAGAGGTGGGCAGTTACCGCTACCGCATTGCGCATTGCAACAGCGGCTGGGAGCGCGACGACTTGGAGCCTTACGAGTTCCTGAATGGCTTTGAGGAGGGGGCGATTGAGGGGTATGCCAGTTCGTTCACGACGAGGGTGGATTATGTCCATTATTATCAGTATATCCCCTCGGGCCAAAGCCAGTTCACCGCTTCGGGCAACTATGTGGTGACGGTGTTTGTGGACGGCAGCCCGGACAGCATTCTGCTCACCCGCCGTTTTTGCGTGACGGAGCAGAGCCTGCGGGCGGAGCTGACGGTGGCGAGTCCTTACGACGGAGCCGCAGTAGGCGAGAGACGAGAGGTGGACGTCGCGCTGCGACCCAACGACGACTACGGCGGCATGACCCCCGCGCCCTCGCTGAATCCGGCATGGCTGGAGGTGGTGGCGCAGCAGAACGGGCGCACGGACAATATGCGGCGGCTGCCGTTCGGCGGCTACGAGGGGGGTGCGCTTTGCTATCGCCACCGACGGGAGAATGTGTTTGCATGTGGCAATACGTTCCGATGGTTCGACATCAGCAATATACGCACGGCGACTTATAATGTGGCGAAGATCGAGGAGTACGGCGGCGAATGGTATGCGACGCTGAAGCCTTTGGCCGACCGCTCCAACGGGAACTTCATAGCGGAGCAGGTGCTCAATGGGGGGATGAAGGTGAATGTGTGGGACCGCACGAATAAGCAGACGGAGGCGGACTATGTGTGGGTCTATTTCTTGCTGCCGATGCGCTATCCGTTTCTGAACGGGAGTGTGCATGTGGTGGGGGAGTTGACCAACTGGCGGCTGGACGATGGAAGCCGCATGGAGTATCGTCCGGACTTGAAGGCCTATACGCTGCGCCTGCGCCTGAAGCAAGGTTATTATGCCTATCAGCTGCTGTTCCTGCCCGTGGGGGGAGAGGAGGGGGAGACGAAGGCCTTGGAGGGTGACCATTTTGAGGCTCCCAACAACTACAGGGCGTATGTCTACTACCGCAGCCCGAACGACCGCTACGACCGTCTGGTGGCGGTGGGGAGGGTGCGACAATGAGAGGATGGGCTTTTTCGGGCTGTCGGTTGGCGGCTGATGGTTCACTTTTATTCAGTAAACGATAAGATAAAAAGAATATATATAGAAAATAATAACAAACAGTATGCGAAAAATAATTCTATTTGTGTTGATAACGATGATGGGCTGCTGGAGCGTGGCTGCCCCTTTGAGGTATGTCCCGGTGAGGGTGGTCCAGCCGCAGGGCGACACGCTGCGCTGTTTCGTCTCGGGCGATGAGTTCTACAACTGGCTGCACGATGCCGAGGGCTACACGATTGTCCAGCATCCGCAGACTGGCCAGTATGTCTATGCCGCTCCCGCCACGGCGAGGGAGGCGGCGGAGTGGTCTTTGTCCGGTCTGCCGGAGGGGTTGCGCGCCACATCGGTGCTGCCGGGGCGCGACGATCCTGCCAAGGCTGGTCTCAAACCCCACCTGATGCCCACAAGGCGGTGGCTACAAGCTCGCCACAAGGCCTGGAAGGTGCCGGAGCATCTGGAGGCTCACCCCGATCTACAGCAGTCTCTCAAGAGCGGGGAGGGCGCGAAGACCGACCCGCTGCATCTCATCAATAATGTGGTCATCTTTATCCATTTTGCGGACGAGGATTCCTGCACGACGATTCCGTTCGACACGATCGACGGCATGTTCAACGACAGCAGCGCGACGAGTGTGTCGATGTTCAACTATTTCTACCACTCCTCCTACCGCTCGCTGCGAGTGATTACGCAATATCTGCCTGCCCCTGCCGGGCAGACGGTGCTTTCCTATCAGGACTCACACGTGCGCGACTATTTCAAGCCTTACAATGCTGCCACCAACCCCTTGGGCTACAACGGCGACACGGAGCGCCGAAACCGCGAGTTCACCCTGTTGCAGAATGCTGTGAACTGGATCAACGCCAACTGTCCGGTCAGCTCTTTGACCAACCTCGATGTGGATAACGACGGCTTGGTGGACAATGTTTGTTTTGTCGTCAGCGGCACTTACACGGGCTGGAGCGATTTGTTGTGGCCCCACAAATGGGCTATCTATGACCGCACGGTAAATCTGGGTTCGAAGAGGGTGTACACTTACAATTTCCAGCTGGCGGGCAGTGGTCAGAGTTATTTCAACGTGAGTACTCTCTGCCATGAGATGACCCACACGCTGGGCGCGCCGGACCTATACCATTACGACAACTTTGATAATGTCTCGCCCGGCGGCGCATGGGACCTTATGAATAACAACCGAACTCCCCCTCAGCAGACCAACTCGCTGTTCAAGCTGAACTATACGCATTGGCTGGACAGCATTCCGCTGATTGAGGACAGCGGGGAATACTCGTTGCAGTCTTTGGCCTCGGGCCCCAACCACGCGGTGCGGATTGCATCGGCCGACCCTCACCAGTGGTATATCCTGGAGTACCGCAACTGGAGTGATACTTTCGACTCGTCCATCCCCAATCGGGGGCTCTTGATATGGCGCTATAATGACCTTCCCGAAGCCGACAACGCCAATTTCGACTTCGACACTGTGCCCCATTCGCTGTGGCTGTTCCGCCCGGGCAGCAGTATCGACACGGTGAACGGCATCGTGGCACAGGCCGCGTTCGGTGTGGGGGGCCGTACAGCGTTCAACGCCTGGAGTGATCCTCATCCATATCTGTGCGACGGCTCGCCGGACTCGTCGTTCAGCATTACGAACATCCATATAACAGACTCCAGCCACAGCACGGTGACGTTCTCGTTCAACCCCTTCAGCGAGGGAAGCTGCAACGTGATAGCCTCCTTCCCCCACAGCCAAGACTTCGAGAGCGGCGACGCTGGCTGTTGGACCGCCGTCAGTCCGGCGGACGACAACCGTGGCAGGATGGGTGTGGTGGGCACTGCCAGCAGTGTCATCCCCCATTCGGGCAGCTATCAGTTCCGCTTTTCGAGCTACAACTCGTCCGACAACTATAATCAGTATCTCATCTCGCCCCGTTTGCAGCACTCTCATCCCTTGCAGTTGAGTTTCTGGTACCGCCGTTCCAACAGCTCGACGGAGACCTTGCGGGTGCTCAGTTCCACCACGACGCGCAACCCGTCGGCCTTCACCGACACGCTGGCGGACATAACGGTCGCCACCTCGGGTTGGCAGCAGGCGGTGGTGACCGTGCCTCCCGAAGCCCGGCATATAGCCCTCAACTACTATTCCAACTATCATTACTATCTTTTTGTGGACGACCTGTTGCTGCGCGACACGATGCCCGCCGACACCCTGATGCGCGACACGGTATATATCTTGGTACACGACACCTTGACCCGCACCCTGACCGACACGCTTACGCTGTGGGTCCACGACACCCTGACCCTCACCCATCACGACACTGTTTTCTCCCACCTGTCCGACACACTGTTTTATGCCGTAATCGACACGGTGCTGGTGCCCATTTACGACACTACTCCCTACAGTCCGGAGCTGCACGAGGTGGCGGTTCTGCCCAACGAGACGCGGCGGGGACTGACTTCGGGCAGCGGGGTCTTCTTGGAGGGGACGGAGCTGGAGATTGCCGCCATACCGCTACCGGGCTACCAGTTTTCCAACTGGATGGACGGCAACGATGACAACCCCCGCACCATCACAGTGATGAGCGACCTGTTTTACAGCGCCCACTTCCTCCCCTCAGGACAGCGGTCCAAGGCCATTGTCCACATCACCGATACCGTCATGCAGCACGACACTGTGTGGCTCACCCAGCGCGACACCCTCTGGCTCACCTTGCACGACACCCTCTGGCTGCACCACAGCGACACTGTGTCCATCATCCTGCGCGACACCCTCTGGCTGCCTTCTCCCATCCACGACACTTTAGCCATTGGAGTGCATGAACCCTATATGCACGACACCACCACCTACTTCCCGCTCACCGTCGCCTCTGCCGACCCCGCCACGGGCATAGCCGCCGGCAACGGTTTCTTCCCTGTGGGTACGGATGTGCAAGTGGGTGCCATTGCGGCCACCGGCTACCAGTTTGTCCGATGGTCGGACGGAGCCACCGAGAACCCCCACACCGTCCATTTCGTGGGTCCCACATCCATCGTCGCCACCTTTGCGCCACAGCCCGAGGGGATAGAGACCCCCTCTGCCACACGATGCACCCGCATCTACACCCACGCCGGGCAGATTGTGGCCGAAGCTCCGGCCAACATGGATGTGGCCATCTACAATATGTTGGGGCAGCTTGTAATGCTGCAACACGCAACCACCTCGGACGCCATGCGCCGCACCGTGAGCACCACCCTGCGGCCCGGAGTCTATGTGGTGCGCATCGGGTCGCTCCCGGCCAGCAAGATAACCGTTCTTGACCGTTGACACATACCGATGAATTTCCAAACATACAAACACACAAATCGTTACACCGAACTCACAAAACACCTCATCCCTCCATGTCGAATATCTATATCGAAACCTATGGCTGCCAAATGAATTTTGCCGACAGCGAGATAGTGGCCTCCCTGCTCAAACGTGAGGGGCACGCTGTGGTGGACAATATTGAGGAAGCCGACTACATACTCATCAATACCTGTGCCATCCGCGACAATGCCGAACAGCGCATCCGCAAACGCCTCCACGAACTCCGCGCCCTCCAGCAGCGCCACCGCCAACTCCGCATCGGCATACTGGGCTGCATGGCCGAACGGCTGCAAAGCCAATTGATGGTGGAGGAGGAGAACGTAAGCTTTGTGGTAGGTCCCGACGCCTACCGCCAGCTGCCCGACCTGCTCCAGCGTGTGCGCCAACAAGGCACCAAAGCCGCCGCCACCGAGTTGAGCACCACCGAGACCTATGCCGACATCGAACCCGTCCGGCTGGCCTCCAACGGCATATCGGCCTACATCTCCATCATGCGGGGATGCCAAAACTACTGCGCCTATTGCGTAGTGCCCTACACCCGTGGGCGCGAACGCAGCCGCGACCCCCAAACCATTGTCGACGAAGCCCGCAACCTCTTCGCCCAAGGCTACAAAGAGGTCACCCTGCTCGGCCAGAATGTCAACTCCTACCGATTCCCCTCTTCCGCCGAAGGCTCCGACCCCGTCGATTTCCCCGAACTGATGCACCGCGTGGCCGCCATCAGCCCGCTGCTGCGTGTGCGTTTCGCCACCTCCCACCCCAAAGACCTCAGCGACCGCCTTCTGCAAGTGATGGCCTCCCACCCCAACATCTGCAAATGCATCCACCTCCCCGTACAGAGCGGCAGCGACCGGATGCTGAAACTGATGAACCGCCACTACGACTCGGCCTGGTACCTGGACCGCATCGACGCCATACGTCGCTACATGCCCGACTGCTCCATCACCACTGATGTCATCGCCGGTTTCTGTTCCGAAACCGTCGAAGAACACCAAATGACCCTCGACCTCTTCCGCAAGGTACGCTACGACTATGCCTACATGTTCAAATTCTCCATGCGGCCTGACACCTACGCCGCCAAACACCTCATCGACGACATCACCGAATCCGAGAAAACCCGCCGCCTCGAAGAAATCATCGCCCTCCAAGGGCAGATAGCACTCGAGAACAACCGCAAGGAAGTAGGCAAGACCTTTGAAGTGCTGGTCGAAGGCGAGTCGCACCGCAGCAAAGAGCAACTCTTTGGCCGCAACAGCCAGAACAAAGTGATCGTCTTCGACCGCCGCGACGCGCAACCCGGCCAATACCTGCAAGTGAAGGTGACCGACTGCACCGCCGCAACCCTCAAGGGCGAGATAGTTCAACCTCACGCCTGATTCCACTCCCTCAAGGGCTATTGTGGGACATGGCCATGGCCGAACCGACCACCTCAATACCTACCCCCAAAAACAGACCCTCCGCAAGACAATAAAACAGCTCCCTCGGCGTTATAACATGCAATTATGAACAAAGACTTCTTCAAAAACCATCCCCTCGTCAAGCATCTGCTCTACATGCTGGTGCTCTCGGCAGTCATTGTGTTTCTGGCATTCATGCTCATCAAAGCTGTTGCGCGCCAGGGCAAAGAATACGAGCTGCCCGACTATTGCGGCACTGCCCTCTCCCAGCTCAAATCCGACAACCCGCTGCACTTCACCTTCGTGGTGCTGGACTCGGTATACGATGCCGAGAAAGAGGGTGGCATAATCATTCAGCAGGACCCCAAGCCCGGCACCATGGTCAAGACCCACCGCAAAGTATACGTCACCGTCACCACTTTCGCCCCCTCCGACGTGGTACTGCCCGAACTCTCCAACATGACAGTGCGCAGTGCCGTCTCCGCCCTCGAAGCCGCCGGACTGCGTTGCGGCAGGCTCAAATTTGTCGACAGCCCCTACCGCAACATGATACTCGAAGCCACCTGTAAGGGCAAGATGGTCTACGCGGGCGAAAAGATGGACCAAGGAGCCGCCGTCGACCTCACTGTCGGCATCGGCGACAAACCCGTCGGCACCCGCGTCCCCTTTGTCATCGGCCAGGCTCCCGCCAAAGCCCGTCGCGGCATACTCTCCGCCTCGCTCAACGTAGGCACCGAGCACTGGGACGACGTCACCAACCGCAACAGCGCCGTGTGCTACAAGCTCTATCCCGACTACACCGGCGTGACGCGCTACCCCCTTGGCACCGCCGTCGAAATGTGGTATTGCGACGCCACCGAAGCCGATATTGAACGTATCATATCCAACTTCAAAGTCGACTCGACACAAATCTTCACCACCCCCTACGACGAATACGAAGACTACTACCCCACCGAAGAAGATGTCGACTTTGACGAAGGCTGGGACTGGTAACATGCGCCGAACCACCGCCATACTGCTGCTCACACTGCTCTGCCACACCCTTGCTGCCCAAGAGGTGCTGCTCCCCCTGCGGCATGCCGCACCCTCGCCCACCAAAAACGACACCGTCCTCCAGCTCCCCTTCTTCGACGACTTTTCCAATCCCGACCGCTCTGCCGCACTCTGGCACCTCGGCGGCACCTTCATCAACCAAGGCTACGCCCCGCTGCCTCCCACCGTCGGCATGGCCACCCTCGACGCCTTCGACGCCCAAGGCCGCCTCTACCCCACCACCACCGGCCAACTCTTCACCGGCGACACTCTCCTCTCTCGCCCCATCCGGCTCGACTCCGTATTCAGCCCCTATGCGCGTCCGCTCTCCCCAAGCGACTCCATCTACTTCAGCCTCTTCTACCTCCCCGGCGGAGGTTACGGCAACATGTGGGAACGCATCGGCGACACACCCGAACCACAAGACTCACTCATACTCGAATTCTACAACCCCACCACCCATAGTTGGGAACGGGTGTGGTCCACCCCTGGCTGCTCTGCCGACACCCTCTTTGCCCGCACGGGCTCCTACTGGCAATTCCTCCACATCCCCATCCGCCAAAGCCACTACCTCCAACCCGGCTTCCAGTTCCGGCTCTACAACCTCTGCTCCCTCAACAACAATAACAAAAACGGCCTCCTGAGCAATGCCGACCAATGGAACATCGACTACGTAAGCATCAACGCCGGCCGCCGCATCAACGACACCGCCGCACGCGACATAGCCTTCGTCGACCCCGCGCCATCACTGCTCAAAAACTATCAAGCCATGCCCGCGCGCCAGTTCACCCCCGACGAGCTGCGCGACTCCCTGCCGCTGGTCATCACCAACCTCTTCAGCGAAGAACTGGCCACCACCTATGGCTACACCCTCACCGACAACAACGGCCAAATCCTCGCCACCTACAACGGCGGCATGGAAAACGCCCCCGTCTACTGGCACGGCCACACCTACCAAACCTCAGCCGCACACGCGCTCCCCCCACTCAACGTCAACCTGCCCGTCGGCACCACCCACCAACCCTCCTCCTACACCATCGTCCACACCCTCCGCGAAGGCGTCAACGGCGACCTCCACACACAAAACGACACTATCGCCCGCACACAAACATTCGACAACTACTACGCCTACGACGACGGCACACCCGAAAACGGCTACGGCCTCAACTCCACCAACCCCAACGTAAAGCTTGCCTACCGTTTCCACCTCAACACCGAAGACACCCTCACCGCCCTCCTCCTCTACTTCAACCACACCTATGCCGACCAAAACAACGCCATCCGTTTCTACCTCACCGTCTGGGACGACAACAACGGCCACCCCGGCAACATCATCTACCAAGACCGCGAACGGCGCAAACCCCTCTTCGAAGGCTTCAACCGCTACGTCCGCTACCTGCTCGAAGAACCCCTCGTCTGCTCCGGCACCATATACATAGGCCTCCAGCAAACCTCAGCCGACTACATAAACCTCGGCTTCGACCGCAACAACGACGCCTCATCACACATCCTCTACCTCACCGGCTCCGAATGGCAAACCACCATCCTGCGCGGCGCCCTCATGCTGCGCCCCGCCTTCGGCCACAGCGCCACCCTCGCCATCCCCAGCACTCAACCAGCCGCCACACAAGCCTTCGCCCTCCAAAACCGCATCGCCATCGACACCCGCCAAGCCGCCATACTGACCATCTACAACCTCAAAGGCCAAACCGTCTACCAACGGTCCACTCCCTCCGGTCCCTGCCGCACACTCACCCAGCCCCTTCCCGCTGGCCTCTACCTTGTGCGCTTCGGCAACTCCCCGGCACAAAAAATCATCATCAAATAGGGTCCCCCACCCCCGATCCCTTCACACCACACCCATAGCACATACCCCCATGCCCACCACACCAAACCCCACCCCCATCCCCGCGCCCGCCACAACGGACGAAATCGAACTCAACGAACCCGAACTGTACGAGCGCCACCACATCATAGTGGACAAAGGACAGACCATGCTGCGCCTCGACAAATTTCTGCAAATGAGGCTCGAAAACGTTTCGCGCACCAAAATCCAGGCCGCCGCCAAAGTCAACTGCGTCCTCGTGAACGGCCATCCCGCCAAATCGAACTACAAGATAAAGCCCTGCGACCAAATCAGCATCCTCCTGCCCGAACAACCCGAAAACGCCGAAACACTCCCCGAACCCGTCGACTTCAACCCCGTCTACGAAGACAACGACCTGATCATCATCAACAAACAGCCCGGACTGGTGGTACACCCCGCCCACGGCAACTACCACGGCACCCTGCTCAACGGCCTCCTCTACTACTACAAAGACAAGACCAGCCCCGACGGCAAACCCATCGAACCCCTCCTCGTCCACCGCATCGACAAAGACACCTCGGGCCTTATTATCGTTGCCAAAAACGAAGAGGCACAAGCCTCGCTGGCTCGGCAATTCTTCTACCACACCATCGAACGCAAATACAACGCCCTGGTGTGGGGCAACTTCGACGAGGACGAAGGCACCATTGTCGGCAACCTCGAACGCTCGCCCCAAGACCGCCGTGTGATGCACGTCACCGACGACCCCGACCGCGGCAAACACGCCGTGACACACTGGCACGTGCTGGAACGCTTCGGCTACGTCACCCTGGTGGAGTGCATACTCGAAACCGGTCGCACACACCAAATCCGCGCCCACATGCGCCACATCGGGCATCCCCTCTTCAACGACGCCGCCTACGGCGGCGACCGCATCCTGAAAGGCACCACCTTCTCGCGCTACAAACAATTTGTCGAAAACACCTTCCACACTCTCCCCCGACAAGCCCTCCACGCCAAAACCCTGGGCTTCGAACACCCCACCACCGGCCAGCAAATGCACTTCGACAGCCCCCTGCCCGACGATCTGGCCTCCGCCATCGATCGCTGGCGCAACTATGCAGCCAACTCAGCCGCCTACCGTCAGTAACCCCTGGGACCGCCCAGGCTCCGTTCCAGCTCCGCTCTGGCTCCGTTCAAACTCCGCTCGTTGTCCTACACTTATTATAGATTTGTCCTACACTTATTATACACCAAGCTGTAAAAATAACAAATATAACACGTATAACGAGTAGACAAAAGACGGCTTTTCAGCCACTCGCCAACTGGGGCAAAGCCTGTGCGGGAACAGTAAGCTGCGCCTCAAACCACACCTCCCGAATGGGAGAGGAATTGGAAAATGAGCAATTGCAGAAAAAAACGTATCTTTGCACTACGCTCCGGACGGGAGCGGCAATAGACAATTCCAAGACAATAAACACAATATGGCAGACAATTATTTAGAGAAACGATACGAAGAAGTGTTCGGACAGGGACGCACCAAGGTGAAACGCGTGGGACACACGCTCGATGAACTGCTGGTGCGCAACCGCAGCACGCGCGGCTACAACAAGGACTATGTGGTGAAACGCGAAGAGCTGGAGCGGATAGTGGGCGTATGCAGCAAGGTGCCTTCGGCCCGCAACCAGCAGGTGCTACGCTTCAGACTGGTGACGCGCGACACGGGAGCCGACAAGGTGTTGAAGAACATAAAGATGGGTGCTGCCCTGCCCGAGTTGCACCTGCCCTTTGCCGGTACCGAACCGGAGACTTTCATCATTGTGTGCAGCACGGTGGAGGAGACCAAGATGGTGGACATCGACCTGGGCATAGCCGTTCAGAGCATGCTGCTGAAAGCGGTGGAGATGGGGCTGAACGGTTTGGCCATTGCGGCTTTTAACCGCACGGAGATAGTGCGCGAACTGGAACTGCCGCTCACCCCGCTGATGGTGGTGGCCATTGGCAAGGGGATTGAGAAGATTGAGCTGAAGACGATTGGACCCGACGAGAGCCATGCCTACTACCGCGAAGGCGGGGTGCACTATGTGCCAAAGGTGGGGACGAAGGATTTATTTATATAACAGACCTACGGGCTGGGACTTTGGCGGGTCGGTATATTGGAGCAGGTCCTGCTGGATGGTGACGGTGAGATAGAGGTTGAGGCCGCTGATTTCGACGGCGAAATTGCCAGCATGGTCGTCGCGCACAATGACGCCGGACATGCCTTGAAACTCGCCTGCCAGCACATTGACGTGTGCCCCGACCGTGAGCTGGTCAAGGTTGTGGACGTGCACTTCAGCCATTGACTCGGCTAAGCGCCGCAGATTCTGCATGTCGGTTTCGGGTATGACGGCAATGCCCGTCGACGGGAAGGAGATGAAACCGCAGACTCCTTTTATTTCACGAACGCGCCAGAGGTCGGCCTCGCGCATCTTGACAAAGGTGTAGGAGGGGATGAGTGGCACCTGGACGCTTTTTGTGCGGTCGGACCAGCGCCGCAGAACATGGTGCAGCGGGACATAGGCCTGGAGCTGCAATTCGTTGGCGATACGGTCGGTGACCATCTTTTCGGCGCGCGGAGCAGTGTAGGCCGCCACCCACTGATATTGTTGTGAGAGAGCCATGAATGATAAAAACCTAAGCCCCTACGGGGCGCAGGGGCTTAGAATGAGTTATTGATGAAAAAATTTATGCGTTGTACTCGGCAAGGATTCCGGGAACCATGTCGGGGGTGAGACGGCCATAAACCTTGTCGCCAATCATGGCAACGGGGGCCAGACCGCAAGCACCGACGCAACGGAGGGTGTTCAGCGAGAATTTGCCATCGGGGGTGCACTTGCCAATCTCCACATTGAGGGCGCGCTTGAAGGCGTCGAGCACCTTCTCAGCACCACGCACGTAGCAAGCGGTGCCCAGGCAGATGTCGATGGGGTGTTCACCTTTGGGGTTCATGGTGAAGAAGCTGTAGAAGGAGACGATGCCGTAAACACGGGACACGGGGATGTTGAGTTCGTGGGCTACAACTTCCTGGACTTCGGCGGGCAGATAGCCGAATTTGCCCTGAACCTGGTGAAGGACATTGATGACTTCGCCGGCTTGGTTATTGAAAGACTTGGCAATGTCTTTGATAACTTGAATCTTATCTTCAGATAACTTGATGTTAGCCATTTTATATTTCTGTTTGGGTGAGGGGTGACCGGCTTGGGGGTGTGATGTCACACGGGGCCGGTCACTCGCTCACTGATTATGTTATTACTTTGTTGACTCGATTTTGTCCGAACGGTCGAAATAGTGAGTGTGCAGCTGCTCGTGGCTGAGGTGGCCGCAAGGCTCGCCGTAGTACTCCTTGTAGATGGCGATGATGTCGGGGTTCTCATGGCTCTTGCGGATGGGTTTGCCAGCATCTTCGCGATAGGTGGCTTCCATGCGCTTGCGGATGATGTCGCTGTTGCCGTGGTGGTAGGGCTGGCCGGCACCGCCGATGCAGCCGCCGGGGCAAGCCATGACCTCGATGAAGTGGTAGCCGTTGGGGTTGCCGTTGCGGACCTGTTCCATGAGGATGCGGGCGTTGGCAAGGCTGTAGGCTACGGCAATCTTCAGCGGGAAACCGTCGAAATCGATAGTGGCCTCTTTGATGCCCTGGAAACCACGGGTCTCTTCGAAGTCGATGCGGGGCAGAGTCTTGCCGGTGTGGACTTCGTAGGCGGTACGGAGGGCAGCCTCCATAACACCACCGGTGGCACCGAAGATGACACCTGCACCTGTGGACTGGCCGAGAGGATTGTCGAAGTCCTCTTCGGGCATGTCGTTGAGGTTGAGGTTGCACTGGCGGATCATGTGAGCCAGCTCGCGGGTGCTGAGGACGAAGTTGACATCGGGATCGCCGTTGACGCTGAGTTCCTCACGGGCGCGCTCGCTCTTCTTGGCGAGGCAGGGCATGATGGAGACGACGACGAGGTCTTCGCGCTTGACACCCAGTTTGGGAGCCAGGTAGTTCTTGGCCACGGCACCGAACATGCCTTGGGGCGACTTGGCGGTCGAGGGGTACTCGAGCAGGTCGGGGAAGTTCTTCTCGTAGAAGGCAACCCATGCGGGGCAGCAGGAGGTGAACATGGGCAGGGCCACTTTTTCACCTTTGAGTGCTTTGCCGAGACGCTGGAGAAGTTCGGTTCCTTCTTCCATGATGGTGAGGTCGGCGCTCCAGTCGGTGTCGAACACTTTGTCGAAGCCGAGACGACGGAGGGCGGCAGCCATCTTGCCGGTGACGATTTCGCCGGGTTTCATGCCAAACTCTTCACCGAGAGCCACGCGGACGGCGGGAGCAGTCTGGACGATAACTTTCTTGGTGGGGTCAGCAATGGCCTTGAGGACATCGCTGATGTTGTCGACGAGGGTGAGGGCGCCAACGGGGCACACCTGGACGCACTGGCCGCAGTTGATGCAGCTGCTGTCGCCAAGGTTCTGCTCGAAAGCGGGGGCTACGACGGCCTGGAAGCCACGGTTGACACCGCTAAGGGCACCAGCGGTCTGGAACTTGTTGCACATGGTTTCGCAACGACGGCACATGACGCATTTGTCCATGTCGCGGTAGACGCTGAGGGTGCTGTCCTTGCGATAGTGAGACTGCTCGCCTTTGAAGGGGATTTCCTTGATGCCGAGACGTTTGGTGAGAGACTGGAGTTCGCAGTCGCCGTTTTTCTCGCACTGGAGGCAGTCGTTGGGGTGGTCGGAGAGGATGAGTTCAACCACGGTTTTGCGGGCGTTGATGACGCGGGCGGTGTGGGTGAATACTTCCATGCCTTCCATGCAGTCGGTGGCGCAGGCGGGGGCAAGGTTTCTGCGGCCTTTGACCTCGACAACACAGACGCGGCATCCACCAGGTTTGTTTTCAAATTTCATCCCATCGAGCTCGAAATAGCAAAGGGTGGGAATATCGATACCGTTCATGCGGGCAGCTTTGAGAATAGTGGTGCCTTCAGGAACTTGAATCGGCTTATTATCTATTGTGAGATTTATCATTTTTCTTTGTTTTGGGTTTAAAGGTTTTAAGGGTTTCAATGGTTTTAAAGGTTTGGGGGGAATCCCTGCTTAAACCTTTCAAATCTTTTAAACCTTTTTGACCATATTATTTATTACTTAACAGAGATGGCACCAAATTTACAGTTGTTGATACAAGCGCCGCACTTGATGCACTTGGTGGCATCGATGGCCATGGAAGCCAGTTTGTGTCCAGGGGCGGTGTAGTTGGTGCGGGAGATGGCCTCGACGGGGCAACCCTTGGCGCACTTGCCGCAGCCGATGCACTTCTCGGCGTCGATGACATACTGCATGAGTTTCTTGCAGACGCCGGCACGGCACTTCTTGTCGACCACGTGTTCGACGTATTCATCCCAGAAGTTGTCGAGAGTGGAGAGGACGGGGTTGGGTGAGGTTTGACCAAGACCGCAGAGGGCGGTGTCCTTGATGACAGCAGCGAGGTTGCGGAGTTCCTGGAGGTCTTCCATGGTGCCGCGGCCGTCGGTGATTTTCTCAAGGATTTCGCAGAGGCGCTTGTTGCCGATACGGCAGGGCGAGCACTTGCCGCAGCTTTCCTCGCAGGTGAATTCGAGGTAGAACTTGGCGATGGCGGGCATACAGCTGGTCTCGTCCATGACAACCATACCGCCGGAACCCATCATGGAGCCTGCAGCCACGAGGCTGTCGTAGTCGATAGCGGTGTCGAGGTGTTTGGCTGTCAAGCAGCCGCCGGAAGGACCACCGGTCTGGACGGCCTTGAACTGACGGCCATCTTTGATGCCACCACCTATTTCGTAAATAATCTCACGGAGGGTGATGCCCATGGGGACTTCGATAAGACCGACGTTGTTAATCTGGCCGGCAAGGGCGAACACCTTGGTGCCTTTGGATTTCTCGGTACCGATTTTGCTGAACCACTCGGCACCCTTGGTGATGATGACGGGCACGTTGGCAAAGGTCTCGACGTTGTTGACGTTGGAGGGTTTGCCCATGTAGCCGCTGACAGCGGGGAACGGGGGTTTGAGGGTGGGCTCGCCACGCTGGCCTTCCATGGAGTGGATGAGGGCAGTCTCTTCGCCGCAGACGAATGCGCCGGCACCGTAGCGGAGCTCAATGTCGAAGTTGAAGCCTGTGCCGAGGATGTCTTCGCCGAGGAGGCCGTATTCGCGAGCCTGGCTGATGGCGATTTTCAGACGCTCGATGGCCAGGGGGTATTCAGCACGGATGTAGACCAGACCTTTGCTGGCGCCGATGGCGTAACCGCAGATGGCCATAGCCTCGACGATGCTGTTGGGGTCGCCCTCCAGGATGGAACGGTCCATGAAGGCACCGGGGTCGCCCTCGTCGGCATTGCAGATGACGTACTTCTGGTCGGCCTTGTTCTTGGCGCAGAGCTCCCACTTCAAACCAGTGGGGAAACCAGCGCCACCACGGCCACGGAGACCGGAGGCCTTGACCTCGGCAATAACCTGCTCGGGGGTCATCTCGGTGAGACACTTGGCCAGAGCTTCGTAGCCGCCACGGGAGATGCACTCTTCGATATTTTCAGGATCCACAAAACCGCAGTTGCGGAGGGCGATACGGATTTGCTTTTTGTAGAAGTCCATGTGTTTGGAGTCGCTGACATGCTCCTTGTTTTCGGGGTTCATGTAGAGCAGCTCGGGGACTTTACGGCCTTTGATAAGATGCTCTTCGACAATGCGGCGCACATCCTCAGGCTTGACCTGGGTGTAGAACGTGTTGTCGGGCATAATCTTAACGATGGGGCCTTTCTCGCAGAAGCCGAAGCAACCGGTCTTGATGACCTGCACCTCGTCCTGGAGATTCTTCTCTTTCAGAATGGTGTGGAAGTTTTCGATGATATCCAGGCTGTTGCTGGACTTGCATCCAGTACCGCCACAGATGAGAACATGCATTTTGTACTTTGCCATAGTGTGTCCTCCGTATTATTTGTCGATAGTTTCGTAATTCACAGGGATAATGCCTTCGACCAGCTCGCCATTCATGACATACTTGGTCAAAATCTCGTCAGCACGGTCGTTGTCGACGTGGCCGAAAACGATGGGGTCTTTACCTGGGACGCGCACTTCCAGTGTGGGTTCGGCATGGCAATAGCCCATGCATCCAGTCTGTGTGAAAACAGCGGCAATCTTGAGCTCTTCAGCCTTGGCCATCATGTGTTCCATAACTTGCTTGGCACCAGCGGCAATACCACAAGTGGCCATAGCGACTTTGATTTGCACAAGCGACTCGGGATGTTCAGCTTTCTCGCGGATGTCGAGATTGGACTGAAGCTTTTCTCTCATGGCTTTGAGGTCGGCTAATGATTTTACTTTTGTCATATGAAAACTCCTTATTTTTGGATTAATTTTGGATTAATATAAGCTGCTTTGCAATAATAATGTATTAATAAACAAATAATTACACCTTACATAAAGAATGTAAGGCACAATGCAAAGATACACATTTAATTTGATTGAACAAATCATTGCAAAATATTTTTTTCTATTTGCCGTTAAGAAGCAGCATTATGGAACAATTATCTCCCATTTCCGAACTACAAAAACAAGCCGAACTGCTCCGCATGGAGCTGAGATACGAACAAGAGACCTATGCCCACGCCATGGCCCAGAACAGGATGACCAGCCGTGTGCAGGAGGCCACCTGCCGCTACCCTGTGACTATTGGCGACTTTGTCTATAACGCCCTTGACCAGATGGTGGTGAGTGTGAGCTATGAGACGGACGAAGACGACCCGGGGACAGAGTTCGAACCCGGCAAACCCATATCATTCTTCTACCAAAGCGAGGATGGCACCGAGCTGCGCGAAGTGCCACATCAATATTATATTGAGCAGGTGGGCGAGGGAGTGGTGACCGTGGCCATCCCCAACCGTCAGGCCATGCAGTCGCTACGCTCGTCGGCCCAAATCAGGCTTTTGGGCATCCAGACCGCCATCGACACCACCAGCTACCAAGTGATGCTCGAAGCCCTCGACGCTGCCATGCGCAGCGAAAACGAGAAATTCGTACACCTTCGCGACACCCTCATAGGCCCTCTTCAGCCCCGTTTCCGCCACCTGCCGCCGCTCTCCTTCCCGTGGCTTAATCGCCGTCAGCAGGAGGCCGTCCAGAAAGTGGTAGAGGCTCAGGAAGTGGCCATCGTCCATGGGCCTCCGGGAACCGGGAAGACCACCACACTGGTCGAGGCCATTATCGAGACCCTGCGTCGCGAAACGCAAGTGATGGTGTGTGCCCCGAGCAATGCCGCCGTCGACTGGATAAGCGAGCAACTGATGCGCCGGGGGGTAAACGTGCTGCGCGTCGGCAACCCCTTGCGCATGAGCGACGCGATGCTTGAATGCAGCTACGAACGGCGCTTTGCTGCCCACCCCGACTATGCCGAGCTCTGGAACATCCGCCGCACCCTGCGGCAGGAACGGGGACCAGGCCTTACGCAGCAGCAGAAAGCCCGCCTGGCAAAACTCGACGCACGCGCAACCGAGCTCGGAATACGCATCCACACCGACCTCTTCGACCAAGCCCGTGTCATCTCCTGCACACTCATTGGCAGCGCCTACCACATATTGGAATACCGTCGGTTCTCCACCCTCTTCATCGACGAGGCCGCCCAGGGGCTGCAAGCCGCCTGCTGGGCCGCCATCCTCAAGGCCGACCGCGTAGTGTTGAGTGGCGACCACATGCAGCTGCCCCCCACCATCAAATGTCCCGAAGCGGCACACGGTGGACTGGACCGCACGCTCATGCAAATAGTGGCCCAAACCAAGAAACAATGCGTCACCCTGCTCACCACCCAATATCGCATGAACAACGACATCATGGCCTTCCCCTCGCAGTGGTTTTACCATGGGCTGCTAAAGGCGGCGCCGCAAGTGGCAGCCCGGCTGGTGTCGCCCATCGACACGGCATTGACATGGATAGACACCTCCCAGTGCCTCTTCGGCGAACGGCAGAGTCGCTCCCTGAGCCGCTCCAATGCCGAGGAAGCAAGGCTGCTCATCCATGTGCTGCGCGACTATGTGGAGATGGTGGGACCTACCCGCCTACAGAACGACCGCACAGACTTTGGCATCATCTCACCCTACCGGGCACAAGTGCGCCTCATACGCCGCCTGCTTAAATGGCAGAAATACTTCCGCACCCTCCGCTCACAGATTTCCGTGGGCACGGTAGACGGCTTCCAGGGGCAGGAACGCGATGTCATCGTCATCAGTATGGTACGGGACAACGACCAGGGTTCCATCGGCTTTCTCAACGACCTGCGGCGCATGAACGTGGCCATCACCCGAGCCAAGATGAAACTCATCATCGTCGGCAACGCAGAGACCCTGTCTCGCCATCGCTTCTACGCCCAGCTGATTGAGCATTTCCGCACCCACGGCGACTTTATCACGCTTCCCCCACCGACGACCGACACCACAGAAGGAACTGCCTAAACCACTCAGGTTCTCCGCCTGCCCATGGCCTTTTCGACCTGCCAAGCCACTGCTCAGCGACCTCGGCAGAGCCTTCGCCATACACATGCTGCGCAGCCTGCTGGACAAGACCGAAATGTTAAATATTTTGAGGAATCAACTTTTATCCGTACTTTTGCAGTGTCGTTCCAACACAACAATAGCATTTTGATGGAACATAATTAAATTATTATCAACAAAAAAGAAATCAAAAAGAAAACACTATGAAAAAAGTAGTATTCCTTGCAGCCCTGATGCTGACCGTCACTGGCCTCAAAGCCCAGACCAACATTCAAGAGATGTATGACTTCAATCGTGGCCACCTCACCACCACCCTCGAGATGTTCAAGACCGACGCGTGGGGAAGCACCTTCTTCTTCACCGACATCTACCACCCCACCGATGCCATCGTTCCCACGGGTTACTACACCGAGATAGCCCGCGCACTGAACTTCTGGCAGCACACCCCGCTCAAAAACCTCAGCCTCCACGTGGAGTGGAACGGCGGCCAGTTTGCCAGCAACGCATGGCTCTTCGGCGTTGAGTACCTGCTCCACAACGAAAGCTTCACCAACACTTTCACCTTCCAACTGATGTACAAGCGTATCAGTGGCCAGAAACAGCTGGACGAAACGCCCATCGTTATGCGTCCGTTCGACAAAGTGAGCGACATCCCCCTTCAGTTCACCTTTGTATGGAACATGCAGAATCTCTTCAATGTGAAAGGCCTTTCCTTCAGCGGATTCTTCGACGCCTGGGGCGAGAACGTCAACTGGGGTCTGGTCGACTACCTGAAATGGGACAACACCCAGCTGGTCATCCTCTGCGAGCCTCAAGTGTGGTACAACATCGGGCAGCACTTTGGCTGCAACCACCTCATGATTGGCGGCGAAGTGGAACTGGCCTATAACTTCGCCGGCGGCTGGCGCAGCGGGAACGATTTCAACAAGAACAAGGGCTTCAACGTGGCTCCCTGCGCCGGTATCAAGTGGGCTTTCTAATCCCCACCTAATGACGAATCTTCAAACCTAATACAATAATATAGCTATGTTAAAGAAACTTTTCGGATTCGACCCCGCCCGACATGAGATGCGGACCGAAATCATGGCAGGCATTACCACCTTCCTGGCCATGGCCTACATCCTGGCCGTCAACCCCGGCATCTTCAGCGCCCTGGCCGATCAGGGCATGCCTGGCGGTGCCGTCTTCACGGCCACCGCTCTGGCCGCCATCATCGGCACCCTGGTGATGGCCATCTATGCCAAGAAACCCTTTGCCCTGGCTCCCGGCATGGGGCTCAACGCCTTCTTTGTGTTTGGCGTCTGCCTCGGCATGGGCCACTCGTGGCAGTTTGCCCTCACCGCCATCTTTATTGAGGGCATAATCTTCATCATCCTGACCCTCACCAAGGTACGCCAGTGGATTGTGGACGCCATCCCCCTCAACCTGCGCCATGCCATCGGCGCCGGTATCGGTCTTTTCATCGCCTTTATCGGACTGAAGAACGGCGGCATTATCGTCGACAACGATGCCACGCTGGTGGGTCTCGGCGACATCTGCCATGGCTCAGCCCTGCTCGCCATCATCGGCATCGTCATCACCGGCGTGCTGCTCATTCTCAAAGTGCCCGGCAACATCCTCATCGGCATCATCGCCACCGCCCTGCTGGGCATGCTGCCCATCTGGCAAATCACGGGAGCCGACGGCACCGTGACCCACAGCGCCCTCACCGTTTTCGACCGCGTGGTCGACGTGCCCCCCTCGGTGGCCCCGATCTTCTGCCAGTTCCAGTGGAGCGAGGTGCTCTCGCTGGACATGCTCGTCGTCCTCTTCACCTTCCTTTTCATTGACATGTTCGACACGATGGGCACCGTGATTGGCGTCTCACAGAAAGCCGGCATGGTGGACGAGAAAGGCAACATCGACGGCATCAACAAAGTATTCATGGCCGACGCTATTGCCACCACCTGCGGCGCCTGCCTCGGCACCTCCACAACCACCACCTACGTGGAGAGTGCTGCCGGTGTGGGAGCCGGTGGACGCACAGGCCTCACCGCTTTCACCACCGTCTGCTGCTTTGCCATCGCGCTCTTCTTTGCGCCCATCTTCACCCACATCCCCTCGGCGGCGACCACTGCTGCGTTGGTCATCGTGGGTCTGATGATGCTCAGCCCCATCAAGCAGATTGAACTGGACGACTACAGCGAGTCCATCCCCGCTTTCCTCACCATCATCCTCATGCCCCTCTGCTACAGCATCAGCGACGGCATCCTCATCGGCATGATTTCCTATGTGCTCATCAACGCCCTCTGCGGCAAAGCCAAGAAAATCTCCCCCACCATGTGGGTGCTGGCAGTCCTCTTCATCGCCCGCTACATATTCCTGTAGCCACCTGTGGTTACCAAACAGCCAGAGGGGCAGCCGCTTCGCGGCTACCCCTCTGCTTTACGCTATAAAGGTCTCGGCTATCGCACGGCCGGCATTCTATTTCACCTCCGGTGGCTCGTTGTCGCCGATGGGGTCCTCGCCCCACACCGAGCGGGTGGCGGCCAGGCACTCCTGCCGTGTGATGTCGTCCAGCCGTTCCAGATGGCGCTGATAAAAGACACAACGTGTCAGCCCCACCTGCTTGCACACCACATCGGTGGCAAAAGCCTCGCACGTCGGGGCTCCGCACATTCCGCAGTCCACCTGCGGCAGATACATCTTCAGCTTGTTAATCTTCTCCAACTTCTGATAGGCTCGCGAAAGATCCTTGTCGAGCGTGAGCATCGACCGGGCCTGGGCTGGCTCGGCAAAGGAGTTCTCAATCAGATAATCACGGTAGGCATCCATCTCTCGGGCGCGGGCCACCTCGCCGTTGCGCTCGCGCTCGGCGGCCTTACGGGCGCGCGCATACATCCGCTCGCCGCAGAGGAACCGGTTCTCACACGACAGCAACGCCCCCGCACAACTCTGGTCACAAGCCCTGAGCTCCAGAAACTCCACACCCTCCACCTCCTCATTCTCCAGCTTATCCAGGAAATCCATCACATTCTGGATACCATCAATTGCATACGACCGTTTGGCCAGACAGATGCGACGCTCGCCGTTGGTGAGGGTGGAGAGGATGGCATCGGCCGACAGCTGAGGTGTTTGCAGAGCTGTATAGGCATAGCCCTTGCCCTGCTCCTTGATGCGGCGGTACACCTTGTTGAAAAGAGCGTCCATATTTATCACGCCGTCAATCAGCGAGCGTTTCTCGCCCACGGGGGCCTTGACAGCGGCAATCTTGGCGGCGCAAGGCGTCACATAGAAAAGACCTATCTCCTCCCGCGGCACACCCCGCTCCTCGGTGAGCAACTTCAGCACATACATGGCCGAAATGTCGAGCGGAGCCTTCACAGGGATGATATTCCCCACCAGCGAAGGATACTTGATCTGTATCAGCCTCACGATGGCAGGGCAGAAACTGGAAATCAGCGGCTCGTCGTCCTCATGCTCGCGGGCATATTTATGTTTCACATCGGCGTAGATGGCCGCCGCCGACTCCACCTCATACACATGCTTAAACCCCAAATCCTTCAAGGCGGCATAAATGCGCGACACACGGATGTCGTCCGGAAACTGCCCCAGAAACACCGCCGGCAGCAACGCCACCGAATGCGGAAACTCATGCACCATCTTGAAATCGTCCTGCTTGATGAAGATGGCGTCCACGGGGCAGGCCTCGTGGCACTTGCCACAGTCAATGCAGCGGTCCTCCATGATGAATGCCTTGCCGTTGCTGATGCGGATAGCCTCGGTGGGGCATATTTTCATGCATCGCGAACAGCCAATGCAATTGCCGTCGTCGATTTCGAGAGCGTGGTAAAACATGAGCTTATAAATATTATGTAGTTAAACAAAATTGACAATCATCTCAACCGTTGTGCCAACCCCCACCTCGGAGGTGACATTGAGCGTGTCGACATTCTTCTGCATGTTGGGCAGGCCCATGCCGGCGCCGAACCCCATGTCGCGCACCTCGGGCCGCGCCGTGGAGTAGCCCTCCTGCATGGCCTGGGCTATATCGGGGATGCCGGGCCCTTTGTCCGCCACCACCATGTGGATTTTGTCGGCCTCAATGTCCACCAGCACCTTGCCGCCGTAGGCATGGGCTATGGCGTTGACCTCAGCCTCGTAGAGCGCCACCACCACCCGTTTCACAATCTGGGGAGCCACGCCCAACTGCTTCAAAGTCTTCTTGACCGAACTCGATGCCGTGCCGGCATTCGTGAAGTCGCCTTCTATAACTGTGTATTCCTGATGCATAGTACTTGTTGGTTCTTAGGGATTAATACAGGGGCTGGATGCCGGCGTCGAACAGCAAGCCGCAGGTCTTGAACATAGAGTAGCTGGTGGCAATCAGCACCATGTCGTTATCCTCGGCCAGTTCGACCATATCGGCTGTGGGCTTCTTATTGCGCACAAAAACCACAATGTCGAGCGTGGCCATGTCGCAAGTGCGGATGGTCTGCACATTGCAGAGACCCGTGATGAGCATCGGGGTCTCCTTCAGCGTCAACACATCGCTCATCAAATCGGATGCAAAAGCGGTGGTCACCTCCTCGTCCAGACGATCCTGGCCAAGATACACTGTAGCATTGAGCGTTTCAACTATTTCTCGCAGTGTCATGATAAATACAGATTAGATGTTAGTATAAAAAAATGATTTTGCAAATATACAAAAAAAAACCAATTCAGCAACCCTACTTGAAAAAAAAAACTGCCGCAATGAACTTTAATCTCACAATATCAGCACACAACAATCTTCACAACCAACCCGTTCCGCAGCTGGCCTCAACCCCTGCCCCACCCCCGCCGCCACGCGCTGAGGCCTGGCATCAGGGGCTCTTGGCCCTCGCCCTGTTCTGTCCATTTTGTTTCTTGTTACACACTATTTAGTTTCTTATTACTCTCTATTTAGTCTCTTGCCGAGAGTCAAAGTGTAGTATAAACATCGGCTTTATCTCGGCAAAGGAAGGGAGGGAGGGGGACAATAAAAGGGCTTTGCCCACGTTTTTAATACACAAAAAATATAACGCATACCGCTGACATTATGAACAGAGAAACACCTATCGTCATACCTCCCAGCCTCCGGCCGGGCGACCGCGTGGCCATTACGGCTCCGGCAAGGAAAATCAGCGCCGCCGAGCTGGCTCCCTGTGTGCGCCTGCTGGAAAGCTGGGGGCTGGAGGTGCTGCTGCCCGAAGGCCTGTATGCCACCGACAACCAATTTGCCGGCGCCGACGCCGTCCGCACGCAGGTGCTGCAGGGCTTGCTGGACAATCCGGAAGTGAAGGCCGTGTTCTGCGCGCGAGGAGGGTACGGGACGGTGCGCATTGTGGACCGACTGGACTTCGGCCAGTTATCCCAAAACCCTAAATGGATTGTGGGCTATAGCGACATCACTGTGCTGCACAGCCACATACACCGGCAGCTGAACATGGCCACCATGCACGCCACCATGCCCATCGACATCCCGGCCGACGCGGTGGAGTGTCCCTACCCCTCGACCGACACGCTCCGGCGCATGCTGTGGGGCGAGACCATGCAGTATCGCAGCCCTGCCCACGAGTTGAACCGCAGCGGCGTTGCCGACGGGGTGCTGGTGGGCGGCAACCTGTCAATCCTTTACAGTCTGACAGGTTCGGCCAGCGACATCGACACCGAGGGGAAAATCCTCTTTATCGAAGATTTGGACGAATATCTGTACCACATCGACCGCATGATGATGAACCTCAAGCGCAGCGGCCACCTGCAAGGGCTGGCCGGGCTGGTGGTGGGGGCCATGAGCGACATGCACGACAACGCCATCCCCTTCGGCCGGACGGCCCAGCAAATTGTGGCCGACGCGGTGGCGGAATATGCCTATCCGGTGTGCTTCGGATTCGCGGCCGGACATATAGGCACCAACAACTGCGCCCTGGCCTTGGGCCGACGCGTACACCTTGAGGTGGACGGGGGCGGCGAGCTGCTTTTCATGCCTTAAAAAAAGAGGCCGAATACAACATTTTTTTATCAATCAAAAAAATAGTTGTATTTTTGCAATTTCAAAATCAACAGTTATGCTGCTGATATATGTCCCAAAACTGACCAATCGAGCTGGCTACACCATCAATGTGGTCATGAGGGATATATTGCAAACAGATTTTGCCATCACGGTCGACCCCCAAGCTTTCCGGAACCACGAGGGACCCCGCCTTTGCTACGCCAACAGCCCCGTTGAGGGCTGCGACGCCCCGTTTGTGAAATCGGCGCGCCTGCTGTTCGAAACCACTATCGAGGAGCAGCAGTGCCACCCCTTTGCGCACAACGGGATGACGGCCCTGTTCCCCGTCTTTGCCCGCGACGCGGTGATGCCGTTCGACCCTTTTGCGGCCATCTTCTTCATGCTTTCGCGCTACGAGGAATACCTGCCACACCGCAAGGACAGCCACGGACGGTTTATGGCAACGGAGAGCCTGGCCTACAAAACGGGGTTTCTGCAAACCGCCGTGGTGGACCGCTGGGCCCTGATGCTCCGCGACATATTGCGTGACCGCTATCCTGAACTGATGTTCCGGAGCCGCACGTTCAGTTTCGAACAGACTGTGGACATCGACGCCGCCTACTGCTATCTGCACAAGGGCACTTTCCGAACGGTGATGGGGCTGCTGCGCGACGGCATCCATCGGCACGACCCCGAGGAGGTGCGCCACCGCCTCAGGGTGTTGCTGAAAAAAGAGGAAGACCCCTACGACACGTTCGACTATATACTGGAGCTGAGCCAAAAATACACCTACCGCAGCAACCTCATTTTCTTCACCCTGATGGGGGACTATGGCATCTACGACAAGCCGGCCTCGCCCCATTGCAGCGAGTACCGCGAACTGCTCCAGCATCTGGGCGACTATGCCAAAATGGGTGTGCATGGGTCGTACTACTCGGCCGAGGAACCTGCGCGGCTGGAGCGCGAGATAGCACGCCTGTCGGACATCCTGCACCGCTCCATAGTCCGCAACCGGTTTCACTTCCTGCGCTTCAACCTGCCCTATGCATACCGCAACCTACAGCAGCACAACATACTGCACGACTACTCAATGGGATATGCCGAGGTGCCGGGATTCCGCTGCGGGACGTGCACCCCCGTGCCTTTCTTCGACCTGAACAGCGACCAGGAGGGTAACCTGACGATGCATCCGTTCATGGCCATGGACACCACCTTCCACACACACATGAAACTGAGCCCCGACGAAACCATCCGGCAGCTGCACTCCCTTGTGGATGAGGTGAAAGCGGTGGAGGGCACCTTCTGCTGCATCTTCCACAACCAGAACCTGAGCGACGATTTCGACTGGAAGGGATGGCGCACGGTGTATGAGGACCTGCTGGAATATGCCGCCACCCAACACGTATAACGATTGTTTCAACAAACCCCTCACCTATATACTAACAGCTAACAACTGCAACACAATGATCAACTACAAAGAAAAACTGCACGAAATCAAGGCTTTTGTGTTTGATTTCGACGGCGTGATGACCGATGGGAGCGTATGGACATACGCCGACGGGGAGACCGTGCGTTTCGGAAACATCAAGGACGGATTCGCTATTCAGTATGCCGTCAAGAAAGGCTATATCGTGGCACTGATTTCGGGGGCCACCTCGCTGAGCATCAACAACCGGATGGCCGCCCTGGGAGTGACACAGTGCTACACGGGATGCGCCAACAAGATGGAGACCTACAAAGAATTTCTGTCGAAAAACGGACTGTCCGAGAATCAGGTAGTCTGCATGGGCGACGATATTCCCGACTACGGAATCATGACACACTGCGGGGTGGCCGCATGCCCGGCCGACGCCGCCACCGAGATTAAGGAAATCTGCGACTACATATCGCTCTATGGCGGGGGATTCGGATGTGTTCGCGACATCATAGAGCAGGTGCTGCGGCTGCAAGGACAATGGTTTAACCCCTCGGTGGCCAACCACGAGGCTATGAATTGGTAACAACATAATTAAAACAATATTATTATCGAGAGAATACTATTAATATTATTCCTGCTGATGGCAATGGTGCCCTGCCGGGCCCAGAACGACACCGACACTTTGGACATGGACAATGAGCTGCCAAAGGGGACGGTGATGCTGGGGACGTACTATTCCGACAGGTTTGTGGGACGCAAAACGTCGAACGGTGAGGTGTTCCGTCAGAACCAATACACCGCCGCCCACAAGACCATCCCCATGGGGACTTACCTTCTGGTGACCTATCCACCTACCAACTTGAGGATAGTGGTGAGGGTCAACGACCGCTGCCCCAAGCCGGGAATACTGGACATGACGAAACTGGCCGTGCACAGCATCGGCATCAAAGGGTCGGGCAAGGTGGTGGTCACCACGCTCGACCCCGCCACAGGCTATGCCCTATGGATTGAACAAGACACCCTGGCCATGGAGAGAGAGGAGTACTATGCTTTTCGCGACCGCACACGCCGAAAACGCATATCGCCCTACCCCATCTCGCCAACCGACAAGCCCGAAAGCACCCCCCGCAAGGCCGACACGCCGCCAAAGAGGAGTACGAAACGGACTGAGTTGGCTGTGGCAGAAATCGAACCCCAAGACACACTGCCCGACCCTCCTCCGCCAATCCAAGAGCCCACCCAGCAGCCTTCGACCAAACCCGAGGAGCATCCCACGGAGCATATGGAGCAGAAAGGCCACTTGTACGACATAGAGCTGTGTATCGTCAACTCACAGATGGCCGCACAACGCGAAGTAAGCCGTTTGCCCAAGGACTTGCAGGAAAAGACTTTATTCCGTCGTAATCAACTGAATAATCAGGTGCACGTAATCCTTTCGCTCGGCGACACACGCAGCCACGCCGTCCGCACCCAAGCCATGCTAATCGACGACTATCCCGAAAGCTGCCTTATACCCCACGAGCAGTAAAGTGACACCTTTTATTTTCGCGATCAAACACACAATGTAGATACATCATATTCAGACGAAAAGAAGATTGAGGCGAGAAAAAAAAGAAAAAAAACACAAAAAAAAAATGCCATGTAAATAATTATTGCTATCTTTGCAAGTCAAAATCTGAATTGCCTTTTCATCGAAAAAGCAGCTCAGAAACGCATTTATACAAATGATTATTAAATAGATAGATGATACTAATATGAGGATCCGCATGAAAATCAAACTGAGCAAGAAACTGTCACTTTTGCTGATAGCATTGGGATTTTCATGTGTTGTCATGGCCCAGACGGAGCCCCAATTCTCACAATACATGTTCAACAGGATGTCTTACAATCCCGGTTATGCTGGCAGTTCTGGCTCCATCTGCGCTGCGGCGATGTACAGGCAGCAATGGTTAGGCCTCCATCTTGACCCACCCACGGGTGGCACCTCTGCCGGTTCCACTCCTACCGACATCCTCTTCACTTTCGACATGCCTGTGAAGTTCCTCCACGGTGGCATTGGATTCACGGTGGTTTCCGACAAAATCGGTTATCGCGATAATATCCAACTCTCTGTCGACTACGCTTTCCGCATGTTCTGGGGCGAGGGTAACCTCTCGGCAGGTTTTGAGTTCAACTTGATTAATAGCAAGCTGGACAAAAGCTCTCTCATTGCCAACGATCCTAACGACCCTCTCCTCAACGGATTGGGTGAAGCTGCAACGATGATTGACGGCTCGGTTGGTATCTACTACCAAGTGCCGGGCAAATACTATTTAGGTCTCTCTGTTAAAAACCTTCTCGCTGCTCACAGCGACGAGATTAAATTCACCAACGCCCGCACCGTTTATGCAATGGGTGGCTATGAATACACTCCTTCCAGCGCTCCATCAATCCGCATCAAACCTTCAGCCATGTTAAAGACTGCCAACTTCAGCCGTTTCCAGGCTGATGTGTCCTGTCTGGTGGACTATCGCAACGCTTTCTGGGGCGGTTTGGGCTACAGGGTTCAGGATGCAATCTATGTCTTGGCGGGTGTGCATTGGAAAAAATTCCGCTTGGGACTGGCTTATGACATCACTACCAGCCGCTTGGGTACTTTCAAACCCGGACGCAGCATGGGTACACTTGAGGTATATTTGAAATTCTGCTTCAAGGTGGTCGTGCCTCGCAAACCTCACACCTCTTACGGTAACACGATTTACCTGTTGTAATGTCCAAAACGTAAAAACATTTAAAAAACGAAACATTTTAAACGAATCTGCGTATAAACGGGGACAGAAACAGTCCTCAACAACACAAAACAAAGAATAAATAAAAATACAATACTCAATATGAAAAAGTTGTTTTTCTTGGCAGCAGCCTCAGTACTATTCTTCTATGGTTGCTCATCTCGGTCAGAAAATGGCGAATTAGTGGGAGTTCTTGATCGCTCACAGTTCGAAGACATCGACCTCAAGGGCATGGTCTTTATCAATCAAGGCAACTTCAGCATGGGTGCCGGTGTGCAGAACAATACCTACGGCGTAACCTCTCAGCCCCGCACCATGCAGGTATCTTCTTTCTTCATGGATGAGACCGAGGTTACCAACAACGAGTATCGCCAATTCGTATTCTGGGTCACCGACTCTATTGTCCGCAGAATGCTGGCCGAAGCTGGTGTAGAAGGCGAATACCAAATCGAGGAGAACGAATACGGTGAACCCCTCGACCCCCCAAAGTTAAACAAGAAAACCAAAATCCGCTGGAACGACGCAGAGACCCGAGAGGCTCTGAACGACCTCTATGTGGCTGAGAAAGACAGATATTTTGGCCGTCGTGAGATTGATGCTTCCAAGCTGAACTACGAATATTACTGGATTGATTATGCCGACGCAGCACGTAAGGAGGCTGGTGTACAGAACAAAGAGGAGTACCGTGGCACTCTCTATACTGCCCGTCCCCGCGGCTTGAACAACCGCACAGCATTCGTCCATAAAGAGAGAATCAATGTGTACCCTGACACCCTCTGCTGGGTGCATGACTACACCTATTCCATGAACGACGACTTCACGCGAAACTATTTCTGCTCGTCCGCCTACGACAATTATCCCGTGGTTGGTGTCAGCTGGTTGCAGGCCAAGGCATTCTGCATCTGGCGTAGCCATTTCCTCAATGACTATCTTGAGAGCATCAACTATGCCCACATGAACGACTTCCGTCTGCCTACCGAGGCTGAGTGGGAGTTCGCATCCCGTGGCGGCATTGCAGCTGAGAGCTATCCTTGGGGCGGCCCCTATGTCCGCAATCCTAATGGATGCTTCCTGGCCAACTACGAGCCCCTGCGCGGTGCTTACGACGATGACGGCGGTGTCCGCACTCTGATTGTTGGCCACTATGCACCCAACGACTACGGTCTGTACGACATGTCGGGTAATGTTTCGGAATGGTGTGCTGACGCCTACGACGACAACACCTATATTGTCGCCAATGCACTCTCTCCCTTCTATAACTATAACGCCAAGGAGAGCGACCCCATCGCCCAAAAGCGTAAGGTTGTCCGTGGTGGCAGCTGGAAAGACCAGAAATACTTCATCCAGGTTCAGACCCGCTCGTTTGAGTTCCAAGACACCAGCAAGTGCTATATTGGCTTCCGCTGCATCCAGCCTTATCTGGGCCGTGTGAAGGGCGATAACCTGAAGACTGCCTCTAACGTATATTAATAGTCAAGCATGACAATAAAGGGTCTCTGGGAGCCACACTCACAGAGACCCAAATCCAAAGAATACAATACATCAAAAAATAAATTTAAGCAACACTAAATCATCACACCATGAGCTTTATAGACAATCTTGTTCGCAGTAATGGTTACAAAAACTTCATGTCAAAACTGTACGGTTGGGGAGCCGCCGTCGTTATCATTGGAGCTCTTTTCAAAATTAACCACTGGCCTGGTGGTGAGCTTATGCTTATCATCGGTATGGGTACTGAGACCGTAATCTTCTTCCTGTCAGCATTTGAACCCCCACACGTGGAGTTTGACTGGACATTGGTCTATCCCCAACTTGCCGGCATGGAAGGTGGCGAAGGTCTCAACGCAAAAAATGACAATCTTGAAAACCTCAACAATATTGACAATCTGGTGTCCGTACCTGAAGCCGATGATCCTCTGACCGCCCGTCTTGACAAGATGCTGGAAGATGCCAAAATCACTCCCGAACTCATTGAACGTCTCGGAAAAGGAATGGAGAACTTGGCCGACAGCGCAACCGCAATGAATGGCATGGCCAGTGCAGCCGCCTCTACCGACAAGTTTGTCTCCACACTTGATGGTGCTGCCGAGGCAGTAGGCAACCTCAAACAAGCCTCTGAGGCCGTCAACAACCTCACCACCATCTATCAAGAGACTGCCCAGGCTCTCACCAGCGGCGATGCTTCTTATGCCGATGAGATGAAGAAACTGGCCAGCAGTCTGGCATCCGTCAATGCCATGTACGAGATGCAGCTCCAGACCTCAACCAGCCAGCTGGAAGCCACCAAAGCTGTTGAGGAGCGCATCCAGACCATGATGTCCAACTTTGCCGATTCCGCCGAAGGCGTACTCAAATACAAAGACCAAATTGACGCCCTCACCCGCAAGGTGGCTGAGCTCAACAACGTCTATGGCAACATGCTTGCTGCAATGCAGACAAGACTTTAATCGACTTTAATAATACTCAACAATATAACCCACACTAATCAGAACATATGAGTGCTTCAAACTGTCCGGAAACCCCGAGACAAAAAATGATTCAGATGATGTACCTCGTGTACACCGCCATGTTGGCACTTAATGTGTCGGCAGAGGTTGTTGAGGGATTCAAAACGGTCGGAAATGCTATGACTAAATCCAACGAGAACATGGTCACAAAGCTCGACGACACATACAATAACTTTGAAGCCGCCCTCAAGAACAACCCCGCGAAAGTCAAGGAGAAATACGATAAAGCTCAAGAGATCAAGAAACTCTCCAACGAACTTATATACACCATTGATACCGTCACCTACAGTTTCATTGGCGAGATAACCAGTGAAGCCGATATCTCAGTCATAGACCCCGAAAACAGCGAAAACACCATCAAACGCCGCATCAGTCTTGTCAATGCCGATGGCTCGAAGAACTTCGACAGCATCGCAGAAGCACTCCATGTGGGAGGGTTCAGCTGGATTCAAAAACTTGACAACAACCACCTTGGAACACCCTACTTCATCGGCAAAGCCGAAGGCAAAGAGGTGACCGAGGGAGCAGCCTACGAAATAAAGAAGAGAATCATCGACTACAAGAAAGCCGTTAAAGAGAAACTCGGAGCCGACTCGGTTCACGTAGCTTTGGGTCTTGCCGTTGAGGACATGCACCTCAATAGCGAGGGCAAACCCCTCTCATGGGAACAGCTCAACTTTAACAACACCGTTGCCGGTGCTGCTCTTGTCACCCTCACCCGTATGAAAGCAGAAGTCATGAACGCCGAATTCGACGCCGTGAACATGCTCTACAAGCAAATCAAGTCAAACGACTTCTCATTCGATAAGGTGGCCGTTATCACACGTCCCAAATCGTCCTACATTCTGCAAGGAGGCAAATACGAACTCGTTGTCAACGTAGGCGCATACGACTCGAAAGCCAAATTCGAGGCCACTGTTGGTGGCACAAGATTCACCGCAAACGACACCGGTGCCGTGGTCTACAGCACCATTTGCAACTCCACCGGTCCCAAGACCGTCACCGGCACCGTATATGTCAAGAACGACAACGGAACCAGCAGCTACGACTTCAAAGAGACCTACTTCGTTGCCGAACCCATGGCAGTGTTCGAGTTGACCGAAATGAACGTCGTCTATGCCGGAATCGACAACCCCGTCCGTATCTCCGTTCCTGGCATCGCAGCCCACAACATCGTCGTTTCGCTTGCCGACCCAAGCCAAGCCACCATCGTACCCGACAACTCCAAAGGAGCTGGCAACTACATCATCAAACCCAAAGTCAACAAAGGCAGAATCAAAGTCAACGCATCCTTCAAGGACGGCAACCAAACTCGTTCTGCCGGATCGACCGAATTCCGTGCCCGTCCGCTGCCCGACCCCAAAATCTATCTGGGCTCAGTCGAAGCTGGCAAAGGCATACCCATCAACGACCTCAAAGGCATGAAAGGCCCTCAAGTACGTTATGGTCAAGAATTCGCTTTCCGCATGAAAACACCGACCATCATCAAGCAAACCGTCGATATCACCAAAGTCAATGGAGCAACCGATATCGAGAACCGTGGTCAACAATGGGGAGCTGAAGTGATGAGCTACATCCAGAAAGCCAAACCGGGCTGCAAGATTACACTCAGCATCGATGTCAACATGCCCGACGGCACCAAACGTAACATCAGCAGCACCTTCCGTATAACGCGATAAAGATAATAACGAATAAAAATTATACACCATGAAAAAAGTATTGCTTGGCTTCAGCCTCATGATTCTCGCTCTGGGAGGAATGACCGTCAACGCACAGAACATTCTTGACCCTGAAGATGAAAACAATTTAAGCAACTTTTACGAGCGCAAAATCACAACCACCAGAAAGGCTATCCCCTATCCCAACACCCGCGAGAGCGACGTTACGTGGGAAACCTGTATCTGGCGTACAATTGATTTCCGTGAGAAATTCAACCAGTTCTTCTACTTCCCCAAGGGCGAAGACTCCCTTAACAACAACCAGGGTCGTATCAATCTGGCTTACCTCATCTACAGATCTGCGGCAAACGGCGAATTCGAGATCTACGAAGACGACGAACTGAAGACCCCGGTCGACTGGGAAAACATGTACAAGAAACTGAACAAGGCCGACTCCACCACCACCGACCCCATCTACGATGAGTATGGTGAAATGATAGAAGAAGGTCACGACACAGTGAAGTACAAATCCTTCACCTCCGACGACTACTACCAGATCCACCTCAAAGAATGGTGGTACATCGACAACAAAGACACCCGCATGAAAGTGCGCATCATAGCTCTTGCCCTCGTCGATGAGAACTGCCGCGAAGTGGATGGCGACATGGAGTGCACCCCCACCATACGTTTCTGGATCCCCATGAACGACATGAGAGTGCGCAACATCTTCGCCCGTACCAACGCCTACGACCTCTACAACAACAATGCTGAGCGCAGCTACGACGAGATTTTCATCTCCCGTTACTTCGACAGCTTCGTCACTCGCGAAACCAACACCCACAACCGTGCCATCCACGACTATCTGACGGGTGAGGACGCCATGCTCGAGGCCGAATCCATCGAAGAGCGCATCTTCAACATTGAATCCGACATGTGGGAATACTAATCCGAATAAACTATTTAGACAAACCACGATTCGCCCAAATCTCAATAACGAAAGAGTTAAGAGTAAGTAGCCCTTATTCTTAACTCTTTTCCATTTCATCCCAACGCACCTACCGGTCATCCCGCACCTCAACAACAAACAACACAAGCTCAAACAAAATCACCGCTTGACCCCGAAGCGACAAATATTCATCCTGCTACTGCTCCTCGCAAGCACCGTCACCGAAGCCACGGCCCAATGGGTCGAGCCTCAGCCCAACGACTATTACGAGCGGGCCATGACATGGAAAAAACAACCGCAGGAACTGGGATTTGTCCGCGAAGCCGATGTCTATTGGAGCCGCGTTCTTTGGCGCATCATCGACATAAGGGAGAAAGAAAACCAATACTTCTATTTCCCCACGCAACCCGAAGGCATCCGCGGCCGCAAAAACCTGGCCTACATCATCTGGGACGCCATACTTGCGAGCGAGATAGAACTATTTGAAGACGACGAGCTGAAGATACCCCTCGACTGTGCCAAAGTAATCGAACGGGCAACACGCAGCGACACCGTTCAGATGGCCGTCTACGACGACTACGGCGAAGCCGACTACACAACCGTCTACGTCCCCCACGAATTCAAGTCCGACGACATCTACCAATATGCCATCAAAGAAGCCGTCTTCCTCGACCGCTCGCGCAGCGGCATGCAAGTGCGCAAATTAGGCCTTGCGCCCATGGAAGACCGTTTCAAAGTCATCGACGGCGAAACAGAATACATAGGCACAGTCCCCCTTTTCTGGATACCGATGCTCTCGCACCAAGTGCGAGTCCTCTTTGCACAAAAAGAAGCCTACAGCCGAGAAAACCTCGTTCACTTACCCAACTGGGAATATGTCTTCAACACATTCATGTACTCATCCTTCATCACACGCGTCGACAACACCTGGAACCGCAGCATCCACGACTACCTTACAGGCGAAGATGCCCTCCTCGAAGCCGAACGCATCGAAGAGGACATCATGAACATATCAATCGACATGTGGGAGTACTAATCTGCCAAGCACTTATCCAACGCCCTGCAGATACCCTCCTTATCCATATTCTGGCCGATAAACACCAGCTTCACCATCCTGTCGCCATACACATCATCCCAATCATGCACCAGACCCGGGTCGCGGCGCATCATATCTATCAACTCATCCTCCGGCATGGTGGCATACCACTGGCCCGCCTCCGAAAGCTTCACCTGAACACCAGCCTGCTCAAACAAATATGACATATCCTGATCGTCGGCAAAATAGCACACACCCTTAGTCCGGATGACACTCTTTGGCCAATCGAAGTTCACAAAACGGTCGAACTTATCAATATCGAAAGGCTGCCGACGGTAATAAACAAACGTGCCTATGCCATACTCCTCAACCTCGGCACCCTCGGCATGGTGATGATGGTGATGGTGGTGGCCATGACCCTCATGCCCCTCATCCTCGTCATCCTCGTCGTCATGCCCGTGATGGTGGTGATGCTCATCTTCCTCATCGTCATGATGTTGGTGATGCTCATCTTCCTCATCGTCGTGATGGTCGTGATGCTCTTCGCCGTCGTGGTGCCTTCTTGCCTCCTCATCCTCAGCGTCGGTCGTCAACCGCTCCAACTCCTTCACCCAACCGGCCTGTCCCTCAGTTGCACCATACTCAAAGCAATGCGTATTAATCAGCTCATCCAAATCGACATCGGCATAATCGGCCTCCATAATCCGAGCTCCGGGGTTCAAATTCGCCACAATCTGCCTCAATCGCTCCAACTCAGCTGGAGCCACCTCAGACTTCTTGTTCAACATCACAATATTGCAGAACTCAATTTGTTGGATGATCAGATTCTCAATATCCTCCTCAGCGATAGCCGAACCCAGCAGCCGACCGCCACAGTCGAACTCACTCTGCATCCGCAGCGCGTCCACAACGGTCAACACACAATCCAACCGCGGCACCCCATAACGGGTATACTCCTCACCCATGCGGGGCATAGAGCAGATGGTGCGGGCTATCGGTTCCGGCTCACAGATGCCGCTGGCCTCAATCACTATATAATCGAACTTGGCCATACCCATAATCTCGCTCAACTGCCGGACCAAGTCCATCTTCAGCGTGCAGCAGATGCATCCGTTCTGCAACGCCACCAAACTGTCGTCGCCCTGGCCCACGATGCCGCCTTTCTGAATCAGCGAGGCGTCAATATTCACCTCACCGATATCATTCACCAGCACCGCAAAACGGATTTTGCGCTTATTATTGAGAATATTGTTCAACAACGTAGTCTTTCCGCTGCCCAGATAACCTGTCAGCAGCAACACTGGAATAGAATTGTAATGTATATCATTCATAATATAACAAACTTAAGTTATCCAATCCAAACGGGCAGTCGAACCCTATCGGCAAGCCCGTGCCCCAACAGCAGGACACTCTCAATAACGAACAATACGGGATATTATTTCGCTCCAGGAAAACGTTTTTTCGTCTTCCACGCCATTCAACGCCACCGCCGCACAGTCATCTACAAATCTGCATGACATGAACATTATTTCTATTTACTCTCTATTTATTCTATATTTATATTCTATTTTGTCTCTCAACAAGAAACAATGAACAAGCAAACAGATGGAGAAATCTAAACAAAAATGCGTGCCGTCGTCCAAGCCAGAGGGAAAAGGGAAACTGAAAAAGAGGCTATAACGGGTGGGATGCCACTATCGAGAGAACTGACGGCAAAGGGAACGAGACCTCTGTGCATCAGCTCTCCGGCGGAGGAATGAGGGAGAAAAAGGCTGCCAGTTGTCAGGTGTTGGGCTTGCGGCCTTTGACAAACCAACGGTAGCCATACACCATGTCGCGCACCAGCACAAAGACCTTGGGAGTAAGCCAAGCACTCAGCAGCCCCACCACCAACAGCACCAAGGCTCGCCACAAGTTGAAAAGGCACACATTGACAACAAAGAACAGCAGCATATAGACCAACGAGAGGCCAAAGCGGATGGCAAAATTGATGGAACTGCGGAATTGCGGATCCTTCACCGTGGCGCGGGGGATAAAATGGGTGGGCAGATAAACCACGGGGTTGCTCAGCACCCAAAGCGGCAGCATGTCCCAGCAAAGCACGATGCACAGCAGCACCCCCAGCGAAGAGCCAAGCCAGCGCAGGGTCCATTTCGCTGCCGCCTGGCGGGGGCACTTGGAGGCAAACCACAACGGCACACGGCTTTGGTCGCATGCTTGGCGGAATTCGGCACCTTGCTGGTAGATGGTTTCCAACTCGTTGGGGGGCAGGTCGGCCAACTGCTGGCTGACCTTGCGCCGAGCCATGAAGCGACCCCACACGGAGTTGCGCCAGCCCTGCTCGTGCAGCACCTGGGGTGTGCGCAGATGGCAGTAGGCGTACTCGTCGTCGTAATGGTCGTCGGAGTTCACCTGATGCATGACACCTTTCATGGCGACCGTCAGGTCTGCCCGCATGTGGTTGAGTGCCAAGGGTTCGTTTTCGTCGAATTCGGCCATATACTGCTGCACTGGAATAGGTTTGCCAAAATTGACGACCACGCTGTGGTAAGGAGTTTCATAGTGGTCATAGTCCAGCCCTACGGGGACGATGTAAAGGGGCTGCCCAGCCAGCTCGCGCTGGGTTTGGCCTGCAATGCGGAACATACCCTTGACCAACGGGAGCAGTTGATGGCGGTCGTTGTGGGTGCCTTCGGCCATGAGGCAGAGGGGAATGCCTTGTTCTAACGACCGACGGGCCACGCCGAAGACCTCCTCGTTGCGCGAAAGCTGGTCGCGGCCGTCGCGGATGCGATAAACAGGACTGATGCGGAGCCAAGTGAGGAAAAACCGAGCCACGGGTTTGCGGAATATATCGGCCCGCGCCATGAAGGCCACAGGCCTATTCAGAGCCATGAGCACCACGAGGGGGTCCATCATGGCATTTTGATGGGTAGGGGCAAGGATATAGGGTATCTCCTCGGGCAGATTGTCTTTGCCCCTCACCACCACACGGCGGTAGTGGCACCACGTGCCATACTCCACCAACGGCAGACAGAGGCTATAAAAAAGGTTAAATTCGGCCAAACTTTTTTTCATGCTGCAAAAGTACAAAATAATTTCGACAAAATGGAGTTATTGAGACAAAAATATGAAGGCTATTATGAAAAGACTCTTTTTTGCCACCCTCATAGTATTGCTTGCCTCGGCAGTGTCACCGGCCCAGGGCCAGGTGGTCATGGATCGCAAAGTGCGGTTTGGGATAATAGTGGAGGGCGACACGATACCCTACTACCGGCTGAAAGAGATACGCGTTATAGAGTCGGCATCGCTGCTTAGCGAAACCGAAATCAGGAAGAACCAGAAACTGATCCGCAACGTGAAGAAGATGCTGCCCTATGCCAAGATAGGCAAACAGCGGCTGGATGTGCTGGAGAAGGAGATTGCCGACCTGCCCAAACGGGAGCGGCGCGCCGCCATCAGGGCTGCGGAGAAGAACCTGCTGGCCGACTTCAGCGACGAGTTGAAGGACTGCACCATATCGCAGGGGAAGGTGCTGCTGAAACTGATAGACCGCGAAACAGGCCGAACGTCGTATGTGCTGGTGGACGAGCTGAGGGGCAAGCTGCGCGCCGGGTTCTACCAGGCCTTTGCCCGCCTGTTTGGCTACAACCTGAAAGCCGCCTACGACCCGCGCAACAACGAGGACGACAATTTGATAGAGCGGATAGTGCTGTCCGTGGAACACGGGAGACTATAGCACCCCATCCCCTACCATCCACCCAAATCATTCCAATGCCATGACGAGAGCTTATTGTTTTCTTTCAGCCGTTGCAATGCGGCGCGACCCGTCGGACCGTGCCGAGATGGTGAACCAGCTGTTGCTGGGCGACACCTTTACCATAGAAGAGCAGGGACCACAATGGTCGCTGGCAAGGTGCGACTGGGACGGCTATGAGGGGTGGGTGGACAACAAGCAGTGGCGGCCTTACAGCGGGGCAGCAAACCTGCAATGCGGCCAGGAGGCCAGCCCTGCCACCGTGGCCGAACGCGACTATCTGGGTGCCCCCTACCTGTGGGGTGGCCGATGCCCCATGGGCATTGACTGTTCGGGGCTGACGCAGGTATGCTTCAGGGCTTGCGGAGTAAGGCTGCTGCGCGATGCTTCGCAACAGATAGGGCAAGGCGAGGCCGTGGCCAGTCTGGACGAGGCCCGGCGCGACGACCTTTGTTTTTTCCACAATGGGGAGGGCCGAATAGTGCATGTGGGCATCTACATGGGGCAGGGACGGATTATCCACGCTTCGGGACAGGTGCGCATCGACACCATTACGCCCGAAGGCATCATCAACCACGACTCACAGCTGCTGACCCACCTGCTGCACTCGGTGCGCCGGATGGCGCTGCGATAAACATCGCAAGCCGCCGGTCGCGTGAGGCGATGCGGCGGCTTGGACTGTAGAGGTTCAGCAATCTTTAGACAAAAAGTTCGTCGATGGCTTTCTGATAGAAGGCGGTTATGTTGTTGCGCTTGATTTTGAGGGTCGGGGTGAGGAACTGGTTGTCGGTGCTCCACACTTCGGGTACGAGTTTGAAACGTTTCACCTGCTCGTGGTTGCCGAGGGTGGCATTATATTTGTCGACCACACGCTGGAAACGCTCCTGGACTGTTTTGTCGGCCAGCATTTCTTCGCGCGACCCTGCATGGACGCCGTGGCGCAGACACCAGTCTTTCAGCATGTCGAAATCGGGCGCGATGATGGCGGCGGCAAACTTCTGGCCCTCGCCCACCACCATCATGTCGAGGATGAAGGGAGACTCTTTGAAACGTTCCTCGATGACTTCGGGGTTGACGAATTTGCCCATTGAGGTTTTGAACATGTTTTTGGTACGGCCGGTGAGGAACATGTAGCCGCCGGAGTCGAGATAGCCCGTGTCGCCGGTGTGGAACCAGCCTTGGGAGTCGATAGCCTGGGCAGTGAGTTCGGGCGATTTGTAATAGCCCTTCATGACGTTGCCGCCTCGGCAGAGAATCTCGTGGGTGTCGGGGTCGAAACGCACCTCGATGCCGGGCAGGACAAAACCCACGGAGCCGACCTTACGGCCTTCTTCGGCATAGGAGTTGGTGACGGCCACCAGCGGCGAGCACTCGGTGAGGCCATAGCCTTCGTACAGGTCAAGACCCACGGCACTGAAAAAGCGGGTGAGGCGGGGCTGGATGGAGGCGCCGCCAGACACGAGCATGTGGAAATTGGTGCCCAATGCTTTGCGGATTTCGGCATAGACGAGCTTGTCGGCCACGGCATGGCGCATGTTATACCAGAGGGTTCGACGCTTGTCGTTGAGGTCGTATTGGAAACCCAGTTCGAGCGCCCAGTCGAAGATTTTCTTTTTCATGCCGGTGAGTTTCTCACCCTTGCGGAACACCTTGTCGTACATCTTTTCGATGAAGCGAGGCACGGCGGCCATCATGTAGGGGTTGACCTCCTGGGCGTTGTCGGCCACTTTGGCAATACTCTCGGCATAAAAGGTCTCCATGCAAAGATACTGGTAGAGGTAATTCATCATGCGTTCGTAGATGTGGCACAGGGGCATCCAGCTGAGAGCGCGGGTCCAGTCCTTACCCGGCGACTCTTTTATGCCGAGAACGTTGAGCAGTATGCCCCGGTGGGCAAGCATGACGCCTTTGGGTGTGCCGGTGGAGCCGCTGGTGTAGATCATGGTGGCCACGTCGTCGGTTGTGATGGAGTCCTTGATGGCTTGGAGTCCGTCGGGGTCGGGATGGACTGCACCAAGGTCGTAGAGGTCGTTGATGGAAGGGGCACCCTCAACGGGTACGATGGTATAGACCTGGCAGATGGAGGGGATTTGGCCTCGAATGGCGGAGATTTTTTTGTACAAGGTCTCTCCTTCCACAAGAATATACCTCACCTCAGCGTGGCTGAGGATGTAGAGATACTCGCTTTCGCTGATGGTGGGATAGATGGGGAGGAGGACAGCACCCATCATCTGAACACCCATGTCAATGTAGTTCCACTCAGGTCTGCCGGTAGAGATGAGGGCTACGTTCTCGCCCCGCTGCACACCCAGGTGCATGAATGCATAACTGAGGAGACTGGATTTTTCGAAATATTCGTCGATAGAGTGTTCTTCCCAATGGCCGTTGCATTTGTTGGCAAAAACAGGACGCTCGGGGCAGAGAAGCCGTCTGCGGTCCATCAAATCGAAGAGTCGTTCAGGTTCTTTCATGAGAGTGTTGACTTTTAACAGGAAGTGCAAAAATAAGAATCTCCGGCTGATTATGTGACAGAAAAAATGTCCGCTCGACAAAAAAGTGACAGAATGAGGCAAAAATGGTGCCTAAAGTGGCGTTTTGAGTGACGAAACGATTACTACACGTGTTTTATCCCGCACAAGAAGTGACGGAAAAAGGCGCGAAAGGGGTGGCCGAGGAACGATTTAACCTTTTTTTCGAAAGAAAAGCACAGCCCCAACAACCCGCTTTGGAAAAAAATATGTATCTTTGCAATTTGTTATTATACTATAGAAACATGCTCATATCTGACAAACAGCTTATCGACGAACTGAAAGCAGCTAAATACCAACCCGTGTATCTGCTTACCGGCGAGGAGAACTATTATATCGACTTGGTATCGGACTATTTTGAGCATAGTGTGATAGCCGAAGAATATCGTGATTTTGACCAAACGGTATTGTACGGACGCGAGACCGACATGCGCACGGTGATATCGTATGCCAAGCAGTTCCCGATGATGTCGCCCATAAAGCTGGTGCTGGTCAAGGAAGCGCAGGATATTGCCACCAAGGAGTGGGACCTGCTGGCCGACTATCTTCAGCACCCGCTGCCGCAAACCCTTTTGGTGTTCTGCTACAGGCACAAGAAACTCGATAAGCGAACCAAGGCATACAAGGCTATTAACGACCATGGCCGCATCTGCGAACGGGCAAAGCTGTATGACAGCCAAGTCCCAGACTGGCTAGGGACTCACGTGAACGAACATGGACACACCATCACCCAAAAGGGGTCGGTACTGATAGCCGAATACTTGGGCAACGACCTGAGCAAAATAGCCAACGAGCTGTCAAAGGTGTACATCTCTCTCAAGCCGGGAGAGGTCATCAACGAAGAAATCATCGAGCAGAATATCGGCATCAGCAAGGATTATAACGTGTTTGAGCTACAGAACGCCATAGGCCGCCGCAACGTGGTGCAGTGCAACCGCATTGTGAACCATTTTGCCGCCAACCCCAAGGAGAACCCCATCCAGATGGTGTTGCCTTCACTCTATAACTATTTCATCAAAATCATGCTCTACCACCAGCTGACCGACAAAAGCCAGGCAGCCTCGGTATTGAAGGTGAACCCCTATTTCGTGAAGGATTATGCGGCCGCAGCCCAGAACTATTCGCTCGGGAAGCTGGCCAGCTGTATAGGCTATCTTTATGATACCGACCTGCGGTGCAAAGGCATCCGTAACACAGGCTCCATAACCGATGGCGAGTTGCTCAAAGAAATGGTGTTCAAAATCATACATTAACCCAAGACACAATTATCCCTTTTTTCAACATAAATAACCCCCAACTTTAATGAAAAGAGTTGCCATCCTTATTCTTCTTGCACTGGGCCTGACGCCTATGATGGCGCAGACCGTGAAGGGAACACTTACCGACAATGAAACCGGCGAGGCCATACCTTTTGCCAACGTGGTGCTGGACGGCACACGTTTCGGCGTGGCCACCGACCTCAATGGCTTCTATCTGATTAATAAGATGCCCGCAGGCGAATATGAGCTTCGTGTGCGTTTTGTGGGTTATAAAGAGTATCGTGAAAAGATTACTTTAAAAAGCGGGCAGACGCTGGTGCGCAACATAGCACTGGAGTCGGAGGCCAAGACCCTGGCCGATGTCACCGTGACCGACAACCGCATAGAAGAGAGGAAAATACAAACCCAAGTATCGGTTGAGAAAATCTCCTCCACCCAGATTCAACAGATGCCTGCCATTGGCGGCACTTCGGACCTTGCCCAATATCTCCAGGTTCTGCCTGGCATTAACTCCACTGGCGACCAAGGGGGACAGCTCTATATCCGTGGTGGGTCAATGATTCAGAATCTGTGCTTGCTGGATGGTATGACGGTATACAATCCATTCCATTCCATAGGATTATATTCTATTTTTGAGACCGACATCATTCTGAATGCCGACATCTACAGCGGGGGCTTCGGAGCCGAGTATGGCGGACGTCTGTCGTCGGTAATGGACATCACCACACGCGACGGCAACAAGAAACGCCATTCGGGAAAAATCGGAATCAACACCTTCGGTGCCAACCTGGTGCTTGAAGGTCCCATCAAGAAAGAACGGCCCGGCAACCCATTCACTATCACTTATCTGATTTCGGCCAAGAACTCTTTCCTCTCTAAATCCTCTCCCGTTTTCTATCCCTACATCAAGAGTTCTCTCCCCTTCGACTTCACCGACTTGTATGGCAAACTGTCCTTCAACTCTGGTTCGGGCAGCAAAATCAATTTCTTCGGATTCAGATTTGACGACCGTGTGAACGGCTACCAGTCATTGGCCAACTACAACTGGACCAATTACGGAATAGGTACCAACTTTATGGTTGTCACAGGTTCCAGCTCAATCTTAGAGGGGCATGTGGCCTACTCCGATTATATGATTCACTTTCAAGATCCCTCTGGACACGACAACCACAGTGGCATCAACAACTACAACATGGGACTGGACGTGACTAACTTCATCGGCACCAACCGACTGCGCTATGGGCTGGCTCTGGAAGGCTACGCCACCGACTATCTTTTCTACAATCCCTACAAAATCAATATCACTCAGACGGAAAACACATTCAGCTTCTCGGCTTATATCACATACAAAATCGCCACAGGTAACTGGCTCATAGACCCCGGCCTCCGCTACATCTACTACAACGCCTTTAATGCCGGCAGCATCGAGCCCCGCCTGTCGGCCAAATATAATGTCACAGACCATTTCCGGTTCAAGATGGCTGGCGGCCTGTATAGCCAGATTTTCCTCGACTCCCGTTCCGACAACGATATTGTCAACCTCTTCAACGGCATACTTACCGGCTGCCCGAACTTGGAGATACCCAACACTTTCCTGGGCAATCCGGTACATAACTCCTTGCAGAAAGCCCAACACCTGATTTTCGGAGTAGAGTATGACTTCCTCAACCACCTGACAACCAACTGCGAGGTGTATTTAAAGAATTTCAGCCAATTGCTCAACTACAACCGCAACAAGATGTTTGACAGCAGCGACCCCGCCTACCGTCGCGGGGGAATATACGAAAAGCCTGAATATCTGCTCAGCAACTTCCTCATAGAGAAAGGCATGGCCTATGGCGTTGACTTCAGCTTATGCTACGACATAGACTGGCTTTACGTATGGGCCACATACTCCTTGGGGTGGGTCCACCGCACTGACGAAATCCAAACATACTCACCCCACTACGACCGCCGCCACACCATCAACCTGCTCACCACCGTCCGCCTGGGCGAACAGAACCAGTGGGAAATCAGTGGACGATGGAGCTATGGCAGTGGCTATCCTTTCACACAAACCCAAGGGATGTATGAAAACATCACATACTACAATGGCTTGACAACCGACTACACCCGCGTGAACGGCGAATACGGCGTCCTCTATGCCGACCTCTACGGTGGACGCATGCCCAGCTACCACCGTCTGGACATCAGCGGAAAACGGAAATTCTCAATAGGCAAACGCTCTATCCTTGAAATCAATGTGAGCGTGACCAATGTCTACAACCGGAACAACATCTTCTACTTTGACCGCCTCACATTCGACCGCGTCGACCAGCTGCCCATCATGTGGTCCACTGGCCTCAACTTCCGATTCTGACAACAAGGCCATCTACACATGCTGTAGACCCGCGTGTCTCCCGTGGCAAAGGCTACGCGAAAACACCAGCCAGCCTACTGGTCGGTCTCTAATACTCATTTCCAGAGAATAACTCCCCTTTTGCCCATTGTCCGGGCAACATTATAAGTACGAAATAGAAACCATGTTCTTTTGAATCACCCTATCCTTGTCCACTCAATCGGGACCAGCCCCTGCTGTTGAAGGATAGCGTTGCACTGTGAGAAATGCTTGCATCCGAAGAACCCTCTGTATGCCGACAATGGCGAAGGGTGGGGTGCCGTGAGCACATAATGCCTGCTGCGGTCAATATACTGAGCCTTGCTGATGGCGAAACTGCCCCACAGCATAAACACTATGCCGCTGCGCCGTTGTGACAAAGCTTGGATGGCAGCATCGGTGAACTGTTCCCAACCTTTATGCTGGTGAGAACCTGCTTGGTGAGCTCGGACTGTCAGCGTAGCATTCAGCAGCAGCACACCCTGCTCCGCCCAGCCCATAAGGTTGCCACTGGTCGGTGGGATCTGTGTCCCCAGGTCGCTATTGATTTCCTTTATGATATTCACCAACGAGGGCGGAACAACGACCCCGTTCGGCACCGAAAAGCACAACCCATGGGCCTGGCCTGGCTCATGATAGGGATCCTGTCCCAATATCACCACCTTCACCTTGTCGAAAGGAGTATGGTCGAATGCCGCAAAGATATCTCCCCCCTTGGGGTAACACACATATTGCTGCCTCTCGGCCACCAAGAACTCTTTCAACTGAGCGAAATAAGGGGCTTCGAACTGCGGTCGCAGCACCTCCAGCCATGATGGGTCGATCCTTGGATTAATCATATCAAAAAACCGTTATAGAGCCGCTCCACCCCTATCGAACTGATGTCCCCATGTCCGGGCAACACCTCATAGTCGTCGGGCAGCGTAAGCAGACGGGTACGTATCTTTTCAATCAAAGTGGCATAGTTCCCACCTGGTAAATCGGTACGTCCGATGCTTCCGCGGAACAGAGCATCGCCCGTAAGCACCACCTTGGCGCTGGGCACCACATAGGCCATGCTTCCCGGACAATGACCCGGGACTGCCCGGCACTCTATCCTCTCCTCGCCCAACTGCAACACATCGTTGTCCTGAATCTCTACCACATCCAGCGTGTCCATATTCTCCACCTCAAAGCCCATCACCGCACCATAAGCCCCCGCCTGCCGGAGGAGTACCTTTCCGTCGGGGTGCATCGTCACGGGCAACCCATAAAGCTCACACAACTCTCGCAAACCGGCAATATGATCCACATGGGCATGGGTCAGCAATATCAACGTAGGGTGCAATCCATGCTCATCGATATACTGTGTCACCTGAGCCTCCTCATACGAGGTTTCGGCTCCCGGATCCACAATGGCGCATTGCTTTGTGCTTTCATCCCAAAGCACAAAGCAATTCATGCCAAAATGGTTCAGTTCAAACTGCTTAATCTTCATAACAAACCTTCAAGGAGACGCTATTCAGCGGCTATCCAACTCTCCACGGCTTCCTTCTGCACGGGAGGGATGTCCAGTTTGTTCTTTTTGCGCAGACCGTTCAAGTCGTTGTAGAGTTTGTTCGGGTTAGCCTCCTTCAGCTGACCGAGAGTGTTGATTCCCGCCTTGCGCAACATCGGCACCCATTCGGCCGCCACGCCGTGCGCCACAAACTCCTCGTCGGTGGTCACCACCGCCTTCTTCTCAGGCTTCATCTGAGGGAAAAGCAATACATCCTGAATGCTCTGTTCGCCGGTCATCATCATCACCAGGCGGTCAATACCGATGCCCATGCCCGACGTGGGAGGCATGCCAAACTCCAAGGCCCGCACGAAATCCATATCGATAAACATAGCCTCGTCGTCGCCCTTCTCGCTCAGGCGCAACTGCTCCTGGAAACGGCCCAGCTGGTCTATCGGGTCGTTCAATTCACTATAAGCATTGGCCAGCTCCTTGCCGTTGACAAACAACTCGAAGCGCTCCGTCAGATTCGGGTTGTCCCGATGCCGTTTGCACAAAGGCGACATCTCGATGGGATAATCCGTCACAAACGTAGGCTGAATCAGCGTGTGCTCGCACTTCTCGCCGAATATAGCATCGATCAGCTTGCCCTTGCCCATCGTCTCGTCGGTCTCAATGCCCAGGGCCTTGCACGTGTCGCGCAGCTGCTGCTCATCCATCTCGGCCACATCATAGCCCGTCTGCTCCTTAATCAGGTCGCACATCGGGGCGCGGCGGAACGGGGGCTTGAAATCAATCTCGTTGCCCCACACCTGCACCTTTGTTGTGCCGTGCAGCGTCATGGCTATGCGCTCCAGCATCGTCTCCACAAACTTCATCATCCAGTTATAATCCTTATAGGCCACATAAATCTCCATGCAGGTAAACTCCGGGTTGTGGGTCCGGTCCATTCCCTCATTACGGAAATTGCGGCTGAACTCATACACTCCCGCATATCCGCCCACAATGAGCCGTTTCAGATACAACTCATTGGCAATACGCAGATACAAGTCGATATCCAGAGCATTGTGGTGAGTGATGAACGGACGTGCCGCCGCGCCGCCAGGAATGCTTTGCAGCACCGGTGTGTCCACCTCCAGATACCCCTGCTCGTTGAAATACTCGCGCATCGTGTTCACAATCTTCGCTCTTTTGACGAAAGTCTCTCTCACATGCGGATTCACAATCAGGTCCACATACCGCATCCTGTAGCGCTGCTCCGGGTCGCTGAAAGCGTCGTACACCACGCCGTCCTTCTCCTTCACAATAGGCAGCGGTCTCAAGCTCTTGCTCAACACCGTAAGGCTCTTCACATGGATTGACGTCTCTCCCATCTGGGTCACGAACACATATCCCGTCACCCCGATGATATCGCCGATATCCAGCAGCCTCTTGAACACCGTGTTGTACATCGTCTTATCCTCGCCAGGACAAATCTCGTCTCGTTTCACATACAGCTGTATACGTCCATACGAGTCCTGTAGCTCCACAAACGATGCCGCGCCCATAATGCGGCGGCTCATAATGCGCCCTGCAATGCTGATGTCTTGGAACAATGTATTGTCCTGAGGATACTTCTCCAGAATCTCGCTCGATTTGGCATTCACCTCATACAAGGCGGCGGGATAAGGATTAATACCCAGTTTTTTCAATTCGTTCAACGAATTTCGGCGTATTTGTTCTTGTTCGGTCAGTTCGGCCATATTGCAAAATATTATTTATAAGTCAATTATACCATTCTGCACCCTACGATGCAATTTACAAATATACAAAAAAAAACTCATTCCTCAGCAATCTGCTTTCTTTCGCCCTTGGCACCAGCCCAAGCCTTGGTGGCCAGCTCCCCTCACATCGTCCCTCACACGCCTGTCCTTCAAGCCTGCTTGCCTTCAGCAAAAAAGCAAAGTCCCGCACATTTTCCTTTGTGCGGGACTCTCTGTTGTCCAACCAGGACTCGAACCTGGACTGACAGAACCAAAATCTGGAGTGCTGCCATTACACCATTGGACATCCTTTGCTTTCCTCAAACCTATGATTCTGAACACATAAACAGCAATTTAGAATCTTTTATTCCCTTGATTTGAGGATGCAAAGATACGAATATTTTTTGATATACCAAATTTATTTTTCCTCAAACACCAAATCTCCCTCATTCTGACCCAGATTAATTGTGCAAACCACATTACGGTCCACCACAATATACTTGTTGTCCTTCAGGTTTTTCTGGCAAGTGCGGCCGTCTTCAGTGGTCAGGGTAATCGTGAACGTGTTGTAGCAACCCGGAGCCACAAACAGACACACATCGGCTCCCTGGCCGAAATCAACGCCCTTCAGCTCGTTGCAGACCACGCAGGGCAATGCCCCATTCTCAGCCTTCAACACCGGGAAAGGATAATTCTCCACACCGAAACGACCAGACATAAACTTGGCCGAATCCTCAGTGGAAACCTGCACCGCAGCCAGTTTCTCGGCAGTGGTCAAATGCAGCCGCACCACACCACACAACGACTTGAACTCCACTTCGGCATTCCCATCCTTGGTCTCGGCATAGCAAGGCATCAAAGCCGGGCAACCTGTGGCGCTCTGCTCAGGGGCAATCATCACCTTGCCCTCACCGGCGCACACTGTGGCGGGATACACAAAACGGCGCACACCCTCAGTCTTCACCTCTTTGGGCATCACCAATGTGGCATACGAACTGTCCGGCGCAATGCCCGACAGCTTCACCTCCATGGCCGACAGCGCGTCGTCCCACGTGGCCAGCACGGCATCCTTGGGCCACTGCACTGCTGCTGCGCCCTTGGCGTCCACACCTTCCACTGTCAATTTAAACATACTGCTGTTGTGGCACGACACACTCAGTGCCGACATGGCCACCAACGCAACCAAACTCATAGCTATTTTCTTCATATTGATACAGATATTAATTAATAACTCCAACCCTACCGAGTCGGTTTCACGATGCAAAGATAACACATTTTTTTCAATTAAACACACTTCTGTCGACCCAACAAACTCATCCCTATCTCAAACCCTTTCAACCAAGATGTCCGTAGCGAAGAAAACCTCCAGAAAATGTCCCGCAGCAGTAAGATAAACCAACCCCGCAGGCATCGTCTACGCAACCCCTACACCCTGCAAAGGCAAATCACCCATCAACACCACCCCAACTGACAACACCCCTGCAAGACAATATTAGACGTCTCCATCTCTTCCCCTCCCCAAAAAGAGCGGGTGGGCATAACGCCCACCCGCCGCTATCAATGCATTATGAAAAAACAAAATACGAGTGTTGTTATTTGCTGGTAGTATTCACTATCGAGCGCCCGTCGGGGTCAACATAACCCGGAGCCGGTTTCACCAACGGACCGAATAGCCATGCCACCAGTTATTATCATGATTGGCATACGTCTGTCCCGCATCATGGTTTTGGTCATAATAGTAGTTACCAACCTGCAGATACCAGCCATCATCCACATAATCAAAGCCCACATAATACGATTCGCCAAATGTCGACGAAGGCGTTGGTTGATGGCGGGTTGCGGACCAATACCTTCCCCACCTGTACGTCCCATAGATGTCACCACCATCAGTATCATCATCTTCTTCATCATGGTACGAAGAGCCATACCCGGCAGCAGGAAGGAACATGGCACCTGCGGCCTCCATACGGGCCCACTCTGCTACCGAATAAGAATACTGGGCAGCAGGATCAAAAGTGAGCCCCGAAGGGACATCATCCGGAGTCCAATCATCAGGCAGCAAAATAAAACCTTCAATCTGTGTCCTCGGCTGTGTCTGTCCATTCACAAACTCGTTTGCTTGATGCCCTTGAACACCTGTGATTATGGCACGTCCTCTCAACTGATCCCCTGTGCTATTCACCCGGTAGTGGAACAGGTAGTACCATTCATCGGCTGTGAGTGTAAACCAAGTGTTGGCGGCATCGCCCGAAATTTCCTTGTTTCCTCAATCCACAAAAGTAGTAGAAGCGGCACCACTCCAATGGGCAAAGTACTCATCGTACAAATATAGACCATACTTATCATTTTCCGGAGACTCCGTCTCGCTCCAACAGAACAAATCCGTTGTCTGAGTATGAGTGTACCAACCTTGTGCGATATTATTCCCACCAAAGAAATCGTACTGTCGGTCAGCGAACTTCCAGGTTCCCTGGTTGTGTACCGGGTTCCCCAGATGCTGCAAATTGCCACGGGAGAAGACAACCTTATAAGTATCGTTACCGTGACGGTCGCCGCGGACAGAGAAGTAGCCCGTCAAGCCGTTGTTTTCTTCCGGCGCACCGTTGAAGTGCATCGGCACGATATAGTTGCGGGGCAGGTTGACAGCATGGGTGGTGCTCACCGTTATAGTGCGCAGCTTCTGGTCGTCAAGGGTAGCCTGGTTGTGGCGCATGGTCTGGATGCGCACCACGACATTCTTGCTCTGGAACGGGGGCAAGATAACGTAATACTTGCGACTGGTGCCGTTGTGAGCTACGGTCTCGCGGTCGTCCTCGTCGATGTCAAGGTTGACGCGGTTTTTCAAGTTATCACTGAATACCACCGTTGATTGAGTCCCATTGAGGGTGGCCAAGCCGTCGCCATACAGGCCCGCGCCCTCCACCGTCACCTCAATGCCGATAATGTCACCACCAACTTGATGGTCGGTGTTAAGTAACTTCTTTTTTGTTGATTTACTTTCATCATTTCATCCATTATTTATGAATATTGTATATTAAAATAATTAAGATATTTATGTCACTCGAGAAGCACAAAAACCAATAGTCATAAACAAACATTTCCATCTATTCACAGACTTCAATATTTAAGTTATAAACCATATATCAGTACTTTAGAAATATCAGCCATTATCACTTCCGAGTGCAAAAACAAATGTTTTTTTCAATTCAAAAGCCCTCCATCGAAAAAAAATAGGGCCATTTAGAATCTTTTATATCATCATATAATAATCATAATAAACCAAGCACTCCACTTTTATGTCTGTAAATAGAGCGCAAAAGCATATCGCACAACAAAATAGCACATCGTTACAAACCATTAAGTTTGAAACAAAGCCGTCCATTCCACGCGCTTCGACTTCTGTCGTCCCAACGGCATTAACGTTCAAATCCTCTCCGCCTACAATCAAGCCACCGTTATGCACCGAGCCATGGCTGAGGTGGTTGGGGGAAGGACCGGCTGACAAGTGTGCATTCGCCATATTCGGTGCCGCCTTCCCCACATCTACACGCCAAACAGGCGCAGCAATATACACCACCACTATACCCACACTACATTAGGTATTGACGCTATATAATTTCTGATCAAGAGACAAAACCTAAAATAAATAGAAACAAAATAGAAAATAAGAAGCGAAGGAAGGGGGATGTTGATCCCGACGAATAGGGTCGGCGGGGCGGAGGGTCAGCCTACGGTGACCAAGAGGAGGGTGGCGCTGGAGGGGGTGACACGGCAGGGATGGGCCGTGCGGCGGCCTACAATCCACAATATGGTGTCGTCGGCGTCGACCAGAAGCAGTTGGCGTTGCTTGTCGATGGGGCTGTATTTATGGTCGGAAAAGAAGTCGCTGACCAGTTGTGAGCCCTGCTGCATGCCGAGGGGTTGGAAACGGTCGGCGGGACGCCAGTGGCGCAGGGTGAGCGGCTGGTGGACGGTGGCGGCATCGAAGAGGGCTTGGTTGGCGGGAAGATGGCGGTAGTCGATGGTGGACTGGGCGGCCGGCAGCGCGGCGACGGTGAGGCGGGGCATGGCGTCGGGCTGGGGCTGGCCCAGAGGGACGAGCAGCAGCTGGGCGCGGTCGAGATAGGCGCAGTGGGAGGTGGAGAGGAAGCGGCGGCCGGGGGTGAGGCAGGCCAGGATGTCGCGGGCGGTGGGAGCATTGAACCCGTAGGGGCGCAGCAGTTCGAAAAGGAGCTGGGCACGGAGGTCTTCCGTGGGATTGGGGAGGAGGGCGCCGAGGGAGTCGAAACGGAGGCTGACGCGGACGGTGCCGTCGGGCTGGGGCTGGACCAGCTGCTGGCGCAGGGGTTGGAGGAGGGCGGAATAGAGCCGCTCGACCGACTGAAGGTTGGCGATGGTGGTGGCGACGGCTTGGTCGGCCGAGGGCTGGAGCTGGCGGAGGAGGGGCAGCAGCCTGTGGCGCACCTGGTTGCGGCGGTAGAGGAGCGAGGCGTTGGTGATGTCTTCGACATGGGCGAGGCCTTGCTGGAGGGCGTAGCGGTCGATCTCGGCCCGACTGAAGGGGAGCAGGGGGCGCACCACCGGGCCCTGCACGGCCAGGATGCCATGGAGGCCGGAGAGGCCGGTGCCGCGCAGAAGGTTGATGAAGAAGGTTTCGGCGGAGTCGTCGCGGTGGTGGGCGGTGAGGATGGCGGGGTAGCCATGGAGGGAGCAGAGCTGACGGAACCAGTCGTAGCGGAGCTGGCGGGCGGCGTCCTCGACGCTCAGCCTATGTAGGCGGGCATGGGCGAGGGTGTCGAACTGGGCCACGTGGATGGGCACATGGTAGCGGGAGGCCAGCTGGCGGACAAAGGCCTCGTCGCGGTCGCAGTCGTCGGGACGCAGATGAAAGTTGCAGTGGGCTATGGCAAAGGGGAAGCGGGCGGAGTGCATGAGGTGGGCCAGCACCACCGAGTCGATGCCACCGCTAACGGCCAGCAGCACCTGCTTTCCGGTAGGAAAGAGGTGCTGCTGGGTTACGTGCGCTATGAAGTGTTGGAGCACTTACTTGACAATCATCTTGTGCATGCGGCGCTGGCCGTCGTACTCGATGCCGTAGTAGTAGACTCCGGCTGCAAGCTTATCCTTGTCGAAGGTGATGACGCTGCGGCCTTGGGGGTAGAACTGTGTTTGTTCGTAGAGTGTGCGGCCTACGATGTCGGTGACGAAGAAGCGCGCCTGTCCGCTGAAGGGGAGAGAGAACTCAATTTTTGTCTTGCCGTCGAAGGGGTTGGGGTAGTTCTGCTCGAGGATGAATTCGCCCCAGTCTTCGGCCAGCGGTATGCCCTCGAAGTAGTTGATGACTTCGATGATAGTGGTCTCGTCGTTGGAGGGGTTCATGTCAGGGCTGGGCAACTGCATGGTGCCGACACCGACATAGCCGCGGTTGGGCACTTTGGGAATCTTGCGATAGTTGCCTCGGTTGTCGACAAAGTCGATATGGACGGTTTGGCCTGGGTCGACATGCCAGCTGCCAGCTTCGACAACGGTGGTGATACGCTGACCATTGATGACGGCGCGGATGGTGTTGTAGTTGAAATAGGGTATGGTTCCAATGTTGGACAACACGGCGCGGACACGGCAGGAGTCGGTGCGGTTTTCCTCGATTTGGATTTTGGTGTAGGCGAGGTCGGGCTCGAGGGGTGCGAGGGCAGAGGTGGTGTCGTTGCGGGGATTGATGTCGCCCGGCACTTCGACCCAAACGGTGAAGTATTCATAGGGTGCAGAACGCTGACCTACGGTATCCATGTAGAACACGGCATGGCCACCGGCAGGCAGGCCGCCTTCGCGGTGGAAGACGCCTTGGAGCATTTTGGTGGTGTCGCGGTCGTAGTAGCCCTTGACGACGAAGTCGTTGACCATACGTGCGCCGACATTGTCAATGACGATGCCCATGTTGTGGGCGGCGGTACGTTTGTCGATGAGTGCATAGGTGGCTTTGACGTCGATGGTGGAGGACATACCGACTATTTGACGAGTGATGGTGTCGTTGTAGGGGTAGACGTCATGCGTATACTGGCACCAGGTGACGAGGTCCATGACACCCATGGTGGCGCGGACACGGCGGCGGAAGGTATAGTTGAAGTATTCGTTGGAGGCGAAATTATGGCCGAGATAGTCGGGGAAGTGGATGTGTTCGCGGACTGTGTCGCCATTGTTGTAGATGTAGAACACGTCGCAGTCTTCGATTTCGTTCTGGCCGAAGTTGCGCAGACGGAGGGTTACATCGAGGCTGTCGCCAGCCACAGCACTGGTGAGGGGCGAGAGGAGTTCGTAGAGGTAGAGGTCGTGGGCCAAGGGCGAGAGGCCGAAGATGGTGGTGGTGGTGTCGTTGTCTTTATAGACATCGAGCTGCACATCGGTGAAGGCTGTGAGTTGGAAGGTGTCGGGATAGTTGTTGGTGATGATGAAGGGGTCGGGGAACTCGAACTCTAAGTCGTCGCCGGGACCGATACCTTCGAAGCAGTGGGCTTCGTGCGAGAGGTAGGAGCCATGGGGGATATAGCTGACAATGAAGTCGGCGATGGAGTCGTAGCCGTAGTTGTGGATTATGACACGCGGATAAATCGTCTGGCCGAACTGGGGCGAGGTGGGATGGGTGATAGCGGTGACGCCCAAATCGATGTCGCGCTGCTGGCGACCGAGTTTGAAGTTGTCGATGGCCACACCGTCGCCGAAGTTGGAGGCAGCGGAGGTGGTGGTGGGAGTGGTATAGACGAAACGGAATTGGAGATCCTGCATGAAGTCGCCACTATTGGGTTTGGTGGAGAGGACCATACGGACATACTCGCCAGGCTGTGTGTTGCCTGTCCAGCCTTCTTGGGTGTCGTACCAGCTGGGGTTCTGCTCGCGCGGAGCGGACCAACGGGCTCCAACATCGTCGAGGGTGACCCAATGATTGGTGTAGTCCTTGAACTGGAGTATGAGTAAGCTACCCTCGGCCATGTTCTTTGAGAGGAGGAACTCGATGGTGTCGGCCTTGATGAGTCGGAGGTCGATGATGGGAGAGTAGACTACGCTACGGTTGCCCCGTTTGCCGGTGACGACGGACTCGGTGCAGCTGGTGACAAGGGCGTTGGGCTGGGAATAGGCGGCCGAGATGTTGGACTTGGCCGGGACACCACGCTCAAAGTAATTGCGGGTGTAGGGGTTGTAGCCGGCAGGGATGTACCACTTGTTGACATCGAGGTCGAAGCTGTCGATGAATCGGGGACGGACAACGTAGTAGCGGTGGTAGCGGTAGTGGAGCATGTTGTTGGAGGTATGGAAGGTGTCGCCATCGACAGTGACGGAGCAGAGGAGGTCGGTGGTGCCTTCGTGGAAGTAGATGGAGTCGAGGGTGACGAGGGTGCTCATGCCGGGTTCGAGGTTGCCTGACCACTGGATGACGCCGGACTGCTCGGGATGGAGATAGTCGTTGAAATTGTAGCTGATGGAGGCGGAGGTAAGGGGAGTGCGACCTTTGTTGGCCAGCATGATGCTGACGTAGTGGTCGTTTTCGGTGACGATGTTTTTGCGGGGCGACACCACACGGGTGAGTGCGGCATCGACGGAGTCGAGCATCACATCCTCGGCAATATAGAGCATGTATTGCTGTAGCTGGCCATTGTCGCGGGCGGTGGAGTTGTGGAGGCCGTTGAGATAGGCCGTGGAGTCGGAGATGACCCATACAAGCATACGCATGTAGCCATAGTGGGCTGCGTCGGGAACCGTGAAGGGAATCTTCGTCTCAATTCGGCTACGGACTTTTTTGCCTTTGGACACGAGGGGAGCGGGAGTGCTGGTGATGTTTTCAATGCCGTCGAAGTCGAAGACGCCGTCACGGTTGTAGTCGATGACCACACAGAGGCTGGCCGCAGTGTTGGAGTCGAGCTCGTTGAGGTTGTTGGCCACCTCGACGGTGAGGGTGTCGGTGGTGCCACGACGCATGATGAGCGTGGGTATTTCGGCCTGGTTGGCATTGTAGTTGCCCAGCCAGAGGTTTTGATAGCCAATCATGTCGGGCATGATATTGTCCAGTTCGTTGAAGGAGACACGGGTGACATCGAAGCCTTCGGGGCCGGCGGGAGCATATTTGTTGACGGAGTCGTAAACGTTCTCGGCGAGCGAGCGGAAGTTATGGAGATAGCGGAGGGTGTCGTTGCCACGCTGCTGGTCGTCGGGGTGATAGACCCAGGCGTTGAGGGTGTAGCTGGTGGAGGAAAGGGGCTGGTTGATTTGCAGCAGGGCGGTATCGAAGGTGAAGTCATAGTATTGGACATTGTCGCCCACACGGCCGGGGATAGTGGCACGGACGGTGTCGTGGACTTCGAGATAGGTGATACGGCCATTGGCATTCATGAATTTGAAGGCAATGGGTATGTTGGAGATAGGCTGGCTGCCATAGTTGACCACACGGAGGGTGACGGTGTCTTTTTCGAGATAGACGCGGCCAGAGCCACGGGGCGACCGGACTTCGGAGATGGAGACATCGTAGTTGAGCGGCGGATTGATGCCGACATTGATTTGAGAATAGTAGCTGGTGCAGTTGCGTGTGCTGAGGCAGCTGAGGTAGTAGGTGGAGTCGTGGAAGTACTGCGGGGTGCTGCTCCAGTGGGTGGAACGGTCGTAGTTGTTGTTGCCGTTGTAGAAGAAGTTGCCACTCACGGTGTCACGATGCCAACGGATGGTGCGGCGGGCATTCTGAGTGACCCAGAAGTTGGCATAGGTGCCATAGTCAACCATGGTGTCGTGGGGTATGGGCATTTCAGGAGTATGGTTGGAGGTCACGTTGATGTAGTTGGTGGTGTCGGTGAGGGGCTTCTGGTCGTTGATGTGATGGATGAAGCCACGGAGTTTGATGGTGATATCTCCAATGTAGCCTGTGGGATAGAAGTTAGGCTGGATGAGCGAGTCGGCGGTGTTGACAATCTCGGTGGTGATGCCGACAGGCAGGGGTGCGCCAAAGGAACGCACATCGGCATTGTTGGCACCAGGGATGTTGGGGAAGCTGGGCAGTGTTTGCGAGCTGGAGGGTTGGGCATAATAGTCGTAGCCGAGGTTGAACTGGAAGTCGCCAGGGAAGTCTTTCTTACCTACATTGCGGATGGTGTAGCGGAGGGGGACTTGGAAGAGACGGCAGTGGAGGGGATTGACGGTGCTGTCGAGTGCGATGGACACCAGCTGAAGGTCGTAGGCGGGATAGAGGAAGACGAGTGCGGTGTCGATATTGTCGGACGGGACGTTGTCGGTGACACCGGGACCCATCTGCAGGACGACTACGATTTTCTGGGTGTCGATAATGCCCAGCGGCGAGGGCACCATGACGCTGTCTTCCATAAGTGTGCGCAGGGGCAGACGGGCTATCTGGCGCGTCTCGGAACGGGGCTGCGGATAGACATCGGCAAGGTAGGCATACCAAGAGACGTTAAGCTCGGGGGCATCGCCGTTGTTGTAGATCTGGATGTGGACCGGGATGGAGTCGGTTTCAATATTGTAGACTTGGGGGTTGGCGCCGGTGGTGATTTCGGGCATTATGGGCTTTGTGATGGCGGCGATAGCGATGGAGTGGGCCACACGGTGGTATTCGTAAGCACCGATGGTGGGAGCAGGAATCTGCGGACGGACTTTACCGAAGATATCAGTGGTGACATCGGGGTTGTACTGGGCATCGCCCGCAAATTGGGCAAGGGTCAGATAGAGGCAGTTTTCGCTGAAGAAGTAGGGGAACTGCTCTTTGGAGTTGGTCTCACGGTTGTTGACCAAGCGGAGGCTATCGAGGTTGACACAGTCGATACCACCCCAGTGGGCGAAGAAGCGACGTCCGTTGTTGGGGTTGATTTCGGCGTTGGAGTTGTAGACGTTGAAGTTGGAGTTGGTGACACAGGTGTCGATGGCAACATAGTAGGCATAGCCTTTGCTTCGGTTGTCGAAGATATTATTGAGGACATGGACACCGGAGGAGTTCTGGCAGCTGAAGGTGCGGGTGGTGGGTTGGCTGTTACCGGCATAGAGGGAGGCGGTGTTGAAGTAGACGTTGACGTGACGGCAGAGGGAGTCGATCCAGATGCCGGAGGAGAGGAGAGAGGCGATGGCGGTGCCGGAGAGGGAGATCATGTTATTGTAGATTGCAACACGGTCGATGTTGGAACCCTTACAGTTGTTGACTACAATGCCTCGTTTGCCACCGTTGCGAAGGTCGATGAGGTAGACGGCGTTGCGCTGGATGCTGATGCGCTTGCCATTGGCGACATAGATACCGGTGAGGGGTTTGCCAGCCAGGGGACTGGAGGCGCGGATGCTGTCATGGTAGATGTTGAGGGTGTCGGTGTTGCGGATATGGATGCCTTGGAACCAGAAGTCGGTGATGACATTTTCGCGGATGTTGATATTATCACTATAGGTATTGTCGAGCGAACGGATGGCATAGTAGCCGCTGTCGAGGACGCAACTATCAATGGATAAGAAGTGGTTGTTGTCGCCAAGCAGAATGAGGTTGGCATTGGTGGAGCTGGCGTTGGTCTTCTTGGAACGGACCGTACAGCTGACGAAGCGAACAGACTCGGAATTACTAACCTTCAGAACATTGGCAAAGATATTGTTGTTGGAGCCTGAATTGTAATTGGCGTAGAAGTAGATGTTCTTGAAGTTGACATATTTGACATTGTCGATAAGAGCCACGTAGTTGCTGGCATTGGTGGGAGTGTGGTAGACCATGGCCTGAGCCTGTGAGCCGGGCATGGTGCGGAAGGTGACAGTGTTGTCCATGCTTATGCCCGAGATGGGTTGGGTGAGGTTGATTTGCTCCTCGAATGTCTGATTGCAGAGCTCGAAGATCACGGGCCCGTCAACACCAGCGTTGACAAGGGTGTCGATTGCCGCCGCGATGGTGGGATAGATGCTGCCTGAGCAGGAGCCGACGATGTAGCTGCCACCACAGAAACGGATATTGAAGGTGCGGCGGAGGGTGTCGTTGGAGGCGACGGTGTCGCCGCTGATATGGATGACGGCTGTGACGGTGTGACGGCCTGGGTTGAGCATGGTGCGCAGCAGCGGTACCTCGCGCTGATAGCCCAGAGGCAGGTTGTTGGCATTGCCTGTAATCTGACCCCACTCACCACCGTCGATGCTATAGCGGAGCGTATAGTCGGCGATGGCGCTATTTCCATGGTTGTCGATAGCTACGTGGAGGTCGATGGAGTCGCAGGAAGAGAAGGCCATTGTGTCGAGATAGGTGGGCCATACGATGGTGGCATCAGTGTCGGGGACATTGGTGACATTGATGTGAATCAAAGCTTCAGGGCCTAAGCAGCCAGCGGGTTCGAGGAAACCGAATGTGATGTCGGGGAGGTTGGCGCCTTTGGTACCGGAAGTTTGTGTAGCCTGATCGGTGTTGGCGTTCTGACGGGAGATGACGGAGTTGGGTATGGGGGTGTAGCGGGTGTTGGCACCAGCAGAAATACCCGGCTGGTCGAGAGCACGGACGATTTCGATGACGACATTGGACTCACCATCCCAATGGAAGACCGAGTCGAGTTTGTGATGCACCCAGCCAAGATTGCTTGAGTTGAAGGAGAGGTTGTTGGCGCTGTAGACTGTTGTCAGGCCAGTGAGGAAGTTTTGGTTGGGGAAGGCAGTCAGGTTGGTGGTGCCCATGCGGATGGTGTAGTAGGTATAATTGAATGCGTTGACATTGTTGCCCATGGACTCCAGATAGAAGGAGACGGAGCTGATGTCGCCAGCACCATGACCGGCTGCGTTGATGGCGGCAGCAGTGTAGAGATACTGCTCTTTTACATAACGGGTCTTGGGGTTATAGGGCGAGGGGTAGGCGTTGTTGGATAAATTGGAGAGGCTGCCGACATGGGTTGAGGGGATGTCGACAAGGCCAATGGGCTGGACGAAGAAAGTGTCGAGGTGATAGATGATAGGTGTTTGATAGCTACCAAGAGTGGTGTCCAACACGTTATGGTCGGCATCATACCAGATGGTGCCCGTGTAGCCGTTAAGACCGCCAGCGACCAGGGTGAGCGAGGTGTTATAGTCGGTGGAGATTGGTGAAGTGACAATCGGTTGATCGGGGGTGAAGCGCGAGATGACATCGCGACGGGCGGTGTCGTTGTCGGAATAGCTATCGGAAGCATTGGCACCTACCCAAACCAGCACATGGAAGGTGGAATCGGTGGGGAGGTGCATGTTGATGGTGTTGGAGAAGGTGTGGGTGATGGAAGTATTGGCGGCAAGACCGCTGATGGTGTCGCTGCTGACGGCGGTTGTGCCTCCATCGAGACTATAGTGGACCACAAAGGTGGAAGCGGGCTGATTGCCATAGTTATGGATGTCGACCGTGAGCGGCTCCTGAGAGGAAAGTCCGCATCCTTCGGCAAGCTGGATGTTGTCCACCATGAGGTCGACCGAGGGACGGTTGATGATGTGGAGGTTGACCTCGGCACGCTGTCCGTCGCAACCATTGTCATAGTAACGAATCAGATTGGTTTCGGTTTCGCCGATGTGCATGGGGTTGGCATCGGTAGCCACCTGCCAAAGGGTGGCAGAGGCGGTGGGAGAGGCGGAAGAGGAGTTGGTGGGCCATGCAATACGACGGGCACCAGCGGTGGGTGTGTTGGTGGGAGGAGTGACTTGGCAAGCACCTTGAGCCAGATTGATGGCAGAGCCCTGCCATACGGCGGCAGGCACTTGCTGGTTGCCCCAGTTGATGGTCTGAGTGGAGGGAGTTGTGATGACAGAATTGAAGGGGACAGCATCAGCTATGCCATTGCCATCGCGGTAGATGACAGCGAAGTGAGCATTATAGGACGGAGTTGCTATGGCAGATTGGGGAGCGTAAAGCGTGCGGGTCGAGTCATACGGGGTATTGAGTGCTTTATATTGCAGCACCAGACTGGCGCCGGGCTGGATAATGGCATTGGGGAGTTCCCAAATTTTGGCGGGGGAATTGGACTGTATGATGATGATTGAGTCGCCTTCGAGTTGGGCAGGATAGTCGCCGCAGTTGGTGAGTTCGATGGCGAAACTTGTGTTCGTATGCATATACGAGGGCATGGGGTTGGTGACACCGACAGCTGTCGGGGCACGGCTTACCTGGACCTCGGTTATTTTGACCAAGGGGAGATTACGTTTCTGAGAGATATAGAAGGTGGTGTCATCGTAAAGGCGACCCGTGGTGTAGGAGGGACCATAGAAGAAATAGGCTGAATCGTCCATGCTGCGATACCAAGAGATTCCGCTACGTGCCTGACGTCCATTGCCCGAGGTGTAGTAGCTGACGGGCCAAGTGTTGATGCCGGTAGTGGGCGTGATGGTAGCAGAGGAGAAGTAAGGTACATTCATATTGATGGTGGCGGGGGCAGGAGCTGCATAGCGCGACACGACTGTGTAGTAAGAGGTGTCGTTCATGTCGTCGGGGTCGAGCGTGCATTTAACCCACCATCTGATTGTATAAGTCTTGTCCGTATTGTTGGGGCCTGAAGGCAGCGACATGGTACGGGTGGAGAGGAAGTGGATGGTGTCCAGGGGACCGCAGTTGCGGTTGATGATGAAGTTTTGCAGAGGACCGTTGTCAATACTATAGTAAACGGTGATGGGGGCGCTGCTATTATAAGTATAGGTACCATTACCGGTGTTGCGGATGGCCACTTCGACAGGGATAGAGGCCGGCGCACCACAATAGTCGGGCAGCGGGGTGACAAACTCGACAGGCGAGAAGTCGATGGCCAACACCGACACCTCGTAAGCACCCATGCTGGGAGCAGTAGCGTTACGCGCTGAGCCAAACATATCGATGGTCACCTCGGGCACGGGGACACCGATGTTACGAAGCAACTCACTGAAAGAACGCAGGTCGACGGTGGATCCGTTGGTGAAAACGGGGTCGCCGGAGACAGAACCTTGGTCGGTGGGCACTGCATTGCGCCATCCGTTAAGGTTGAAATAGCTGATACCTGTGAGCTTATTCAACACACCACTTTTGGAATAATAGCAGTTGTGGTCGACATGCATGGTGGAAGCATTGTCACCCGGCATGAAGTTGAAAGCATAGTTGGTGGTGTCGAAAGAAGTGATAACGTTGTTCTGGAAATAGATGTTGCTGATTGTGTCGCCACCAAGAGTGGCAGCGGCCACATTCACGAAGTCGGGGGCATTCATGCGGACGGAGTTGAAGACCACCTTAAGGTAAGAGCCCCTGATGATGTTGAGCGGGGTGGTCAGCATGTTGGTGGTGTTGTCGAACAGCGAGACGCACATGTTGTTGGCCACGATGGAATAGTTGTCGGCTGTGCCGTGCATGTCGGACACACCGATACAGCTGGCACCCTTGGTGGAGAACACCTTGTTGCGGGTGATGCGGCTGCCGGCATAAATATGCTGTCCGAGGACAGTGTAGCTGGCATTGGTGCGGACATCATAAACCATGTTGCTGTCCACAAGCACACCATCCTGGTTCACCACACTGATGGCAGTATTGGACTGGTTCTTGAATTCGTTATGGCAAATAGCATTGCCCGAAGCGCGATTATCCGGTGCGATACCGCGGAAATTGGCGCCGACCGTGCCACCGTAGAAATAGCAATTGGTGACCGTCACCGAGTCGGACTCCTCGGACAGGATCATGGCCGTCGCTGCATTGTTAACGGTATTGCTGTCGATAAAGGAGCAGTTCTCGAACAAGCAGTTGGTGCTACCGGCTCCGAGCTGGAGCAAAACATCACAACGGTTGTCCGTGTAAGTGCCATTGCTGAATCTGATGTTGTTAAAATGGATGCCTCTGGCATCAACCAGGTTCACAAGATAGGGGGCGTTGGTAGTCACACCCTGTCGTGGACGACGGAACGTGACCACTGCATTGGGGGTGGCGGGCTCGAAAGTGACCCTATTGGTGGCCGACGTGCCGGGGATGTAGGGGAACCGCGTGATGCCATAATTGCCGGCGGGCAGTTTGATGGTCAACGGGCCATCGATGCCGCAACGGCTCAGGACATAGAGGCAATTATCCAACGAGGTGAAATTGTCGGTCGGGCTGTTGCCGATGGTACGGACACCATTATAGGGGCCGTCGCAGGCTGCAAAGGGAGCGAACGAAGTGTCGTTGTATGGCTCATGGTCGCGATAGCGCACATAGTTTGCCGTAAGCGAATCGTCGACCCAGGCAAGCATAGTGTGATAGCCCACTGAGAACATCTGATTGTCGTTAAGATGTACCCTGACGCTGTCACCGCCGTTGAGTGTACCGCTCCAATCGTAATAGACCGGCGGTTGGTTGTCTATCTTATACCAGATACGGACCTCGTTCATCACGTGGGTGCCGAAATTCTTCAGCCATACCACCACCGAGTCGGTACCCTGATTGCAAGGCTGATCGTAGCTGGGGTATACCAAGCCCGAGATTCCACAGTCATAAATCAGCGGCAAATGCTTGGTTTCGTAGAACTGGACCCATGGGCGCACAGTGGCTTCATCACCATAATTAAAATCAGCATCTGTGAAGGGATCCTTATTCAAAGAAGCATCGGCCCGGTCACTAAAAAGCGATAATTTATTGGAAACAGTTGGTATATGCTTCAGACTTGTGGGAGTGAGGTTGGAGCCATTCTCATAAATTGTTTGTATCACCAAATCCCTGCCAGCATAGAAAAAAGTGTCCTGCAGGGTTATCATCTTATAGGTGTTGGGGGCACACTGCTCAATCAGCAACGCCGAATCATACACGATTTGCATCGGGGAGGAGACATAGTAATGAAGGGACGAAGTGGAATACGTCCCGGGCATATTAGCCATCCTAATCTGGACACGCCGACGAAGGGCATTAGTGTTGTTGGTCATTATCCAGAATCTGAAGTTCTTGATATAACCTGGTCCAAAACCCATTTCCGCCATCAGGGCACTGTCGTAGACAAACTCTGACTTATTGTCGCCATAGAATGCGAACGGGAGAACGGCACTCTGGCTTGTGACACCTTGGGGCGAAGCCGTATGGGTTTTGCCACGCACACAGCGGTATTCCTTCCACTCAGTTGCGTTCTTCGGGAAATAAGCAGAATTATTATTAGTAGTAGCATCCTTGACAACCAAGTGATAACGCATCAGCGTATCAAAACCATAAAAAGGGATACGGCCTTCATACTCAGATGTTGTGCCGTTAGGACTCAGATAAGCCCGCTCCACCGTTGGGTTGCTGCCCACAGTATACTCTATATAAATCGAGTCAGGGTTGATACCCTGTGCAACTCGAGTCGTCACCTTGGCTTTGACCTTAGCCCCACGGCTGCTTGGATAAAAAGCGAAATCGGGGAACGCCACCATCTGGATGACCGGAGTGATCATGGCCTGGCTGGATGCACGCACCTTAATGTCGTCGATATACCAGCCCTCAGCCGAAGTAACTTCATCCCTTGGGCATAAACGGAAACGGATTTGGAGTTTTTTGTCCGTCTGAGCAGGGCTGATCAGGAACATCTCCAAATCGAAACGCTCCTTTTTCCACATCGTGTTCGATACCGTTGCGGACCCCTGCCAGTCTTCATAAATCTTCTGGTGGAAACAGCTGTTGGATGCAAATCGGGCGCTGCCTTGGTCATCCATATTGTATTGCGTGCTACCCAGCTGAGTCCACGTGGCCTGGTCGGGACGCTTGACCTGGATAGCAGCCACCTCACCACGGAGAGAACTGTTTACAGAATTCGGGCTGATGAATGCTATATGCATAAACTCCAAGGTGTAGTATTGCAACGTGGAAATGCCCGAAAAGTCAATGGTATCCAACTCAATCCACTGCTCCGACGACTGGGTGTGCGTAATCTTTAGCGCCTTTGATCCGCCGGACACAATAGTGTTCTGCAGTGTGACCTGTGTACTACTCGAAGAAGTATAGGTCTGCGGAGTACCTGTTTCGAAGTCCTGACTGTACATTTGGTAGATTTGCGCTTGCGAAACATAGGCCGACAACGCAAAAATCAGTCCAACGAGAAAGAATCTTTTCTTCATATTAATATCGATATTATTATTTCATTTATAATTATTTACATACCCCAAAAGACCACGTTCTGCTACCAGAATGTGGAATTTTCGAGCTTACAAATTTACGAATAAAATCTGATTCAACAACATTTTTTTATTATACCTCATTATTTTATTAATGCTAATCCCGTCCTCTGCGGCCCTCCAGCTTGCCGACTTGAGCGCTGTGGTTATGTCCAAGTCCTCACGCCGAAAGGCCCACCGAAAGGGGTTCTGCTATATAGAGTATTTCGCCCCGTTTTTGATACCCCCACCACCCTTTGTATTATGATTAATTAACATCTACTGCCGAGTCCGCGACAATTTGTCGGCCTGCTGAGACAGCACAAGGGTGCCCCGACCGTTGCGGGACACCCTTGCGCCAGATGGCAGGAGCCTGTGGCTTAGTGGCAGGCCTATTCCTTTCTCTCAAGATTGATGTCTTTTCTACACTATTTTGTTTCTATTTTGTTTCTATTTTGTTTCTATTTTATCTCTCTACAAGAAATAATAACGTGGAGAAAACCGGGAGAACAGATGAGTATGGAACGGCGATTCAGGGGCTGGGACGCGGGAGGTCACCCCTGCCCCATCGTGGGGATGGGGGCTATCGGCGCTGCCTCAACACTTCATACATGAACACAGCTGCGGCCACCGAGACATTGAGCGACTGGACCTGCCCCATGATGGGTATTTTGGCTCGGGTGTCGCAGAGCTTCAAGATTTCGTTGCTGATGCCTGTTTCCTCGGAGCCCATGACAAGCATGGTGGGGCGTGTGTAGTCGACATCTAAATAGTCGGAGGCACCTTTTTCGGTGGCTGCCACGACCTGCATGCCGCACTGGCGGGCAAGGTTGACAACGGTCTTGAGGTTGCTTTCGCGGCAGACAGGCATCCTCAGCAGCGCACCCGATGAGGTTTTTACGGCGTCGTTGCTGATTTGGGCCGACCCGTGGTCGGGGATGATCACCGCGTCGGCGCCGGCGCACTCGGCCGTCCGGACTATGGCGCCGAAGTTGCGCACATCGGTGATATGGTCGAGCAGCAGCACCAGGGGGGGCCGCTCCCGTTCCATCAGTTCGGGCAAGAGGGTGAGGGCCTGGTGGAACACGATGGGGGAAATCAGGGCCACCACACCCTGATGGTTGCCTTTGGTGAGCCTGTTGAGTTTCTCGACGGGCACAAATTGCGAGGGGATGTTCTTTTGGCGGAGAAGACTTTTCAGATCGGACGCCAGTGCGCCGGACAGGGCGTTCTGCAACAGCACACGGTCGATATGGATGTTGCCGTCGATGGCCTCGATGACGGGTCGGAGACCGTAGATGATGGTCGACGACTGGGAGGGGCGGTCGGCGGGAGGGGTGTTTTTTTTCTGGATCATGACGCGGATGGGTTAGGGATGATACTACGGGTTATGCGGTCTGGACCACGGCTCCGTCACGGAGCACGATCTGGCGGTCGGACTTTTGGGCAAGGTCTGTGTTGTGGGTTACGATGACAAAGGTTTGGCGGTATTGGTCGCGGAGCTGGAAAAAGAGGTCGTGGAGCTCGGAGGCATGCCGGGTGTCGAGATTGCCGGACGGCTCGTCGGCCAGCACCACGGCGGGATGGTTGATGAGGGCGCGTGCCACCGCGAAACGCTGCTGCTCGCCGCCGGAGAGCTGCGCGGGCTTGTGGGAGGCGCGTGGAGTCACGTTGAGGAAGTCGAGCAACTTACTGGCTTCCTCGGTGGCCTCCTGCATGCTGCGCCCGGCGATGAGGGCTGGCATGCAAACGTTCTCCAGCGCAGTGAATTCGGGCAGGAGGTTGTGGAACTGGAAGACAAATCCCACATTGCGATTGCGGAAATGGGAGAGGGCCTTTTCGTCGAGGGTGCTCACATCCACTTGGTCGTAAAAGATGTGACCGCTGTCGGGACGGAGGAGCGTTCCGAGCAGTTGCAGGAGGGTGGTTTTGCCAGCGCCCGAAGCTCCCACGATGCTCACCACCTCGCCTTGGCTGATGGTGAGATTGACGTCGCGGACAACCTGCAAGGAGCCAAACGACTTGTTGAGATGCTCGACCCTAATCATACTACTTTACCGTTAAGGAAGGTGCGCGCCACCTTGTTCTCGCCATAAGCGTAGGGCAGGTACTCATAGGTGGGAATCGGGGTGGTGATATAAAAGTTGGCCCGTTTGCCCACGGCGATGGAGCCAAGCTTGTCGCTCACACCCATGGCGTAGCCGCTGTTGATGGTGGTGGCGTTGATGGCCTCTTCGGGGAGCATGCGGTAATTGACGCAGGCGAAGGAGAGAATCAGCTGCATGTTGCCGGAGGGGGAGGAGCCGGGGTTGTAGTCGGAGGCCATTGCCACGGGCAGGCCGGCTTCCATCATCCTGCGGACGGGGGCATGCTGCATGTTGAGGAAGAAAGCGGCCCCGGGTAGGACGGTTGGCATGGTTTCGGAGTTCAGCAGGCATTGGATTTCCTCCTCGCCGGTGTATTCCAAGTGGTCGCACGACAACGCGTTGTATTTCACTGCACATTGTATGCCGCCGCTGCAAGCCATCTCGTTAGCGTGGATTTTGGGACGCATACCATAGCGGGCACCGGCTTCGAGCATCCGCTCTGTATCTTCGACTGAGAAGAAGCCGGCATCGCAGAACACGTCGATATAGTCAGCCAACCCTTCGTCGGCCGCTTGCGGAATCATGCGTTCTATCACGAGGTCGACGAACTTCTCCTGGCAGCCGCGATACTCCATGGGTATGCCATGGGCGCCGAGCAGGGTGCTTTTGATGGTGAGGGGGCTGTTCTCTTTCAGCCTTCGGATAACGCGGAGCATTTTGAGCTCGGCCTCGGGGGTCATGCCGTAGCCCGACTTGATTTCTACCGCACCTGTGCCGTAGCGGATTATCTGCTCCAGCCGGGCCATGGCGTCGTCGTATAACTGCTGTTCCGAAGCCTCTTGCACACGTTTGGCACTATTGAGTATGCCGCCGCCACGTTTGGCGATGTCATCGTATGAGAGGCCACGGATTTTGTCGATATACTCTATTTCGCGGCTGCCGGCATAGACCAGATGGGTGTGGGAGTCGCAGAAGGAGGGCAGCACCATGCGGCCCGAGGCGTCGATTTCGGCATCGAAAGTCTGCTCGGCCAACTCGCTCATGGGGCCAAAGGCTGCGATAGTGTCATTCTCGATAATCATAAAGGCATTATCGATATGGGGCAGCTGAGCCATGTCGGAGCCACAAACTTTCAACCTGGGGGTCGTCTCAACCTGGAGAAGGGATTTGATATTTTTGACGAGTGTTTTCATGACAAATAATCTTGATATAAATTGTATTGTATTTAGAAAAGTTCTTGTTGGTTGCCGGACACCTTTAATTTGCCAAGATGTTGGTAGGCCAGGGGTGTGGCCTCCCTCCCTCTTGGAGTGCGCTGAAGATAGCCTTCCTGGATAAGGTAGGGCTCGTAGACCTCCTCGACTGTGCCGGCGTCCTCGCCCACAGCTGTGGCGATATTGTTTATACCTACGGGGCCTCCACGGAACTTGTCGATAATGGTGGACAGGATTTTGAGGTCCATTTCGTCCAGACCGTTGCTGTCCACATTGAGGGCCCGGAGGGCAAAGCGGGCTATGTCGAGGGTGATGGTGCCATCGCCTTTCACCTGGGCAAAGTCGCGCACACGTCGCAACAAGAGGTTGGCGATTCGGGGGGTTCCGCGGCTGCGCCGGGCAATTTCGAAAGCCGACTCGGAAGTGATTTTGACCTGCAGAAGCGATGCCGAACGGTTGACGATATGTGCCAGGGTGTCCGCATCGTAATACTGGAGCCGACAGTTGATGCCAAAACGAGCACGGAGAGGGGCAGTGAGCATTCCCGACCGGGTGGTGGCACCAATCAGCGTGAAGGGTTTGAGATTCAACTGGACGCTCCGTGCCGCAGGCCCGGACTCGATCAGTATGTCTATTTTGTAGTCCTCCATGGCGGAGTAGAGATACTCCTCCACCACGGGCGAAAGTCTGTGGATTTCGTCTATAAAAAGGACGTCGTTAGTTTCCAAGGAAGTGAGCATGCCCGCCAGGTCGCCCGGTTTGTCGAGCACTGGGCCGGACGTCATCTTGATGTTCACCCCCAGCTCATTGGCAATGATGTAGGACAGGGTTGTCTTTCCCAGACCTGGGGGGCCGTGCAACAATACATGATCCAACGGCTCGCCCCGCTGTTTGGCGGCACCGACAAAGACACGAAGATTGTCGAGCACCTGCTTCTGCCCTGCAAAGCTGTCGAATCCTTTGGGGCGCAGGGCTCGCTCCACTTCACGTTCCTGAAGTGTCTGGCTGTGGCCGGTTGCGTCTAAATTTGTGTTCATTCAGATTGTCTTTGAGTGTGCAAAATTACAAAAAAAATGGCATATATCTATTTTTTCATTCCACAATAATAATAAAACTACTGCAACTCCGTTAATGACAAGATAAACAAACATAAGAAATGAGATCAATTATTGTTGGAACAGATTTTTCCAAGGGTTCGTATGTGGCTCTGGAATTGGCCACTGACATAGCCAATAAAATTAATTGCGACATAAAAATCGTATGGGCAAAACGTGAGAAACTGCTGATGGACGAAGAGCAGCAAACCGTGATGACCCTGTTGGCCGAGGAGAAACTGAAGCAGCTTTGTGAGGAATACCAACCCCGTATGACGCACGGCAAAATCCGCTGGGACATTTGCTCGGGCCGGGTTGCGGCGGTGATAGCGCGCGAAGCCCGTCACGAGAATTCGCCCATGATAGTGATTGGCACCAATGGTGCCTCGGGGTTTGAGAAATACTGGATGGGCAGCACGGCGGTCCGTATAGTGCAGGAGTCGCCGGTGCCGGTGTTGACCATCCGCGAAGGGTTCAATTTCCATAAGGATCTTGAGCGCATTGTTGTGCCTATCCGCGTCAATGTCAACTCACGACAGAAAGTGCCACCCGCTGCCACAATGGCAAAACTATTCGGCTCGGAGATTCATCTTCTGGGTCTTCAGGAGTCGGTTGAGGAAGCTCCTCAACTCCGTGCCTATATGGTCCAGACGGCCGAGTTTTTGGACCACGAGGGAGTGCGCCACACCGCCACCGTACAGAAATACTCCAACTATAGCGATGCCGTTCTTGGCTACGCCGAAAGCATCAATGCCGACCTTGTGGTGATCAACACCGAGCAAGACCGCATCATATCCCAACTCTTCCTGGGAACAAATGCCCAGCAGATTGTACACAACTCACAGTTGCCCGTGCTCTGTGTACACCCGGCCGACATCTTCACTTTCTCCAAGACATGAGCAGAGTAGTTATTGTGGGCGCTGGTGCAGCCGGGATGATGGCCGCCATCGCAGCAGCCGAGCAGGGTGCTGAAGTGGTGTTGCTGGAAAAAATGGACCAGGCGGGACGCAAACTGCGCATCACGGGTAAAGGTCGCTGCAACCTTACCAACACGGCTCCCATCAAGGACTTTATCACCCATATAGGTCCCGATGGGCGCTGGATGCGGAACTGTTTCTCCATCATGTTCAACACCCAACTGATGGAGTTCTTCGAGCAGCGCAATGTGCCACTGGTCGAGGAACGGGGCCATCGCATCTATCCCCGCAGCGGAAAATCCCTCGACATCTTCCTGGCCCTTATCAACGACCTGGAGGCTCGCCCCAATGTACAGATCCGCAAAAACTGCGCGGTGAAGAGCCTTACCGAGGACTGCCACGGAGTGCGCCTTCAGGACGGCTCGACCGTTCGGGGCGATGCCCTCATCATTGCAACCGGGGGTCTCTCCTACCCCACCACAGGTTCTACGGGCATTGGCTATCGGCTGGCCACTGACGCAGGGCATAAGGTAATCCCTCAGGTCCCCTCGCTGGTGACGCTCACTTGCCAGGAGGACATCCCTTCCGAACTGGTGGGGTTTGTGCTGAAAAATGTGGGGCTTACCATCACCCGTCCCGCCGACAACGGGAAAAAAGTGTTCGACAGCTTTGGCGAAATGACATTCACCGAGAATGGGCTGGACGGCCCCATTGTGCTCTCCGCCAGTCGCCATGTGAGCCGTCTTCTCCATGACGGCGAGACGCTTATTGCCCATATTGACCTGAAACCGGCCCTCGCCCCCGAAATATTGGACCGCAGACTGATAACCGACCTGGATTCCAACGGCACACGCCTTTTCCACGACGCGCTGAGACTCTGGCTACCCGCCGAGCTGGTGCAGCTTGCCTTAGACCGTCTGCATATTGAATACTACAAAAGGCTAAACAAAATCAACGGCGCCGAACGGCGTAGGCTGCTCCAATTCCTCAAAAATGTGGAATTTACCCTCAACGGAACCGGCGACTACACAACAGCCGTTGTGACCCAAGGCGGGGTCGACACAGCAGAAATCAATCCCAAAAGTATGGAATCCCGACTTGTGCCGGGACTTTTCTTTGCCGGAGAGGTTCTGAACCTCGACGCCGATACTGGTGGCTACAATCTACAGATTGCTTTCAGCACGGGTTATGCCGCCGGACGGGCCGCAGCCGCTCTGGCCTAACCTGCATTTTGGAACTCCTCCACCGCAATGGTGGCCGTTTCCCACTCTTCCATAGCCTTGTCGAGCCTGTTTTTCAAGGCCTGGTAGTCGGCATAGAACGCTTCACTCTGCATTTCCCCGGAGGCCAATATGGTCTCCTTTTCTGCTATCTGACTTTCGATTGATGCGATTTCCTGTTCCAGTTTCTCAACGGCACCGCGCAATTTTCTCAGTTCCCGCTCCCGATTCTTGCTCTGTTCGTAAGCCTCCTTACCGGCGCTGCTCTTTGCTTGAGCCACTGGCGATTTGGCCGTTGCCACGGCCTCAAGGGACTCCTTGTCGGCCAAAAACTCAAAAATATCACCCCTAAACTCATGCACATTCCCATCCCGGAACTCGTACAGCGTATCCGTAAGCCCCTGGAGGAAATCACGGTCGTGCGACACTACAATCAATGTTCCGGTATACTGGAGCAGAGCATTTTTCAAGATATCCTTCGAATCCATATCCAAATGGTTCGTAGGCTCATCCAGCACCAACAAATTGGATGGGGTGAGGAGCAGTTTGGCCAATGCCAGCCGGGCTTTCTCGCCACCCGACAGCACCTTCACTTTCTTCTCACAATCTTCACTGTCAAACAGGAAACTGCCCAAAATATTACGGATTTTGGGTCGGATATCGCCTGTGGCTATATCATCTATTGTCTGGAAAACAGTCTTCTCGCCATTCAGCATGGCTGCTTGGTTCTGAGCATAATACCCCACCTGCACCTGCGCTCCTAAACGGAACTGCCCCGTATAGTCTCTGATGTCGCCCACTATGATTTTGGCCATGGTGGACTTTCCCTCTCCATTTCGTCCCACAAAGGCCACCTTTTTCCCTGAGGTTAGCAGCATATCCACATGGTTGAACACTTGCAGGTCGGCATAAGCTTTGCCTAAATCTTGTGCTTCAACCACTATTTTTCCACTGTGCGGGGCTGGGGGGAATTTAAAATGGATAGTCTCCGTGCTCACCTCATCTACCTTCACCATCTCCATCTTATCCAGCATTTTTATGCGCGACTGCACCTGCTTCGACTTGGTGGCTTTATACCTGAAACGCTCAATGAATGCTTCAATCTGGGCCACCTGCCGCTGCTGCGCCGTGAGCTGGGCCATCTGCGAAGCCCTACGCTCCTGCATCTGGACCACATACTCCGAATAGGAACATTTATAATCATATATCCTGCCTGCCGTAATCTCTATGGTGCGTGTAGTGATATTGTCCAAAAAAGTACGGTCATGCGACACCAAAACCACAGCCCCGGGATAACCCGAAAGGAAATGCTCCAGCCACTGTATAGAGACAATGTCCAGATGATTCGTCGGCTCGTCGAGCAAGAGAAAATCTGGCTTCTGCAACAGCAATTTTGCCAATTCCACCCTCATCTGCCACCCCCCGCTGAACTCCGCCACCAGCCGTGTAAAGTCATCGTGTTTAAACCCCAATCCCAGCAACACCTTCTCGGTCTGCTCCTGGCGGCTTCCGCCACCAAGCATGGCAATCTGCTCTGTCACCTCATTGTGCTGGTTCAGCAGCCGTGTATAGCCTTCCGACTCATAATCCGTTCTCGATGCAATCTCATCAGTCAGCTTCTGTTGCAGGGCCAGCAAATCATCGATATGGCTGAAAGCAGTCATGGCCTCGTCAAGGACTGTCCGTACAGAATCTGGCACCATTTCTTGAGGCAAATAGCCCACTGTCTGTCCTGCGGCTTTAACAAGCGTACCTGTTTCTGGCTGTTGCCAGCCGCATAATATCTTCAACAGTGTCGACTTTCCGGCACCGTTTTTCCCAACCAACCCCACTCGGTCGTGATCGGCTATATTAAACGTGACATTCTCAAACAGGTTGGTGCCAGTAAACTGCACCGATAAATTATTAATTGCAAGCATAGGGAGTATCTAAACATCTTAACTCACAACCTTGCCTCATCCTCCATCGCGAGACCGGCAGGTGCGATTATTCAATAAATAAGGGTTGCCTACAACGGAGGGCAACCCTTATAGATATTCTTTTGTGCTGAGTTTTCTGTTTCAGCAGGGTTTTACTGCAGGTCGAAGTTCACAGGCAGGTTGAACTGAGTACGCACAGCCTTGCCGCGCTGTTTGCCGGGTTTCCACCTGGGCATAAGCTTCACAACGCGAACAGCCTCGTTACCGCAGCCACCGCCGATGTCACGCAGAATCTTCACTTGGCCTACGCGACCGTCCTTCTCAACCACAAAGGAGACGAACACACGACCCGTGATATTATTCTCCTTGGCCAATTGCGGATACTTGATGTTATCGGCAATGAACTTGGAGAGGGCTTCCAGTCCGCCAGGGAATTCGGGGTCTTCTTCCACAACGAGGAACACCTCTTCCTCAGCTTCTTCCACTTCTTCCTTCACCTCTACACGGGTGAACTCCAATGCCTCGTCGGCCCTTGCCTCTGCATTGATGATACCTACCTCATGGATGTCCTCTGCATCGTTCTCAACCACATTGAGCTCGGTGGCAACCACTTCTGGCTCTTCTGGGGGTGGTGGGGGAGTCTCTTCTTCCTGTGTCTGGAGAATTTCGGTCTCAATCTCCACATCAGCAGTACGGGTGGAGACTTCCTTAATCTCCTTGTCGTACGACTTGATATTGAAAGCGACCAATGCAGCAGCCAAAATGACTACCAATCCGATTTCAAGAAACAGGCCTCTGCGTTTTTCGAGGTCAGCCCTTGGGGTTTTCTTTGCTTCCATATTATTGACTTTTAAATTATTATTTCACTTTTTAGAGGCTTTTCAGCCTCTCTTTTTCAACCGCTAAATTAGCAATTTTTCTTGAATTATCAACAATCCGATGTAAAAAAAAATGGAAAAAAGGCATTTTTAACATTCAACTTTTATTTCTTTCGACACCTCTCTTGCAATTCAAAAAAAAGTTGTATCTTTGCATTCTATATGGATAAAAGCCGATTCATCATTTGCCGCGCCTCGGCGGGCTCTGGCAAAACATACACCCTCGTCCGCCAGTACCTCCTCCTCGCCTTTTCCGCCCAGGAGCACGAACTGCGTACACGTTTCAAGAAAATCCTTGCCATCACCTTCACCAACAAAGCAGCCAACGAGATGAAGGAACGTATCCTGCGCGAGCTGGACAACCTTTCCCTTCTCGGTTCCGGCTCCCCCATGGGCAACGACCTCTCCTGCCAGTTAAACCTCGACAGCGACACCCTTCAGCGCTACGCCACCGTTGTGCGCCAAGCCATACTCCACAACTTCTCCGACCTCGCCGTCTGCACCATCGACAGCTTTGTCCACCGCATAGTCCGCACTTTTGCCCACGACCTCAATCTCCCCTTGAATTTCGATGTTCAAATCGACAACGAAAACCTCATCCAGAATGCCGTTGCCGACCTCATGGCCCTTGCCGGTTCCGAAGGCCAGGAGGAGCTGACCGAGGTACTCTGCGACTTCGCCGAAAGCCGCATGACCGATGGCAAAAGCTACATGATCGAAAACGAGCTGTCAACGCTTGCCCAAGAACTCTTCAAAGAACAAACGCCCCAATACCTCCGTTTACTAAAAGATATCGACAGCCCGCAGTTCCGCGACATCCATCGGCGCATGATTGCCGACAACCGTGCCTACGAAAAGCGCCTCAAAGCCCTCGCCCAACAAGCCGTAGACGCTTTCTCGGCTTCCGGTCTTTCCGACACCGACTTCTACCATGGCTCCTCAGGGGCAGGTGCCTATTTCCGCAAACTCGCCAATGGCATCATTGCCGACCCCAACTCCTACGTGCTGGCCTTCCTCGAGGGCGACAAACTGGGCAGCTCCAAATGCCCTCCTGCCACCCGTCAAGCCCTCGCCTCGGTCAAACCCACCCTTTCACATATCTTTAAACAGATACAACAGCTCCGCTCCTCCGACGAAATCCTTTACAACACACGCCAACTCCTGCTCAAAAACCTCTACTCCATAGCCCTGCTCAACAAACTCAACCAACTTGTGGGCCAATATTCCAAAGAAAACGAAATCGTCCACATCTCCGAATTCAATCAGCGCATAGCCGCCGTAGTGCAGGACGAGCCAGCCCCCTTCATCTACGAACGCATTGGCAACCGCTACACCAACTATCTTATCGACGAATTCCAAGACACCTCTCGCCTCCAATGGCAAAACCTCGTCCCGCTGCTCGAAAACGGCATCAGTTCCGGCCACACCTCCCTTGTTGTCGGCGATGGCAAACAGGCCATCTACCGTTTCCGCCAAGGCGACGTCGGACAATTCATCTCCCTCCCCCATGTCGACAATCCGGTCCATGGCCGACTGCTCGAGCAAGACGGCATCAGCTCCATCCAGCAGCTCGAGCACAACTACCGCACAGCTCGCACCATTGTGGAATTCAACAACGACTTCTTCTGCTGGACCATCACCCAACGTTTCCCCGACAACACCGACCTCCACAATATTTATATAGGCGACGGTGCCACCCCCTCCCTCTACCAGCAACCCGTCAAAGAAGGCGGTTACCTGCAAATTGGGTTCTTCGACCTCGACGCCGACCACGCTCCCCTCTGGGACGAAATGATAGCCGACATCCACAACCTTGTCGACACCCTCGGCCACCAGCTACACGACATCACAGTCCTCGCCCGCGACAACCGCACCCTTTCCGAAATCTCCACCCACTTCACCTCCCATGCCATCCCCGTCGTTTCCAGCGAGTCATTCCTGCTCAGCCAAAGCCGCGTAGTCATGCTCGTGCGCAGCATCTTGCAGTACCTCCTCGACAACACCGACCGCGTGGCCGCCGCCCGCGTCATGCTCCACCTCCACAGCCTGGGCAAAGTGTCGCGTCCCCTCGATGCCGACTTCCTCAACAACCGCCAACCCATCAACCTCGACCGCCTCCTCTCCCTCGACGGCTTCCCGTTCAACACCAAACGCCTGCGCTCATTAGGGCTTTACGGCTGCTGCGAAGAGATACTGCGCATGCTCCAACTCGACGGCATAGAGACTGCCTATACCTCCACCCTCCTCAACGTCGTGGCCAAATACGCGGCCACTCACCGCAACGACCTGGCCGAATTCCTCCAATGGTTCGACGAACAAAAAGACCGCCTCTCCACCAACACCGCCGCCGACCTCGACGCCGTCCGCCTCATGACCATCCACAAAGCCAAAGGGCTCGAGTCGCCCATCGTTCTCTACCCAATCCTCAACAAACGGGACATCCTGGACAGCATCTGGGTCCAAATCGAACCCACCCAAGACGTCCCCCTCCCCGCAAGCCTCGTCCACCCCTCTCAAGACAAACCCACCCTCTTCGACTCCCAATACAACGAAGAACGCAACAAATCCGACATGGACCGCATCAACGTGCTCTACGTGGCCCTCACCCGTCCCAAAGACAAACTTTTCCTCTACTGCCAAACCCCAAAAAAGGACAACTCCACCGCCTTCACCTCCCTCCTCTCCGACTACCTCGCCACCCGCCACGACACCTTCGACGTGCGTCCCGGAGTCATAGCCATCGGCTCCAACAGCCCTCATCACCACAGCCCCTCTGCCTCCGGCGGACCACTCACCCGCCACCTCAACACCTCCGTCTTTCCCCAATGGACTCCCCGCATCGCCATAGCCGAGCAGTCCGCCCACCTTTTCTCACAACTCGACAACGAAGCCATCCGCCACGGCAACCAAATCCACGAAATCCTCGCCCTCGTCCACTCCGTCTCCGACACCGATGCCGCACTCCGCACCTACGCCTCACGCCACCACCTCGACACCGCCACCTTCGACGCTCTCCACCACACCCTCCACGCCATGATGCAACAACCCGAAGTGGCACGTTTCTTCAACCCCGACCACCAATCCAAAACCGAAAGCAACATTGCTTGGCAGGGACAAACCATCCGCCCCGACCGCATCGTCTACACCCCCGAAGCCGTCTACGTCGTCGACTACAAGACCGGCCAGCCCACCCTCGACCACATAGCCCAAGTACTACACTACTGCGACGCCCTCGTCGCCATGGGCAACCCCACGGTCCACGGCTTCCTCCTCTACATCCGCCCAGACGGAGCCGAAGTCCGTCCCTGTTCCTGACGCTCTCCAACCATAATCCTCCTATCAAAATTAATCCCTATGCCGAACACTTTTTTTAAAAAAAAGTTCTTTTTCAAAAAAAACGTATATTTGCAGCAAGACATCTTACACATTACACCATATAATATATTATATATCAAACAAATCAATATTTATCATCATGAAAAAGTTATTCCTGATAGTAATAACCATCCTTGCTGTTAATTCGACAATTGCGCAGGATACGATTGTTTTTCCACCCCACAAGCATGGTAAGTTTGCTTTTGAAAATTCTCCAGGGAATCCCAGGTTTAACAATTATACTAATTATCACCTACCGGGTTATGAACTCGGTACCAGGATGTTAATGTGGCCGCGTGTGGTTCCTCAAGGGCAAAGCCAATATATTTATGGAGTGTCCTTCGCCGTTAGTAGCTCCCGCACCATCCCCGACACCATGACAATATGTCCGATAGTAGTCACCAAAGAGGGAACCAGTCACCTCAATGTCCACCGCATGGACACATTCAACTGCCTTTATCTTCGCCATTATGACGACGGGAGCCGCCTTCGATTACACCTACATCCCCCTTGTGACGCCACTCTCCGCGACAGCCTCGTCACCTTATACAAAGCCTATCTTAACACTCCGCTGCTGGTCCAGGACACCTTCTACATTGGTGCTTACTATCTTTGCTATACATACGAGTTAAAACCGGTTTTGAGATGGAAATGTTTACACCATATAGCATGCCTCTATGATGATTGTCCTTCGGTGCCGTTGCCATTTCCCGGAAGGGACTCCGTTTTGGACAAAGCACTACTCATAATTGAAGATTTCATAGATTCAACGGTCTCCATCGTGGGAGATGTGGGACAAGATAATAGAACACCCCTAATATTCCCCATCCTCACACCGCCTGACACCCACCTCTTCTCCTGCCCATCTGTCGAACTCACCTACGCGGGCATCAACGCCGGCAGCCCGACCTTAGTGTGGGACACCGCCTTCGAGCACAATCTCTACCAGATCGCCTACGGCCCCTACAACCTACCCGTCGACTCACTGCGCACCGACACCACCTCAAACCACTACTACGAAATATTCGACCCCTCGCTCTCCACATCGGTCTACTACCAGGCACGCGTGCGCTCCTACTGCCACCACATTTGCCATTTCCACGACACCGCCACCTGGACCCCCTGGAGCAACCCCGTCTACTTCTATACCGGCCCCACCATGCCCGACACTTCCCACCACGGCGGCCAACCCGAAGGCATTGCTCCAGCAGCCCCCGGCCCCGCCTTCACCCTTGCGCCCAACCCGTCGCCCCAAGGCCGGGTGCCCACCGTAGCTGTGGAGCCCTCACTGCTTGCCGCCACGCCACTGCTCACACTGCGCGACCTTGCGGGACGCGAGCTGCTGCGCACCACCCTCCGCCAGCACGTCACACCCCTGCCCCACGACCTCACCGCCGGCACCTACCTCCTCACCCTCACCACCACACAGGGCTCAACAACCTGCCGACTCGTGGTGGAATAGCCCGCAACCCCAAGGGCAACCCCACGACAGCGCACCCCGTGGTTACCTCCTCTTGACAACAAAGATACGATTATTATTTTGCCATGTCAAAAAATAATCGTATCTTTGTTTGCTTAATTGTTGATAATAGAAAGACTCAAAACAATGGAAGACAATAAATTATTCAGCGAATTTCCCCCAGTCCCCACCGAAAAATGGGAAGAAGTTATTAATAAAGACCTCAAAGGTGCCGACTACGAGAAGAAACTCGTGTGGCGCACCATCGAAGGTTTTAAGGTGAAACCCTACTACCGCGCCGAAGACCTCAGCAACCTCGAATACCTCGACAGCAACCCCGACCAGGCCCCCTTCACCCGTGGCAAACACCCCGACAACAATGTATGGGACATCCGGCAGGACATCAAAGCCGACACCCTCAAAGCCGCCAACGCCCTGGCCCTCGAAGCCCTCAACCGCGGCGCCAACTCCATTGGGCTCTGCGCCTGCAAAGTCGAAACCGTCGACCACATGCGCACCCTCCTCAAAGACATCCATCCCGAAGCCTGCAAAATCAACTTCACCTGCAGCAAAAACTACCTCCAGACCCTCCAGCTCTTCCTCCAAGTGGTGAAAGAAGGCGGCTACAACCCCCAGAACGTATACGGCAGCTGCAACTTCGACATCTACGGCCATGCCCTCCTCCACGGCAACTACCGCAACGGCGAAGAAGCCGACTACAAAGAAGCCGTCGAGCTGGTCCGCTTCGCCAAACAGAACCTCCCCAACTTCCGCGTCCTCTCCATCAACGGCCGCTACATCCACAACGCAGGCTCCAACATAGTGCAGGAACTCGGCTTCACCATCGCCGCCGCCAACGACCTCATGGCACATCTCACCGACTGCGGCCTCACCGTCGAAGACATCGCACCCAACTTCGTCTTCAACTTCGCCACCGGCAGCACCTACTTCATGGAAATAGCCAAAATACGTGCCGCCCGCATGCTCTGGAGCAAAATCGTCGAGCAATACCACCCCCAGTGCGACTGCTGCATGAAAGTGTTCATCAACGCCACCAGCTCCATCTGGAACAAGTCCATCTTCGACCCCTACGTCAACATGCTCCGCACCACCACCGAAACCATGTCCGCTGCCATCGCCGGCGCCGACAGCATCACCACCAACCCCTTCGACATCGCCTTCAAACAGTCCGACAGCTTCGGCTACCGCATAGGCCGCAACCAGCAGCTCCTCCTCAAAGAAGAGAGCTACATGGACAAAATCGTCGACCCCGCCGCAGGCAGCTACTACATCGAAAACCTCACCGACAGCATTGCCCAGTACGCCTGGCAGCTCTTCGTCAACGTCGAAGAGCAAGGAGGCTTTGCCGCCGCCATCCGCAACGGCTTCGTCCAAACCGAAATCGAAAAAACCGCCCAACAGCGCGACATGGACATCGCCACCCGCAAAACCACCATCCTCGGCACCAACCAATACCCCAACCTCCTCGAAAAGATGGGCGACAAAATCACCAAACCCACCCACTGCTGCCAACCCTGCGGCAACAACGCCGACCTCCCCATCAAACCCCTGCGCCAATACCGCGGCGCCGAAGCCTTCGAAAACCTCCGTCTCGCCACCGAGCGCTGCGGCTTCCGCCCCAAAGTGTTCCTCCTCACCTACGGCAACCTCGCCATGCGCAAAGCACGCTCTGGCTTCGCCACCAACTTCTTCGGCGTCGCCGGCTACGAAATCATCGACAACCCCGGCTTCAAAACTGCCGACGAAGGTGTCCTGGCCGCCCTCCAGGCCAAGGCCGACATCGTGGTGCTCTGCTCCAGCGACGACGAATACGCCGAAATCACCCAGCAAGCCTGCCAAGGCCTCAAAGGCAAAGTCAAAAGCATCGTCCTGGCCGGCTACCCCAAAGACATGGTCGACACCTACAAAGGCTACGGCATAGACGAGTTCATTCACGTCAAAACCAACGTCCTTGAATGTCTCACCAAGTTCCAACAAATATTCGGCATCGGGCAAGAGTGAAATCAATGCCCAGACTTGACAGGTACATCCTACTCAAGTACCTGAAGACATTCCTCATGGCGATGGCCCTCATCATAGTCATCGTCATCACTTTCGACGTATCGGAAAAACTCGACGACTTCCTCAGCGGCCACGCGCCGCTGGGGGAGATTGTTTATCGCTACTACCTCAACTTCATCCCCGGCTTCGTCAACCTCTACAGCCCCCTCTTCATCTTCATCAGCGTCATCTTCTTCACCTCCAAACTGGCCGGCAACACCGAAATCATCGCCATCCTCGGCAGCGGCATCAGCTACCGCCGCCTCATGCGCCCCTACCTCTACGGCTCACTCATCGTAGCCGTCATCGTCCTCATCTTCGGCAACTTCGTCATACCCGTCAACAACCGCTCCCTCGCCTCATTCGAAGGCGACTACATCCACACCCGCAAACAAAACTACTTCAGCAACATCCACTTCCAAGCCAAACAAGGCGTCCAGGTCTATGCCGAGAGCTACGACGCCAAAACCCTCCGCGTCAACCGCTTCCACCGCGACGTCTACGACGAAGACTACCGCCTCACCGACCGCATCTCCTGCGCCAGCATCCAGTTCGACACCCTCACCGGCAAATGGGAATGCACCGACTTCGTCCACCGCACCATCGACGGCAACAGCGAACACCTCAGCCGCGACAGCCAGTCGCAGCGCGCCCTCGGCATCAGCCCCGACGACTTCAACTGGGCCTCCGACGACATCACCACCATGAACTCCATCCAACTCTACCACTACATCGTTCGCGAAAAAATGCGCGGCTCCACCACCGTCGTGGCCGCCAAAATCGAACTCTACCAGCGCCTTCTCAACCCCTTAGCCATCATCATCATGACCTTCATCGGCCTCGGCGTCTCCAGCCGCAAGACACGCGGCGGCATCGGCGTCCACCTCGCCGTAGGCATCACCCTCGCCTTCGCCTTCATCGTCTTCATGAAAGTCTCCACCGTCTACGCCATCTTCGGCACCCTCAACCCCTTCATCGCCGTCATCCTCCCCCAAGCCTTCTTCGGCGTCATCGCCGCCGTCATGATACGCACCGCACCCAAATAACCCACCATCAAAAAACACACATCCACCATTATGACCATACAAGAAATAGAACAAACCATCATCGACGAATTCGCCTGCTACGACGAATGGCTCGACAAATACGCCTACATCATCGACCTCGGCAAACAATGCCCCCCCATCGACCCCAAAGACAAAACCGACAACAACCTCATCAAAGGCTGCCAAAGCCGCGTATGGCTCAGCTGCGAACACCGCGACGGCCGCCTCTGGTTCCGCGCCGACAGCGACGCCGTCATCACCAAAGGCATCATCTCACTCCTCATCCGCGTCCTCGACGGCCAAACCCCGCAGGACATCCTCGCCGCCGACCTCGCCTTCATCGACCAGATAGGCCTCAAAGAACACCTCTCCCCCACCCGCTCCAACGGCCTCACCTCCATGGTCAAACAAATGAAACTCTACGCCCTCGCCTTCGCCGCCAAACAATAACCCCACACCAGCCCCTCATCCAAACCACACACCCATAAAACACACCGTCATGACACCCACCAAAGAAACCCTCCGCAGCGCCATCATCAACTGCCTGCGCAACATCTACGACCCCGAAATCCCCGTCAACATCTACGACCTCGGCCTCATCTACAACATCGACATCGACGACGACCTCAACGTCCGCATCGTCATGACCATGACCGCCCCCGACTGCCCCGAAGCCGAATACATGTTCCAGGAAGTCAAACAAATGGTAGGCTACATACAAGGCATCAAATCCGTCGACGTCGAGCTCACCTTCAATCCCCCATGGGACTTCAACACCCTCAGCGACGAAGTCAAGATAGAACTCGGCCTGCTCTAAGCCCCCCAACCACCTAACAGGCAACCGCATTGAACCTCCAGGCGCTCCTTTCCCGCAGCCACCGCCGTTTCCTCCGGCAGACAGCCCCCGCCCGCAGCACCTCCCTCTCGGGCATGGCGTGGCGTCGTTTTGCCCAAAACAAACTCTCCGTGGCCAGCCTGGTAGTCATCGCCCTCTTCGTGCTCATGGCGCTGTTGGGCTACCTCATCACCCCCGACGGCACACCCTACTGCAACCAGCAGTACCTCGAGTTGGCCACCCTCAAGCCCATGACCCGCATCCAATTCACCTACGTCGACGACCATCTCCCACAGCCCGCCACCGGCTGGCTCCACAAAATGCTCCACGGCCAACCCCTGCCCTACACCGCCATCCCCACCTACCGCGCCACCGCCGTGGGCGACAGCGTCGACATCGAGAGCTACACCGGTGGCACACCCAACGAAGGCGTTGTGCGCCGCGTCTCCCGTGCCCAAATAGTAGACAGCCGCACCCGCACCTTCCTCCTCGGCACCGACAGTTACGGGCGCGACGTGCTCAGCATGATAATGATAGGCAGCCGCGTGAGCCTCTCCGTAGGACTTATCGCAGTGCCCATCGCCCTCCTCATAGGCATCACCCTCGGTTCCCTGGCCGCCTACTACGGCGGCTGGGTCGACAACCTCATCACCTGGCTCATCAACGTCGTCTGGTCCATACCCACCGTACTTTTGGTCATCGCCATCACCTTTGCCCTGGGCAAAGGCTTCTGGCAAGTATTCATCGCCGTGGGGCTCACCATGTGGGTCGACATAGCCCGCGTGGTGCGCGAGTACGACGCCTCGGAGAGCTACATAGAGCAAGACGGCCACCCCTGTGTGCTGCTCTCGCTCGAGATGACCCCCGGCAACAACATAGTGCAATACGGCCGCGAGGTGGACAAGGTGCTCGATGATGCCCGCGCCCACGAACTGCCCGACGACGTGACCCTGACCCGCATAGCCGACCAGCCCAAAGTGGTAGGCACGAGCGTGAGTTCCTTCCTGC
>DEKU01000049.1:0-6627 GCA_002354035.1 Bacteroidales bacterium UBA2714
TCGTAGCGGTTGGTGCCCCACACTCCGCCGTGGTCGGCAATGAGGACGAAGAGGGTGTTGGGGTACCAGGGCTGTCGGCGCGCCATGCGCATGAAGCGCCCGAGGGCCCAGTCGGCGTATTCGACTATCTGTTTGTTCATTTCGGAGCTGCGGGGATGGAAGGGGATGTCTTGGGGAATGGCGTAGGGAGCGTGGTCGCTACAGGTCATAATGGCTGCGAAGAAGGGGCCTTTGGTGGCGGCTTGGTTGCAATGGAGCAGGGCGTGGTCGAACATGACGTGGTCGGGTACGCCCCAGGTGCCTATCACTTGGGAGGGGGGATAGCTGTGCTGGCCGATGACGCTGTCGAAGCCGTTGCCGTAAAGGAAGCCCCGCATGTTGTCGAAATCTTCGTCGTGGGTCATGAAATAGGCGGTGTGGTAGCCGGCTTGGTGCAGCACTTGTGGCAGCCCGTGGACTTGGGGGATGGTGGCTTGTTTCATGGTGTGGCGCGAGGGGATGCAGGGACGGGAGTAGAGTGTGGAGTAGACGCCGCAGTAGGTGTGGATGCCTGAGGAGTAGGCGCGGGTGAAGGTGAGGGACTGGTCGATGAGGCTGTCGAGACAGGGGGTGAGGGATGGGCAGCCGGTGGTGGAGAGGGAGGTTTTTTCGACGGTCATGGACTCCATGATGATAAGTACCACGTTGGTGCCTTGGGGCAGGGGGAGGTGGAGTCCTTGGGGCATGAGGGTGGTGTCGGCGGGTGTGTGCTGGAAGTCGAGGAGGACTTGCTGGACCGTTTGCGGGGGGAGGTAGGAGAGAGGTTGGTTGGACTGTTTGCCCAGCTCGGAGGCGCTCTTGATGAAGGTGAAGACGGGGTTGAGGCCTATCTGGTTGAGGAAGGGGTCGGAGCAGAAGTAGGCTGTGCCCACCCGAAGGGGGCTTTTCTTGCTAAGGCGTCCCCGCATGCCGACAAAGGTGGCAAAGATGAGTAGCAGGGCCAGGGGGATGCAGAGGGCGTAGGGCTGGAAGCGATCGAGGTGGCAAAGGAGTGTGCGGCGGAGCAGAAGGCGCATGAGGAACCAGTAGCCTACGGCTATGGCCAGAAAGGCCCCTATGCCTGCAAGGTACATGGGTTCGGAGATGATCATGTGGGCAATGATGCCGAAGGAGTCGATCTCGTTGATGGCGGTGGCGTTGAGACGGGTGAAGAAATAGGCGAAAAAGGGGATGTCGGCAGTGCAGGCAAAGAAGCTGACGATGTAGCAGATGATGAGGAGGTGGTGTGCCACCAGGTGGTAGGCTTTGGAGCGTATGCGAGCCAACTCGGCGATGATCATCATCAGCGCGGGCAGAGCCAGCAGATAGCAGCTGACGGCGGTGTCGAACCGCCATCCCATAAGGAGGGCGTGCCAATAAAGACCGCCGAAATCGTGGGCAGAGGGGTTGGCGGCAAGATAGACGACGGTGCCGGCAAGCCGGAAGAGGGTGAAGAAGGCAATGCCAATAAGGTATGCAAAAATGATGTAGTTATAACGGGCAGATGTTTTCATAAGCGGGTGCAAAGGTACGATTTTTTTTTCAATCAACAATTATTAACAAACCTGCATGAATAAAAAAGTCCTTGTTCCGTTATCTATGTTGCTAAAAAGTGCTATTTTTGCATTTGATTAATCATTGGATAATATAAAGATGAAACGGTTAGCCCTATTGTTTTTTGCCTTGGCTCTGCTGACAGTGCAGTGCCGGGAAGTCAACGCCCAAAGCCGTCCCAAGCGGACGAAGGTGGTTTTTGAAGTGGACTCGCTCCCCGCGCAGTTGCTGGTGTATCTGAACGGGAATTCGAAAGCGGAGGAGAAACTGGACGCCAACAAGGCGTTGGTGGACAAGATGGAGGCTGTGTATGACGGCCTGGACGGCCAGCACAGGCAAAAGGTGACCGACCTCTATAACGCCGCACGGAAAACCAAGCTGGAGCCCACGCCCGACTATGTGGCGCTGACCGAGGCTTTCGTGGACTATGGTACGACCCGCTTGACGGCAACGCTGTTCGACGAATGGGTGGCGGCCACTACGGCTGTCATGTCGATTACGAGTAAAAAGAAGGAGATCCAGGAGTTTGTATCTTATACTGACCGTCTGCTGAAGGAACATAAGTTGTACCATTCGCGTACATCGGTGTGGAGTGTCGGCCCGGGCACAACATTCTCGTTTGTGCCTATACGGAACGATATCAAGACGGTGTTCAACGGTACGTTCGACTTGACTTATTCCTCCGGGACGGGAATCAATGCCGACGAGTCTACCATCTTCGGCACGTCGGGCACCTACTTCTTCTTGACCAATACCTTTGAGGGCAAGGGGGGAAGGGTGACCTGGGAGCGTTGCGGAGTGGCAAAGAATGTCTGCTATGCCGACTTGGACGACTATTCGGCTGTGGTGAAGTTCCCTAAATTCGTTGCCGACTCGGTCACGTTCATCAACTCCAATTATTTCAAGACCCCCATCCGGGGAGTGGTGGAGGAGGCCCTCTCCACGCGCACGGAGCCTGAGAAATACAACTTTCCCAAGTTCCGGTCCTACCAGAAGGACTTCCAACTGAAGGATGTGCTGCCCGGGGTGGATTTTGAAGGTAACTTTATGATGTACGGTCCCCGCTTTGTGACTAACGACGACAAGAATCCCGCCTCCATGATATTCTATCGCAACGGGAAACGTTTCTTAGTGGCCAGTTCGACCCATTTCACCATCTTGCCGCACATGCTCACTTCCGAACGGGCAACAGTAAAGATGTATATCGGGGACGACTCTATCAGCAATGCCGGTGTGCTGATTAGATACACGACCAAGGACAACCGCGTGAACCTGCTCAACAGCCCCAAACGCAACTACTACAGCCCCTATACAGACAGCTATCACCAGTTGGATATATATTGCGAGAATATAAACTGGCTGATAGATAAAGATATTGTGGAGTTCAACATGGTGGCTCAGACGGGTACGCAGACGTTTGTGACTTTCGAGTCGAACCGCTACTATTCGCAAAGCAAAGACATAGAGGTGAAAGGAATAGACGAGACGAGCCCCGTGGTCCGTGTGTACCGATATATGAAAGCCCACGACATGAAGCAGGACTTCTCGCTGGTGTCGTTGCAGAACTTCATCAGGATGGACGAGGGACAGACCAAGCTGATGGTGCATGGCCTGTCGCGCCACGGCCTTGTGTCGTTTGACGAAGCCCGGTCGAGAATACATGTGCACGACAAGCTGATAGGGTTCTACAAGGCTATCGTGAAGCAGCAGGGACACGACTACGATGCACTCACCCTCCAGTCCGACACGAAGGACAACAATGCCGAGCTGGACCTCGCCACCCTCGACCTCCGTGTACATGGCATCAAGAAATTCGTTGTCAGCGACAGCCAGTTGGTGGTGGTGAAACCTTATATGGGTGACATTATTGTGAAACGGAACCGCGACATCCTTTTCTCGGGCTATATCAATGTGGGCCGCTTTGAGATGAACGTTACGGAGGCTACTTTCTTTTACGATGATTTCCGCTTCGACCTGCCACAAATCGACTCGCTGCGATTCTCGGTCACCTCGTTCACCGACCCCCAGAAGCAGGTGATGGTCCGCACACCGCTGTACAATCTGGTGGGAGATATTCAGATTGACAAACCCGACAACCACTGCGGACTGAAAAAGAACAAGGATTATCCTATCTTCAATAGTGTGAAGCCCTCGTATGTGTATTATGACAAGCCTTTTATCTTCAACGGAGTGTATGACCGCGAGCGGTTCTATTATTCATTGCATCCCTTTGTCATAAAACAGCTCACCGACTTCAAGACCGACAGTCTGGAGTTTTTGGGTGTGCTGACATCGGCGGGCATATTCCCCGATATAGAGGAACCGTTGAAAGTGCAGCGAGACTACTCCTTAGGTTTCCGTGTCACCAGTCCGGCCAACGGCCATCCAGCCTATGGCGGCAAGGGTACTTTCAAAAACTTGATAGACCTCAGCTACCGGGGTCTGCGTGGCGAGGGCACGCTGGAGTACCTCACCTCGACAGCCGTCACGGACAAGTATCTCTTTATGCCCGACTCGGCAATGGCATTGACCGACACGTTCTATGTGAAGGAAGAAGACGACTTTCCCGATGTGCACAATGGACATGCGTTGTTGAGATGGTATCCTTATCAAGACTCTATGACGGTGTCGCAGCTGCGCGACGGGACCCCATTCACGATGTATCACGGGGTGACAACCCTTGCAGGAAGGGTGACCCTCCAGCCGAAAGGCGCATCGGGATATGGCACGGCAGAACTGTATGAGGGTACGCTGAAGTCGAAGCATTTCCGTCTGCACACCCTGACAATGGATGCCGAGCACACCGACTTCAGACTCCGCTCAACGATGTATAATGACGTGGCCTTCACGGCCTCGGATATGCGGTCGCTGGTGGACTATGAGGGACATACGGCTCAATTCACGTCTCGCGACACGGTTTCGAAGACCCTGCTGCCAGCCCTGGGATTTGCGGCATGGGTAGACCGGTACACCTGGCAATGGGACGAGAAGTTCCTCGCACTCGAGAACAGCAAAAGTATGGAGACCAACGGGACGGAGGCCCTCACACTGCGCGAGAGGTCCAAACGGATAGACCGTATGCCCGGCGCCTTGTTCCAAAGCACAGATGCTGCGCTGAAGGACATCCAGTTCCATGCCATCAACAATCTTTATAAGTATGATCAGCTCGAGTTGTCCAATCATAATGTCTACGCCTTGCCTGTGGCGGACGCTTTGATTGCTCCCGGCGGCGATTCGTTGCATATTTCTAAAGGCGGGCAGTTCTCGCTGATGGGGGGCAGTCAGTTGCTTTTCCCACGCGACAGTGCGTTCCATCTCTTCTATGATTGCGACCTCATGGTAAAGAATGGCCAGTCGTATAGCGGCAAGGGTACGATAGATTATATCGGAGTTGATGAGAAAAAGCAGCCGGTCTATATGACCGAGATTGCCCCAGACGCGCAGGGAGTAAGCACGGCAAAAGGCACGATATCGGATTCGGCTCAGTTCACCCTCTCTACTGCTTTTGGATTTGCAGGCACCATGCGCGTTGATGCGCAGCACAGATTCTATCATTTCGATGGCGGCGTGCGGCTGCTCCATAAATGTGCCCCCAGCGACCAATTGGCACTGCTTGCCTATTCGGACTATCTCGACCCGGAAAACATACGTGTGGTGGTGCCCGAAAACCCTGTTGACTGGAAAGGAAAGGCTATCAGTGCGGCGGTGGCTATGGGTACACCCGGATTGCAACCTTCGTCGGCTTTCCTGTTGAGGCAGACTGGTGTCAGCCCGTTGATGAGCAGCTATGGCCTGTTGCACTTTGACGAGGGAGCGGGAAGCTATACTATAACCTCGCAGGAGAAATTGGACGACCCAGAATTTATAGACCGTTATCTAACACTGAACACGGAGAGTTGTGTGATAGACGGTGAAGGCCCAATCACATTCGGCTCGATGCTGCAGCCAGCAGGGGTTCAGGCATACGGCACGTTGCATTTCGACCCTGAGAACCATGATAACTTTAGCATGAACACCGTTTTCGGAGTCACCTTCCCGATAGACCAGTCGTTGCTGAACCAGATGGCCAAACAGATAGAGGACGACCTGCGCCCCACACCGGCCGACCGCGACAATGAGCTGCTGGACCGTGCCCTCCTCTACCACATGGGCGACCCCGACGGGGAGTTGGCTTACCAGACGTATCTCAGCACAGGTGCATTTGACAAGCTTGAAGGGTTCCTCAACAACACATTCTTAATAGAAGGTATCAGATGGCGCTATTCGCCCAAAGTGGGCTACACAGCGGCCGGAACCGTTGCCCTTTGCAATGTTGGAGAAAAGCAGCTGCATGTCAACGTAAAAGTCAGAGCCCAACTCTTCAGCCGCGGAAACCAGACATACCTTGTGCTTTATCTGCAAGTGGCTAACGATCATTGGTATTACTTCAATTATCAGTATCAGACGCATCATCTCACCATCTATTCGAGTGTGGGCGAGTGGAACGACCGCATCCTCTCCATCAAGAAAGACAAACGGACCTCGGACACCTTCAGCTACTCCCTTGCCAGTTCGAGAACAGAGATACAACGCTTCCTGTCGTCCTTCACCAGCGATGGCTCAGACGAAGAAGAGGAAGAAGAATATGAAAGTTCTGACGACGAAGAATAGTTGTATATAATATTGAAAGCCAGTGTTGTGATAGAATATATCCAACACTGGCTTTTTGTTTTAAAATGTTGATAGATATGTTTTTGTAGATGTTTGCGATGGTCAAATGTATAGGATAGGTGCTATTTCTGTTGATTCAGCCTTCAAAAGTCGATGAGACAATAGTGGTGTTAAGGCTTGGGTGTCTGAAAATGCAAAACTAACAACTCTGAATAGTAGAACGTTAGAAAATCTTTCTCAAAAAAAGCGAGTTTTTTTTTGCTATATCGGAAAAAGTTAGTATCTTTGCAATCGCTTTCAGAAAGAAAAACGAAAGTTTTGCCCAGGTGGTGGAATTGGTAGACACGCTACTTTGAGGGGGTAGTCGCCGTAGGGCGGTGCAAGTTCAAGTCTTGTCCTGGGCAC
>DEKU01000049.1:6650-27838 GCA_002354035.1 Bacteroidales bacterium UBA2714
TGCCCGGGTGGCGGAATTGGTAGACGCGCACGTTTCAGGTGCGTGTTCCGAAAGGAGTGCAGGTTCAAGTCCTGTTCCGGGCACCAAAGGATTTTACAACAAGTAGTTCAAAATGAACGAAATGTAAAATCCTTCTTCTTTTATGTCCCAATTTTGGCCACCTTTTGGCCACCGTTCGTATCGCCGTCGAACAGGAAGGCTTCGAGTTCAAGAGTGCGAAAGAATAATTACTAAATGCTCTTTGTGCGTTCCCAGACTTCGCATTTGCGGTGGCGGACAAAGCAGAAATCGCATTTGTCGCCACCTTGGCAGAGAGTCTGCGTGCGAATAAAATCGAGGTTGTACAGATTGCCGTAATTAATAATGTCGCTATGGCAGAACATCGGTCCGAATCGTTCAAGCAGGCCGTATTTCTCAAAGATATGGCGGTAGAGGCACTCCAACGTCTCGAAATGGTAACGGTCCTTAGGGTCGTCGGGATGCCACACATACCTCCAGCCTTTGCCGGAGCCGTATTTGAACCCCAGCGGAATAATCTTCCGCATGACTGAAAGAAAGAACGGCAGTCGAGAAAGTTTTATGTACATCTCTGGTGTGAGAGCAGCCCACATGTGGGTTGAGATGATTTCATAGGCTTCATCAGCCGTCTTTCCGTGTGCCTGTAATGCCTCGTCGATGGCGATAGTGGGCAGGATGTTGCACAGATGACCATAGTTCCCCTTGTCGCACCACTCCCTATTATCCGTTATCAGCGTTTCCATACGGTACAGCACGCCGGCCTGCACCTCCGACTCCAACCCGTCAAAACAAACCTTGTAGCGGCCTGCGCGAATCATCTTGATGGGTGTATACTTCTTCATGGCGTATGGCTATTTCTTCCCCACGAGTATGGCAGAACCTTTTAGTGCCATCCAGGAGGCCTCCCAATGTGACATAAACAGCCCCTTGGTGGTGTCGATGAGTTCCACCCGTTCGTAGCCCATGTTCTTCAAGCGCTGCACGAACATCTGCATATCGCCGTACTTCTGGCGGGAGAAGATGTCATGGATGGCGAAGGTGCCGCCTTTCTTCAACACGCGGAGCGTTTCCATCAGAATTTCCTGACGGTCGCGGCTGGGTATGTTGTGATACACATAGTTGCTGCACACCGCATCGAAGGTCTCATCGGCGAAGTCGAGTTTCAGGGCGTTGCCTTTTGCAAAGGAAGTGTTAGTCACGCCTTCGGCGCGGGCGTTCTCTTCGCAGAGGTTCTTGCTGAACGAGGAATACTCCACTCCCCACCGGTCGATACCGATCATCCTCGCCTGCGGGTTGCATTTGGCGACGGCAATAGTCAGCGCGCCGCTTCCGCAGCCCACATCGAGGCCGCATCCGCCTTCGGGAAGCACGACCTTGGCAGCCACGCCATCGATAATCTGGCGCGACATCTGACGCCGTCCGTCGTAAGAAAAGGCGCGATACAACAGCGTCATCCACACCGTTGCCACGACGCATACCGCCGCTCCGACGGCGAAGAGGATGGTCAGCACCGTCTTCCACGTGCCGGATGTCAGCGTCGTGAGCCCGAACAGCAGCGCCAGCGCCAGACATACGGCACATCCCGCCGCCGCACTCCAAATCATTCCCTTCGGCATCCAGTTCTTGTAGTTTGGTTTCATATAATTCAACTGTTTACGTTACTCTTCCGTTGTCAGAATCCGACTGCAAAAATACCGCTATTTCTCCATCCGCCCAATCGTCAAAAGTAGTGATTTGGTTTCCCGAAGGGCACAATAAAAAAGACAAAGTGGCGTTACGGATACAGAAACAATAAAAGAAACCAAGTATCAACACGCACACGCGACGCCGCGCCGGACGACGAGGAACCCGAGCAGCCCGTCGAGGCGGCGGAATAGCCGTGCAATCGTGCCCCGCACCACTGCAAGGACATGAAGCAATGCTGCAAAAGCGTTTTGCAATGGTGCGAGGCCGTTTTGCAATGCTGTAAATGCGTTTTGCAGTGGTGCGAGGCCGTTTTGCAGCCGTGCAATGCCCAATGCAATGGTGCGAGACCGATTTACACGACTGCAAGAGGGTTTTGCAATGGTGCGAGGCAAAATTGCACGGGAACGGCATTTTTCCGCCGCCCTGCGGACAATAAAATCCGCGATGTGGCGTTTGTTTCAGTGATTAACTTTTAATGGTTTAGGATATGAAGAAAATATTTTTGGCACTCGCCGTGCTGTGCGGCATCGGTTTCGGTGCTGCAGCGCAAAATACAAACAGTCTCGTAGGAAAATGGGAATTCGTGAGCTGGACGCAAGTTCGCTATTGCCCCGACCACCCTGATGAAAAATACGAGGATTGGGTCATTACAGACTTCACAGAACTCCGCGACATCGAGTTCCGCTCCGACGGCACATGCTCGATAGAACTTCTCTGCTTAGGCAAGCGTGGCAACTGCCCGTATGAGGCAACGTGGAGCGCCACCGACAGCACCGTCACCATCGTGCACGACACATCGACGATGGTATTCCAGCTGAAGGAGCTGACAACCGACAGCATGGCTATCGTTCAACTTCACAGGGGCCCCATACAAATTGCACGCAACTGTGTGTTCGGCTACATCGATTCGGTTTATGCTTATCGTCGCAAAAACAACTAACGACTAAAGGAATTCTCCGCATAGATGTAGGGTGATTATTTACAAGCAGAAAGCCGAGGCCTTTGCTAGCCTCGGCTTTCGTCGTTTTAGGGTGTCGATGCAGGATTACATCTCGCTCAGTTTCTTGTAGCCTTCGTAGCGCAGTTTGGCATTGCGCAGCGTCGCGGCCCCCGGCCTTTCTATTTCACAGGTTCCAGCCCAGGGCGCCTTGCTGCAGGTCTTGCATCTTCTTGTAGAAGCCTCCCGAAGCGGTGAGGTCGGCGGGGGAGCCACATTCCGCGACGTGGCCTTCTTTCAGTACCACAATCTTGTCGGCACCGGCGACGGTGCGCATGCGGTGGGCGATGATGATGACGGTCTTGTCCTTGACCAGGCGCGACAGCGACTCCTGGATGAAGGTCTCGTTCTCGACGTCGAGCGACGCGGTAGCCTCGTCGAGCAGGATGATGGGGGCATCCTTGAGGAAGGCGCGGGCAATGGAGATTCGCTGCCGTTCGCCGCCGGAGAGTTCGCTTCCGTTCTCACCGATAAGGCTGTTCCAGCCGTCTGGCATTTTCTCGGCAAAGGCGTCGACATGTGCCAGACGGGCAGCGGCGATGACCTCCTCGTCGGTGGCATCCTTGCGGCCGATGCGGATGTTCTCCAATACGGTGTTGTTGAAGAGCGTGACATTCTGGAAGACGATAGAATAGAGGCTCATTAGCGTCTCGGGGTCAATCTTCGAGATGTCCATCCCACCGACGGTGATGGTACCGGAGGGAATGTCCCAGAAGCGGGAAGCCAGTCGTGAGACAGTGGTCTTGCCGGAGCCGGATGGACCGATGAGTGCCGTAACCTCGCCCTGCCGGGCGGTGAAGGAGACGCCGTCGAGCACGGTCTCGGAGGTGTCGTAGGCAAAACGGACATCCTTGAACTCGACATCGAAACCTTTGTTGGAGAGCGATTCCACGCCTCGCTGCTCCTCGTGGCAAAGGATTTCGTCCATACGCTCGCACTGGACACCCAACGAGACGACGGCGCCGAGGTTGATGAGGGAGCCGGACATGGGGTCGTAAAGGCGCGAAGCCACCAGCAAGAACATGAAAAAGGTAAGCACATTGAGACCTCCTGCCGCCAGCAGGTAGGCACCCGTGAGGGCCACAGTGGCGATGCCCAGCTTGAGGACCATCTGGCCGCTCACCACAAAATAGGCAACGCCCAATTCGGCTTCTATGGCGCGTCTCTCGACGAGGTCGATGCGCGGGAAGAGGTCATCGAGATATTTCTTCTCGGCATCGTTGGCGCGGATGTCCTGAAATGCCTCCAACCCCTCTTGGATATAATCGGCGAGGTCCACCTTGGCCTGAACGTTGCGGCGGTTGTAGCGGTTCTGGAACTTGGCGGAGAAGAGGACGATGGCGATGGCTATCGGGATGACCCAGACGGCTGCGAGAGCCATGCGCCAATCAAAGAAGAAGAGGCTGATGCCGATAAGGGTGGTGGAAATCATCGAGCCTATGAGTTCCGGCACCCAGTGCGACGTGCCCGTCTCAATGGTGGCGGCGTCGGCCATGATGGTGCTGGTGAGGTCGGCGAGGTCTTTTTTGCCGAAGAACGAGAGCGGCAGGCGGCGCAGCTTCTCGGCCAGCGCGATACGGCGGCGACCGCTTTCGAGATAGACGGAGGTGAACTGCTTGTTGTATTTGACGAACTCCATTGCTGCTATTGCCACGAGGCAGAGTGCGATTTTCCACACATAGCTCCAGGTGTCCAGCGTGTTGCCTTCCATCAGGTCTTTCACGAGGAAGAAGAGTAGTCCGACTGGCAGCATGAGGACGATGTCCATTCCCGCGCTGGCCAGACAGGATTTCACGAGGTCGCGAGCGCCCTGCTGCGAGAGGGCATATTTATGACGTAGTGTATCGATGATGCTCATTTTATATTCCACTTTACAGATTCGACATATTGTTTCCACATGGCGGCGTACTTGCCCTCTTTGGCGAGCAGTTGGCTGTGCGTCCCCTGCTCGGCGATGCGCCCCTCTTCAAGCACATAGATGCAGTCGGCACCCGTTACCGAGGAAAGGCGGTGAGCCACCATCACAAGGGTCTTGCCGCTTTCGGCCATCCGCGAGAAGGCTTGTTGGACGCGCGTCTCGTTGTCGGGGTCGGCAAAGGCTGTTGCCTCGTCGAGGATGACGATGGGCGTGTCTTTGATCATCACGCGGGCAATGGCCACACGCTGCTGCTCGCCGCCGGAGAGATAGGTTCCCTTGGTGCCGATGACGGTGTCGATACCCTGCGGCAGCTTGGCGAGGATGTCGTCGCACTGGGCTTGGTGCAGGGCTTCCAGCACCTCCTCACGTGTTGCATCGGGTCGTCCCAGTCGAACATTTTCTAAGATGCTGGTCTTCAGCAGACGGCTGTCCTGGAATACGAAGGAGATACGGTTCATCAAATCCTGTTTTCGGATATGGCGGATATCCACGCCACCCAGCGCGATGGAACCTTCCGTGACATCGAAGAAGCGGGCCATCAAGCTGGCCGTAGTGGTCTTGCCGCCACCTGAAGGTCCCACAAAGGCAATCTTCTGTCCGGGTTCCACTTTCAGCGAGATGCCATCCACGGCAAAGCGGGTGGCACCGGGGTAGCGGAAGCGGACATTCGAGAGTTCCATCTCGTTGTCCTGTGGCAGCTGGGCATTCTCGGGATTCTTCAGCGGGTCAATGGCCAGGATGCGACCGGTCTTGTCCAGTGCTTCGGCCACAATCATCTCGTTCTCGCTGGCGAACATGATTCGGTTGAGCGTGACGGCTATAGCCGGGGTGATGATGACATAGTAGAGCAGGTTCAGCAGGTATTCGCCATCCACATTGCCATGCTTGGCCATTACCAGCGTCAGGCCGATGAGCACGGCGAACGAGGCGTTGACAAACGTGGTGTAGAGTGTCATTGGCAAACGCAGGTCGATGGTGTAGGCAATGACCCATGTGCGGTACTGGTCGATGGAGTCTTTGAAACGCTTGAAAGAGAAGACCGACTGGCCGAAGGTCTTCACTACAGGGATGCCACGGACATACTCCACGGCCTCATTCGACATAGCGTCCAGGGCTTTGTTGTACTCTCCAAGTTTCCTTTTCAGCGTGGGACCGGTCATCAGGGAAAGCATCACGATGAGTGCCAATACCACCGTTGCCAGACAGAGTAGTCCCATCCGCCAGTCGAACAGGAACATCAGCACCGCCAAACCCAGCATGGTGGCATACATGCCTGCCTTGTCGGGAAGCTGGTGGGCGAGGTAGGTCTCCGTCGACTGAGTGGATTCCTGTACCCATTTGCGCACCTTGCCGCTGCCGAGGCTGTCGAGGAAGCCAATGGGCAGCGACATAATATGTTGCATCAACTTTTTTCGCATATTGGCGGCAATGCGGAAGGCCGCCACATGCGAGCACATCAGGCCGCAGAAATAGACCAATATAGAGGCAATGGCAAAGACCACAGCCATCCATCCGTAGTGGGCGATGCGGCTGTAATCGCCGGCAATCACATCGCGAAGGATGGCCCAGATGTAAAGGAAAGGAGCGAGTGCCAATAGCTGGCTGATGCCGGCAATCACTAAAGATAGGTATGTCAACACCTTTCTTTTTCCGGCGTAGGCGAGGAGTTGGGGTAGAAGTTTTTCTTTCTTGTCCATATTTAATGATTTCATTATTTCAATAAAGTAGCAGACTTTTTCATTACACGCTCAGCAAGGCGCATGGCGAGGATGGCGATGGGAATGGTCAGCACCAGCACGACAATCAGCATGGGAATGTTCTCGATGACGGGCAGCATCAGCTGGTCGTAACCTGCAGGCATCTCCTCGACGGCAGCGGCAAGCGATCCTTCGGTGTCCGTCCACCAGTGGGAGATATAGGTGAAGAACGAGAATGCAAATGGCACAAAGCTCCAGCGGACACTTTTAAGCGTTTCGTAGCCTTTCGCCTTGCGGAGTATCTCGGCCAATGCCGTGAGGACCACCATGCCGATGACGCAGAACAAATCCGCTTCGCCGACAATCAGGAACAGCACGAGAATGAAGCCATTGAGGACTGTCGCCGCGCCGAAGCGGGGAATCAGGGTGCAAGTGTAGAGATAGATGAATGCCGTTAGTATCGGCAGCACCGCGCCAACATAAGCGTAGCATGAAGGATGGATGGCACCGCTTGCGGCACCGAGAATGAACGTGGCCAGATAGGCCACCGCCATCAGAACAATGATGGCCACTTTCTTAAAAGTCAGTTTTTTATCCATTTTACAATATTTTTGATCTCTGCTGCAAAATTACCTGCCCCACAGAAACCCCACAATACCCCAAAATAATGATTTATCCTTGGCCACCTTTTGGCCACCTTTTCGAGAGCATCATCCGAACGCCTATCCCCCAAAGGAGGAGTTGTCCATCCTCAACACGGACGACAAGGAACAGATTCATCTACATAACCCTGTGTTCGCAATATGGAAAAGAAAGATATCTTTGCAAGAAAAAAAGATGATATAAGGAAGCCACGAAAGAATTGTTTGAACACCATCAGCAACATATAGGAGAGGTACGCACTGACCCAAAACAACCTCAACAGCCGCATCAGGCCGTCCCTTGAGAACCGCAAGCGGTTCATAAGTGGCTTTTCTTCTTGATATTGAAATCTAATTATGACGTTTCTCCAAAAAAAATTTTTATATCAAAAAAAATGTGTATCTTTGCATTTGAAATATGTCGAGAAATATGGGTTGTAAAAGGGCTGTATTTTCTGAGTATTTCGTAGTTTAATAAAATGTATTTTAAGTTGTTATATCGAACAGATAGTATATAGAATAGAACTCGAAAATATAAACAAGAAGTGGCACGAAAGCATCAAAAATTGTTTTTTAGAGCTTGTTGGTGCCACAAAAATGGCATAGTTAGACAAGGAACAAAATCTTTTTTTAGAACATACAAATATTAAATATTAACCTTAAAATTTTAATCAAAGAATCATGAAAGAAAATTTGAAAAAGGAGTACAATTCTCCGATGGTTGAAATCCTGAACGCCCGGGTTGAAAAAGGTTTCCAAGTTAGCGGTGGTGAGCTCCTCCCGACCGGTACCAATGAAAACCTCATCTCCAGTGGTGAAACTCACGACGGCAGTGATTTCGATTAATTATTAACCCTTAAAACATTTAAAAAAAACACAGAAAAATGAAAAGAACACTTGTTTCCCTTTTCTCCCTTATGGGACTTGCTTTGGCTGTGACTTCTTGCCAGAAGGACGAGGGCGTTGCCCAGTTCAATGCAGCCATGGAGCCTTGCACTTATCAGGATGGCAAAACCATTCTGAATGGTGAGGGCGTTGAGTGGGCAGCCGGTGACCGGATTGCCGTCTACGGTTCTGCTGGTTGTGCCATTTATGAGGCTCAGCCTCAGACCCCTGCCACTACTGCCACCTTCACTCTTGTCAGTGGCAATGCTGGTAATGCTCCTTATAGTGCAATGTATCCTGCTGAGATAGCTGTTTCTTCCAACAGCGTGGAACTGCCCGCTGTCCAGAATTCTGTTGATGGCGCCTTGACATTGTTCCCCATGTATGCTACTTCAAGCACTGAGAATCTCAATTTCAAGAACCTCTGCGGTGCTCTGAAAATCACTCTGCAAAAGAATGGTGTCAATGTTTCCCGCATTGACGTTACTACCAATGAGTTCGTCAATGGTGTTTTCACCGTTGCTATGAATGGTGATGCTCCTACTATGACCTATGCTTCTAACGGTTCTCATACTTCTTCTTTGGTTTGCTCCACTGCTCAGGATATCAGCAATGGCCACGAGTTCTATCTCTATATGCCCCACAACACCTATACTTCTCTGACTCTCGTCATCACTGCTGAGGACGGTAGTGTTTGCACTTTGAACACCAACAGCTCTTTCATGGGCCTGAATATCCATCGTAGTGAGGTGACCGAGATCAACCTGAACGCCAACAGCCTCAACTTCGTCCCCGCTGAGGAAGGTGATGCTCCTGCCGGTGCTATCAATGGTCTTTTCTCCATCAGCTCCACCAAACAGGTTTATTTCTCCAAAGGTAACCTCCAGTATCTTGCTGACGGCTCTTGGAAGTTCGCTGACCACCAGTATGACATTGTTGGTGAAGGCAATGCCAATCCCGCTCAGAGCAGCACCATCGACCTGTTTGGTTGGGGTGCCAGCGGCTTTGATGGCAAAGCTCCCTACATGACCAGCACTGTCAACTCCGACTATGGCTTTGGTTACAATAGAAGTATCAATAACACCGAATACGATTGGGGTTATTACAATGCAATCGCTAATGGTGGCAACGAGGCTGGTCTTTGGACTCTGATCAATGTCACTGAGATGCGTTATCTCTATCAGGGCCGTGCCAATGCTGCCGAGTTGCGTGGTGTTGGTAGCGTCAACGGCGTTCCCGGTGTGATCCTCCTGCCCGACAACTGGACTCTTCCTGCCGGTCTGAATTTCACTCCTGGTACTTTTGGCCTTACCGGTGGCACTGGTTACACCAGAAACACCTATTCGATTGCTGAGTGGACCAGAATGGAAGCTGCTGGTGCTGTCTTCCTGCCCGCCGCTGGCCGTCGTTTTGGTGAAGTTGTTGACAAAGTCGAGATCGGTGGTTGGTATTGGCTGAACACCAGCAACAGTACCAACAATGCTGCTGCTCACTACTTCGATTTCCAGAACAACAGAGTTATCTCCACCAACCAGTATGCTAAACATCAGGGTGCTTCTGTCCGCCTTGTTCGCGTTGCAGAATAAGCTCCTTGCTTAAGCATTAGTTGAATAAAAAAGGATGCCTTAATCGAGGCATCCTTTTTTTGTGCTTGCTGTAAGGATAATTTCGGCCATAGGATATGCCATAAGAAGGATTCTATGTATTCACACAATACAAAGAGCCCTTTTCTTCACCCTATTAAGGGTCGGCAATACGCTCTCCCTTTTCAAATAGGCAGCGGATACGACTCCCTTTCCAAAGTGGGAAGAGGATATGGCTGAGTAGCCAGGAGGAATATTATCTGGTCTTTTTGTGTTGAGAAAGGGCTGGTCTATCTAAGCAGATAGTCTGTAGCCTTGGTGGCGACAGGATGTATGCTGGGTGTCATTTTCTCAGCGTAAGAGAGTGATAGACCCCTTGGTTGATTGGTAGCCCGATGGGGTAATCGTGTCGCGATAACGGCAGAAATATGTGTATGTGCCAGCGTGGCAAGGCTGGCCATGTTTGTCCTTGCCGTCCCAGCCTTTTTCGGGCTGGTCGGAGTGGAAGATAAGAACGCCGCGGCGGTCATAAATCCAGATTTCCAGGTCGGTGATGCCGATGGTATGAGGAATGATGATATTGTTGGTTTCGGCATCTGGGGTAAAGACGTTAGGGATATAAAGTGATACTCTTCGGAAAGGGATGTCGCGTGTGGCGGTGTCGAGGCAGGAGGGGGAGTAGGCTTCCATCATAATGTGGACAGTGTCGCCCCAGGATGGGTCGCCATAGAATTCTACCCATTCGCCGTTGGGTTGTTGGCGGACGCCGTTGATATACCAGTTCCGTCCGGCCCATCCTCCCCATCGGTTCTCGCGTGTGCCGGTGCTGAAGTCTTCAAGAATGATGTGCATGTTGTCGTATGTGATTTCGTCGGGGATGACGCGCATGGCAGCGGCTACGGGTTCGATGGGGTTGACGGTGATGGAGCATGTTGCAGGGCATTGTGGCGGGTCTTCACGGTAGTCGAGCACGAGGGTGTAGGTGGTGGGCTGCCGGGGGTTGACGCGCACCCAGCTTTGGTCTTCTTGGCCGTTGAGTGTTGAGTCTGGTGGTTCGGCGGACCAGTGGTAGTAGTTGATTTGTGGGTAGCCCCCAAGGAGGTCGTAAGCTATAATAGGAGTGCAGTGTTTGCGGGCGAAGATGGAGTGTCCTGGAATGGTAAGCACGCTGAGCTTCAAGATTATTACGCTGTCGCATAGAGTGTCGGTGCGGGGGATGGTGTCAAAGTAAAGGCCCTGATGACTCAGTACGCGCCCAAAGTAAGTGATGCTGTCACCCTCGCAGATGGTGTCATAGGCTCGCACTATGGTGTCGTTGCAGGGGCGCTGCGCTTGGAGACCATGTGTGCTGCCCTCAAGGGCGAAAACCAGGAAGAGGGCGAGGCGGACGATGCAAAGAGGTCGCTGCGGGGTGGCGTGCGGGTTCATAAGCTGGTGTCTATTATCATTTGGTAAAGCTGTGAGGTGCTGATGCCCATGGCGCGTGCTTGCTTGGGGACTATGCTTTCGGCACTCTGTCCGGGGATAGTGTTCACTTCGAGGAAGTAGAGTTGATTTTGCTGGTCGTTGTAGATGTAGTCGAACCGGACGATACCGCGGCAGTTGAGGAGGTCGTAGAGTTGTGATGAGATGTCCTGAATGTGTTTGGAGACGGCTGTGGGGCATTGTGCGGGAGTTACCTCGTTGCTGAAACCCTGATATTTGGCTTGATAGTCGAAAAATTCGTGGCCGCCGAGAGGGATGATTTCGGTGATGGGGAAGATGTACTTTTCGGTTTTGGTGCGGAAGACACCGCAGTCGAATTCACGACCCTTGATGCATTCTTCGATGAGAACCTGGCTGTCCTCGGTAAAAGCCTGTTCGATGGCGGGCAGTAGCTGGGTCGGCTGTTTGACTTTGGTGGTGGCCACACTGCTGCCTCCTGCTGCGGGTTTCACAAAGAGGGGATAGGTGAGGTTGGCGGCGGCTATCTTGTCGAGCGAGGCCTGACTCATGTCGTAGATGAGCACCGAAGGGGCCACACTGACTATCCCATAACTTTTGACCACGGGGTTGCAGTAGCCTTTATGGAATGTGAGAGCGGAGGTGTAGTATCCGCTGGTGGTGTAGGGGATGCCGAGGGTGTCGAAGTAGCCTTGCAGCACTCCGTTTTCGCCGGGGTTGCCGTGGATGATGATGAATGCGAGCTGGAAACGGTCTACTCCAGGGATGGTGAAGTTGTGGCGGTTGACGGGGATGTGCTGGCCATCATCAGTGAGATGGTACCATTCCTGACGGTCGACTACTATTTTGTAGATGTTATATTTTTGATGGTCAAGACTGTCGTACACCTGACATCCGCTGAGGATGGAGATGTCGTGTTCGCCTGAGTAGCCCCCCATGACGAGGGCGATGTTTGGTTTGCTCATGGTATGATATTGTTTTGTTGTGTTTTATGTTGTTGCTTTATTCGTGATGGGACGATGTCCAGAGCGCAGACTGGCTTTGGTGTTGAGTATGTTTTGTTGAATGGTGGAGGGCGTCATGTATGTGTCCTGGAAGTGTTGCCAAACGATGTCGATGGCCAGATCGGAGGGGTGGCACATGTCGCGAGCATAGAATCGGTAGTCGCGCAGTTGGTCGAGAAGTATTTCATAGGCAGGGAAGTAATGGCACACTGGCATTTTACTATCGGTCTCTTGGTCGGTCATAAGCGTGTCTATGGCCAGCAGGAGGGTGCTCTTGCTCAGCTGGTTGGCATGCAAGCCGTCGGCTATGTGACGAATGGGGCTGACGGTGAATATAACCGTGCATCCCAGTTCGGCCAAGCGGCCGAGCAGTGGGCGCCAAGTGTCGACAATCAGAGCGACGGTGAGCCGCGAACGTGTAAACTGCTGAGGAGGCACCTTGTGGCAGTTGGCCACCACCCTCCCTTGATGGGGACCGGAAGCCAAGGCATAGACGTAGGCTGTGCCGAACGTGACGAGCAGGAGGGGTCGACGTTGCAGTTGCCCATGGGCAAGGTGGATGGCCTCGTTGCAGTTTTGCAGACACTTGTCACGGTCGGGGTGAGAGAAACGGCTGTGATGCATCCACGAGTGCCACAAGCCTTGGCACTCGATAGTCCACGACGGGTCGATCTCGCGGTCGTCAAGGGCATGGGTAAGGGCCAGGGCTATGGACAGGGGATTATAGAGCGTGCCGAAGGGATTGCACACAATGTCATGTCCTGCCGTCTGCAACTTCTGCCCAATGTTGTCGGCAAAGCACGAGCCGAGTGAGAGCATGGGTGTCCCATGGCTGATGTGCAGAGGTGAGGTGCCGATGGCTACTGGTGTGGAAAGTTGCATAGCGTTATGTGTTACAAAGCGGTGGCAATGGGTTTGACATCTGACAGGTTGGGCATCTGTGAGAGCACTTGCAGCATCTCGCGCGGATTGACAAGGAGGTCGCGTGTCTTCATGGTGAGTCGCAGCCCGCTGGAGGGGTCTATCACCGTGGCTTCCATGGGGGTCTTGCCCTTATATTTCTTGGCCAGGCCTTGCAGCTCACGGCAGAAGGGGTCGGATATATCGGCCAGATTGATAGTGAAGCGGATGAGTTTGGTCTTGTGTTCAAGCACCTCGCTGAGCAGTGTGATGCTGGAGATTTTCAGCGTGGGCTTTGATTGATACATGGTGCCGTCTTCCAGTTGGCGCGAGAATTGGCGGAAAGCTCCTTGGATGAATATGAATTGGTCCTTCTCAAAGAAACTCTTGAACTTAAGGTATTCGCCCTTAAATAGTCGCAGGTTGTAAGCTCCGCTATAGTCCTCGACGGTCAGGATGCCGTATGGGTCGCCGTTCTTAGGCGAGATGCCGCTCTTGGCGTCAGTCACGATGCCTCCGAAGCGGAGTTCTTTGCCGATGAGGGGGGTTGGGTCAGCCAGCTCGGCACACTGTGTGTTGGTGAAATGGGTCATCTCAAAACGGTAGTCGTCGAGTGGGTGGCCGCTGAGGTATAGCCCAATCACGCTGAACTCCTCTCGGCAGCGTTCCACCACGCTCCATTCCTCGCACTGGGGAATGTCCGGATGGGCATCTTTCTTAATCTCGTCGCTCATGTCGAAGATAGACATCTGTGCGGCGTCGGCGTTCTGTTTGTTGTGGAGCGCCCAGCGCATCAGCTTCTCCAGAAAGGTGGGGGAGGTGAGGAGGTCCCCTTCGCGGTGGAAATACTGGGCGCGGTGCATAGGCCCGATGCCGTCGAAGGCACCAGCCTTGACAAGGACCTCAATATTCTTGCGGTTGACGGAGCGGATGTCGACGCGCTCCAGCAGGTCGAAGATGTCGGTATAGGGGCCGTGCTTCTCGCGCTCGGAGATGATGGCGTCGGCAGCTGCCTCGCCCATGCCGCTGATGGCCTGGAGGCCAAATCGGATTTGCCCCTTGCTGTTGACCGAGAAATCCATGTCCGACTCGTTGATGGAAGGCGGCAGGATTTCGAGGCCATGGCGGCGGCAGTCGTCCATCAACTCGGTGGTGCGCTTTATATCGCTCTGGCCACTGGTCATCACGGCGGCCATATACTCGGCAGGGTAGTGGGCTTTGAGATATGCCGTCTGGTAGGCCACCCACGAGTAGCACGTGGCGTGCGACTTGTTGAAGGCATAGGAGGCAAATTTCTTCCAGTCCTCCCATATCTTGTGCAGCTTATCCTTTGGATGGCCGTTGGCCTCGCCGCCTTTGTAGAAGAGCACCTCCAGTTCGTTCATCTTCTCAATCTGCTTCTTGCCCATGGCTTTGCGCAGGGTGTCGCTCTGGCCGCGGGTGAAGCCGGCCAGCTGGCGGCTCAGAAGCATCACCTGCTCCTGGTAGACGGTGATGCCGTAGGTGTCCTTCAGGTATTTCTCCATGCAGGGAATGTCATACTCGATGGGTTTGCGGCCCTGCTTGCGGTCAATAAAGTCGGGTATATAATCCATTGGACCTGGACGGTAGAGGGCGTTCATGGCTATGAGGTCCTCAAACACATGGGGCTCCAGCTCACGCAGGTACTTCTGCATGCCGGCCGACTCAAACTGGAACGTCCCCACCGTGTTGCCCTCACAGAAGAGTTTGTAGGTGGCCTCGTCGTCGATAGGCAGATGGTCTATGTCGATGTCCACATTGTGGTTCTTCTTAATCATCTTCAAGGCGTTCTTGATGATGGTGAGGTTCTTCAGTCCAAGGAAGTCCATCTTGATCAGTCCCACCGTCTCCACCACATGGCCGTCATACTGTGTCACCAGCACATCCTGTTTCGACTCCTTATCATAGATGGTACACACGGGGGCTATGTTCGTCAAGTCGTCGGCGCCAATAATCACGCCGCAGGCGTGGATGCCCACCTGGCGGTTTGTGTCCTCCAGCTCGGCGGCATAGGTGAGCATGTTTTTCAGCTCGTCGTTGCCGGGGTCTTCCATTATGTGGCGCAGCTCGGGCACATACTTGTAGCAGTTCACCAGGTTCACTTTGGGCGACTTGCCTTTCTCGTCCTTGATATTGTCGGGGAAGGAGCGGTCAGGGATATACTCCTTGAGCTTGTTGACGGTGGGGAGGTCTATCTTCTCCACGCGTCCCACGTCGGCAATGGCGCTCTTGGTGGCCATGGTGCCATAGGTGATGATGTGGGCCACCTTCTCCTTGCCGTACTTATCCGTAATCCAGTCCAGCACCCGGCCGCGACCCGCGTCGTCAAAGTCTACGTCGATATCGGGCAGCGATATGCGGTCCGGATTGAGGAAACGCTCAAACAGGAGGTCGTACTTCAGCGGGTCGATGTCGGTAATCCACAAGCAGTAGGCCACCACGCTGCCAGCCGCCGAGCCACGTCCCGGCCCCACGCTCACGCCCAGCTCCTCGCGCGCCCCGCGGATGTAGTCGGCCACGATGAGGAAATAGCCCGGGAAACCCATCGTCTTGATGGTGTGCAGCTCGAAGACGATACGCTCCCGCTGCTCGTCGGTGAGGGCGGCCTTGATGGCCATCGGGTCCGAGGCAGCGGACAGCTCCGTGTGGTCGGCCAAATAGCGTTTCCGGGCTCCCTCCCACACCAGCCGTTCCAAGTAGTCGGCCTCGAACTTTATGCGGTACAGCTTGTTGTAGCCGCCAAGCTTCTTTATCTTCTTTTCGGCATCGGCCTGGCTCAACACCACTTCGTGCTTTTCGTTCTGCGTAAACTCATCGAAAAGCTCCTTCTCCGTGATGCGGCTGCGGTACTCCGCCTCGCTGCCGAAACTGGCCGGTATGTCGAACATCGGCATGATGGGGTCGCTGTTGATGCTGTACACCTCCACCTTGTCGGCCACCTCCATGGTGTTCTCCAGCGCTTCGGGCAGGTCGGCAAAAATCGCCGCCATCTCGTCAGGGGTTTTCAGCCACTCCTGCTTCGTATAGTGCAGGCGGTCGGGGTCGGCATAGTCCTTCTGTGTGGCCAAGCAAATCAGGTGGTCGTGGGCCTCGCCGTGTTCCTCCTCCACAAAATGCACATCATTGGTGGCCACCAGCTTTATGTTGTGCTTCCGCGCCAGCTCTATCAGCACCGGGTTCACCTTCTCCTGCATGGCAAAGGTCTGCCGGTTGGCGTTGGGCTTGTCGGTCCGGTGGCGCTGCAGCTCGATGTAGTAGTCGTCGCCGAACACTCGCTTGAACCACAGCACAGCCCGCTCCGCCCCCTCGAGGTCGCCCTTCATAATCAGCTGCGGAATCTCGCCGCCCAGGCAGGCCGAGCACACAATCAGCCCCTCATGGTACTGCTCCAGCACATTGTGGTCAATTCTCGGGCGGCTGTAGAATCCGTCGGTATAGGCTATCGAGGCCAGCTTGCAGAGCGAGTGGTAACCCTTCAGGTTCTTGGCCAGCAGGATGAGGTGGTAGCCGCTGCTGTCCACAATGCGGTCGCGTCCCGTCTCCGGGTTTATCTCCTTCACGTCCTTGTCCTTGTCATACAGCGTGCGGCGTGCGCAGTAGGCCTCCGTGCCGATGATGGGTTTGAACAGTTGACTCCGCAGTTGCTCTATCTTGTGCTCCGCCTCCTGCTTCTCTTCGGGGCTGGCGCCGTCATTCTTCAGCACCGCCTCCTGCTCCTTTATCTGGTCCTTCACCTTGCCGTTCTCCTTCTCAATGGTGTCGACAAAGTCCTTGATGCCGAACATGTTGCCGTGGTCGGTCAAGGCCATGGCATACATGCCGTTCTTTTTGGCCTTTTTGATCAAGTCGCCAATCTTCGACATGCCGTCAAGCATCGAGTAGTGTGAGTGAACATGCAAGTGAGTAAAATTCATATTGGTATGTAATAAAAGCGTTCAACAATCAACGATGCAAATATACACAAAAAAATCCACACAGCGACAATCCGCCGCCTCAAAAAATAATGCCCCGTCGAACCCCTCCCGTTGCGGCTCTGCATCCGGGCCTTCGCCCCCCTCATTCTGCATCACTTCCGTTCCTTTTCTCCACTATATATTCTCTTTCTGATAGACAAAATAGAAACAAAATAGAAAATATATGGCCTTCGAGTATGGCGAGACGGTGGTTCCTGTGCCGGGCTGCTTTTTCAGCAAGCTCGAAGTGAATGAATATCAATAATTCCAGATGCCACAATGTAGGGTTGTCGAAACTCATACTTTCCAGCGTTTCAATGGGATGCGACATCAAGAAAGGTTGGCTCAAAGCAATAGTGCTCTGCAATAGAGCGGATGGAGAATGGGGGATTGGGCTATTCTCCTTTCACCAATCATAAAAAAATCAGTATCTTTGCATTGTCAATAATACAACAGGTTATGGCTATAAAACGTTCTTTTGCAAGCCTTTTTGCTGTTTCGCTCCTTGCGCTGACCTCCGTGGTGGCAGTGTCTTGCCGCAAGTCACAGTCGGTTCGTCCTGTCGCGGTGGTTCCGGGACCGCCCGTATATTCTGATGCCACGCAGTGGTATGTGGCCGACCGAAACGCCCCGGTCGATATCTTCTATATCATCTCCACCGAGACCGGCGACTATTCCCTCGGCGCGCAACCTTGCCACTTTGCCGACACCTACAACGACAGCATCCGCGCCCTCTTCTACGGCGAGATGAAGGGGGTGGACGACATCCTCTGCGGCAACTTCAATTTCTATTCGCCCTACTACCGCCAGTGCACCCTCCAGACTTTTGCCTCCGATAGTCTTGTCGACAGTCGGTTGCCCCTTGCCCTGACCGATGTGCGCCGCGCTTTTGCCTATTATTTGGCCCACCTCAACCAGGGAAGGCCTTTCATCTTGGCAGGTTTCAGCCAGGGGGCTGCCGCCGTGGTGGACCTGATGGAGCGTCTCGACCCGGCCGACTATAGCCGCATGGTGGCCGCATACGTCATCGGTTGGCGTGTCACCGACGCTGACCTTGCTCGTAGCTCCTACCTGCGTGCGGCCAAGGACAGCGCCGACTGTGGGGTCACCATATGCTACAACTCCGTGCGCGACAACAGCTGCGCCATCCCCGTGATTAGCCGCGGCAACCGCATGGCCATCAACCCCGTCAACTGGCGCACCGATGCCACGCCCGCACGGTTTGTCTGCCCCCTCTCGGCGGACACGCTCACCGTCGCCCTCGACACCGTGTCGCTCCTGCTCCACGTCGGCGGCTACACCCGCACCGACTACATCCTGCCCCTCATCGGGCGTGCAGGCAACTATCACAGCCTCGAGATACCACTCTATCAGTACAGCCTCCGCCGCAACATGGCCCTCCGCGCACAGCGCTTCCTCGCCGCTGCCGGCACGCCCCGTTAGGCGCCCGCCTCTTGCTTCGCCGAGGGTCAAGCAATAGTGCATGAGCGACGGCTCAGCCTGCCGAAGGCCTTGCTGCTTTTCGGTGTCTCGCTCAGGAGTTTCTGAAAGTCTTCGTCCGACAGCGTGCCGTCGTTGAACGCCAGCACAAGGCGCTCGTTCTCGTCGTTGTCGCTGTCTTCGTTGGCCTCCAAGGCTTTCCCGTTCTTCCGCGCCTCTGCCCTCAAGATAATGTATGCCGACAGGCATTCGGGGCATATCTTTATCAGTTTCTTGCAGATGGTCGTATTCGGGTTGCCGACATGGGTGTTGATTTTTGCCTCCAGCAGCAACTGTTTCTTGTCGATGCCCTTCTTGTCGTCCGAGTCGTTGGCGGCCAGGATGATTTGGTAGTCCATGTCGTAGGCCTCGTCAAAGCGCTCCAGTTCATACAGGGCGCGCTCCTTGATGAACATGGCCTCTAAGCATGTCCGTCGGCCCAGCACCAAGTCGGCATAGCCGATGGCCTCCTCATACCGCCTCCCATAAAGGCACAGCACTGCGTTCAGGAAGTCGCACGTCATATTGCTGTCCTTCAGCAGTGCCACGCCCTCGGTCTCTCCCATCAGGCACTCGTCGTCCAGCATCACGTCGAACATGCGTTTGGCAAGCAGTGCCGCGTTGCGGTAGTCGCCCTTGCGGCACTTCTTCACCACGTAGGTCAGGCAGGTGTGTGCGGCGCCGTCGTAGTCCTTGTTTTTCAGGCAGCCGTATACCTTCTCCCCAATCTCCATCTCGTCGTCAATCAGGGCGGTGTCGTTGTATGAGTTGGCGAAAGCCTTGATTTCGGGGTCGAGGATAATGTGGTGCTGCATCAAGGGGTTGCTCAGCGTCAGTCCCTCCAACGAGCGCATGCGGCTGATGGCCACATAGGCCTGCCCGGACGTAAAGAGTCCGCGCTTGAGGTCGAAGTGCATGCGGTCGAAGGTCATGCCCTGCGACTTGTGGATGGTGATGGCCCAGGCCAGTTTTAACGGGTATTGCGTAAAGGTGCCCACCACCTCCGACTTCATCTGTTTGGTCTCCCGGTCATACACCCGCTCATAGCTTTCCCACACGGTCTGTCCCACGTTCACCTCCGTGCCGTCCTTCAGGGTCACGGTGATGGTGTCCTCGCCCAGGCTCGACACTTTTGCAATCGTGCCGTTCACGCAGTTGCGCGAAATGTTCTTGCAGAAGATGACCTGTGCCCCTACTTTCAGCTTCAGCTGCTCCGGCACGATGAAGTCCCTTGCGTTGAACTTGCCGGTCACCTTGCCCGTATAGCAAAACTCCTCGCCCTCCAGCGCGGCCAGTTTCTGCTCATTCATCAGGTCTACCCGCTTGCGATAGGCGGACAGGATGACCGAGTAGTCCTCAGTGTCGTCGGAGAAGCTCACCTGCTGGTTGATCAGGTTCAGGTCCTGCTGCGTGCATTCGTCGATGCGCAGGCGGTTCAGCACGTCGAGGAATCGTCTGTCGCGTTGGCGATACACTGTGCGGAACTCTATCTTGGGCAGGTTCATCCGCTTCAGCACATGCGCCTTGTAGAAGTAGGGCTTGCCCTTCTCCCACAGGTGGCTGAGCATGTCCTCGTCGGCAGGGTCGGCCACCACGGGCGGCAGCTGGAACAGGTCGCCCACAAATACCACCTGCTTGCCGCCAAAGGGCATGTGGGTGTCGAACGCCGTGCGCAGGTAGCGGTCCATACCGTCCACCATGTCGCACCGCACCATCGACACCTCGTCCACGATGATGGTGTCGATATGTTGCAGCAATTGCCGCTTCTCCTCCGACACCTTCATGATTGTCTTGGGGCCTATCACCTCAAAGGGGAAGCCGAAGAACGAGTGCATCGTCTGCCCGCCTACATTGATGGCGGCAATGCCCGTCGGGGCCAGCACCAAGAAGTTCTTGGATATCCGTTCCTGTATCATCTTAATGAAAGTGGACTTGCCCGTCCCTGCCTTGCCCGTGATAAAGAGGCTGGTGTTGGTACTCTCAATCAGATTGAATGCCGTCTGCTGGTCGGCATCCATGGTGTAGGTTTGCTGCTGTGTCGTGTCAATCTTTGTTTCCATAATCTGGTCGGTTTTTGTTTGTTTCTGGCTGCAAAATTACACCTTTGGGGTGCAACCTTTTTGCACGCTTTGTTTTATATGGCATTATAGAGGGGAGAGAATGGTGAATTTCGTACAGAAAAACGATTTTTTCTCGTTTATCTGTACGAAATTCGTATATTTGCAGTGTTGAAACAATCTCTGGAAAATGACAAAACAAGCACTGAATCAAGTTGGTAACACTCCATTTACGTCAGCTGTCCTGGCTTCTTTGTACCCAGAAACCCGTCAAATCAACGACAAGGCACGCCGTATGGAGCAGGAGGGGCATATCATCCGGCTTAAGCGCGGACTATATGTGCGCAGCTCCGACGATGGAGCCACTATCATCCCCATGCTGATAGCAAACCATATTTATGGCCCGTCATACGTCAGTATGCATACGGCTTTGCGGCATTATGGGCTGATTCCCGAGCGGGTGTATGAAACCCAGTCAATGACCATCAAGCACAGTCGCAGCTTCGACACACCGATTGGGCGCTTTTCTTACCACTCGTGCCCACCGAACTATTTCCCCCTTGGCATCAGACAGGAGTCGCAGGGCAACGACACCTATATCATCGCCTCGCCTGAAAAGGCCTTGTGCGACCTTATTTTAAAAACTCCTGGGCTTGCCACCACCAGTGTCAAAAGCCTCAATGGTTGGCTGGCCGAAGACCTTCGCTTCGATATGGATGCCATCAACCATTTCGATGTGGCACTATTGGAGCAATGTGGCAAGCAGGCACCCGTAAAAAACAATATTATCACCCTATTGACAAGGTTAGTGCTCTTATGATATATCTGGCAGCTTGTAGATTCAACCTCGAAGTGCAACACTGTTGTGCAAAGATAGCAAGAATTTTTGTTTTGGCGAAGAAAAGT
>DEKU01000057.1:0-172 GCA_002354035.1 Bacteroidales bacterium UBA2714
GGGCCAGCTTCTCGTGGTCGTGGTAGCGGTATTTCTCGGCCGGGATGCCGAGGGCGAGGTGCCATTTGAGGCGTTCCTCTTTCCAGTAGTTGAACCATTCGAGTTCGGTGCCGGGACGGACAAAGAACTGCATTTCCATCTGTTCGAATTCGCGCATGCGGAAGATGAACTG
>DEKU01000057.1:206-22470 GCA_002354035.1 Bacteroidales bacterium UBA2714
GCCACAATCTCGTTGCGGAAGGCTTTGCCTATCTGGGCGATGCCGAAAGGAATCTTCATGCGGCCGGACTTCTGGACGTTGAGGAAGTTGACGAAGATGCCCTGTGCCGTTTCGGGACGGAGGTAGAGGGTGTCGGAGTCGTCGATGACGGAGCCCATCTTGTCGCTTTGCGAGGTTCGGTCACTTACGTTCCCGCTCCTCATGGCGAACATGAGGTTGAACTGGCGCACGTCGGTCCAGTTGCGGGTGCCGCTTACGGGGCAGACGATGCCGAGGTCGAGGATGAGCTGCTTGAGACCGGCAAGGTCGTTGGCGTTCATGAGTTCGGCATACTTGGCGCGGATTTCGTCAATCTGCTTCTGGTGTTCCAACACGCGGGCGTTGGTGGTGACGAACTGCTGACGGTCGAAGGCGTCGCCAAAGCGTTTGTGGGCCTTTTCGCACTCCTTGTTGATTTTGTCCTCTATCTTGGCGATGTGGTCCTCGATAAGGACGTCGGCACGATAGCGCTTTTTGGAGTCTTTGTTGTCGATGAGAGGGTCGTTGAAAGCGTCGACGTGGCCGGAGGCTTTCCAGATGCGGGGGTGCATGAAGATGGCGGAGTCGATGCCGACGATGTTTTCGTGGAACTGGACCATGGAACGCCACCAGTATTGCTTGATGTTGTTTTTGAGTTCGGTGCCCAGTTGGCCATAGTCGTAGACAGCGGCGAGGCCGTCGTAGATTTCGCTGGAGGGGAATATGAAGCCGTACTCTTTGGCGTGGGATACGACTTTTTTAAAGAATTCTTCTTGGTTTGCCATTGTTATAAATTGATGAGTATTGAGATTTTTCGGTGTTAGCGCGGGGTGAGGGTGATGTTGTAGTTGATGGAGCCACGTCCGTGGAACCAATGGCCGTCGCCATCGGTGAGGGGGACATCGTAGGTGGCGAGGGTGACGGTGGTGTCGCGGAAACTGCCATTCAGTGCGCTGTCGATATCGGAGAAGGAAAGCTGGATGTCTTCGTTGAGGAAGATGCTGTAGGACACTTGGTAGCGGCCTTGGGCATCTGTGGTGTCGGAATGATAGCCCACAGCTATGCCTTGAATTGGCGAGCCGTCGGGAGCGGAGACCACCCCTTTGACATCATAGCGGGCTTCGGGGGTGCCATACTCGACGGGCATTTCGCAACTGATGTTGATGCCCAGCAGGGAGGCGGCCGAGGCTATGAGCCAGCTTTTGAGTTTGAGATATTTGATGCGCATGACGGCAGCCGTTGCAATGGTTTATTTTGCGGCGGCCTGGGTGGCGGTGATGGCCACGACGTTGACCACGTCCTCGACACTGCAACCGCGGCTGAGGTCGTTGATGGGGGCAGCCATGCCTTGCATGACGGGGCCTACGGCTTCGGCACCGGCCAGACGCTGGACGAGCTTGTAGCAGATGTTGCCGCTCTGGAGGTCGGGGAAGACGAGAACGTTGGCACGGCCGGCGATGTCGCTGCCGGGAGCTTTGCTGGCACCCACTTTGGGCACGATGGCGGCATCGGCCTGGAGTTCGCCGTCGAGATGGACGTTGGGGTCGAGCTCATGGGCCACGCGGGTGGCTTCAATCACTTTGTCGACCAGCTCGTGTTTGGCACTGCCTTTGGTGGAGAAACTGAGGATGGCCACGCGGGGGTCGTCGAATCCGGCAATGGCTTTGGCGGTCTGTGCGGAGACTACGGCAATCTGGCCCAGCTCTTCAGCAGTGGGGCAGGGGGTGGCGGCGCAGTCGGCGAAGACGAACATACCGTTCTCGCCATAGGTGGTGTCTTTGAGAATCATGATGAAAGCACCGCTGACCACGCTGACGCCCGGGAGGGTCTTGACGATTTGGAAAGCGGGACGGAGCACGTCGCCAGTGGCGTTGCAGGCACCGGCCACTTCGCCGTCGGCATCGCCGTTCTTGATGAGGAGGCAAGCCAGATAGAGGGGGTCGGCCACCAGACGCATGGCCTCGTCCATCTGCATGCCTTTCTTTTTGCGGATTTCGCAAAGCATCTGGGCGTAGAATTCGCGTTTGGGGTTGGTTTCGGGGTCGATGATGGTGGCCTTGTCGATATGTGTGAGACCCCACTGGGCGGCAAGGGACTTGATTTCGGCTTCGTTGCCGAGGAGGATGAGACGGGCAATGCCTTCACTGAGGATGATGTCGGCAGCCTTGAGGGTACGTTCTTCTGTGCCTTCGGCCAAGACGATGGTCTTGTTGGCGGCTTTTGCTTTTGCGCGGATTTGTTCTAAAAGTGTCATGACAATTGTGTGTTTATGATTAATCAAAAAATTTCCATGTGATGCCAAAGAAGAAGCCGAACTGTTTGGAGGGGTAGTGGGGCAGGATGCAGTAGGCGCGGTCTTCGATGAAGGAGTTGAGGTGGGCGGCTTTGGCATAGATGCTGGCCCGTTTGACCTGAAGGTTGATGAAGAAGTCGGCCCAGAAATAGTTGCCCACTTCGACGTCGTTTTGGCGGTAGAAGGTTTGGAGCGAGGGGTCGTAGCCATCGGCCTTGTAGGCGGTGTGGTAGCGGAGGTCTACGCCCACCTGGGTATGGAGGGCGTTGTGGAAAAGGTTGAAATCGGCATATACCGAGTTCTTGCTTGCGAAAAAGGGCACACGAATCTGCTCCTGGTCGGTGCTGTATTGCAGATGTTGCTGCATGTCGTAGTGGAGCCAACGGGTGATGGTGAGGTTGAGGTTGACACGGCCTTGCAGCAAGAGGGCGCTGCCCTCGGCCTGGTGGGGCAGGAGGGCTGTGGAGCTGTCGGCAAGGGAGTGCTGCTCGAACCACACGTTGTGGCTGATGTGATGGGCTGCGACATGGAGCTGAAGGAGATCGCCGTAGCGATAGTCGGCTTCGATTTGGCGGATGCCGATGGATTTGAGGTCGATGGAATAGTTGGCCTTGCGCAGGAGTGTCTGGGCACGGTAGATGAGTTCGGGGGCATGGGCTTTGACGGCGGCCCGGAGGGTGAGCTTCTGAGGGGAGTTGCCAAGGGTGTCGCGGAAGGGAAACTCCAGCCGGGCATCGAGGTTGTATTCCGACATGTCGGGGGCCGCCTCGGCATAGATGTTCAGCTCGGTGGCAGGCCAGGGGCTGATTTCGAGCCGAGCAAAAGGATAGAGAGCCATTTGCCTAACCTTGGTGTCGGAATAGAGGCCGCTGTCCAACTGGAGCCATGCCATCTCGGGACGCACACCGCCATAGAGCTTAAGCGGGTTGCGCCAGCGGTGGTCCATGTAGGCATCGTTGGTCCAGAAGAGGGAGGCGGAGAGCCTGTTGTATAAGGTGGAGTCGACAAAGCGGTACTTCTGGTTGTCCCATTGCAGGTCCAAGCCCAGCACGCCTGTGTTATAGACATGGGGGCTGTGGGGGAGAATGGTGTCGTAGTCGACAATGGTGTCGAACATCTCATAGCGGAAAGTAGTGATCACGGTGTCGACGGTTACGCTATCGTTGGCCACGGAGTCAAAACGGGAGATGGTGAGGGTGTCGTCGACGGGGATGGTGTCAATATAGCTTTCCTTGATGGGGCGGTACCATTCGAATTGGCGGACGGTGTTGAATGTCTGCTTTACAAATACTGTGCGGTCGCGATTGTTGCTGAAACGGTTTGAATAGTTGACGGGAATGCCCCCCATGATGGAGATGTTTTTGCGTGTGAAGATGGACTCGTTGGAGAGGCCCCCGTTTTCGCCCAACACCATTTTCTGCCAGATGAAGCCGGCGGAAAGCTGGTAGCGGGCATCGCGCGAATAGTAATTGGTAGTGAGGTCGAGGAAATGGTCGGTGGCGGAGCTGTTGGAGAAAACCCCTTCGGGACTGATGAGATGATAATCAAGTGCTACGTTCCAGCGCTCATTGATGTTTTGAGAATGGGTGACATGGACTTGGTAGTCTTTGTCGAGAGAGCTGTTGTAGGAGAGGAGTGTGTAGGGGGTCTGGACTTGGAAGAAGGTGATGTTGAGAGGGGTCTTGTACAGACCGGGATAGACGTTGTTTTTATATACCAGTCCGGGCTTGCCGTCGAACTTGGGAATAAGGGAAAGATGGGGATGGCCCAATTCGGTGACGGTAAGGTAATAGTCGCCGTTTAGCCCGTCGAGACGGTCGGAGAACTGGGCTCCGGTGGGGGTGAGGATGGGATGGTCAAGATGAAGGATTTTTGCCTGAGCGGGCAGCCGGTGGAACATAAAGACCGAGCCTTGAAGCACACTGTCAGGGGTGTCGACATGATAGACAATGCCCTTGAGGCCTTGGGCGGCAGTGTCGGCCGAGGTGGTGCTGTCGGGCAGCATGGACGGAGGGTATGACCCCGTCGCAGAAGGGCTGTTGCCGCTGACTGCGGGGAGGCCCCGGATTGTGCTGACGTCAATCTGTCCCCACAACATGACAGACATGAGGGACAAGACGAAGAATGCTATGGCCTTGCGGTAGCCCACGCTGCAAGGATTTAGTTCTGGGCTTGGAGGAAACGTTCGACATCCATGGCGGCCACACAGCCTTTACCGGCAGCCACAATGGCCTGGCGGTAGTTGGGGTCGCACACGTCGCCGGCAGCAAAGACTCCGGGAATATTGGTGGCGCTGCCAGGATTCTGGACTTTTATGTAGCCCTGTTCGTCCAGCTCGATTTGGTCTTTCACGAAATCGGTGTTGGGCTTATGGCCGATGGCCACGAAAAAGCCAGCGATATCGATGTGGCGTATTTCGCCAGTCTTCACGTTCTGGAGGTCGGCACCAGTCACCCCGTCGAGGTCATTTCCGCAAATCTCTTTGGTGGTGGAGTCCCATACCATCTCGATTTTGGGATTGGTGAGAACACGGTGCTGCATGGATTTTGAGGCGCGGAGCTCGTTACGGCGATGGATGAGATAGACCTTGTTGCAGAGGGTTGCCAGATAGTTGGCTTCTTCGCAAGCGGTATCGCCGCCGCCGACCACAGCCACATCAAGTCCTTTGTAGAAATAGCCGTCGCATGTGGCGCAGGCACTGACTCCCTGCCCATAGAGTTTTTTCTCGCTCTCGATGCCCAGCCAGCGGGCGGAAGCGCCAGTGGCTATAATGACCGTGTCGGCTTCAATCACATTATCGTGGTCGTCGACACAATGGAAAGGACGCTGGGAGAAATCGGCCTTGACGATATAGCCGGGCCGCACATCGGTGCCGAAACGCTGGGCCTGCTTCTTCAGGTCGGCCATCATGTCGGTGCCGGAAATGCCTTCGGGGTAGCCGGGGAAATTCTCAATCTCAGTGGTGATGGTCAGCTGGCCTCCCGGCTGCATTCCTTCATACAGGATGGGATGAATGTCGGCACGGCTGGTATAGATGCCTGCAGTGTAGCCCGCAGGACCGGATCCAATAATTAAGCAACGAGTCTTTTTCATAAAACGATGTCTATTAAGTGTTATATTCTTTATTTTTGTGAGCCAAGGCCCGGCCATCCCGACCCTCAGGGGTCCAGATGCGATGCCTTGGGTTGTTTTGATTTTCTTGTACTGAAATAGATGAGATATGCGGCACCGACCAGCAGTACAACTGCCTGTTGGCTGCCCCAGAGAAGCCATCCGCAAGCAGTGCCCACCTCGAGGCTGACGCCATAGATGCCCAACGCCACTTGGACCAACACCGGATAGACGCCTATTCCTCCCTGGGAGAACGTCATGCCCACAGTGCCGAACAGGTAGACCACAAAGGCGGCACGGAGATCCAAGCCGGCGGTCTCGCCAAAGGCCTTGAAGACTACCAATCCGCCAAGGATATAAAGAAAGTAGATCGCTACGCTGTAGACAATGAACAGCAAAGTCCGTCGCCCACCGAGGTGGAAGATGCTTTTCAATCCATCAATCATGCCGCGCACCATGTCGTCAACCCTTTTGAAAAAGGGGATGCCCAGCAGCCGTTTCCACAAAAGCTTGTAGCCGATGAACAGCATAAAAAGAAGGCATAGGAGAATGCTGACGATGGCCGTCATGTTGGGGAGGCTGTCAATCTTTTGCGAGAGGGTGTCGTAAAGCCAGTCTTTGGCCTGGCCAAACATGGCAAACATGCCGAGGAGCACCACCAACGCGAAAGCCAGGGTGTCGACCAGCCGCTCCGTGACCACAGTCCCCAGCGACTTCTCGATAGGGATGTTCTCGCTCGTCCTCATGGTGGCGCAACGGACCACCTCGCCCGCCCGCGGGAAGGCCAGATTGGCCATATATGCAACTATCACTGACCCAAAAGTGTTGTTGACATTAGGGGTGTGGCCCATGGGGCGGAAAAGCAGCCGCCAGCGCAGTGCCCTGAGCAGATGGCTGGCCAGACAAACCACCATCGCTACCCCCACCCATGCATAGTCCGCTTCCAAGAAGGACTGCCAGATGGCTGCCTTCTGGTCGGCATCGAGTTTGAGCAGAAACCAGTATATGAAAAAGACACCAATACCCAAAAAGACAACCATCTTCACGATGTTGCCCAGCCGATTCTTCTTTTTCGCAGGCCGTTGGGTGATGTCTGTCATAACTCTATTTTATTTCAGCGCAGCTTGTTCTTGTCGGGGAAAATCACTGTCGGGTGCCAGCGGCGCGCCTCTTCAAAATCCATCATGGCGTAGGACGCAATGATGAGCAGCGAACCAACCGGAGCCTTGTGTGCGGCGGCACCGTTGATACCGATTATGCCGCTGCCCCGTTCGCCTTTGATGGCGTAGGTGCTGAACCGCTCGCCATTGGTGATATTATAAATCTCTACCTTTTCGTTCTCAATAATGTTGCTTGCTTCCATCAAATCCTCGTCGATGGTGATGCTTCCGATATAGTCAAGGTCGGCTTCAGTAACAGTAACTCGGTGAATTTTAGATTTTAATACATTTATAAGCATAGCCTTATTTTTTTGCAAAGATAAGCATTTTTATCGAGATATAGCTTTTTCTGGCTCTCCCTGTCCGGCCGCGCCTTGGGCGAAGGATGCCCATAGACTTCGGGATGCAGACAAAGAGCCTGTTCGCACCCTCCCGTTTCAACTTCCGAAAATAAGCATAAGCAGCAGAAACACAATGAAACAGTAAAGTATAATCTTGGTGCCGGGAATGGGCTTCATGTAGTCTGTGTCCGAAATGTCGAAGCGCCGACGGATCTTGATTTTGTGCTTGGGCATGGCATACTTCTGGGCCACGTCGCCGTCATCGGCGATGGCGCCGTCCGGGGTGGCTTGTGGGCTTGGGACAGACTGGGTGGCGGCAGAGCCTGAAAAACGGGGCTGATAGTTGAACTTGGGCATCTCGCGCTTGCGGAACAGGTCGCGCCAGGTGAGTCCGGACGACGCACTGCGTTGCCGAGCGTCCAGCGTGCGTACACGCTGCTCGAAATAAGCCAGGTCCTTCTCCTCTGAGGAGGATTGCTCACCGCCTGCCTCGGCATCGAATTCGGACTCTCTTGCAAGCGCTTCCTCCCTCTCCCGCTGGATGGCATACTTTTTCTTCAAAGCCTCCCACTTCTCCTTCTCGGGATCGTAGAACCGGGGCTCATAATGGAATCTTCGAGGTTTCTCTACTTCAAACATAACTCCTGTTTATAAAACTGATACGCTAACTTGCGGCACCGCCCAGCGACTCGTCAGTCGCCGGAGCCGGACGGCTTCGGCCTGGCGAAAATGCAGCTCTCGGCTGCCACACAATCCATCGGTACATCGAAAGCCTCGACCGGAATGCGGTCAAAGAGCTGGAAATCGAACGCCACGCCGACCTTGAAGGCGCGGAGAGTGCCTTTCAACAGGCGGTCGTAGAACCCCCGACCGCGACCCATGCGGTTGCACTCGCGGTCGAAAGCCACTCCCGGCACCACAATCATGTCGATGCTGTCCAAATCCGAAAACACCGGACCCGTAGGCTCACCAATGCCGAATTGCTCCCCCGCCTGTAGGCAGGCAGGGCCTGTGTACTGGCGAAGCACCAAGTCGTCACCGTCAACACACGGCAGCAACACCGTCTTTTCTGTATACCAGCGGTTCACGAAATCGTGGGTCTGCACCTCGTCGGCCATGGACCAGTACAGCAGCACCGTCCGGGCGTCCCTAAAACGGGGCAAGCTCTCCACACGATTCATCACACCCACCGAGCGCCGGAGTTTTTCCTCTATCGGCACATTGGCCTTGGTTGCCTTTATTTGTTTGCGTATTTCTTTCTTATCCATAGACTATATAGTGGAAATATAGTGGGAATATAGAAAGTATATAGCGTCAGAAGGGCAAATCCTCATCGCCGCCCAGGGGCGAGGCGAAGGGGGGATTGGGGGCGGGCTGAGCAGCCGGAGCGGCGGGCGCTGCGGGAGCCATCGGGGGCTGCATGGGCGCAGGAGCCGACATGGGGGCGGCGGGAGCGGCAGCCCAGGTGTAGCCCGTAGCAGCGGGCGGCATCTGCCCAGGCACATAATTCTGTATTCTCGAACAGCGGAGGTCCGTATACCAACGGCCTTCATACTCTCTTGACTCTGGATTGAAGTTCACCACCACAGGCTGATTGAGCGGGATGGACTTCACCATGGCCAGACGGTCTTCGCCAAAAGTGGTGAACGCAACCTGACGGGGATAATCGCCGTCGGTCTCAATCACAAAACCACCTCTCACCCACGGGCCACGCTGGCTTTCGCCACGTACCTCTTGCAAAATCTTAATCAATCTTCCAGTAATTTCCATAGTTCAATGATATTATATTATTCTTGTTATCAAATATTTACTGCATGCAGCACAAGCCACATGCGAACTACAAAGATAATAAAAAAAACATAATACGCGGATTAAAAGTTTTCAACACCGCGCGGACGGCATGAAAAAAGGCCACGACCTGGCCGCCTCGCCGAAGGCGCCAGGTCGTGGTCAATCATTGCCGGAGTTGTTTATCGCTTTATCAGTTTCTGCACCGCGCATCCGGTTGCGCTGGTGAGATGCACGAAATAAGTTCCCTCTGCAAGGGAGCTCAGGTCGATGGTGGACAGGCCTTGGCTGAGGGTGGCCTTCAGCATTTCACGGCCGGCGATGTCCATCACCAAGATGGATGCCGGTCCGTCGCTCATGATTGTGACCTTTTCCGAGGCCGGGTTGGGATAGAGGAGGAAATGGGCGGATGCATTATCGGCAGGGTGTATTCCCACGCTGTCGGCAGCAAATATGGCTGTCAGCGTCACATCGGCATCGACCGTATAATGGCGTGGATTGTCCGTATTGCCGTCGTCCCAAGTCATGAAGTGGCAGGAGGCCGCCGGAGTGGCTGTGAGGGTTGCCACACTGCCCGCTTCGTATTCACCGCCGCCCTCCACGGTGCCGTATTGGGCGTTGTTGACGAGCAGTGTCACTGTATAATAGGTCACATCGAGCGTGCTGATATTCATCAGCGAGGTGGCACTGTCGGCATACCATTGTTCACCACAGGCGGTGGTGAGGTAGAAATCGTAGGCAGTGGAGGGTGTGAGCCCTTCGATGGTGTAGCTGTTGCCTGATGCCGAGACCACTGTGCCGCTTCCGGGTTCGAACCCGCTGGCACCGTACTCAAGAAGATAATGCTCGGCAAGGGGCTGGCTCTCCCAGGCAAGGCGGACCGTAGTGGTGGTGACCTCCGTGGCCTCAAGTCCTTGGGCTGCGGGGCATCCGCTGAGCGAAATGGTGATGTTGTCGACTGCTGCCGGGGGCTGAGTGCCTCCTGACCCATCGTTGAGCCAATAGAACAGCAGGTAGTAATCGCCCGGGGCCGGGATGTCGAATTCGAGGTCTACGCTTTGCCAGCTGGTGGAGTTAGAGAGGTGGGTTCCGCCGTCGATGGCAGTCCAGCCTTGCGGTGCGCCATTGCTCAACACGCTTGTACCGGTCGAACCGTTGGGGTTGTAACCGGGGGTGAAAAGGCAGTCGGCTGGAACCAGAAAAACTCTCATGAAGTCGTATGTGCTTTCGCCCTTGGCCATCCAGTCGTAGTGGATGCGGTAGGAGGTGTTCAGCATGGTCAACGGCCGATAGGCGTAGACGTGGGTAATCTGGTTCCGGTAGTAATGGTGGGTAATCCCTTGGTCGTCGCTGATATAAAGGGCCATGTTGGCCGACGAGCTGTCGTCTGATGCAGCACTGCCTATATGCCACTGGTTGGTCTGCCCGCCATTGTCCAGCTGCCAGGCGCTGTTTTCCGTGCTGTCGGAGAAAGAGCACTGATACGGATAGCTTGTCACGGGAGCGCCCCTCAATGTGGAGAAGCTGAAAAGGGTGCTTTCGCTCTCGTCGCCAGGGCTGCATATCCCTTTGACATAGACATCGTATGTAGAGCCCGGCAGAAGGCCGCTCAGGGTGACGCTTGGCGAGGATGTGGATGCCAGGGTCCCCGTTCCGGGCTGGAATCCTTGCAGTCCGTACTCCACATTGTAGTTCGGAGCTTGGCTCACGCGCCAGGCCAGCGTGGCCGAGGTGCTTGAGCGTCCGGTCAGCGTCACGTGTTGCGGGGGTATGCATTCCGTTACATTGTCCACCACGATGTCGTCGATATACTGGTTGGTATAGGACACTCCAATAGCACGCAAGGCAATCCTGCCACCCGTGCCGGAATAGTCGGACAGATAGATGGTAGCATGGAGCTCCTGAGCATCGATGGAATAGGGGATTGTGTCTATCGGTGTGAAGCTGGCAGAGAAGCCGGGGTCTGTGCTGTCGACAACCCCGACGATGATGGTGGATGTGCCGGGCTGGTTCCTGTAGAGGTGGAATTGGACTTTCAAGTCGCTCAGGCTCTCAAGGAATTGAGGCAAAGCCACTATGCCCGCACCCCGGAACTGAAGGACACTGTTGCCTGAAGAGGCTTGGGAAGAGTCGATGGCAAAGGCCAAGGCGGGAGTCATGCCACTGCCCATTGGCTCGGCATACCAGCAGGTGGGGAGCGTCTGAGCTGTATAATCTGCACGCTGAATGCCTTCAAAACTCATGGTGTAGGGCAGCTGAGAGATTACATCACACTGGGTGCTGAGGCGCACCGGCCCGAAGGCCACGGTGGTGTCTGTGCCACAAACGGTTGAAATATACACGTCATAGTCGGTGCCGGGGTTGAGGCTTGTCAGCGTGAAGGGGGCGCTGCTTGCCATAACACTCAGTCCCGTGCCTGGCTCGAAGAAGCGAGGCCCGTATTCAACCACATATCCTGTCGGGACCAGATTCCCCTCCAAGCTTGTCCACATAAGGGTTGCCGTGGTCTGGGTCACGCCTTGCACACTGCATTGCTCCACAGGCGAACAGTCGGGTATGGCCTCCACAAGAATGTTGTCGATAAACTGGTTTGTACTGCCCAACGGCGACATGAAGACAAGGTGGCCTTCGGTGACGGGAAGATTGTTGAGCCGATAGACGATTGAAGTGTCCATCAGTCCAACCCCCGTATGGCAGGCAAAAGTGTCAATCACCATGGCGGTTGTCAGCGTGTCGTACAACTGGTTGACCAAGGCCAGCAGCATCGTGTCGCCGTCGTTCGACTGGAAGAGTTCGAATCTTAACTGCAGCTGGTTGAGCGGCCGACTGAAACTGGGCAGGACCACATATCCCTCCGTCATCTGACAGACACGGTTTGTGCTGCCCGGAAGGGTTGTCACGGTGGGGTAGAGGGCGAAATAGCCTGTCGAGAGGGTTCCGCTGTGCCAACATGCACGGCTAAACTGGTTGGAGAGGGTGTGCGACTCGAAGTTTTCAACATAGGGTACACCCACAGGATTGCACGGCAACATGGCCGACACTGTGCCTTCCAGCAGCTCGGTGCCGCACATACGGCTCACGCGCAGCTCATAGCCATGCCCCGGTTCGAGATTGCCGAAGTGATATGCACCGCCCGTCAGGCCGCTGTCGGCCGCAATCCATACGTTCGAGCCTTGTTGACGATAGGCACAGTCGTAGAGGGCTGTGCTGTCTTCGCTCCACACCACGTCGATATAATCGTCGCCCACCTCAGCCACACACACCACCGGGCTGTCGCATTGGGGCAAAGTGCATCCGGTAGTGCCAAACCGCACCCGGTTCACATAGTTGGCCCGTGAGCCATATCCTGGCGAGGCTGGATTCACGTCACCGATGCTTGTGCGATAGATGGCCCGGTAGGAACCATTACCCACAACGAAGGAGGGGGTAGTGGAGGCAAAATCTCCAAGGTTATTGTCCACAGCCACCACCAGATTGCTGTCCGCCATCCTCACAAAGGGGGTTGAGAAATGGATGGTCACCTCGCGACCCGTGTTGGAGACATTACCCTCAAAAACGGAGGTAAGGTATGCCACACCAACATAATCAGTCCCCGAGCTGAACTGGTTCTTCGAAGTGTTGCCCAGCCACACCTGCAGGGGTGTGGTGTCGATATTGTAATCGTTGGCCAAGAAGAAAGTCACGCCCGTTATGGTGTCGATTCCATTCAGTTCTGATGCAAGATAAATCTGTTGTGTATAGCTGTTGCTGCTGCTGTAGGAAATGGGCAGGCTGGCATGCGACCTCGTGGAGTCTATCACCGTCTCGGTGCAGCCTAACGTGTGGGCAAAGCCATTTACGGCCATGCTCGTATCTTCTGAGCAGAAGGTCGAAATGCGGTAATCGTAACGACGGTCAGGGGTAAGGCCGGTCATGAAAAAATAGCGGCCCATAGTGGTTGCCGACGTCCAGACGGTGTCGGAGCCCTGCTTGTAATCCACCCTGTAGCCCGTCACCTCCTCGCCTGCGTAGGGATCATCCCACGACAAGCCCAGCACTCCGTATCCGGCCACTACACTCACATTCCTGACCTCCCCACAGTCGGGATTGGTCATGAACCCGACTGCCGACTCCATGCTGTAGGCATCGCCACAATGGCTCACCACCCAGGCATAGTATTGGCTGCTCCCCGTCAACGAGCTGAATGTGCATTCGGTCAGGCGAGAGGGGACAAACACACTGTCGAACGCCGCCTGTCGGCTGTTGGTGTCAGCAATATAGCACAGATAACCCACCGCGCTGGGGTTTCCGTTCCAGGCTATCGTAGCCTCATTGTTGGTCACGCTGCTCAGATGCACATTCGTCACAGGGCTACAGCTGCTCAACCGATAGATGGTCATGTCGTCGATCAGGCCGCTGCCTGAGCCGGAGGTGTTGTTGTAAGAAAAAACCAGATACCCTGTGTCGGTGATGCTCAGTCCCGAGAAGTCCAGTTCCAGATAGGTCCAGTCGTCTTGATACGGTAGCGTGTCAAGCCACTGCACAGTCCCTGTAGGGCTGGTGGTAAACCCCACGCGCAGCACACCGGCAGAAGTCCATGCAAGGTCCACGTGCCACAGATTCACGCCCACCTGGTTGAGGGGTGCTGGAATGCGAGGGGTGGCAATGCGAGCCTCACCCGATGCCGAGTTCAGGGCTAACATCTGGCTGCCCGTATGGGCATAATAGATAAAGTTGAAGGCATACGCCTCCCCACTCAATGTGGTCCAGCAACTGGGTGCCTGGTTCGACACGTCACTCTCGAAGCCGGTAGAGTAGGGAAGGGATATATTACATCCCGGCTGCGACAGCCCACATAACGGCAGACACAACAGCGCCGCCACAATTGTCAGTCTTAATCTTGATTGCATAATATGATAGTGTTTATTAATTATTTGGTTCATCTCACTACCCTTTTCAAAGGGTTGTAGCAGAGCCTGGGGCATGTCCCTTTTTCAAAGGGGTACGACCTGGCCAAGGAGTTTGTTCCTCTTTATAGGGAGGGACAGTATGGAGAGAGTGCCGGAAGGTTTAGATGTTGGTTCGCCGGTAGAAGTAGATAATCAGCAGGGTGGTGATGATCACCATCACACCCATAATACACCAGAAAGCAGTCACATTCGTAAGGAAGGGGAAGTCGACGTTCATGCCGAATATGCCAGTCACGACGGTGAGGGGCATCATGGTGGTGGAGAAGTAGGTGAGCACTTTCATGATCTCGTTGGTGCGGTTGGCCTGCAACGAGTCGAACGTCTTCGACAGGCCCTCAATCAACTCACCATAGTCCTCAATCGAGTCGAACATCTTCTGATACTGGTCCAAGATATTGCCCCAGTAGTCCTCCATATCCAGCACCTCCGGGTCTACAAAGCCCTTGATGGCGCCACCTTCGAACATGTGCAGCACACGGAGCTGGGGTTTGAATGTGGTGTTGAGCAGGATGATGTTGCGCCGGGTGATGGAGATGAGTTCAATGATGCTGCGGGCACGACGGTTGAAGATGTCATAGTTGATAAGGTCGACTTCGGAGCCTACGCGCATGATGAGGGTGTAGGTTTCGAGCATGAGGCGGTCCAGGATGTGGTAGAGCAGGAGGTCGCTGGAGGAGAGCTTCTCTTTCACGTCGTCGTCATCGTCGCGCAGGTCTTCCTGCATCTCGTCGAACAACTTCTTCACCACCCAGTGCGACTTGCCGATGGTGATGATATAGTCCCTGCCCCAGAATATCTTGACTTCACGGATGCGGATAATCTTGTTTCCCTTGTCGAAATAAGGGAAATGGAGAATCAAGAAATAATAGTCATCGTACTCATCAATCTTGGGGCGCTGATTGCTGCCACGGCAGTCCTCAATATCCAACGGGTGAAACTGGTACTCATCCAGCAACATGTGGTACTCTTCCTCGGTGGGATTGGTGATATGCAGCCATTTCAGCTTCTGGTATTCGATGGTCTCTACCATGCTTTGTTTCCTCCTTTAATCACGACAGACAAGCTCCGCCGCTGATGTTCAATATTCTACATTCGAGTAATGCTTTAAGATTTCAGTTTGCAAAAATACGATTTCTTTTTCAATCAGACAAATCTTTTTTAGATTGGGAGATAAAAATGAAAAGATTCACACATCCAATCCCTTGTCGCGTCCCTTCGGTACGCGGACGTCATGCGATAGTCTTCGTGCTAAGTCATGATGCCTGTATGAGGTTATTATTAAAGGCTCCACCTCTTTGAGATGATGGTGTAGAAGTCTTCTCAATCCGGATTCATGCTGTTCTCACTGCATCTCATTGTACCACCAACCGGCGGGTCTTCACACCGTGGTCCAGATACATCGCCACGATATACACACCCTTGGGCCAAGTGCTTGCATCCACCACTGCGGTTATCCCGTCCACCTCCTGCTCATGCACCGTCATACCCTTGATGTCATATACCGCTATCCGCCGCATCCTGTAGGACGACATCGCGTTCGTCACCCCGCTCGTCGGGTTCGGTACCATATACAACATGCCATCCTCCACAGCCTCGTGGCCTATTCCCTCCCGTCCAGTACCAGGGTCATGGTCTTGGTACACCTCCACCTCCAACGGACTGCTCCACTCGCCATACGCATCCGTCAGGCCGCAGTAGCCCCGCACCAGTGCAAAATATTGCACCCCGCGCTCCAGTCCCGTCACCGTAATCATCGGCACCGTCGTCGTGGTTATGGTAAAGTCCTCCCACGTGTCAGTCAGTTTGCCTATAGCCACCTCCCACGGGCCGCCGTCGCCGGAATTCCACATCAGGGTGGCCTGCCCTACTCCTCGCTCCGCCACCCGCAGGCCGCTCACCTCATGGCACAAAGCCGTGTCAAAATCCAGCTCTATTATCGGGAAAACAAGCGGGCAGCCATAAGCGACCACCCATTTGGTGGAGTCCCTCCACCAATTGTCTAAAAAATTTTGACACCAATAATGCCTGTCTGCAGCGAAATATGCGGAGTCTATAGGCAAAACTTGATGACTATACCAATTCACCCACGGCAGATTCCTGAACTTATACCATCCTTCCTTGACGTCTAAAAACTCGTGTGCGTAATCCTCAATCTCATAAAAGTAATACAAATATCGTGTCGGGTTGTGGTCAAAAGCCCAGTATTGATGCATCTCGTCATGTGGGTAATTAGTAAAATGCCCTTCATTGTTCATCGCAATGCCCGCCACCACAAACGAGTCCTCCACTATCACCGGCTTTTCGAACATCACTTCATACAACGGCACTTTTATATTCTGGGTGTATTCATGATCCGGACGTCTCAACGGAATGGAATTTGCGCCATCATCATTCAGTATGCCACGGAAAAACTCCATGGTTCTATGGGGGGCATCCATTCTCCACCCCGCCGAAGCAAGTTCCACCAACCCTCCAGGGGTCATCTGATACAACGCCATCGAGTCCGCTATCCGTGTGGCCAACGATGTATCATGAACCGTATAGGATTCATAGTTATAGTATGCCCTTATAGTGTATCCGGGCTGCCGCCATACCGGAGCGGCTATCCCCAACACCTTCAACGGCCTGTCCGTATGCATCTGCCTGCCCACTTTTCCATTGCCCTGATATAAATGAGGGTCGATCCCACCCATTCCTCCAGTCAAATCCTGAATGCTGTACGATCCGTAGGGTTGGTGATAATCACTCGGAGTCAAGCCATAAAAGTACTGCCAAGCAACAGCCACCGTACACCGTCTCTCGTTAAAGCGCAAATCACGTGGTTGACAATAATATGAAGTGTCCATTATTCTCATCGTGTCGCCGACCGGCCGCTGAGCCAACGCGGCAAGTCCCGCCACCAAAACCACAATTATCAAAACTGTCTTTTTCATATCCTTATAAGTTTTTATTTATCATTCACAAATAACCTGCAACTCCTCTTCTTCCACCTCCGGATAAAATTCTATAAAAGCCAATGGAAACCAATTTGATGCATCTACTTCCCATGTATTATCCTTAGCCTCAATAATAGGGATGTCGGTCACATCAAATACGTCTTGCACAGAACAGCCACTTCCTATACTAACAAAAGGTGTTTTCATAAAATGATGATTCCATGTTGATATCTCCATACCATTGACCAGATAGCTGTTAGTCCCTTCTGCGCAAAGGCCGTCTGTTCTCCATCCATTTATCGGCAGGGTCTGATAGTTGGAAAGTGCAGTCGTTGGTATGCCGCCGGTAAAATCGAATACTGTCACTGCGCTTTCGTAAGCAGAACCCCTCTCAAAATCGTGAAGCACCGCATACTTTTCAGTGTCATACACAAGGCCTTTGATATCTCCCACTCTACCATACGTGCTTGGAAGTTTGGCCTCAATGGCTGATACAATAAATGCAGGATTATTCGATAGTAACGGAGAAACATCAAAAATGCGATGGACAAGAAAGCAGTCCCCCTTATCATATAATGCACATTCATCACAATTAATCAAACTTGGATAATATTCAATTAAATCCACCCGATGGGAACATACGGCAAGTCTATTTTCTCCAATACTAACCATTTTAGTAATTGTGCTGTATGGGTCGGCATTATCCCAAAAAACGTGAGTACAGCCTGGCACATCGATTGTTAAATTATCTATCGTTTGAAACTGCTGTAAATGACATTGGGGAACTGAGAGCATGCCATACTTTGGAAATACAACCAAGTCAACTCCTGTACCTATTTCATGCGAACACAATTGATTGCCCGAACAGTGAAGAAAAACCACAAAGTCTTCAGTTACTTTAATGTCTCGATAATCATTATTCAACCCTCCACCAAACAATTCTGCAACACGGTATTGCATGTTGTTAACCATAGGGTCTCCAACAGCTTCAAATGCTTTGAATAGACATACCCAATCTGGAAGCGAAACATCGGTTACGACCCAGCCTTCCCAATAGACACCGTAGCCAACGACATGAACCTCACCCTCTTCTCCACGAAACACCTCGATGTTCTCCAACCGGATGAGTGCCACTGTGTCTATGTATATCGGATCATTGCCATAGAACAACCCCTGGATATTGAACCAGCCAAGCATGCCTGTATTTAGCACCCTGTCATAGCCAGAGAAAAACACCATATCTTCCAGCACCTCCATATCCATTACAACGTAATCAGCATTGGGAAACTTGGCGTCAATCAACTGGGTCAAATCAGTCAGTGAAAAATGGAAACCCATTCCTAATGTGTTCATTGACGCATTAACATAACTTCCCCCGACATTGCAATATCTGACAATATTGGAGAAACCTTGGGCTATATTAGACGAACGTAACGAGCCTCCTTGCCCATACATATCCCATGACCCTAATGCAAGCATCGCAAACATACAAATTCCATAAGACTTTTTCATGACAAGACTTTTTATTTATTATTAATCGTTATTTCAGTATCATTCCTTTACTAATTAATCTTTTAAACATTAATACAATTACCTAATTTACAGAATAATATCTATATCAATACACCATATAAACCACGCTCCAGAATTACAAATACTTTATTAAACTTCCAAATTTTATTTGTTAAATCTGCTATATGCCTATGCCTTACAATCGGACAACGAACAGAGATGCCCCCTATACATGCCTTCCATAAATCGTGAGCCGTCCACTGACGGTCGGCAGCGGACGGCTCATGGTATAAGATTAAGAGAGCTTGGATAAATACAGAACGGAGGTCAACGGAGTATAATCCTCCGGCCAAGCGTGGATGTGGTGGCCTCCTTCTTCACCGCCGGGCGCAGGATTCTCATCTCGCGATAGCGGAAACCGATGCCCACCTGGGCGTTGAGCGTGAGACCGCGCGGCGTGTCTACGATGCTGCGGAAACGGTCGTAGCTGACATATACCTTGGTCTGCATAGCAACCCCGTACAGGTCGGTGCTGAAACGTCCGGTCGACTGGGTCTGTGTGAAGTCGTACTGCGCATCGACCCCCAACCGCCAGCAGCCCTCGCTGGGCCCACCGCTGGCGCCCTCGTCGGTGGTGCTGTAGTATACACCCTGCAACCCATAGCCCACAAAGGGCGTAAGCGTAAGGCGCCGGTTGCTGACAACCGAATAGCCATAATCGACATGGAGGTCAATGGTCATAATCTTATCGTTCCAGTAAAGCGTATTGCTCGTATCGACAGTCATGATGGAGTCGGGCTTGCAGCGGCCTCCGCCGATGTAGAACCCGAAGGTGAACACATGACGGCCGCCGCCGCCATACATGTCGAAATAGAATCCACCGCTGGGAGCGAAAAGATGATAGATGTCGCCAAAGAAGAACTTGGTGCCCAAGCCCATCGACATGCCGAAACAGCCATCGGGCCGCATGCCCTCCACCTTGTTGGCAAGGGTGTGCTTCTCGACCATGAGAGGTGTGATGGAATCCATCTGACGCCGAATCTCCTGTTCCCACCACAGCACCTCGGCCGTGTCGTTGCCATAGTTCGACAAACGGCAGAAACTGTCCACCTCGTGGGTGAGCAGCCGCATGTAGTAGTCCATGTTGACGGCACCGCCCGTGTCCACCACCACCTGAAGGCGCCGACGGTGAAGCTCGGCTATGTTGAACACCACCTGATTGTAGCGCAGCTGTGCGGGCGTGCGGAAATTGGCGTCCACCCACGACATCTCCTTGTTGGCGTAGGCCACGGCTGTGTTCACCATAATCGAGCCGCTCTCCAGGTCTTGTTTGCGGTAGACGACATCCAATCCGAACTCAAGATACGAATGCTCGGCCCCGATGCTTTTATTCACCACGCTGAAATCGTTCCAGGTGAGAGGTCCTTTCTCCCAATAGCGGACTTCCTGCTGCGACATCCCCACCAAGGGCAACAGCAGGAAAAGAGTAGCAATTAAAACGTTTTTATTCATTTTGACAGGTATTTGAAAGATACTGGTTAAAGTGATGTTTGATTATTGACACTATCTGATACGGGCTCTGCCGGTCATAAAGCCGATGCCCACTTGGAGATTGACCGTCAGCCCTCGAGGCACCCCCTCGACAGTGCCGAAACGGTCGTAGGAGCCAAACAGGCGGGCATTGACCGAAAGGAGGTCGTGGATGGCATTGTAGCCATCGGCCGGAGGCACCCACTCCACAGAGTTGGAAATATAGCGGTGGAAATCGACACCGAAATGCAGGCTGCCCGTGGTGGGACCCACAGAGCTGCCGCCATCATACTGCGGCGTATAGAAAACCCCGGTCAGACCATAACCCACAAAGGGAATGACACGGAAACGGGCATCATCCACCACCGCAAAACCATAGGCCGCAAAAAGGTGGAGCACCGACAGGGGGTCGTTGACATAAAGGTCGTCGGCCATGTGGCGTGTGTTGAGGGCGTCGGCACGGCACCGCGAGCCCGCCGCCGAAAGACCCGCCACAAGGAAATGGCGGCGCAGACCGAGGTCGGCATAAATGCCCAATCCCAAACCGTGGGAGAAATGACGGTGCAACTGCCGCCCCATAAAGCTCAGCCCTGCATCCATCGACAGCCCCCACCGGAAGGGCGCATCGAAGTGGCCGATGACCGTGTCGCGGTCGGAGAGCGACAGTCTTCGACCCACTTCGGCCTCCCAGGCATGTATGGCACCCGTGTCGGCACCCTGCGCCGTCTCGGTCTCGAGCCGACCTATATCATCGGAGAGGCGTGCCATTGCACGGTCCACCAACTCCTGTCCGTCGGCGTTGGGTTGCCCCAGCACCTCCTGCTGCAGCATTCGGCGTTGAAGCTCGACCATGTCGAAGGCCACCTGGTTGTAGCGCAACAGCGCGGGCGAGCGGTAGTGGGTGTCGGCCCACGTCAGGGCCGGGTCGACAAAAGCCTGGACTTGGGGAATGGTATACCGCACCCCGTTCGAGCGCAGCACCGCCTGGTCGATGCCCAAGGAATATTCGAGATACGAACAGCGTCCGTCGACGGCCTCATGATGGCGGAAATCGTTCCATGTGAGGCTTCCCGACTGCCACGAACGGGCAGGACGCTGGGCCACGGCCGCCAACGAGGCCAGGACAACAAGGGTGGCAACTATCAATAATCGTTTCATATATATAGTATTATGCAGTCTCACCTTTACGGCTGCACAACTGCAAAGATACGCTTTTTTTTGCAGGTAAAAACCTTTCGGCTCAGCCTATTTTTCCCAAAGGCTGACAATCCCTCCGCTGCCCTCGCCTCCACTCCTTGTCTGCTCCCTCTTTTCCACTCGGTCTCTATTTAGTCTCTTGGCAAGAATAAATGAAGAAAGTAAATACAAAATAAATAGAAATAAAATAGTGCACAAATAGCAACGGAGCTTCCTTGTCGTGGCGGGACGATGAACAATATATAACGGGGACAAGACTATTCATGCTTTAACAATCAGTGTGTATGCTAAGGAGGAGCTGTTTGGTGGCGGGTGCGGAACTGTTGCTTTGGTGCGGCGATGGGGGTTGGTGTGCCGGCGGGCAGTGGGCAAGGCTGAGCGAGGGGGATGGGGATGAGTGGCGGCTGTGGATGGCCGACGGGCTGGGGCTGAAGCCGCGCAGAATGGAGTGGACTCCGGTTCGGAATCGGACGGGTGGAAAAAAGAAGGCTGCCTTGGGGCAGCCTTCTTTGTATGTAGGGTCGGCAGAACGGCTATCGACGTTCGCCGTGGGCGGCATTGTAGAAGATTTTGAATGCGCCGGAGTTACGCAGCTCCTGTTTGATGTCGGAGATGAGGCCCATCTTTGTGTCCTTATCGGCTTTGATTGAGAAGGTGACAAAGGGGCGGTCGGCTTCGACACGGGCTGAAACCTCTTCTTCAACAAACAGGGGGATGTCGCGGACTTCGGAGATCTGGTCGTTGAGCTGAATACGGGATTCAGTACCATATTTCTTCTGCCATTCGCCAGCCATGGGGGTACCCACGTTAATGTAGCTGACGAGACTCTTCTTTTGCAGTTTGATGGTTTCGGTAGCCTTGGGGACCTTGATGGTCACGTAGAGGGAGCTTTCACGCATCGTAGTGATGGTCATGAAGAAGAACAGGAGCATGAAAATAATATCAGACATGGAGCCCATGTTGAGGGCAGGAGTCTCTTTTGATTTTTTACCAGTGAATCTTGCCATTAATTTCTATCTCCTATCTTTGTAGGCTCGGCCTCGGAAATAGCAATGGGGATTGCTTGATCGATGGCTTCGGCCTGGGGTTCAGAAAGGTCAGCATATTTGCGACCGAATTTTACTTGCGACAGTTCGTTGCGCATCTCGACAATGGCTGCTTGCAGTTCGTTCTGCACGGCAATGTACATGTCGTAGGATGTGCCACGGTCGTTTTGCAGCGAGATAACACCTTTGGAGACGTCCATCATGCCAAGCAGCGGGATTTCCATCTGGGTCTTTTCGGGCAGGTTGGGCAGGTTGTTGGGGTTCCCGAGGAACTCCTTGGCGCGGTCTTTCAGATCGCGAAGGTCACCCACTTCTCCATTGAAGAGCAGACGGTCTTTGCTGTTGACTTTGACGACGAAGATGTTACGTTCCTTAACATCAGG
>DEKU01000057.1:22497-35898 GCA_002354035.1 Bacteroidales bacterium UBA2714
ATCTGTGTTGATGTTGGAGACCAATAGGAAGAAGGCCAACAGCAGGAACGAGATGTCGGACATTGAACTGGTGTTTAAGCCAGGTGTTTTTCTTCCCATAGTTCTTACTTTTTCTTGTTTGATTTGGGCATTACTTCAGTTACCAGGATGGCGAGGGCAGCACCGATAACGATGATGTAGCTCAGGATGCAGGCTGCACCGATGAGTTTGGATGTGCCTTCGGTGATACCGTACTTGACAAGGTCGACATCACCGCCTTTGGCCAGCACGAAGGAGACCACAAGGAGGACTACGATGAGGGCAATGAGAAGTAGGAATTTGACCAGGTAGCCTTTTTCTGTTTTAAAGCGTTCGAGCAGTTTCTTGCAGAGGAACACCACGATGGCCAGAATGGAGAAACCAATCATGATGACCAGCAGCCAGAAAGCAATGTCGAACATGCCGGAGTTGTTGACGGTATTCAAGGCGAACACAAAGGCAAACACCGTGGTGACGATTGCCAGGGCCAAGAGTGCCAACGTTAATATTTTATCAGTTTTTTCTTTCATAACAGTTTAAGGAATTAGGGTTTGTAATTGAATTGAAGGACTTCCTTATAACTATTATTTCTTGTTCTTGACGAGGATGTCCATGAAGGTGATGGAACCATCTTCCATCTGGGCAACGAGGCTCTCGATTTTGGTGAGGATGTAGTTATAGAAAATCTGAAGAATGATGGCAACGATAAGACCGAAGATGGTGGTCAACAGAGCCACTTTCATACCGCCAGCAACAACGGTCGGGCTGATGTCGCCAGCAACCTCGATGTCGTCGAATGCCTGGACCATACCAACAACGGTGCCGAGGAATCCGAAGGAGGGAGCCAATGCGATGAACAGGGCAATCCAGGTCATGTTGTTCTCGAGACGGGCCATCTGGACACCACCGTAGGAGGTGACAGCCTTCTCGACATTGTCGAGACCTTCGTTGACGCGGTCAAGACCCTGGTAGAAGATGGAGGCCACGGGGCCACGGGTGTCGCGGCAGAGGTCTTTGGCACCGGCATAGTCGCCTTTCTGGACATGCTCTTCGATGCCTTCGAGCAGTTTCTGCACGTTGGTGGTGGCCATGTTCAGATAGAGGATACGCTCGATAACAAGAGCCATACCGAAGATGAGGCAGAGGAGCACGGGGGTCATCCAGCCAGCACCACCTTGGATGTACTTTTCTTTCAGGACCTGGTGGAAGGACTTGGTCTCTTCGACAGGGGCTGCGACGGTTTCGGGTTCCTCAGCGACGGGGGCCTCAGCGATAGCGCTGTCGACAGCCTGCTGGTCGACTTGTTCGGTTGCGGGCTCTGCGGCTTGGGCAGCATTGTCCTGAGCCATGACACCATTGAGATTGGTGAATGTCAATAAGCCAATGATTGACATCAAAGCAAATACTTTTTTCATGATTTAATTTAATGAGTTAATTATTAATTAGTTAATTTATATTCGTCTGTATTCAATACATCTGCAAATATACACCTATTTTCCGAAATACGAGAATTATTCTTTCATTTTTTTATTTTTTTCGTCCGGAGAGGGTGTCGATGAGGGTCAGGAGAGGTGCTTTTTTGTCGGCGGGAAGCTGGACGGCGTCGAGGTGAGTGAGGGCTTGGTCGAACTGAAGCTGGATGGCTTGCTCTACTTGCTGGCGGATGCCGAGCTGGCCATAGATCTGCCACACGCGTTCCACTTTGGGGTCGCTGTCGGCAGGGGTGGAGGCGAAGAGCGTGGCAAGTTCGAGGCGGAGGGGTTCGGGAGCGGACTGGAGGGCGGTGAGGAAGAGGTAGGTCTTTTTGTTGTCGCGGATGTCCTGACCGGTTTGTTTGCCGAACTGGGCCACGTCGCCGTAGCTGTCGAGGAGGTCGTCCTGGAGCTGGAAGGCCAGCCCGAGATGGATGCCGAATTGGTAGAGATGGTCGATGTCGGCCTCGGGTGCGCCCGCGTAGAGGGCTCCTATTTTGAGCGCTCCGGCCAGGAGGACGGCAGTCTTGAGGCGTATCATCATCATGTAGTCGTCGATGGTGACGTTGTCGGCCTGTTCGAAGTTCATGTCGTACTGCTGTCCTTCGCACACTTCGATGGCCGTCTGGTTGAAGCATGACAGAATCTGATGGAGGCGGGGGCTGGGCTGGGCGAGGAAGTGTTTCCAGGCGAGGGCAAACATGGTGTCGCCGGAGAGGATGGCTGTGTTCTCGTTCCACTTGCGGTAGACCGTGGGCTGGCCGCGGCGTATGGGCGAGCGATCCATGAGGTCGTCGTGGAGGAGGGTGAAGTTGTGGAAAATCTCAATGCCTATGGCCGCTTGGCGCACCTGGCTGTCGTCGCCGCCGAACATGCGGTTGGCCGTCATGAGGAGGAACGGCCGGATGCGTTTGCCACCAAGATGGAGTGTGTATTCAATGGGGTCGTAGAGCTGGTGAGGCTCGTGGACGAAATGCTCGTTGTTGAAAAGGTCTGCGATTGTGTTGAACATGGTCGAAAGATATATGTTGTTTGTATATACTATTAGCTTTTGTCAGAAGGGATAGTTGATTCCGAAATTGAGGGCTATTTTGTTCCAGTTCCAGTGCGAGCCTATCCAGCGGTTGTCTTCGGGGTAGGAGGGGTCGTAGATGGGGAGGGCAAAATCAAGACGGATGGTGGCGATGGAGACATTGGCTCTGAGCCCGAAACCAGCATCGAAGGCTACGGTGGAGAGGAGGTAGCCGGGGGAGAAGGAGATGGTGGAGCCTATACCCCAATCCTGAGCGGCCCATACGTTGCCCATGTCGGCAAAGACGGCTCCTTCGAAGATGCTGATGATGGGGAAGCGCTGCTCGATGTTGCCCACCAGCATGATTTCGCCTACACCGTAGGCAAACTCGGCATTGGAGAAGTTCATGCCGTAGCCGCCCAGATAGCGCAGCGGCCATCCGCGCATGGTGGTCGGGCCGCCGCCCACAAACATCTTCTCGTAAGGGAGGAAACTGGAGTTGCCATAAGGGATGCCGGCTCCCACGAGGGCGCGCAGGACGAGTGTGTTGTTCTCGCCCCAGTAGATATAGCGTTTGTATTCACTCTCGAAACGGAAGTATTGGTAGAAGTGGCTGTCGGCCACGTGGTCTTTGCTGAGGAGCGTGGAGATGCCTGTGAGCAGGTTGCCAGCCGTCTCGACAGAGAGGCTGAAGTAGTCGAAATTACGGCGCAGCCCTATGCGCTGGTTGGTGTAGGTGTAATCGTAGTGGGAATTGAGCAGGACGTAGTCGTAGGACTGGAAGAGCTCTTTGATGAGGTCGGAGGTGATGTTGTGGAGGTAGGAATAGTACTCGTCGCCAGAGATGATGTGAGTGTAGGTGAAGTTGAATGGCATGAGTCGGTGCTGGTGGTAGCGGCGATGGTTCCAGGAATAGCCGAAGGAGGCATTGAAAAGGATGCGCTCAAGGATTACTTCGGCGGGGACGCCCTCGACGAAACTGGGCATGATGGAATTACGGAAGATGTAGCCGGTGCTGAGGCCGATGAGTGTGTGAGGGCGGTTATACTGCCAGGGCAACTGGTTGGCAAAAGGCAGCAGGAATGACGGGAGGTCGAGCGTGAGGTTGAGGTTGTTCTCAAAGGTGGAGAAAGTGGAGTGGAAATCGTTTTTCCGAGAGCCGAAGACGTTTTTGGGCAGGTCGAAAAGCAGGCTTCCCTCTATTTTGAACAACTCGGCACCGCCGAAGAGATTGTTGTTTTGATAGCCCAATGAGGTGCCAAGGCCCAGATTGCCCGAGGTGATAAAGTTGCTTCCTTTCTGGTTGACGTTGGAGGCGTTGGTGAGTTCGAGCGAGAGGGAGAGGCGGTGGCGGGTGTTGTTGAGAAGTCGTATCTTTGCATCGAGCAGCGGGGTGCTGTCCGTGCTGTGGGGGGATTCTTCGAAACTGATGTCGACATACTTAAAGTTGTGCAGGCCGAAGAGGGCGTTGGAGGTGATACTGGCATAGCGGGGTATGTAGCGCTGCCCACTATGGAGGAGTACGGCACGGCAGACGGTGCGCGGTGAGGGGGAAATCTTTTTGTCGTAGATAAAATAGTAGTTGTTGATGATGGAGTCGCGCCATTGGTGGGGGTAGATGAGTGTGTCGAACTGCCGCCGTTCACCGTTGAGGGAGGTGGTGACATTGGGGTAGAAATAGACCCTGTCGAGATTATAGCGGAGCAGCGGGGCGTTGCGCTGGATACTGTCGCCCACCTGTCTTTGGGGGAGGCGGAGACGGACATCGATACTCAACAACTGGCTGTCGTAATTGGTATCGACAAAGAAGCGCACCATATCGGGGCTGGCATAGTAGTAGCCAGAGTCGCGCAGCAGCGAGGCAATGCGGGTCTGTTCCTGTGTCATTTTCTGCTGGTCGTAGTAGTCACCTTTTTTCAGCAGCGACCCTCCTTTCCATTTCTTCATCAGGCTGTCGATGTCTGCCTGGCGGCAACCGAAGGAGACGTCGTCTATTATGCGCCGACGGGTGGCCGTGATGTTGTAGCGGGCGGTGACAGAATTGGCGCCATAGTGGACGGTGTCGGTTGTGACCGTTGAGTTGAAACAGCCTTTAGTCTTGAGCAGGGTGGCCAGCTGGGCAGCGGTGCGCTGTGCGGCAAGGCTGTTGTATACCACGGGCGCTTCGCCCTGATTGCGCCAAAACCTGCTCCATCCGCTGCTATCCTGCGGATTGGTGGAGCAGTACACCATCATCTTCAAAGGAAGGAAAAGAAAACGCTTATTCGGAGTCTGGTTGTAATACTGCCTGATGTTGGAGAGGGCTTCATTAACTTCAGGTGGCACTTTGGAGCTGTCCGCCATCGTTACGTGCACCTCATTACGGTGCAGCACCTTCTGGCCGGGTTCGAGGAATTTCTCTATGCTGCACGAGGCAAGGCTCATGGCTACCAGCATCAGGACAGCGATATGTACAAGGCGTTTCAATCTAAACTGTGGTAAAGCGTTTCAGGTCTTCGTTCACTTTTGAGAGGATCAGCTGTGTGGAGCCAAGATTGTCGTCCAGATACTGACGGCACACAGCCGAAGCAGCCTGATAGGTGTCGGGGTCGGACAGAAGGCTGTCGAGATGCTGCTGTAGCTGCACATAACTCACATAGCTGTAGGCCCCGTTCTTGGCGATGAGGTCACAGGCCTCCTTGAACTTATGGTAGTTGGGACCGAAGACCACCGGCTTCCCAAACGTGACGGCCTCGAGGATGTTGTGAATCCCTTTGCCGAAACCACCACCGATATAAGCCACACAGGCATATTGGTATAGCGACGAGAGCATTCCGATATTGTCGATAATCAACACAGCGTTTTGTCCCTCATCCTGGTCCAGACGGGAGTAACGCACGCATCCATACTTGGCAAACACTGTTTCGATATGTTCCAGATGGGCGTCGCTGATTACGTGGGGGGCCAAGATAAGGGTGACCTTTCCAGCGGCGTGGTCCATATAGTGCTTCAAGTTGTCCTCGTCCGGCTCCCACGAACTTCCGGCCAGTATCACTTTCCTCTCCTCATGGCGCGACAGGAAGGCTTCGATGTCGGGGAAACTCTTCGCATTCTGCGCAATGGCCTGCACACGGTCAAAACGTGTGTCCCCGGCAATGGAGACCTGCGGCACTCCGTGGGAAGTCAGCAACCTGACCGACTCCTCATTCTGCACAAACAAATGGGTGAAACTGCGTTGCAGATGTTTCAGAAACCAGACCCCGTACCACTTGAAGAAGTATTGGCTGGGGCGGAAGATGGCCGAAAAGATATAGGTGGGGATATCGCGGCGATGAAGCTGCTCAAGATAGTTGAACCAGAAATCATACTTGGCAAAGAAAACCACCGTGGGGCGGAGCAAGTTCACATAGCGGGCAGCATTGGCCGGGGTGTCCATAGGCAGATAACTGACAAAGTCGGCATAAGGATAGTCCTTGCGCACCTCATAGCCCGAAGGGGAGAAGAAGGTGACACAAATCTTGTAGTCGGGGTGCTGCTGGCGGAAAGCCTCCAGAACCGGACGGGCTTGCTCAAACTCGCCAAGCGACGAGGCGTGGAACCACGCCGTCTTCTCCTTGCCCACCGGGGCAACCGACAGCCTCCCGAATGTCCGTTTCCATCCTGCCACCATCTGGGCAGCCTTGCCATTGAATAATGCCGCCACACGAACACCTGCCGTGTAGCAGTGTATCCCAAAGGTATACATCATTCGCATCATCGATCAATCCTTTCTGCCCGTGACGCCGGGCTGCTGCACATTTAATCAATAAAAATAATAGTCGTGGTCTGGCTTGCCCTTCAGCGGGAACATCCAGCTGACCTTGACCGTGTAAAACATATCAAAATAGCGGTGATTATCCTTGCCGTTCAACCCCAGATAGTTGTCTATCTGATAGTCGCGGGTCGACCAGTTCCAACATTGTGTCACTTCGAAAGTGACGTATATGTTGGCCAGGTCCGAGCGGTTGCTCATAAACCAGTAGCCCACAGCCTCACCCAGCATCACTCCGTGGCGCTGATGGTCGTAGAGCAACGCATAGTCGTCGGTGACCTGTGGCGCCCTCTCGCTGTTGGCCATGAAGATGGTCTGCTGCCTCATGTAGCCGACATTCAGACGGGCAAGGATGCCCGAATTGGGATTCTTGGCAGGATTGAGCGGGAAAATCTTTCCCACGCCCCCCTTGAAGCCCAGCCCGCGGTTATAGCAGGTGACGACTGCATCCGTGCCGTTGCCACCCACAACAATGCTGTCACGGGTGAACACACTGCCCATGCGCTCGATACGGTGATTCAAATTGTCCGAATTCAAGCCGAACCACAGGTTGCCCTCAACCGACAGCAACCAGTTGCTCTTGAACTTATAGAAACCCTCGATGCCGAACGACAGATAAGGGGGCTTATACAGGCTCGACATGGTGGCGTTTTGGCTTCGTGTCCCGTCGGGAGCAGTCTCGAACGAAAGGGACGACGGCATCATCAACCCAGCATTGAAGCCGACAATGGGGCATTCAAAAGTGTCCAACGTGAGGTCCAGCTGAGCTTTTGCCGTACCGTGGGCAGCCATCAACAGCAACCCCGACAGAAGCACTCGGCCCATTTCTTTTATATGTCTTTTTATCTTCATCAATATAATGTTTTAGCGTAGCAAAACATGACGCGGAAGCATACAATGTTTCGCGTTGCAAAAATACGCAAATTATTTTGAAGTGCGAAAAAAAACGAGGAAATTATTTACCCTTCCAGCGCCCGGCTGCATGCCTTGCGGCTGCGGCTCAGCACTTAGTGAGAGCTTTTGCCGATGGCAAGAGAATGGCCGATTGGGTCGCCATGGGCTGTCTCCACCTTCGATTTGGGCGCAGTCTCGGTCAAAGAGGGCAGGGGAGAAGCCCCCACCCCCGTCGCTCGTACATCAGAACGAATAGGTACAAGTGTAGGGCGAAGGCCACCAGCAGTTGAAAACAAAGGTGTACGTCCCCCTTGGAAGATTGACAATCTGGAACGTATTGTCGGTAAGGCAGATGCAGTTGGCCTGGGGACCGTCAAGCTCATACTCGTCTATCGTTACGGTGTCGCCTTCAACCCTGATGGAAACACCGATGCCGTTCGCCTCAAAAGCACAATTCACTACCATGTTGTGATGGGTGATGGTCAGCACTCCGCCATCGTGGCTGAACTCCACCCATTCCTGCTCATCGTCCTGGTCCTTGGTGGCCAGGGCCTCCTTGTCAGTGTGCGACTGACATCCATTGTTGGAGATATTTTGTACTTGGGCGCGGGCCTCCTCGCCCTGTTTGCTGCAGGCTCCCGTCAGTGCTACGACCGACATCATCAGGAGCAACGTAATCTTGAATCTATGAGTTGTCATGATCATTGAAGTTTTTTACTAAGGAGACGGGCATTTCTTCGAAATCTCACAGGCTTTAACATCTTTTAGCTCTCCGCTCACAAAAAGAGGGCGGCCACCATTGTGACCGCCCACTCTTTTGGGATCTACAACAAATTGCTTAAGCACCGATTTTGGCGGTATAGGCGATGTTGTCCAGCAGGGCGTCGATGTCGGCCATGTTGGCGGGCTTGATCTTGATAATCCAGCCTTCACCATAGGGGTCGCTGTTGATGGCGGAAGCATCATCGAGATTGGTGTTGAACTCAACCACCTCAGCCTCGACGGGCATGAGAAGGTCAGCAACGGTCTTTACGGCCTCAATGCTGCCGAAAGCCTCGCCAGCTCCGATGGTGTCACCTACGCAGTCAACATCAACAAAAACGATGTCGCCTAATTCATGCTGAGCATAGTCAGTAATTCCGACATAAGCAAATTCGCCTTCTACTCTTACCCATTCGTCGTCCTGGGTGTACTTTAAATTCTGAGGAATGTTCATTGTATTACTATTTTAAGTGTGTGTTTTAATATTTAAATTTTTCTGCAAAAGTACGCATTTTCGTTTGTTCAACAAAATTTTTTTGTTGGAATCAAAAAAAATTTCTACTTTTGTGCTGTCAAAATTCGTTCAGAATTGCCGTGATGATTGGTCTACAGCACTTACAATCAGAGCATTCTGTTCCACCCTTTAAAATCGAATTTTTTCTAAAAACAACAAAGCACATACGCTACATTTATGTATAGCAAAGCAGAACTTGAAGCCAAAGCGCATATTGAACTCATCAATATTGCCAAAGAATTAGGAATTTCCAGAGCCACACGTATGGATGCCCAAGAGTTGATGTACAAGATTATTGCTCTACAATCCGAGAATCCCAACGCCATTACAAAAGAACAGGAAATGCAGAAAAGCAAAGAACCGGAGCCCCGTCCCAAACGGGCGCGCATCAAACCCACTCTCCTTGCCGAATCATCCCTCAACAACCCTGAGCTGCACAAGCGTAAGAACCATGCCCCTCAGGCCAAGAGCGCGGAGAACAACTCAATATTAAATAATAATAGTAAGGAATCAGCCCGGCCTGCCCAGCAAGAACTGCCCGGCATAAATATCGCCGACCTCGAACTGCCCCACGTCCCCTCCATCCCCGACGTGGTGTCGCCCTCCGGCCGTTTGCTGCGTCATTTCGACGGGCAGCTCGCAACCTCCAAGCGGGAAACCCCGTCCGAGCCCGAGCGTGCAGAAAGCCCCAAAAGCGAAACTCCCGCCAATCCCGTTGCCGCAGCCGATACCGCCGAACCCGTCAAACGCAAACGCGGTCGTCCCCGCAAAGTCCAGCAGACCGAAGATCCCATTGCCTCGGCCAGCGCCAACGAAGAGGCTCCTGCGCCCGCTCCAGCCCCCGCTCCAACCGTTAAAGAGCCCGTGGCTCAACCGACCACTCCCCAGCCTGCAACCCGTCCAACCGAACCATCCCGTCCCGCTCCTCAGCAACAAGAGCCCAAAGCCGAGAATACCCCCGAATCCTCACCCGCACTGGCCCCTGCACCCACTCTCGAAAACAACACCAAGGAACGCTACATGCGTTTCGGCAACAAAGGCAACAAGCACCATCGCTCCTCCGAACCCTATAGCGACGAATTCCTGGCCCAGTTCGGTGTCAACCCCAACAACGTGGCAAAACCCGTCCGCGTCTATCCCTTCGACACCGAAGGCGTAGTGGAAGCCGAAGGTGTACTCGAACTGGCCCCCGACGGCTTCGGATTCCTTCGCTCATCCGACTACAACTATCTTGCCTCACCCGACGACGTATTCGTCTCCGCGCCCATAGTCCACAACTTCGGTCTTAAGTCTGGCGACACCGTCCGCGGCATGATTCGTCCTCCCAAGGAGAACGACAAATACTTCATCATGGTCAAGATCAAAGAAATCAACGGCCTTTCGCCCGACCGCATCCGCGACCGCGTGCCCTTTGAATCGCTGACCCCCCTCTTCCCCAACGAGAAATTCAAGCTCACCGGCCATCCCCAGCAGACCCTCTCCACCCGCATCATCGACATGTTCACCCCCATCGGAAAAGGACAGCGTGGCCTCATCGTGGCACAACCCAAAACGGGTAAGACCACCCTTCTCAAAGAAGTGGCCAACGCCATAGCCTACAACCATCCCGAGGTATACCTGATGGTGCTGCTCATCGACGAGCGTCCCGAAGAGGTCACCGACATGCAGCGCAGCGTCAATGCCGAGGTCATAGCCTCCACCTTCGACGAACCTGCCGACCGCCACGTGCGCATCGCCAACATCGTGCTGGAGAAAGCCAAACGCATGACCGAGTGCGGCCACGATGTCGTCATCGTGCTCGACTCCATCACCCGTCTGGCCCGTGCCTACAACACCGTCCAGCCCGCCTCCGGCAAAGTGCTCAGCGGTGGTGTCGAGGCCAACGCCCTTCAGAAACCCAAACGCTTCTTTGGTGCAGCCCGCAACATCGAGAACGGCGGCTCTCTCACCATCATCGCCACCGCCCTCACCGAGACTGGCAGCAAAATGGACGACGTCATCTTCGAGGAATTCAAGGGCACCGGCAACATGGAGCTCCAGCTTGACCGCAAAATGGCCAACAAGCGCATCTATCCAGCCATCGACCTGGTGGCCTCCAGCACCCGCCGCGACGACCTCCTGGTTCCCAAAAACCTCCTCAGCCGCACACTCGTGCTCCGCAACCAGCTCACCGACATGACACCCGTCGAAGCCATGGAATTCCTCCAGAAAAACATGGCTCACACCATCAGCAACGAAGAATTCCTGCTGACGATGGACAAATAATCAAATCTACAGCCCGGGGCCGTCAACCATCACACAACTGACGGCCCCTCGCTTTCCTTTTCCTACAAACAACAATCACACCTCAACATCAATATGAAACGCGGATTTGGTAGTGACAACCATTCGGGCATAAGCCCCGAAATCATGGAGGCAATAGCCTCCGCCAACGTCGACCACGCCCTGGCATACGGCGACGACGAGTATTGCAAACGTACCGAACAGCTCTTCAAACAAGTGTTTGGTCCACAAGCCGAAGTCTACTTCGTCTTCAATGGCACAGGTGCCAATGTGCTGAACATCGATGCCATGTGCCGTTCCCACCATGCGGTGGTCTGTGCCGACACCGCCCATATCAACGTCGACGAATGCGGAGCCCCGCAGCGCATCGTAGGCTGCCGCCTCCTCACCGTCAACACCCCCGACGGCAAACTCACTCCCCAACTGGTCAAAACCCAGCTCCACGGCTTTGGTTTCGAGCACCACTCGCAACCCCGCGCCATCAGCATCACCCAGCCCACCGAGCTCGGCACCCTCTACACCCTTGACGAAATCCGTGCCTTGGCCGACCTCGCCCACCAGCACAACATGTTCCTCCACATGGATGGTGCCCGTCTGGCCAACGCTGCCGTAGCCCTGGGCTGCTCCTTCCGCCAGCTCACCACCGGCTGCGGTGTAGACTGCCTCTCCTTCGGCGGCACCAAAAACGGCATGCTCATGGGCGAAAGTGCCGTAATCCTCAATCCCCTCCTGAACGTCGAAATGAAATATCGGCGCAAGCAGATGGCTCAGCTCTCCAGCAAGATGCGTTTCATGGCTGCCCAGTTCGAGGCCTACATCTCCACCCAAGTGTGGCGTCGCAACGCCGAACACAGCAACCGTATGGCTCAGCTGCTCTTCCAGGCTCTGCGCGACATCCCCGAAGCCCAGGTCATGTACCCCGTCCAGGCCAACAGCGTCTTTGTCAAACTGCCCAACAAAGTGTGGAATGCCCTCCTCGACGACTACTTCTTCTACCTCTGGGACGAAGAAACCGATGTGGTGCGCTGGATGTGCTCGTTCGACACCACCGAGCAGGACATCCAAAGCCTCATCGCCGCCCTCCGGCGACGGATTCAGGAATACAAAGCACAATAACCCCTCCTGCCTGCCGCATGATAGTACCCGTAACCGATCTTGACCATCCCGGCCTGCGGCCTTACGCCCACCTCACCGAGGCCCAACTCCGCAACAGGCTCGAACCTGACCAAGGCCTCTTCATTGCCGAAAGCCCCAAGGTGATACGGGTGGCTCTCGATGCCGGCTATCAGCCCATATCCCTGCTCTGCGAAGAGAAGCACATCCACGGGCAGGCCGCCGACCTCGTGGCCCGCCTCGACCCCCTGCCTGTCTACACCGGCCCGCGCCAACTCCTGGCCACCCTCACCGGCTACGAACTCACGCGCGGAGTGCTCTGTGCCATGCACCGCCCCCAATTGCCCTCCGTCCAACAACTCTGCGCCGGCAAACGCCGCATAGCCATTGTCGACAACGTAGTCAACAGCACCAACACCGGTGCCATTCTCCGCGCCGCGGCGGCCCTTGGCATCGAAGCCGTCCTCTTCACACCCACCTGCTGCGACCCACTCAACCGCCGCAGCGTGAGGGTCAGCATGGGCACCGTCTTCCAGATCCCCTGGACCTACATCCCCTCCTGGCCGCAGCCAGCCATCGACCACCTGCGCCAGTTAGGCTTTGCCACCGTGGCCCTTGCCCTCACGCCCGCCGCCATCCCCATCAACCACCCCTCCCTCTCCCAGCTCGACAAACTGGCCATCGTCCTTGGCACCGAGGGCGACGGCTTGGCACAAACCACCATCAACAACTGCGACTACCAAGCCATCATCCCCATGCAGCGCGGGGTCGACTCGCTCAATGTGGCTGCCGCCGCCGCTGTGGCATTCTGGCAACTCAAATAAAGTCAAGTCTCATCAATGCGGTATAGCGCAATCTGACCCACGGGCAACGCTCATCACCCCGTTGGCCACTCACCATCTAACCCTTCGTCAAGTCAACTCCGCCCTACTGCGGATCCACGTCAAAATGGATTTGGAGCGACGACAGATGCTTGTCCGACTTCAACTTATCGCCTATCTCCATAATGATACTTTTGGCCTGGGCAATAGCCTCCGTGCGCTCAAAGCGCATCATGATATTTTTCAGATACAGCCCTCTCACCCGCGCCACATTAGGATATTCCGGCCCCACCACACGGGTGGCAAACACCTCGCGCAGCTGTCGGGCGTAATTGTCCGCCGCCTCGTTCAGCACATCAATGTCGCGATGCTTCATCGTAATCGTGATAAGGCGGTAGAACGGCGGNNGGCGGGTAGCGGAACACCCGCCGGTCGGTCACCTGGCTTTCATACATGGCCATATAATCGTTGTCAATCACATTGCGAATAGCCTGATGATAGGGGTTGAACGTCTGTATGATCACCTTCCCCCGATGGCCGTGGCGGCCAGCCCGGCCGCTCACTTGCGTCATCTGCTGGAACGCCCGCTCAAAAGCCCTGAAGTCGGGAAAATACAACAGATTGTCGGCACTGACAATCCCCACCACACTCACATTGTCAAAGTCCAAACCCTTTGTAACCATCTGCGTCCCCACCAATATGTCGATACGGCGGTCCTGAAA
>DEKU01000061.1:0-5528 GCA_002354035.1 Bacteroidales bacterium UBA2714
ATCGTTTCGGCTGCATCAATATGGGTAACGCAAAACGGGCATGGATATTGCTTGGAGAATAGAAAAAAGGCAGCCCAGAATGGTGGGACTGCCTTTTGGTACAATTGCTGTAGGGCCTTGGGACAAAGCCCTCAGCGATAAAATGATTAGTGGAGGAATGCAAGCAGGATACCGGCAGCAACAGCCGAACCCACAACACCGGCCACATTGGGACCCATGGCGTGCTGGAGGAGGTAGTTGGTGCGGTCGTATTCAAGACCCACATTGTTGGACACACGGGCGGCGTCGGGCACGGCGCTGACACCGGAGTTGCCGATGAGGGGGTTGATCTTGTTGCCTTCTTTGAGGAAGAGGTTGAACAGTTTCACGAAGAGGACACCGAAGAAGGTGGCCACGATGAAGGAGAAAGCACCAAGACAGAAGATGAGGATAGAGCGGCCGGTGAGGAATGAGGTGGCCTGGGTGGAAGCACCCACGGTGATGCCGATGAGGAGGGTGCAGACATTGACCACGGCGTTGCTGGCCACTTCGCTCAGACGCTTGGTGACACCGCATTCTTTAAGCAGGTTGCCGAAGAAGAGCATGCCCAGCAGCGGGAGACCCGACGGCACGATGAAGGCACAGAAGAGGAAACCTACGATGGGGAAGGAGATCTTCTCGAGTTTGGAGACCTGACGCGGAGGTTTCATGCGGATGGTGCGTTCCTTGGGGGTTGTCATGAGACGCATGATGGGCGGCTGGATGACGGGGACAAGAGCCATGTAGGAATAGGCCGAGACGGCGATGGCACCCATGAGGTCGGGGGCAAGCTGCGAGGAGAGGAAGATGGCGGTGGGGCCGTCGGCTCCACCGATGATGCCAATGGCACCAGCCTCGTTAGGAGCAAACCCTAAGGCCAGAGCACCAGCGTAGGCGGCAAAGATGCCGGTTTGCGCTGCGGCACCGATGAGGAAGAGTTTGGGATTGGAGAGCAGGGCTGAGAAGTCCGTCATGGCTCCAATACCCAGGAATATTAGTGGTGGGTACCAGCCGTTTTGCACTCCGTGGTAGAGGATGTTGAGGACTGAGCCTGACTCGTAGATACCTATCTTCAATCCGGGATAGAAGGGGATGTTGCCCACAAGCATACCAAATCCGATGGGGACAAGGAGCAAGGGCTCAAATTCGAACCGGATTCCAAGGAAGATGAAGACCAGTCCGATAAGAATCATGATGATGTGGCCCCATGTGACATTGGCGAAACCAGTGTACATAAGGAACTGTACCATCTGGGTCGACAGAAAGTCCATGAAACCACCTGAAGCTAATAAATTAAACATTGCCTATTAATTATTTTTGTCGGAGAGCCGCAGGAGGGCAGTCCGGAGAGGTTAAAAGGATTGTTGTATTAACTGATGACGATGAGGGTATCGCCTTCGAGAACGCTGTCGCCTTTACGGACACTGACAGAGGTGACGGTGCCGTCGGTATCGGCTTCGATGTTGTTCTCCATCTTCATGGCCTCGAGCAGGACAACGGTCTGGCCACTCTTGACCTGGTCGCCGACGTTGACAAAGACGTCGAGGATGGTGCCGGGCAGAGGGGTGGTGACTTTGGTGCCACCGGCGGCGGAGCCGGGTTTGGGAGCAGAGGCACGCTGCACATCGCCGTTGGCGGCCGAGACGCGGGGAGCGGGACGGTCGCTGATGACGGTGGTGCGATGCTGATGAGCCTGCAGCTCTTGGTCAATGGTGACGGTGTAGGGGGTGCCGTTCACTTCAAGTTTGATTTCTTGGCCTTCCACTTCGTTGATGTCGACGGAGTAGCTGTTGCCGTTTATTTTAAGCTTGTAATTCTTCATTTCTTGTTGTTATATGCCCGGAGCCCCGGGCTGGGCGGATGGACTCCGCAGTTTAAACTATTGATTAATGTCGGTGAGGCTTATTTGCGGACTGAGAAATAGCGGTTCATGTTGTAGAACTTGGCATTCCACGGAGTCCAGGCACGCTCGGTTTTCTGGATGGTGATGATGGTGTCTTCCACATCGTGGAGGTCCTGACTGTAAGCAAAGATGGCCGCAGCAATGGCAACGTGGACTTCATCCTCGACTGAGCCACCAGCCACCTTGGCGGGAGTGCTGCCTTTGGCGGGCTGGGCTTTGCGGTTCTGGAAACGCTGGATGAGTTTGCCATAGCCACCCATGAGGAACATGATGCAGATGAGGGCAAAGAAGACCACCGAGACAGCCACAATGGCAAGACCGGCACCATAGGGGTCGGAGGCTTTGATGCGCTCGGCCTGTTTGGGCACATGGTAGTGGAAATCAGATGCCGGGGTGATGTTTTCGAGTCCATCAGTGTAGCTGACATAGTTGATGTCGTAGCCTACGGGGTTGTTTCCAACCACGATAATCTGGTCGGAGCAGGGGTCGAGGCGGAATGCATAGGAGTTGCTCTTGAAACCGACGCAGGAGACAGCTTTGAGACTGTCGAAGCCTTGCTCGTCGAGACATTTGACAGGGTTCATGCTGACCACGGCAAGATAAGAGGTGTCTTTCTTGGAGCTGGCCAGAACAAGAATCTTGTCGCCGCAGACGGAGACAGAGCGGGGACGCAGGATGTTGGCGAGATCGTGGCGGCCTGTGAAACGGTCGGTAGTGAAACGACCCACACGTTGGAGACCGTCGGCCTTGCGCACAAGGAGGTCGACAGCACAGTCAATGCTGTCGATAAGCACGAAGGCTTGCTTTTCGGGGATATAGCAAATCTGGTTGGATGTGAAATCCATGGGGGCCGGTGCCGGAGCGATGGCTTCGGGAGCTTCGGGTGCAGGGCCGAGCGGAGGATTGCCGGCAGGACCGGGCTGCGCAAAAGCTGAGCCAGCAGTGAGGCACATGCCAACCAGAATTGTGACTACGGATTTAATAATCTTATTCATTTCAGATAAAAGGAATAACAATCAAAATGTTTGTTTTCGGAATTGAGGCAATGCCACGGGAGGGGAAACCCCGTCCCATGGCACGACCCAATCTTAAAGCTTAGTTGGCCTTTTTGCAGCACTCTTTCTTGCCTTCGCAACCTTGCTTGTCTTTGCAGCACTCTTTTTTCTGAGCGCAGCAGCTGTCCTGACCGTCCTTGGCGCAGCACTTGTGGTCGCAAGGCTTGCAGCAGTTGGTGTCGGTGCAGTTGGCGCAGTTGCTGGCGGCACAAGTGGTGTCAGCGCAGGTGCAGTCGTGGTGATGAGCGCACTGATGCTCGCACATCTCGGTCTGAGCGGCACTGTCAACGGTCTCCTCAGCGGGCTGATTGTTGTTGCAAGAGGAAAAGCCGAATGCAAAAGCGGCAGCTACTAAAGCAGTTAAGAAAACTTTCTTCATTTTGTGTTGTTAATTTTGTGGGGTGAAGAACCCCTGGTTAATAAATAAATATTATTGATACTAAAATCAATCTACATTATTATAACGGGATGTTGTTGTGCTTCTTGAGCGGCAGGGACTCTTTCTTGGAGGCCAGCACCTGCAAGGCACGGGTGATGCGGAAACGAGTGTTGCGGGGCTCGATGATGTCGTCGATATAACCGAAACGGGCAGCACAGTAGGGGTTGGCGAACTGGTCGTTGTACTCGATTTCCTTCTGGGCGATAAACTTGGCGCGTTCTTCGGGGTCTTGGATGTCCTTGATTTGACGGCCATAGAGCACCTCAGTGGCACCACTGGCACCCATGACGGCAATCTGAGCCGTGGGCCAAGCATAGTTGAAGTCGCCGCGGAGCTGTTTGCAGCTCATCACGATATGGGCACCGCCATAGCTCTTGCGCAGGGTGACGGTCACCTTAGGCACCGTAGCTTCGCCATAAGCGAAGAGCATCTTGGCGCCATGCACAATGACGCCATTGTATTCCTGGCCAGTGCCGGGCAGGAAGCCGGGGACATCGACAAGGGTGACAATGGGGATATTGAAAGCATCGCAGAAACGGACAAAACGACCGCCCTTGCGCGAAGCGTTGCTGTCAAGCACACCGGCCATGGCCTTAGGCTGGTTGGCCACAATACCCACAGCCTGGCCGCCGAAACGAGCAAAACCAACCAACAGGTTGGGAGCAAACTTCTCATGGACCTGAAGGAACTTGCCGTCGTCAACGATGGCTTCGATAACGCCCTTCATGTCGTAAGGCTCGTTGGGGTTTTCGGGAATGATGCTGTTGAGGCTGTCCTCCAGACGGTCGACCGGATCCTCGGTGTGAACATACGGGGGTTCCTCAAAGTTGTTGGAGGGAAGATAACTCATCAAATCACGGATGAGCTTGATGGTCTCCTCCTCGGTCTCACCCACAAAGTGAGCCACACCACTCTTGGTGGCATGAACCATGGCGCCACCCAGCTTGTCGACGGTGACATCCTCGCCGGTGACAGTCTTCACCACCTTGGGACCCGTGAGGAACATGTAGCTGTTCTCCTTGGTCATGAGGATAAAGTCGGTGAGGGCAGGGCTGTAAACCGCACCACCGGCGCAGGGGCCGAAGATGGCGCTGATTTGGGGGATAACACCACTGGCGAGAATATTGCGCTCGAAAATCTCGGCATAGCCAGCCAACGAGTTGCTACCCTCCTGGATACGGGCTCCACCCGAATCGTTCAGGCCGATAACCGGGGCCCCGGTCTTCATGGCCTGATCCATGATTTTGCAGATTTTGAGCGACATGGTCTCGCTCAGACTACCGGCAAAAACGGTGAAATCCTGGGCAAACACATAGACGGGACGGCCGTCGATGGTGCCATAGCCGGTGACAACACCGTCACCAAGGAAGGATTGTTTCTGCATGTCGAAATTGACACAGCGGTGGGCGACAAACATGTCGAATTCCTCGAATGAGCCTTCGTCGAGCAGGAGAGCTATGCGCTCGCGGGCGGTGAGCTTGCCTTGCTCGTGCTGTTTGTCGATACGTTTCTGGCCTCCACCCATTTTGGCCTCGCTCCTCTTGTCGAGAAGTTCTTTTATCTTTTCTTCAAATGCCATTATTTGAATTGTTTTGTTGGTTATTGTACATGGACGCTACTCGCGACCTTAGCGATCGTCCGCCACGTCCGGAAAACTCTTTGCGGGAATAATTATTTGCAACAAAATTCTGTCAGAACTCCCAAGGTGCTCTTGGGGTGCAGGAATCCGATGTGAAGGCCTTCGGCTCCGCCACGGCTCTGCTGGTCGATGAGGCGCACGCCTTTCTCTTTGGCGTCGTTCAGGGCCTGGTCGGTGTTCTCCACGCAGAAAGCAATGTGGTGCATACCACCCTTGCCACCGTTCTTCTCGATGAAAGCCGCGATGGTGCTTTCGGGGCAGGTGGGCTCAAGGAGTTCAATTTTAACTTCGCCGATCTTGAAGAAAGCGGTTTTCACTTTCTGGTCGGTCACTTCTTCGATAGCGTAACATTTAAGACCCATGACGTCTTCCCAATAGCGGATAGCCTCGTCAAGATTGGTCACGGCAATGCCGATGTGTTCAATGTGCGAAGGGGTCATATTTTTCTTTGTTTTATATTATTATTTATATTTT
>DEKU01000061.1:5591-5797 GCA_002354035.1 Bacteroidales bacterium UBA2714
AAATGCAAAGATACAAATAAATTTTTGAATAGAAAACATTTCTTCTCTCTTCTGAAGAGAATTAACATTCGGGGGCTCGGCTTCAGTCCACCGAAAGACCCCTAAGTAGCCAGTATACACACACTACTCAGGAATGGACTTGGAATGGAAACTAAAACCAATTGCCGCAAAAGAAGAGGATACGGCTTGGGGCCGGTCAGAGGCGG
>DEKU01000061.1:5805-46544 GCA_002354035.1 Bacteroidales bacterium UBA2714
GCCGATGGACTCGAGGTCGATGGCGCAGTCTTTGTGCAGCTGCGGCACCGAGCCGTGGGTGACAAACTGGTCGGGAAGGCCAAGCACGTGGACCGCCGGTACCTGCACCGCCAGATTGTCGGCCTTGATGGCGGCAAAATACTCCAGCACCGCACTGCCCAGTCCGCCTTTCTTCACTCCGTCCTCGACGGTGACCACCCGCCGATATCCATTGGCCAAGATAGCGTCGAGCAGCTCCGTGTCTATCGGTTTAAGGTAGCGCATGTCGTACATGGCTGCGGACACGCCCTCTGCCTCCAACCGTTCGGCGGCGGCCAGGGCATCGTTTCCGATATGGCCAATCGAGAGGATGGCAACAGCGTTCCCCTCTTTCAGACAACGGCCTTTGCCGACGGCGAGGGGCGCGAATGGATTGCGCCAGTCGGCGTGGACGCTGAGGCCACGCGGGTAGCGGATGGCCACAGCCCCTTGCCCCGGGAGCTGTGCAGTGTACATCATGTTGCGCAGCTCATGTTCGTCCATAGGGGCGCAGATTGTGAGATTGGGTATGGGCCGCAGGTAGGCCAGGTCGAAAGCCCCGTGGTGGGTGGGGCCGTCGTCGCCCACAAGTCCTGCGCGGTCGAGGCAGAGGACCACAGGCAGATGCTGCAAGGCCACATCGTGGATAATCTGGTCGTAGGCCCGCTGCATGAAGGAGGAATAGATGTTGCAGAACGGCAGCATTCCCTGGGCCGCCAGTCCGGCGGCGAAGGTCACGGCATGCTGCTCGGCGATGCCGACATCGAATGCACGGGTGGGCATTTGCTCCATCATGAAGGTGAGCGAACAGCCTGTGGGCATGGCGGGTGTGATGCCCACGATATTGGGGTTGTGCTTTGCCAGTTCGACAATGGTGTGCCCGAACACGTCTTGGTATTTCAGGGGCTGCCCCTCGGGGTTGCTTTTTATCTGCATTCCTGTCTCGGCATTGAACCGGCCGGGGGCATGGTAGGCGACGGGGTGGCGCTCGGCACTGCGCAGCCCCTTCCCTTTCTTGGTGACCACATGAAGCAACTTGGGACCTTTGATGGCCTTGAGCTGTGATAGCACCTCAACGAGTTCCGCCACATTGTGCCCATCGATAGGGCCGAAATAGCGGAATCCCAGCGACTCGAAAAGGTTGGGGGCGCCCAGGGCTGCTGTCTTGGCCATGAAGGTGGCCCGCTGGAAGAAATTGAGCGACTTGTCCTTGCGGAGTTGACGGTCGGTGCTGTCGCCGCCCAGCTTGTGCCACACCTTCTCCTTGAGTTTGTTGTATTGAGGCGAGGCCGTGATGTGCGTAAGGTAGCGGCTCAGACCTCCCACCGCCTTGTCGATACTTATCCCGTTGTCGTTCAAGACCACAAGGATGTTGGCTTTCGACACACCGGCGTTGTTCAAGGCCTCGAATGCCTGTCCGCCTGTCATCGAACCGTCGCCTATCACGGCTATATGCTGTCGCCGGGTGTTGCCTTGCAGTGTCGACGCAGTTGCCATCCCGAGGGCGGCGCTGATGGAGGTGGAGCTGTGGCCGGTGCCAAAGGCATCAAAGGGCGACTCGTCCATGCGGGGAAAACCGCTCAGCCCGCCGTATGTGCGGATGGTGGGAAACTGGTCGCGGCGGCCAGTGATGATTTTATGGGCATACGCCTGATGACCCACGTCCCATATCAGTTTATCATCAGGTGTGTTGAAGACATAGTGGAGCGCCAGCGTGAGCTCCACTGTGCCAAGGCTCGAAGCCAGATGGCCCGGATGTCGGGACAGGGTTTCGATAATATAGTGGCGCAACTCCACACTCAGCTGTTCCAAATCGGCCACAGTGAGGTGGCGGAGATCGTCCATCGAGTTCACACTGTCAAGTATCACACCTGTAGAAGGATATAAAGGAGCGTGGTCTGCGGTAGTATTATGCATGTCAGGATTGTAATTGAGTGGTTGCTGCGAGGCGGAGCTACTTGACTTGATAGGCCGGAGCTTGCTTTTCGATAGGTTCAAATTCTTTGTTCAGTTTCTTGTTGGTGTCACGTCCCTGGGCGGTATCGTGGAGTTCCCATTTCCCCTCCGAGAAGACATAGGCCATTTCCACGCCCGAGGGGACATAGTACTGGTAAAGTCCTTCCATGCCCGGCACCTGAGGCGACACCTGGTCGAAAATAATCATCTTCATCTTCTTGTCGGTGGTTTTGTATGTCGGGCGGTTCCTGTTGTTGCGCTGCACGGCAGCCGATGTGCGCGCTGCTGTAGACACCGGTCGGCTGGCCCGTCCCCTACCCCGGCCACGCCTCCGCGAACGCGAAGGGTTGGAAAAAAGTGACGAGAAAAAGGACGAGAACGAGAAGCCTTGCGACCGCCGGGAACGCACGCGCTCGGTCAGGTGCAGGTACTGCTCTTCATAGCTGAGGTTCACCATGGCGTCGGCCTTATACTCCAACACCACCCGGCGCACGTTCTGCTCCCGTCTGAAAACATTCTGTCCAAACTGGGGTGTGCTGCCTCCCGACTTGAAGCAAATCGGTTCTATCACCTTTCGCTGCGTGAGCCGGTCCACACCGCTCCAACCCAGCAGGGTATAGAAGGTGCGACCCTCATGGGTGGTAAGGATAAGCTCTTGGTACACTGCCCCATACCATCTGTCGGGGCCCAACACCTCTTCTTGCCTGTTGACTATATCCACAGAGCGGTCGCTGAGCTGCGTGACATCATACTCCTTTGTACGCTCATTCAAAGCCTGTACAAACCCAAAGCACTCATATTCGCCTGCATCATTCACGATGGGCCAAGTGAAAATGCGGAACTTCTTGTCCGGCGCGGTCAGCACCGACACCCTGTTGCCGAAATCCCACTGCCAACGAAACGAGTTCTCGGTTGCCAAGGCTTCGGCCAGCATCTGCATGGCCGACTCGTTGGCATGATAACGTTCGTTGTCGGTCGGAGCCCCGAAGGCCTGGTCAAACAGAAGCACCAAATCCGACTGATACTGCTGCATCTGCTCCTTGTCCTGGCACCATGTCACCGAAGGCATGGCCACCAGCACCAGGCACAAAGTGATTATGAACCTGTTCATTTTTTCCATTATCCTTTCAAACGCAAAAAAGTCAGTTTTATTATATCCTCATTAAAAAAAGGTGCCAAATCAATATTTTTTTGTACTTTTGCAGCCATGAACGAACACAGAAAACAACTCATCGAACAGGCTTGGGACAACCGCGAGATGCTCAAAGACAAGTCTGTACAGGATGCCATACGGGAAGTGGTAGACCTCTTGGACGCTGGTCAGTTGCGCATAGCGCAAAAAGATGCCGACGGCTGGCATGTCAACCAATGGCTGAAAAAAGCCGTAATCCTCTATTTCCCCATCAATCAGATGTCCACCATTGAGTGCCCCCCATTCCAATTCCACGACAAAGTGCCGCTGAAAAAAGACTATGCCGCCCAGCAGGTGAGGGTGGTGCCCCATGCTGTGGCGCGCCATGGAGCCTACCTTGCTCCGGGTGTGGTCCTCATGCCCTCCTACGTCAACATCGGAGCCTACGTCGACAGTGGCACCATGGTCGACACCTGGGCCACCGTGGGCAGCTGTGCCCAAATCGGTAAGAACGTGCACCTCAGCGGGGGTGTAGGCATCGGCGGCGTGCTCGAACCCGTCCAAGCCGCTCCCGTCATCATCGAGGACCACTGCTTCATCGGCAGTCGCTGCATCGTGGTCGAGGGGGTCATTGTCGAAGAGGAAGCCGTCCTCGGCGCCAACACCGTCATCACCGCCAGCACCCACATCATCGATGTCACCGGCCCCTCCCCCGTCACCCTCAAAGGCCGTGTACCGGCTCGCAGCATAGTCATACCCGGCAGCTACACCAAGCATTTCCCGGCTGGTGACTACCAAGTCAACTGCGCCCTCATCATCGGCCACCGGAGCCAGTCCACCGACAAGAAAACATCCCTCAACAACGCCCTCCGCGAATACGGAGTCAGTGTATAACCCCCAAACTCCTCTTGCCATGAAAAAAATCATCCTGCTCCTGCTCATCCCTCTCCTCCTTTGCGGATGCAAAAAACGTGTCGACGACTTTGCCTTCAAAGGCAAAGTGGTAGGATATGTGCAGTGCTCCGGCATGGTGTCCAGCATATCCGAGTTCGACATGGGCTACGTCATCGCCCTCGACACACCCGAATCCATCGGGGGCGACTACACCTTCACCGAAAAGAAAGTCTACCACAACTGCGTCATTCTCTACCACACCCGCTCCCGGCTGCAGAACGACGAAACCATATCGGGTCGCATGTACCTCGACGACCAATACTCCGCCGCCTACTGCAACTTCCACTTCGAGACCGGCCTTCCCGAAGGGGTCTGCCTCTCCCTCGACTAACCTCTTCCCCAACCCCTGCCGCCCATCCTCCACCCTGCCTCAACTCACATCATTCTAAGGGCTGTTGAAAAAAAAATCCTCTGTTTTCCCATTATGTGGAAAATATGTCTTATCTTTGCATTTTGAATCGGCCCAAGGCCATAGTATATTATAATTGTCTTTAAAGTCATGAAATTCATCATCAACAGCCTGCTCTTCTCCAAGCAGATTCAGTCGCTCAGCGGTGTCCTCACCAACAATAACACCGTCCCCATCATCAATTGTTTCCATTTCCACCTCGACGAAGGTCTCCTCACCATCCGTGCCACCGACCTCGAAACCACTTTAGTCTCTAAAATAGAAGTGGAAACTGGCGCTATCGATGGTCTCACCGACATCGCTGTCCCCTCCAAACTCCTCATCGACATCTTGAAGAGCCTTGACGATGTCCCTCTGACTTTCAGCGTTGACGACACCAACTACAATATCAGCATCACCTCGGGCGAGGGCCGCTACCGTCTGGCGGGCAAAAACCCCGACACCTTCCCCTCCATGCCCGAGCCGCACGACACCTCTGCCATCGCTCTGCCCGGCAGCCTCCTGGTCAACGCCATCGGCAAAACCGCCTTCGCCGCCTCCACCGACGAGCTGCGCCAGCAGATGAGCGGCATCCTCTGCGAAATCAACACCGAGAACATCACCTTCGTGGCCACCGACGCCCACAAGCTGGTCCGCTACCGCCGCACCGATGTCAAGAGCGACAACCCCGTCTCCTTCATCCTCCCGCGCAAGCCCATCACCATGATGCGCAACATTCTCGCCTCCCACAAAGAGGAGCTGGAGGTAAACGTGGAATACAACAACACCAATGCCTTCTTCACTTTCGACAACTTCTTCATCATCTGCCGCCTTGTCGAAGGCCGCTACCCCAACTACGACGCCGCCATTCCCAAGGAGAACCCCAACCGCCTCACCGTCGACCGCAATTCCTTCCTCAACACCCTGCGCCGCGTAGGCCTGTTCGCCAACCAAGCTTCCCACCAAGTGCGCCTCTCCATCCAAGAGCATGAACTCATCGTCAGCGCCGAAGACCTCGAATTCTCCAACGACGCAAGCGAGAAACTGCCTTGCCAATACGAAGGCGACCCCATGGAGATTGGTTTCAACGCCAAATTCCTCACCGAGATGGTCTCCAACGTCGACAGCGAACAAATTCTTATGGAGATGTCCCATCCCAGCCGTGCCGGCATCATCTTCCCCGTCAACGAAAACCAGGAATCCTCCGAGGACATCCTCATGCTCGTCATGCCCGTCATGCTGGCCAACTGACCCATGGGCGGCCAGCCTCAGGGCTCGCACCCCTCTCAGCCCGCCGCCTACACCTAATCCGATTACCCTAACACGCTAAGGTATGAGCAAAAGCAAGGTAAACCTGTGGGAGACACACACCTCCACCATTCTCAGCATCACGCTCGTCATGTTCCTTCTCGGGCTATGTCTGATGGTGGAATACCACATCTACCGCGCCACCCGCGACATGCAGGAGCGCATCACCTTCAAGGTAGACCTCCAAGCCGACATCTCCGACCAAGACGCCGCCGCACTCCAGCAGCAAATCGAAGCCATTAGCTATGTGAAGCATGTCGACTACATATCCCGCGAGAAAGCAGCCGAAATCTTCTCCGAAGACCTCGACGACGACTTCGTCGGCTTTATCGGCTACAATCCCCTCTACCCCTCCATGATGGTCAACCTTTATGCCGAATACCTGCCCGAAACCCGTCAGGACGCCCGCGCCGAAAGCATAGCCCGCTTCTCGGCCGATGTCAGCGGTCTCGAACACGTCATCGGCGTAGCCTATCAGGAGAACATCGTCAACGAACTCAACGACTTCTTCTTTAAGGCCACCTGGTTTCTCATCATCTTCATGGCACTGCTCATGCTCATCAGCATCCTCATGATAAGCAGCACCATCCGCATCGCCCTCTATGCCCAGCGCGACACCATCCGCACCATGCAACTGGTCGGAGCCAAGAGCGGTTTCATCGCACGGCCTTTCCTTGCCCGCAGCATCTGGTACGGCCTCCTCGGAGCTGTCATAGCCATCATAGTCCTCGCCATTGCAACCGGCGCGTTCAACCAGTCGCTCGAGGGGCTCAACCTCTTGGCGGACATCCACATGCTCTGGTATGCGGGCATCGCCGTCCTCATCATCATCCTCGGCGTGGTCCTCTCCTACCTCTCCACACTCTTCGCCGTGGCCCGCTATCTGCGCAACAACTGCTGATTAAAACATCATTCATTCAATACATTTATCTCAATCATTATGGCAAAAGAAATCAAAAACACCGAAGACCCCAAAACCGGCTTCGCCTTCGTCTTCAGCAAAACCAACTATATCATCATGATTGTCGGCATCGTTCTGCTGGCCCTCGGCTACATCCTCCTCAGCGGTGGCGGCAGCGACGACCCCAACGTCTTCAACCCCGAGATGTTCAACACCCGCCGTCTCTACGTGGCTCCCATCCTCATCATCCTCGGTCTCGTAACCGAAATTGGGGCCATCATGTACAAACCCAAAAACGACTAACCCAAACACCCACAACCCATGGAATGGTTCGAAGCCTTAATCTTAGGCCTTGTGCAAGGTCTTACTGAATATTTACCCGTCAGCAGCAGCGGCCACCTCACCATCGGTGCCCACCTCTTTGGCCTCAACGGTGCCGAAAACCTCGCCTTCACCGTCGCCGTGCATGTGGCCACCGTCCTCAGCACCATCGTCATCCTCTGGCGCGAAATCGTGTGGATCTTCCAAGACCTCTTCAAGTTCAAATGGAACGAAGGCACCAAATACGCCTTCAACATCCTCGTCTCCATGATTCCCGTGGCCATCGTCGGCTTCTTCTTCAAAGACACCGTCGAAGCCATCTTCGGCAGCGGTCTCCTCGTGGTGGGCATCTGCCTGCTCGTCACTGCCTCGCTCCTGGCCTTCTCCTTCTGGGCCAAGCCCCGCCAGCGCGAGCACATCTCCCCCTGGCACGCCTTCGTCATCGGCATCGCCCAGGCCGTCGCCGTCCTCCCAGGCCTCTCCCGCTCGGGCAGCACCATCGCCACAGGTCTGCTGCTGGGCAACAAAAAAGAGAAACTGGCCCAGTTCTCCTTCCTCATGGTCATCCCCCCAATTCTGGGCGAAGCCCTTCTCGATGCCAAAGACATGGCCGAGGTAGGTGTCAGCACCGCCATGGCCGGTCTGCCCACCCTCTCCCTCATCATTGGCTTCATCGCAGCCTTCGTCAGCGGCTGCCTCGCCTGCAAATGGATGATCAACATCGTCAAGAAAGGCAAACTCATCTGGTTCGCACTCTATTGCGCCATCGTAGGCTTGCTGGCCATCGTCCTTCCCCTGTTCTAATGACACAGGACCAACTGCTCCAGGGCGTAGTCATCCCTGTCGACAAGCCTCTACAATGGACCTCCTTCCAGGCCGTCAATAAAATCAAGGCGGCCATTCGTCGCATCTATGGATTGAAGAAATTCAAAATCGGCCACGCCGGAACGCTCGACCCCCTCGCCTCCGGTCTGCTCTTGGTCTGCGTGGGCAAAGCAACCAAATCCATCGACCAGCTGCAGTCCGGCACCAAAGTCTACACCGGCACCATGGTGCTCGGAGCCACCACCCCCTGCTACGACCTGGAGCGACCTATAGACAGCTACTACCCTTTCGCCCACATCACCCCCGACCTCCTGCAAGCCGTCGTGCCTCAATTCCTCGGCACCGTGCAGCAAGTGCCGCCCATCTTCAGCGCCGTTAAAATCAACGGGCAGCGGGCCTACCAATATGCACGCCAAACCGACCCGGACACCGATGCCCCCGCACCGACACCCAAGCCCGTACAAATCTATTCGTTCGAAATCACAGCCTTCCGGCCCGGCAACCCCGACGTCCAACCCCTGCCCTTGCAGCAACCAGACCTTGCCGATGCCCATCACCTCTACGACCACCCTCTCGGCTCCGTGCCTCAGCACCTGCCCCAAATCGACTTCCGCATCCGGTGCGGCAAAGGCACCTACATACGCTCCATCGCCCGCGACCTCGGTCTCGCCCTCGACAGCGGAGCTTTCCTCTCCGCCCTCCGGCGCGAGCAGGTGGGCGACTACCACATCGCCGACGCCGTCGGCCTCGACGATGTAGAAGCTTTCCTCATGTCTTAGAAATTATATTTCACCATCACGCACACCCGGTGGTTATCCACCATGTGCAGCCGGTCGTTCAACGCAATGCTGCCGTTGGCGGTCTGATTGCCATAGGTGCAGGCCGTCCACTCGTACTCCACTCCGATATTGAAATGCTTCAAGTTGTAGCTCAGCGACGGAGCCACACGCCACACACTGTTCAGCCCCGTAAAGTTCTCGCCGCCTTTCATGAATATCATATAACGCACAGCCTGCTCGGTGCCGAAATTAAACAAATCCTTCTCAGCCCCGAGGTTCTTCATATATCCCAAAAAGAGATTGGCGCGATACTTATGTCCCACGGCCATGTTGAGATAACCTATGGCAGCCCGCAGCGGCGCATACTCCCAACTACCGTCGGGCAGCAAGTCGCTCACTCCATAGCCGTTCAGCTGGTTCACATGCGAAGTGTTGCTGGCCATCATAGCACGGAACTTCAAGGCATACAGTCCCTCCGTATACTGGAAATAGACCGTAGGAGTGAAGCTGGTCAACCGTTCCTTCACGGGATAGGCCACTGTGGTCGGCACTCCGTCCACCTCCACCTGCTTATAGCCTACCATGCGGGGCTTCAACGTCTGGCAGGTCGAACCCAGCTGCGCATATACATGCTCGTCGCGATACTGCACCCCCACAAACAACTCCGGCACCAAGCTCCGGTTGGCGAAATCGATACTCGACACACTGCTCCACACCCCGTTGCTGAACGACGGGCCGCTATACATATACTGCAACTGATACAGCGCGGCGGCGGTCATACCCCAGCTGCCGGTGGTCAGCGTATAACTCAACTGAGGCGTGCGGCTGTGGGCGCGGAAGGGAGCTCCCGCCGCCATACCCAGCACCTCCGGCATAATGTCACCGCTCAGCGGATGCCAATACTGGCCCAACAGCAGCTCCTGCTTCAGACCCATGCCGTTGTCCCAACCCAGCTTCACAAATGCCAGGCGCAGACGCAGCACAGTGTTCGTGGTGCCGAAGCCTCCAAAGTCGGCCTCCACCTTTCCGCTGGTGGCGGCGCCAAACACCGACGGCCCTTCAAGACTCAGGCCGAACCGTGTGGTCAAAGCCTGGAAACTGGTGTGCGGCACCGCGTTCAAGTCAGTCCGCTCCACACCAAACGCTGCGCACTCCGCCGCCGACCCGTTCCACTTCTCATCGTAGGGCACCATACTGTACTGGTCGCCAACCACCGTATACGTGTTTCGCGAGTCGAAATTAAAATAGTTCCGCACAAAACCGTAAGGCCTAATCTTCACCTTCTGCGGTTTAACGTCCTTCTCCGGGCCCTCGTTCGGGGCCACACCCTGCGCGGCAGCACCCAAGGCCACCCCAAGGCATACAATCGATAGTATTATTCTCTTCATAAAGCATAAATTAATTCATTTCGAACCACCCACACCACTGCCGCCGTTTCCATCCCGACCAACAGCCTGTCCTCCCACGCCAATTCACCACCACGCCGACAGCCACAGACCACATCACTCTCCCGCTCCCGCTCAGCACACCCTCTGCCCACCGGCCATCCACCACTTTCATCTTTCACATACATTTAAACGCCAATCCCCCTCAAATATTGCCCAACCCAACAACAAAAATAACCGCTCCCTCACCCCCCACAAACCCCTATGTCGCCCAAACCGTCGCCGCCCCAACAACAGAACATCCCCACCCCCCGTCCGCCCCAAACCTGTTCTCGATCCGCACTTCCATCGCTCCAGTCCTAATTGTTGCACGTTACTTTGTTTCTCTTTATTATTATGCAAGGCGACAAACGGGCGGCAAAAAGGAGAACAGATAGCGACTAAAAAGCGAAGGAAGAACGAACCCAGAACGGTTTTGACACGGCAGAAGAAAGACTGGAAATGGGCTTTATTGTTAAAAAATTACCGACATGCAAAAATATGAATTACAGAAAACTAAGATAGTGAAAGAAGTTAAAAGAGTTAAAAAACTTGACAACGGGATTGTTTTTTCGTATCTTTGCACGTTTTTATATAGAAGAAAAAGCATGAAACTTTCCTATTTCAATTTCGTTCTTCCCAAAGAACTGATAGCCGAGAAACCCACAAAACAACGCGACGAGGCCCGTCTGCTGGTGCTGCACCGCGACACGCACACTTTCGAGCACCGCCTGTTCAAGGACCTGCTGGACTACCTGCATGAGGGAGATGTGGTGGTGGCCAACAACACAAAGGTGTTCCCCGCCCTGCTGTATGGCGAGAAGGAGAAGACCGGCGCCAAAATCACGGTGTTTCTACAGCGCGAGCTGAACAAGGAGATGCGCCTGTGGGATGTGATTGTGGACCCCGCGCGGAAGATCCGCATAGGCAACAAGCTCTATTTCGGCCCTAACGAGTCGCTGGTGGCGGAGGTGATTGACAACACGACGTCGCGCGGCCGCACGGTGCGTTTCCTGTTCGACGGGACGGACGAGGAGTTCAACAAGCACATCCGCGGCTTGGGCCACACCCCGCTGCCGGAGGAGTTGCAACGGCTGCGCAACATCGAGAATTTCGACGCCGAGCGCTACCAGACCATCTATGCCAAGGTGGAGGGCGCGGTGGCGGCCCCTATTGCCGGGCTGCATTTCAGCCGCGAGATGCTGAAACGTTTTGAGATCAATGATATCAACTGGCAGGAGTTGACGTTGCACTGCGGTATCGGCAATTTTAAGGACATCGAGGTTGAAGACCTTTCGAAGCACCGTATGGACGCTGAGGAGATGCACCTGTCGCAGGAGACATGCGATGTGATTATGAACGCCAAGCGCAACGGCAAGAAGATCTGTGTGGTGGGTACCACCACCATGCGCGCCATCGAGAGCGCCGTGACCATCGCGGGCAAGGTGAGTGCCTACGACGGATGGACCAACAAGTTCATCTTCCCGCCCTACAACTTTACCATTGCCGACATGATGGTGACCAATTTCCACCATCCCAAGTCGTCGCAATTTATCATGGCAAGTACATTCGGCGGGGTGGAGTTTGTGCGCCAGGCTTACGAGCTTGCCATCCGTGAGAAGTATAAATTCTCCACCTACGGCGATGCCATGGTGATTCTTTAAAGAGCCGCGGCCGTGAAACCTTTAGCCGAAATACTCAGGCCCACCGACCTGGACAGCTACATCGGGCAGCAGCACCTTGTGGGGCCGGGAGCGGTGCTGCGCACGCTGGTGGAGAGCGGGCACATCCCGTCGATGATTTTCTGGGGTCCTCCGGGCATCGGCAAAACCACGCTGGCCATGGTGATCAGCAACATGCTGCACCGCCCTTTCTACACCTTGAGCGCTATAAGCAGCGGGGTGAAGGAGGTGCGGGAGGTGATAGACAAAGCCAAGAGCGAGGAGAACGCCATCCTGTTCATAGACGAGATACACCGGTTTTCAAAAAGCCAGCAGGACTCGCTGCTGGGAGCGGTGGAGAAGGGCATAGTCACCTTGATAGGTGCCACGACGGAGAATCCCTCGTTCGAGGTGATTTCGGCTTTGCTGTCGCGCTGCCAGGTGTATGTGCTGAAGGAGTTTGGAGAGGCGGAGATGCGCCAACTGCTGGACAGCGCGGTGCGCTACTATGCCCAACAAGGGCGCACGGTGGAGGTGAAGGAGGTGGAGGCCCTGTTCCGTATATCGGGTGGCGACGCCCGCAAGTTGCTCAACGCAATAGAGCTGGTGGTCAATAACAGTGCCGAGGGCACAGTGGTGATTGACAATGAGCGAACAACGAGCGTGGTGCAGCAGAATCTGGCCTTGTATGACAAGCAGGGCGAGATGCACTATGACATTATCAGCGCCTTCATCAAGTCGATGCGCGGGAGCGACCCGAACGCGGCCGTGTATTGGCTGGCCCGCATGATAGAGGGCGGCGAGGACCCCGTGTTCATAGCCCGCAGAATGCTGATATTCGCTTCGGAAGACATCGGCAACAGCAACCCCAACGCGCTGCTGCTGGCCAACGCCTGTTTCGAGGCGGTGACAAAGATAGGCTATCCCGAATGCCGCATCACCCTGTCGCAATGCGCGGTATACCTGGCCTCGTCGGTGAAAAGCAACAGCACCTATATGGCTTTGGCCAACGCGCAGCAGATGGTGCGCCAGACGGGCGACCTGCCGGTGCCGCTGCACATACGCAACGCCCCCACCAAGCTGATGAAGCAGCTGGGCTACAGCGAAGGATACAAGTATGCGCATGACTACGCGGGCAACTTTGTGGAGCAGGAATTTCTGCCCGACGCCCTGCGCGGCACGAAATTCTATGAACCCGGCCAGAACCCGCGCGAGGAAGAGACCCGCCGCCAGCTGCGCGCCCACTGGAAGGAAAAGTACAATTATTAAGGCCACACAGTGATGATTACCGACAAGCAGAGCTATCGCCATTATGTGCAGCAAGACCTGAAAGCCCATGGGCTGACGAGGGTGGGGCTGTATGACTATTGGTGGAGGGACTGCCTGCGGTTTCAGCTGAGACTGCGACGGATAGAGTATCTGCACAACACGTGTGGCAACAATGTGGCGAAAAAGTTGTGGCTGATGGTGCTGGAGGTGGTGAACCACCGGCTGGCCACGCGGCTGGGTTTTACGATACCGAAGAATGTGTTCGGACCCGGGCTGTGCATAGTGCATTACGGCACCATCGTGGTGCATCCCGAGGCGCGGGTGGGCGCGGGCTGCCGTCTGCACCCCTCTACCAGCATCGGCGACTACAACGGTGTGCCACATCTGGGCGACAACGTGTATATCGGTCCCGGAGCCAAGATATACGGCCCGGTGGAACTGGGCGACAATGTGGCAGTGGGGGCCAACGCGGTGGTGAACCGCTCGTTCGGCAGCAATGTGACCGTGGCGGGAGTGCCCGCACGGGTGGTGGCCGAAACGGGGGCGATAGAGCAAGGCGTACACTCCGGCCGCCACACCGGCTGAACCGCCCGGCAACGCACACCGAAACTGAAGCCCACATCACTACAACGACAATAAACAAAGAAGATTGCATCATGGCCGAAGCACTGCTTACAGTAGAGAACTTGACCAAATCATACGGCGACAAGCTGTTGTTCGACAATATTTCGTTCGGCATCAATGCCGGGCAGAAAACGGCACTCATAGCCCGCAATGGCTACGGAAAATCGACACTGCTCAACATCCTTACGGGCAAGACGCTGCAAGACAGCGGCCGGGTGACCTTCAGCAACGAGGTGCGCATGGCTTACCTGCCACAGCAGCCTGAGCTGCTGCCCCACCAGACATTGCGGAGTTTTGTGGCTTCGGTCGAGCGTCCGGAGCACGAGGACGAGTGGACTTTTGAGCAACGCATTGAGGAAATCCTGAGCCGCCTGCGCCTGACCGACAAGCTGGATCAGGCCATGGAGACCCTGAGCGGTGGCGAACAGAAGAAAGCCGCCTTGAGCCGTATACTGATAGACCACACCAACCTGCTGCTGCTTGACGAGCCTACGAACCATCTGGACATACAGATGATTGAGTGGCTGGAGGATTTCCTGTCGCGCCAACGGCTGGCCATCCTGATGGTGACGCACGACCGGTATTTCCTCGACCATGTGTGCCAGGACATTCTGGAGTTGGACAACAGCCGTCTTTACCACTATCGTGGCCACTATGACTACTATCTCGAGAAGAAGGCTGAACGGGAGCATAATGAGCGGGTGGAGGTGGAGAAGGCCAAGAGCCTGTACCGCACGGAGCTGGACTGGATGCGCCGAATGCCTCAGGCCCGCGGCACCAAAGCCCAGGCACGGATAGACGCTTTCTACGAACTGGAGGCGAAAGCGCACACCCGTTTCGACGAGAGCCGCCCACAGCTGACAGTGAAAACCGAGCGCATTGGGGGCAAGATATTGGAGATGTACAACGTCACCAAGAGCTATAACGGAGTGAAGCTGGTGGACGACTACAGCTATACCTTCAAGAAGGGAGAGAAAATAGGCATCGTGGGACCCAACGGAATAGGAAAATCCACCTTCCTGAACATGATTACCGAGCAGCTGCGGCCCGACAGCGGTCGTATCATCGTGGGCCAGACCATCCGCTTCGGGTTCTACACCCAGGCGGGCATGACGGCTCCGCAGGACCGCAGGGTGATAGAGATAGTGAAAGATGTGGCCGAACAGATAGAGCTGGACAACGGCAAGGAGATGTCGGCCCACCAGTTCCTCTCCTACTTCGGGTTCGACGACATGACGCAATACAACTACTTCGGCAATCTGAGCGGCGGCGAACGGCGCAGGCTGTATCTGCTGAAGGTATTGATGGCCAATCCCAATTTCCTGATTCTGGACGAACCCACCAACGACTTGGACATCTATACCCTCGAGATTCTGGAGCAGTTTTTGCGCGACTACAAGGGATGCCTGATTATTGTGAGCCACGACCGCAGCTTTATGGACAACATTGTGGACCACCTGATGGTGTTTGAAGGAGAGGGCCGCATACGCGACTATGCGGGAAACTACACCCAGTACCGCACAGCCCAAAGTGCACAACGAAGGGACGAGACCCTGAAGAAACGCGACGAGAAACCCAAGTATGAACGCAACCGCAGCGACAAACCCCGCGCCACCTATAAACAGCAAAAGGAGTATGAGGCCCTGACAGAGGAAATCGACGCCCTGAACAAAGAGAAAGCCGAACTGGAACAACTGCTCAGCAGCGGGCAGGAGACGGACATGGCCCGCCTGACAGCGGCGTCGGAGCGCATAGGGGCAATCATGGCCGAACTGGACGAGAAAGAAATGCGCTGGCTGGAACTGGACGAAATCGTAAGCTGAAAGCGGGAATAAGGGTATGATTTAAGGCTCACAAAAGGGAACCAAAGCACGCCGCAGCATTGCACCACAGGCCTGTCCACCCCTACCCTCCATCAAAAAGACATGCAACGAGCATTTTATTCCTAAATAACGTTAAATAAGCGTAACAAAAAAGAGGTTACGTGTCATAAAAGCGTATGAAGACCGACAAGGAACAACTGGTGGCAGGATGTAAGCGGAAAGACCCCAAGGCTCAGCGGCAACTGTACGACGAATATGCGCCAAAACTGTTGGGACTCTGCATGCGATACACCCACTCGCGAGACGAGGCACAAGACCTGCTCCACGACGGATTCATCAAGATCTTTGAAAACATCAGCACCCTGAGCAATGCCATGGCTCTCGAAGCGTGGATGTACCAGATAGTGTCACGGCTGTGCATCAACTATCTTGCCCACGACCGCCAACTGCGCTACTCGGACCTGAATACGATGGAGGAATATCTGACATCCGAAGAGACTGGGGAGGAGGAAGAGGACTATAAGGGACTATCGATGGAGCAGATTGTGAACGCCATACAGAGTCTCCCCTCCCACTACCAACTCATCTTCAACCTTTGTGGAGTGGAGGAACGGAGCGCCAAAGAGGTGGGAGAAATGCTCCACCTTTCAGAGTCCAACATACGCCAGACATTGCTCCGTGCCAGAAAAATATTGAGAAAAAAACTAAGAAACAGAATCAACACGATATGAACATCAACCTGAACAACTACAGCACACCTCCCGACCCAGAGGTATGGGACAGAATAGAGCGCACGCTGCACCGCCGCACGCTGCTCCGTCGCATCTCGGCCGCAGCAGCTGCCGTGGCACTGGTTGCAGTGGCCGCCGTGGCGCTATGGGGCAGGACAGCTCCCGACGCTGAGGCTCCTGTAGTGGCACAGCTTAACGCCTCCGAGGCTCTACCAACCACCGAGTTTCAAGCCCCCGCAGTTGCAGCCCAACCGCAACCCTCGGCACTGCCCCTGGCTGAGCAGACCAAGGCCGAACCGAAAGCCACTGCCATGAAGCAAGCAGCTGACAAGAGGGTGGCAGAAACCCAGCCCGCGGTCGCGGCGTCCGAACAGGCTGCCACAACCGTCACCGAAATAGCTTATCAGCCTGATATGCCCGTAATGGAGCCCATTGCGGAACCCACCACACAGGAAGCTCCCCATGTGGCAACAGCAGTCGTCCCGCACTCTCAGCCCATCGTTCAGCCAGCTGAGACAGTAGCCGACGCAGCCGCCGAAACTCCTCATGTGGTGAAAGCCTCCTCCAACAATGCCAACGACGACACGATATTGTGGATTCCGAACGTATTTGCCCCCGGGTCAGGCAATGACGATATAAACATGTTCAGGGTAAAAATGAATCAGCCCAGCGACCATATCACGGATTACCGCATATTAATCTTCAGCCGCAGCGGGCAGCAAGTGTATGTGTCGCACGACATCAACGGGGCATGGGACGGGACCTTCAAAGGCCGCGAACTGCCGCAGTCGACCTACGTATACGTGATTCAATACACCGATCATCTAAAAATAAAACACCAACGCAAGGGAACAGTGACGCTGGTGCGATAGGGCTGCACAGCCTACGAACGCAAGAAAGCCTGTGCCTGAAGAGATTTCAGAACACAGGCTTTCCCTTTTACGACTCACGGACTATGTCGGCATACTGCCCATGGGTCAGAGCCACCAAGTCGGAGGGTGAGAGTTCAATCTGATAGCCAATCTTTCCGGCGCTGACGATAATACGGTCGATGTTTTGTGCCGTGATATGGAAGGTGGTGACAAACAACTTTTTCATACCCACCGGCGAACACCCGCCACGCACATAGCCTGTGACCTTGGTGATATCCTTGACGTGAATCATCTCTACGTGCTTTTCTCCCACACTCTTGGCACACTTTTTCAAGTCCAGCTCGCAACCCACCGGCACCACAAAGACGAAAAACCCACCACTGTCGCCCTGAGTGACGAGGGTTTTGAACACCGTGGCCGGATCTTCGTCTAAAAGACGGGCCACGGTGAGACCATCCACCGCCTCCTTGCCATGAGGATATTCATGGGCGGTGTACTCAATATGCTCCTTGTCGAGGATGCGCATCACGTTGGTTTTATACTCTGCCATACATAAGAGAATGAAAAGTTTAACAGGATGTTCGGCAACGGGTGCCGACCCAAAACAGAGTGCAAAAGTAACAATTTTTTTCCATCTGAGCAAAAGGGGGAGAATCTTTTCCTCTTCCTTTGCTGGAAAAATATCCTTTTTCAGCCTGTGTTTTCTCTCAAAAAGTCGCGTTACTTATTGGAACTTATCCCCGACAAATGTGAGTCGACGTTTTTTTTCTGATATGTCGAAAAAAAGATGTAATTTTGCCACGCGAAAAGACACAATAATTACACATTCAAATCTGCAAAAAAGATGAATAACACCCCTAATAGCGCCAGAAGGACCATCTGTCTGCTGGCTGCTGTATTATTATGCTGCATCGGCGCATGGGCGGCCCCCGTGACGGTGGACGTGGCTCAAAAGAGGGCCTCAAACTTTTTGATCCAGCAAGGACTGATGAAAGCGAGCGACACGCTAACCCTTTATTCCACCAACATTCCTACCGCCACGACCGATACCCCCTGTTTCTACATTTTCAACATGGGCGAACAGGGATTTGTCATTGTGAGTGCCGACGACCGCTGCACCCCCATCCTGGGCTACTCGACCCGTGGCAGTTTCGACATAGAGAGATGTCCCTCGAACATGAGAGTGTGGCTGGAAAACTATGCCCACGACATTGCGGCCGGCATCGAGGCCAATGCCCCGGCAAACCCCGAACACCTGAAAGAATGGAACGAGCTGAAAACATGCCACGGCAGCCCTGAAAGCCCCAAGGCGGACACCTACTTGGTCCAATCGACCTGGGAGCAGGGCTGGGGCTACAACAACTACTGCCCCTTGATGGACGGGCAGCATGTAGTGGTGGGCTGTGTGGCCACAGCCATGGCCCAAATCATCCGCTACCACGGCTATCCCCATCGCGGATTCGGCCAGAAGTCATATTCGCACAGCGTATACGGCGTGCAGGCCGTCGATTTCGACACCACAAACTACGACTACACCCTCATGCCCGACCACATACGCCGCAGCTCAACCGCCGCGCAACGCGACATGGTGTCGCGCCTCTGCTACCACTGTGGTGTGGTGGTGAACATGCAGTATCAGCACAGCGGCCACCCCGACGGGAGCGGCTCTTACACCAACCGTGTGCCCGACGGACTGAAATATTTCGGCTATACCTCCGCCAGCTATTACAACCGCAGCACCTATAACGACGACGATGGATGGTGCCAGATGATACGCCATGAGATCGACAATCTGCGCCCCATCGAATATGCCGGAGTGAACAGCGAGGGGGGCCACGCCTTTGTCCTCGACGGCTATTCGTCGCAGAACCGTTTCCACTTCAACTGGGGTTGGGGCGGCTATGCCGACGGATTCTACACCCTCACCACCATGCAGGGCTTCACCTCGGGGCAGGAAATGGTCATCAACATCACACCCTCAGGCTGGGAAGGCACGCTGGAACACTTCCACGTGTCACCCCAAGGGCATGGCGACGGCACCTCGTGGGACCAGGCCAACAGCGACCTGAAATCCGCCTCCGTGCTTGCCACCATGACAAACCGCGACATCTGGATGAAGGAAGGCACCTACTACGGCGACACCACAGCCGATTTCGCCTACTCCCTCTCTGGCCACATCACCATCCTGGGAGGGTTTGCTGGCGATGAGACCCTCAGCAACCAGCGCGACTTCTATAACCACCCCACAGTGATTGACGGCATGGGACGCCGTGGCCTGCTGCAGACCAGAGGCGGTGGCACCAGTTCCAAACCGCTTACCATCAATGGAGTGGTACTACAAAACGGCTATTCCCACAGCGGAAATGTAGTGGAGCTCCGCAACAGTTTCGCCACCCGATACCTGACCGTACGAGACTGCGTAAGCGACAGCGGAACGGTGCTCTATCTCTATGACGGACTCGCCCGGAGCATCCGCGTCCACAACAACCAGGCTCCCGTCATCTGCGTCATCGAGGGTGCCACCGTCCGGCAAAGCCTCATCAACAACAACAACGGCCTGGCTGCTGAACTGAGGGAAGGCCGAATCATCAACAGCGACATAGTCAGCAACCTCGGCACCGCCGTGTTGGTATGGCGGCGCTCCAGCATAGTAAATTCCATCATCTGGAACAACGACACATCACTCCACTTCGGAGTCGACCCAGCCGACAGCACTGTCCAGCATTGCGCCTTCTCCGACGACGTAGACACCGCATGGCTTGACTCAACATGTATCGTTCTCGACAGCCAGAACGAAAGTCCCCAAGGGCCTAATTTCATCAACCCATGCCTGAGCCGGGGCATTGCCACCTCAAACAACGAACCTGACTGGCAACTGAACCGCGGCTCGTGCTGCATCAATGCCGGCAAACGCATACAGGAGAGCATCCAGGACGGCGACATCGAAGGCCACCTACGCTGCCGCCAAGGGTTTATCGATTTGGGGTGCTACGAGACCAACTATCCCGTTGCCATTCCCGCCGTCGCTTCCTCTCAGCCCTCCTTCTCCCCCAACCCGGCCACCACGCACATCACTTTCCAAAACACGGCTGATACCGATGTCGACATCTTTGACATGACGGGACGCTCCATCCTCCGCACTCACATTACCCCCTCCAGTCCCACTATCGACATATCATCGCTTCCATCTGGAGTCTATTTTATCAAAGCCGCAGAACACACATCGAAACTAATTAAAAAATAAAACCCGAAAACTATGAAAACAAGAATTGCTATCACCGCAGCGCTGGCCATAGCCATGCTGTCCTCGTGCTCTACGCTCAAATACCACTATGCTGAGACACGCATCGCCCAGGCCTCTACCGACGTATTTGTCGTTCCCCCCACAGCCAAGGTCGACGTCAACCCCACTCCCATCATCGACAGCTGGGTGTTTGAAGGCAAGGACCTGCGCTCACTCCTCTCCCCCGGCATCTCGTTGGAGGTCCTCTCTCAAAGGCTTAAAACTGCCGCCTCCAACAAAAGCCTCCAGAAACACAACGGCGACATCCTCGTTGCCCCCATCTTCGAGGTGGTTTCCGAACACGATGGCAAACGCTACACCGTGACCATCCGTGGATATATCGGCCACTTTACCGACTGGAACAAGAATACTGAAGACTATCTCGAAATCCAAAAGAGCTATATCCCTGCAAGCCCCGAGGTGGGTGTCTACACCCGTTGACGCCCTTTCGGCGGTTCAAGTGTCCAGATTCCAACTGTCAGGCAGACATCACCATGTCTGCCTGGTTTGTTTTAGTCCCTAATGCTGACAAAAAAGCTGAGGGCGTCCCTTTTTAGGGGGACACCCTCGCTCCTATGAAAAACATTATTCCAAGCTTTATAAACTATAAAGCCACAGGATGGTCGGCATGGAATTTCTCCAAACGCTCTTTCAGGTCGGGGAACTGGTCGCGCAACACTAAGGCCACACATGCACGGATGCCCTGCTTGTGGCTGCCCGTGATATCGAGCGAGATGGCGCTGATGCCGTAGCGGATCAACTCGTTGAGGAGGTCGATTCCTCCCATGCCGGGATAGCAGAAGGTGAAGTAGAAACCGTCGCCCACGTCCTCGTCCATGTCTTTGTCGTAGACGATATAGAAGCCGTTGTCGGTGAACATCTTCTTCATAATCTTGGCTTTTTCGCCATACTCCTTGATGTCCTTGACGAAGTTGAAAGTACCATCGTTGGCGCCTTTGAGCATGGCTGCCATGGCATACTGCACGGAGTGTGCTGTGCCGGAGCTGAGGCAGTAGAGCGTGCCGAAAATCAAAGCGCGGCCGAGCTGCGTCTGGCTATAGTAGCGGGCCAGGTCGGGGCACTCCATATTGAACAGCTTGGGGCTGCAAATCATCATGGCTATACGCTCACCGGCATAGCTGAACGACTTCGAACCCGAAATCATCAGCACATAGTTGTCGGTATACTTGGCCACCGTGGGCTGGTAAGGGGGCTGGCCGGGGACGCTGTAGTCCTTGCGGAAATCCATCAGGAAATAGGCGTCGTCTTCCAGCACCACCACGCCGTGCTTGTTGGCCATCTCACCAATGATCTTCAGCTCATAGTCGGTGAAGCAGAACCAGGCGGGATTGTTCGGGCTGCTGTATATGAGGCAGGCCACGTCGCCGTCCTTCAGCTCTTCTTCCAGTTTGTCGCGCAGCTTGTCGCCACGGTATTCGTAGACGTCGAAAGTCTTCATCGGTATGCCGAGCACGCGGCACTGCTGTTTCTGCACGGGGAAACCGGGGTCGATGAACAGCACCTTTGTCTTCTTGGCATCGTAGCGCGTCAGGGTCAAGAAGCTGGCAAAACCGGCCTGCATCGAGCCCACGGTAGGCACGCAGCAGTCGGGGGTGACGTCGATATCGAGGAAATTCTTCACAAAGCGGGCAGCCTCGTTCTTGAAGTCGGCTGTGCCATAAATCTCAGGGTAGATGGAAGCCACACCACTCTTCAGGGCCTCAATCTGAGCCTGCACACCCACCTGAGGAGCGGGCAGACCGGGAATGCCCATCTCCATCTTCACAAAGCGCACTCCCGTCTCTTTCTCCACATCCTGAATCATCTTGCGCATTTCGCGGATAGAGGCCTTGCCGGGGTTGGCAATCTTGTTCTGATGGGCTATCCTGTCGATAGTCTCTTTCTGTATAGGTATTTGTGTCATGATATTATTATTTATTAAAGTTGTTTCCATTCATTTTGTGGCAAAGCCCTTCAGCTTAGCTGCATTGATGGGGCTCACCTCCTTGATAACGTCATACACCTGTTTCTGCTCGTCGGCGGGAGCAGGGGTAAAAATACTTACTATCTCCGACATCTTTACATCCACAAACTGCTGGACGCTGAGCAGCCCACTCCGGGCACGGTGCACCTGTTGCAGCATCTGCAAGGCGCCGATGATATTTTTGCGGGCTTGAGGCTGGTCCTTGGTCATCATGTCCAGCCCCATGCGGTGATAGAGATAGTATACCTGATGCAGTGCCGAGTAGGCCGAGTTGGTGTGATTCTCCATAAACCAGTAGCGGGCCTTCTGGCTTTCGCGCCCGCTCCAGCCTTTGTACTGCTGCTGGGCATCGGCCGTCTGGCATATCGTCCGGGCCATCTCGAAGAAAGGTTCGCCTCCGCTGGGTCCATAACTGTCAAAATATATGCCCAGCATGATATACACATAATAGGACAAGGCCGACGACAGGTTGCCGTAAAAAGTATTGGGGTCGTAGTCTAAGGGCTGGTTCTCGTTGTATGTAAAGATGAAGTCGGCCGACTCGATATAGTTAAACAAACCTGAGGTATAAGTCGAATTGTAGACCGGACGACGCATCTGGACAGAGATCTGACCCTTGAAGTCGGTGGCCGAGGTGCGCTCGTTCAGGATCAGGCTCAGCGAGCAGTCTATCCGTTCCTCCGGCTGCATCTCGAGGGTCGTCCAGCGCCGACCATTCACAAAGTCTTCTATGGCCTGCTTCATACTCTCAAACACCCGCTTGTCCGTAGACTCATACGACTGTGTGGTCGACATCAACTTCTGGTTGTTTACCGATACGGCACAGCGAAACTCTTGGGCACGCAGTGCGCCCAAGCCTGTAAGGACCAGCAATATAGCCAATACTCGTTTTATCATTTCTCCTTGCAAATATACAAATAATATTCGACATAAAAGTTAAAACATCATCTTTTCATCCCCAATGGCGTTTGGACGACATCCTTAAAAACAAGTCAAAGATAGAAGAAAAATGATTTTGCATAACGAAGTATCCAGAAAAAAGTGTATATTTGCAGGTGAGGAAGTAGCACCGAAATCACTATAATACCCTGGCGACAAATATATTAAATATTTTACAAACCTTAAAAAATAACATTTATGAAAAAAACGCTATTATTATTAAGTACTCTGTTGGCATTTGGAATGTCCTTGACCCATGCGCAAACAGACGTGATTGCTGACCTTGGTGTAGGAGGCTCGCCTCGAAGAATTATCCGGGAACAGAGCATATCTTATTATGAGGAATCCAATTCACAAGGATACTTTGCATATTTACCAACATTTAATGTCAACTCATACCGCGTAAAAGTACCAACATACTGGTCAATAAGGGACTTCCATGTGATAGGTAGCACGGCATATTTCTGCGGTACGATTACGGATAAGAAGATCGCACTACTCGGACATTTTGATATCAGCAACCTACAGTCAGGTTTAGGTAGTACAACTTTCTACTACGACACCTTAGCATCAATCTTGTCTATACTTAACCGAATAGCTGTCAGTGACACCAAAGGATGCATTTCAATCATGGCAATCGGAAGTGAAAGCCCAGGAGTCAATCCCGACATGGATGGGTCAGACAGGGTCTTTTATACGGCAGATTATGCTTCATTTCAAAGCTGTATTTTCCATCCCGACAATGGCAAGGAACTGTTTTGGGACGTAGTGGCGACGGACAATTATTTTGCCACGTCTGGAACAATTGGGCTGGACACAAATTTTATTGTCATGCGCAGTGTGCCGATAGGTTCAGACCTGCCCACATTCCAGAGTGTTTTTTCGACTGCACACATTTACACCAACACTAATAATTTTTCCAGCGGAATCCGTGCTTCCAGACTGGGGTTGGATACTATAGCCTTTGCTGCATACACCGATAGTGCTCACATTTCTTGGATGCAAGTCTTTACAATCAATGTACCGACAGCAATAATGCACCACAATCAGTATAGTGGGATGCAATATGGTATTCCTTCGCATCATAGACTCGCCCCAAGAGATATGGTGTATCTCCCCGATTCATCAGCACTGTTTGTGGTTGACACAGCACTACACTATTCTCCGAACAATCAAAGCATATTGAAATTAAACCCATACCCAACCACAGCCTATTTCCCGAAATTCTATTTTGAAAAGAATTGTAACTCTGCCTTTCATTCATTAGTACCCCTACCAGCCGTAGGATGTATGGCAGCATCTGGTGACATCTATCTGAAACTTGACTTAGGCATATTGCCACCACCTACCCAAATGGATAGTTGCATTGTTGCTTTAATTAATGACTTCTTTATTCAAAAATGCCTCTCCAACTCACTATCAACAACAGGATTTATTAAAAGATACACCATGTCCAAACAACATAAAACATCCGACCCTGAACCCCTTTTTATTTCGTCACGATGCCAACATACCGGTTTCGCTCCATTTCATTATCCCCATAATAAAGACATAGAAAAAGAGTAGCCAATATTATTAACAATTATAAATCACTAGTAATTATATTCACAAACAACACTACATCATGAAAAACAATACATTATATTTAGCAATATTAATCTCAATAATGGGACTACAGACTCCGAAGGCCATGTCTCAACCAGAGATTCATTATCCAAATCCTGCATATTGGTATTGGACATCGCCCTGCGACAGTATTATTCAATTCGGATGGTCTAATTACTATTTCCGACAGCCCGGCCTTGATAATCAAATATGTTATGTGAAACCTTACGATGCCACTGAGCAATCGAGGACTATTTACGGTGTGGCCCTTAGCCTATACAGTTTTTACGTCGGCGGATGGTGGGAGGATCGACTGAAACCAATGGACAGGAGGATATCATTGGACATAACGCTATACTCTTTTACACCAGGAGACTCTGTCGTTCATCCGATTACCACCCAGACATTTATCGTAGAGAAGGGGCAGTCTCCTGACATAGCATTATCGCTTCCTGCTGCTGACTTATACCCAATATATGAGTTTTATTTTGACAGACCGGTCAGGGTGGACGGACCTATCTTCGTTGGCGCTATAACAAATGATTCTTGTTCATTGATGCGCACACCCCTTAGGTATCTTTTCCTACTTGGGCATGATGACGGCTCTTGCTGCATTTGGGGCTATGAAGCACAAGTAAATATAAAGAGGAATGTGTTAATCGGATACGAAGTAGGTTGGGGATGCCCGGGGAGTAATGTGAGTGTGTCAAATAGAGGATGGGGGGTGGCTGCACCATCCCAGGACACTATACACACAGGCATGGCTCAGGCCATCTATCCTATCATCAAGCCGCAGGGGTATCTTTCTGCTTTGGCCCTGCAAGAGGGCGGAGATGTGCGCCTGAAGCCTAATCCGGCAAGGACCAGAGTGACGGTGGAGGCTGAACAAATCATACGCTACATTGAACTGACAGATATGACCGGTCGAACAATGATGTCGCAGAAATATGACGGAGGTACTTTGTCGGCTACGCTGGACATTAGCTCCCTGCCACAAGGTGTCTACATAGCGAGGGTGAGAACCGACAAGGCCGTGGCCACACGGAAATTGCTGGTGAAATAACCTCACCAGCCTAACCCTTGCTTGCATGATACAGCCATGACAACGACTGGCGATTATGTAAATTCCTGAGCGTCTGCCCCTATAGAAAACAATCCTACTCCAGAACCATCACAGAATTGGAGTCCGGCGAGAAGTGATTAGTGGATGTATTTTTCACTAATCACTTCTCTCACGTTAAGACATTCTAATTTTCAATTTTTATTGCCGCCGTGTCGGGAAAAATTTGTATCTTTGCAAATTATTTGCGACAAAAACGTAGTATCTAAATATGAGCGAAACAACACGTAGCACTAACGATTATAGTGCAAGCAACATTACTGTATTAGAAGGCCTTGAGGCCGTGCGGGTGCGTCCGGCAATGTATATAGGCGATGTGAACTTCCGCGGACTGCACCACCTGGTATACGAGGTGGTGGACAACTCAATCGACGAGGCTTTGGCGGGATTCTGCACCAAGATTTATGTCAGCATCAACAAGGACAACAGCATCACCGTGGAGGACAACGGGCGAGGCATACCCGTGGACATGCACGAGAAGGAGCACCGGTCGGCACTCGAAGTGGTGATGACGGTGCTGCATGCCGGCGGCAAGTTCGACAAAGGCAGCTATAAGGTGAGCGGTGGCCTGCACGGCGTGGGCGTGAGCTGCGTGAACGCGCTGAGCGAACACATGATAGTCAACGTGTATCGCGGCGGCAAGGTGTGGCAGCAAGAATACAGCAAGGGCAAACCCCTCTATGCCGTGAAAACTGTGGGCGACACCGACAAGACAGGCACTCGCATCACTTTCCACCCCGACCCGACTATCTTCACCACCACCACCTACGACTACAACACACTGCTGGAGCGCATGCGCGAGCTGGCCTACCTGAACAAAGGCATCGACATCACCATCGAGGACCTCCGCCCGGAAGAGGGCAAAGAGGAGACCAACGGCCCCTCGCGGAGCGACCACTTCTTCAGCCAGGACGGCCTGCGCGACTTTATAGCCTATCTGGACGAGAACCGCGAAAAGCTGATGCCCGAAGCCATCTATATCGAGGGCGAGCGCAACGGCATCCCCATCGAGATCGCCATGCAGTATAACAACACTTACAACGAGAATATCCACAGCTATGTGAACAATATCAACACCCACGAGGGCGGCACCCACCTGGCCGGTTTCCGCAGCGGACTGACCCGCACGCTGAAAGCCTATGCCGACAAGAGCGGCATGCTGGCCAAAGCCAAGGTGGAGATCAGCGGCGACGACTTCCGCGAGGGCCTGACGGCCATCATCAGCGTGAAGGTGGCCGAGCCGCAGTTCGAAGGCCAGACCAAGACCAAGCTCGGCAACAACGAAGTGCGTGGAGCCGTGGACAGCGCCGTCAGCGAGATGCTGGAGAACTACCTCGAAGAGCATCCCAACGAGGCCAAGACCATCGTGGAGAAAGTGATACTGGCCGCCCGTGCCCGCCAGGCCGCTCGCAAAGCCCGCGAGATGGTGCAGCGCGGCAACGTGTTCAGCAGTGCCGGACTGCCCGGCAAACTGGCCGACTGCCAGGATGGCGACCCGTCCATGTGCGAAATCTACTTTGTGGAGGGCGACTCGGCAGGCGGAAGCGCCAAACAGGGCCGCGACCGCCGCTACCAGGCCATCCTTCCCCTAAGAGGTAAAATCCTCAATGTAGAGAAAGCCATGCGCCACCGCGCTTTCGAGAGCGAGGAAATCCGCAACATCTATACCGCCCTCGGCGTGACCGTAGGCACACCCGAGGACAGCCAAGCCCTGAACCTCTCGAAGCTGCGCTACCACAAGGTGATCATCATGACCGATGCCGATGTGGACGGCGCCCATATCGACACCCTGATGCTGACCTTCTTCTTCCGCTATATGCCCGAGCTGATCGAGAACGGCTACGTCTACCTGGCCACACCGCCGCTCTATCTCGTGAAAAAAGGCAACAAAAGCCACTACTGCTGGACCGAAGAGGAGCGCGAGCAAGCCATGATAGCCGTGGGCGACAAGGGCGTGCACGTGCAGCGCTACAAAGGTCTGGGTGAGATGAACCCCGAGCAGCTGTGGGAAACCACCATGGACCCCGAGAACCGCCAGCTGCGACAGGTGACCATCGAGAATGCCGCCAGCGCGGACCGCGTCTTCAGCATGCTGATGGGCGACGACGTCCCCCCACGCCGCGAATTCATCGAGCGCAACGCCACCTACGCCACCATCGACGCATAACAGTATGCTGTAATCGAAACGATGGCAGGTTGAACATCGGTTGCATCTTTGCAAGTAATTAGATATATCAACACATCAACATATCTGAATATCAACAAAAGACATACCCATAAAAAACACATTATGGATAAACGTAATCTTCTTCTTATCAGCAACAGCACCATGCGTGGCGAGGCTTATCTCGGCTGGTGCAAAGACATGATTGCCGATTTCTGCAAGCGGCACAATGTAAAACGGGTACTTTTCGTCCCTTATGCCGGCGTGAGCCTGGCCGAGGGCGGACTGACCAAGAGCTACGACGCCTACGAGGCAAAAGTGGCCAAGGTCTATGCCGAATTCGGCGTGAAACTGACAAGCGTCCACCATAAGGCATTGCCCATTAATGCTGTTTACGACACTGACTGCGTGGCTGTGGGCGGTGGCAACACCTTCCACCTGGTCCGTCAGCTGCAGCGCACGGGTCTGATGCAGGCCATCCGCCAGCGCGCCTTCGACGGCATGCCTTACATGGGCTGGAGCGCCGGCAGCAACGTGGCCGGTCCTACGCTGTGCACCACCAACGACATGCCCATCGTGATGCCCGACTCCTTCGACTGCATGGGACTGGTGCCGTTCCAGATCAACCCGCACTACACCGACTTCTTCGACCCCAAACACGGCGGCGAGACCCGCGACGACCGCTTGAAAGAGTACATCATGGTCAACCCGAAAGCCACCGTGGCCGCCATCCGTGAGGCAACCGCCTTGTTGCTCGAGGAAGGCAACCTGAAGCTGATTGGCAAACCTAACAAAATGAAGGTCTTCAAGACCAAGATGGAGAACACCAAAGAGTACGCCCTCGAGGACAACCTCAACTTCCTGTTGAAAGCTTAATGGTCGTATCACATGAAGTGGTTTATCAAATGTTTCAAACAGTATGCCGACTTTGAGGGCCGTGCCCGCAGGAAGGAATACTGGTGGTTTTGGCTGATATACCTTATTGTCAGTGTAGTTTTGATAATCGGATGGATGGTTCCGATAGTAAATATGGCCGCTGCCTCCGCGTCGGCCGATGAGCTTGATGAGATGGAGTTCTACGGCTTAATGCTGGACAATCTGGCCAATCCCTTCTTGATAATTTGGCTTTTGTTCTATCTGGCCACACTGATTCCGGGCATCGCCGTATCGGTGCGCCGACTGCACGACATCGGCAAGTCGGGCTGGTGGTACCTCCTGCCCCTTGGCACCTCGTTGCTGAACTCAGTGGCCGAGCTGCTTGACGAATCGCATATAGGGCTGACCCTCATACTGATGTTGATATCACTCGGCGCCGGCATCCTCTTCTTGGTATGGATGTTCACCGACTCGCAGTATGGTCCCAACCAGTGGGGACCCAACCCCAAAGGTGAAAGTAACCCCACAGAAGAACAGAACACCCTCGAACCATGAAATATATCGGAGCACACGTCAGCGCCTCTGGAGGCATAAGCAACGCCATCCTCAATGCCGAGGCCATTGGAGCCAATGCCTTTGCCCTCTTCACCCGCAATCAGCGCAGCTGGGTGAGCAAACCCCTCGCCCAAGATGAGATACACACATTCCGTACGCTCCTGTCCGACAGGGGGTTCGAACCCCGCTATGTGCTGCCCCACGACAGCTATCTCATCAACCTCGGCTCGCCCGACGGCGACACCCTTGCCAAAAGCCGAGCCGCCTTTCTCGACGAGATGCGCCGCGCCCAGCAGCTGGGACTGACCATGCTGAACTTCCATCCCGGAAGCCACCTCAACAAGATCAGCGAGGAGGAGTGCCTCGACCAGATAGCCCGCGAAATCAATGGCGCCCTGGCCGAGACCGAAGGGGTGACCGCTGTCATCGAGAACACCGCCGGGCAGGGAAGCAACCTCGGATGGCGTTTCGAGCACATACGCCGCATCATCGACGGCGTGGACGACAAAAGCCGAGTGGGCGTGTGCATCGACACCTGCCACACCCTCGCCGCCGGCTACGACCTGAGCACAGAGATGGGCTACCAGTTCTGCTTTGAGGATTTTGAGAACATTATCGGTATGGACTACCTGCGTGCCATCCACCTCAACGACAGCAAAAAAGCCTCCGGCTCGCACGTCGACCGCCACGAGACACTCGGCAATGGTTTCCTGGGCCGCGACTTCTTTGTGCGTTTCATGCACGACCCCCGTTTCGACAACATGCCCATCATCCTCGAAACGCCTGACCCCACGCTGTGGAAACAGGAGATAGAATGGCTCCGCAGCCTGTAGCCGAACTGGTTGGAGACATACGACAAACCGATTCCGTCAAACACTCGGAACAGTCACGACGCGAAAACAACATTCATTTTTCGATTCAACCCACAGGCCTTGCCGCACAAAAGCGGCAAGGCCTTTTATTAATTTGAGGATCCACACTGGTTTGCCGACATTTTGCCTGTATTTATTCTCTTGTTCATAAATAAACAAGAAATAATATACAAAGTAAATAGAAAATAAATGACCACCCTCGATACAATTGCGGCTGGGCCACTGGGTGATTCAATCTCGGCTGCCAGTGGTTGCTGTCATAACAAGTAATTATCAACATAACAAAAGCTTGCTGACAAAATCCCTTGATGTCAGCTATTGGAAATGACGCAACGGGCTGGCCACTGTGGCGGTCTGTTCCTTGTCGGCTGGGAGACGACTTTCCGAATGGGGACAAAAAGGGGCGTACCACGCGTGGCACGCCCCTTTTTATGAACAGGTAGGGAACCTATTGGCCGTCGCGCTCCAGCGCTGCAACCATGTTTTCGGCACCAGCGAAAATCTCGCTGATGCGTGTCCCGACCATATAAGCGGGGGTAGTGTAAACATGGTGCTGGCTGTCAACACACACATCTGTTACGCCACAGTGCTGCACATCGGCGCCCAGTTTGGCTGCCGCATGCGACGCGGCATTCTCGCCGCCAAGCGTGAGTTTGACACCTTCTGGGCCGAGGACCTTGGCCAGCACCATCGGTGCGATGCACATGGCAAGGACGGGTTTATGCTGCCGATAGGCGTCGAGGATGGCTTGCTCCACATCAGGGCGAACGGTCATCGCCTCGCCGTCGAAGGCATAGCTCGAGAGGTTGCGCGCAGCTCCCATGCCGCCGGGCAGGGCCAGCGCATCAAAGTCCGCAGCACGATATTGTGTAAGCGGCTGGATGTCGCCACGGGCTATACGGGCGGACTCTACCAATATGTCACGGCGGTCGCCATGCTCGTTGCCGTCGAGGTGGCTCACTACGGCATACTCCCCTTGGGGGGCAAAACACTGATAGTGCCAACCCCGGCGGTCAATGGCAAGAAGGAGGGAGAGGGTCTCTTGCAGTTCGCTGCCGTCGCGGTTGCCACAGCCTGAAAGAATGATTGCGATGTTCATAATCCTATGATTTTTTCTATTTTGTCGATATCTGTGATGCGGTACAGGCGGGCGTCTATACTGCCTATCTCGTTGGTGTTGGCCTTCTCAAGCAGTTCGTTCTGCACTGAGATGAACGACTCCAGCTGGCGGCAATAGACATAGACCTCGGACGTGTGGTTGATAGCCTTGATGGTGATGTAGGTTTTCTCCAGACGGGTGTAGGCCTTGCGGATATTGCGGAAAGGACTGAGCACCGGATCAAGGACGCTTTCGAGGCGACGATACTCCTGAAAAAGTTGTATGGCATGCACACACTTGTTCTCTGTATCGATGAAGTCACGCAGGTCGGAGATAAAGTGGCTTCCGTCGATGGTGCTGATAAAGGAGGGGGTGAGCACCATTTGCTTGCGGATGGTCTGATAGCCGTTGTAGACTATCATGTGGCTCATCCAGCCTTTGCTTATGGTGTCTTTCAGTCGGTCGATCTCTTTTCTGAGTTCGATGATGGTGTCGTACTGGCGCTGAAGGGTCTCGAAATAGTCCAGCTCCTGGGCAAAACGCTCGGCGTCGTCCACCGACCGGTAGGCCGGCTTGGGGGTTTCGGATTTGGGGTAGAGCTGGTTGACCATATTGGAGTAGGCTTTCGACACATCAGCATAACGCATCGAGCAGCGGGAGCTGATGGAGTCGCCATGTTCGAGAATGAGGGCAAGGCGGTTATAATCGTGCAGATAGCTGTCTTGCACCTCTATGAACTCTTTCATGTGGCCGATAAACTGGTCGGCGTTGGACGCTGTGGTGAAGGTAGGCACCAGATTGACACTTGAGGCCACCTCTTGATAGGTCTTGACCACCTGACGGAAGCGCGAGCCATAGAGCTGGCTGATTCGCTCGGAGTTGGCAGTGATTTTCTCGCGCAGGTCGACCACGTTGAGATAGCAGTCCTGCACATGCAGCACCGACTTGAGGCTGTCAATGTAGCTGTAGTAGGAGTCGATGGTGGAGAATTTGATGGCACCCGCAGGCAGTGAGGAGAATCGTTGGTAGGCGCGGAACACATCGTTGTGGGTATGTCCGCAACGGATTTTAAGTGTGTTGTAGAAATTCTTGATACGGTTGCGATAGCTGCCAGTGCCCAAGAGGTTGGTGATAAGGTGCTGCTGGAACTGGATGAAGTGGTCCAACTCTTCGAGGTAGGAATCGGTGACGGTAATCTTTGAAAGGTCGTAACGGTTATAGACCGAAAGATAGGCATAGTAGATGTCTTTCAGCTCTTTTTTCCGGTCGGCGTCGCTGATGCCGAACCCCTCGCAGGTGTTGACGATGGTGCGGTGCAGACGGGCTATAGTGTCTTTGCGCTGGTTGTAGGCCGACTGCTGCACATGTTCCTGGCGGAAGTGTTCCCGCTCGATGTAATAATGGGCTTTGTTCAGCACAAACGACGAGAGGTCGTTGAGTTTCTGACGGTAAAAATCGTAGTCTTTAAGGCATGTCGTGGCGTCCACCCACACCGTATCGCCTTTGTGCTTGTAGTCATAGAGCATCACATTCTGGAATGCCAGCACACGGGCATTGAGCGAGACGCACGAATCGGTCAGAACCTGATTGTTGCCCGGAAGGCTGTCCAGATAGAGGGCCACCACCGCCGTGTCGTCGAGGAAATGGGCAGGGATGCCGAACTCAGGGGCTATGTCCTTAACCGAAAGGGTGGTTACCCCCTGGGCACGGACACCGATGAAGGTCAGACAGAATGCGACTAAAATAAGCGTTCTCTTCATTAGTTAATGTGGATAGTATTGTTAGTTTGTTATCTGTTTCACTCACCATACGAACTCCCATCAAAACAATGGGTGCAGAGGTTACACTTGGGCAGTCCGATAGACTCGCAAACGGTGTCGAGCGAATTAAATTTCAGTGTGTCCACTCCCACTGTCTTACGGATGGTCTCCACCAGATTGCGATACTGCTGGGATGTCTCATCGCGGTAAGCTTCAATGTTGCGCACCTCGCCACCCTCGAGCTCGGCTATGACCCGACGTGTGATGAGCTCGTTGTCGTTTTTCGAAGTGGAGAAATTGAGGTAGTTGCAACCATACAGCAGCGGAGGACAGCTGATGCGGACATGTATCCGCTTCACGCCATTGGCGTAGAGCATCCGCACTTGGTCTTTGAGCTGTGTGCCGCGGACAATGCTGTCGTCGCAGAAAACCACCTCCTTGCCTTCGAGCACCTTGTGGGACGGAATGAGCTTCATTTTTGCCACCAGGCTGCGCGACTCCTGGTTGACGGGCATAAAGCTGCGCGACCAGGTGGGTGTGTATTTCAATATGCCACGCTTATAGGGGATGCCTTTGCCTGCCGAGTAGCCGAGAGCCATGCCCACGCCTGAATCGGGGATGCCCGACACATAGTCTGCCTCGACATCGTCCTGCTTTCCCATTGCCTGTCCCAGGCGGAAGCGCACCTCCTCAGCGTTGATGTCCTCATATTCCACAGCCGGGAAACCATAGTAGATCCAAAGGAACGAGCATATCTGCATCTTCTCGCTGGGGGCGATAAGCTGCTTGATGCCCTCGTCCGAAATCATGACGGCCTCGCCGGGCTTGACGAAATATTCGGTCTGGAAGCCCAGATTAACATAGCTGCATGTCTCTGATGCCACGGCATAGTCGCCGTCGCGACGGCCCACCACCAGCGGGGTGCGCCCATAGCGGTCGCGGGCCGCTATGATACCGTCATTGGTCAATATGAGGAAGGAGACACTGCCCCGCACCTTGCTGTAAACATTGTTGATGCCATCGGCAAAGGTCTTGCCCTGGGTGATGAGCAGCGCTATCAACTCCGAAGGGTTGGTCTTGCCCATACTCAGTTCTGTGAACTGCTGGTTCTTTTCAAGACAAATCTTCTCCAACTCGGGGATATTATTGATGCGCGAGACGGTGCAGACAGCAAAACGGCCCAGATGCGAATTGCAAACGATGGGTTGCGCGTCCGTGTCGCTGATGACTCCGATGCCTTTGTTGCCGGTCATCTCGTGGATGTCGGTCGAGAACTTGGATTTAAACTGTGTGTTCTCGATGTTGTGGATGTTCAGGTGCATCACGCCATTGTCGATGGTGCTGAGACCGGCACGGCGGGTGCCGAGATGCGAATGATAGTCCGTGCCATAAAACAAATCAACGGCACAAGGCTTGCGGGTAATGACTCCAAAAAGTCCGCTCATGGTAAAAGAATGATTAAAAATTATATATGAATAATGAATAACTAAATATACATCTGTATGTTACATGCTACCACGTCTCTAAGTATAAAGGGCAAAGATACACTTTTTTTTTCAATCTTCACAAGCGAAATTTTCAACTATTGTTGAATGTGTTATCTCAAACGGGGTCACCACCCCGGCCAAATCGGCATCATAGGGTCGTTGCAGACGGACATAATTGTCCGTCCACCCCTGCATGGTAGCAGTCCCATCGCCCTCATGGCGGGTATGCTCCCACAGCACGTACCGCTCTGTCCCCATCTGGCTTTCCACAAACGCATGGCGCATCTGGTCCGACAGGGCATGCAACTCGGCTCCACGCGCTTTCCTCACCTCTACCGGCACCCGCTCGCCCATGCTCAGCGCCGCCGTCTTGGGACGGTCCGAATAGGGGAAAACATGCAGATAGGAAATCGGCAAACTGGCAATAAACTGTTTGCTTGACCGGAACTCTTCCTCGCCCTCTCCGTTGAAACCCGTTATCACATCCGCGGCAATGCAGGCATGGGGCATAGCCCGCTTGATGTACTCCACGCGGTTGGCATAGAGCGCCGTATCATAACGGCGGTGCATCATCCGCAGCACCTTGTCCGAACCCGCCTGCAGGGGAATGTGAAAATGGGGCAGGAACGCGCGAGACGATGCCACAAAATCCACTATCTCCTCGGTTATCAGGTTGGGTTCGATGCTGGAAATACGGTAACGCACAATGCCCTCAATCTTGTCCAGCTCCCGCAGCAAATCAACAAACGTCTCGCCATGGGATTTGCCAAATGTGCCGGTGTTCACACCTGTCAGCACCACCTCTCGGGCACCGCTGGACGCTATCTGGCGGGCCACCGCCACCGTCTCCGCTATCGTTGCCGAACGGCTGCGGCCACGAGCCATGGGGATGGCACAGTACGTACAGAAATAGTCGCACCCGTCTTGAATTTTGAAAAAAGTGCGGGTACGGTCGTCGCCCGAAAAACAAGGCACAAAACTTTGCGGCTCAGGGGTCTCGATGCGTGGCTGCTGGGCAGCGGCCTTTTCATGGCCTCGCTCCTTCCAGTAGTCCATCACCACCTCCACCAGCCTATGCTTGCTGTCGTTGCCCAGAATGATGTCCACTCCCGGTATGGCAGCAATCTGCCCGGCGTCGTTTTGGGCAAAACAACCTATCACCGCCACGGTCGCCTCCGGGTTCTGTGACAAGGCCTGGCGGATTGCGGTGCGGCACTTCTTTTCGGCAACAGCGGTCACCGTACATGTATTTATCACATATAAATCAGCACTATCCCTATAGTTCACTATGTTAAATCCTGCATCCCTGAACTTTTTCTGCAAATAGCTGGTTTCAGCAAAGTTTAATTTACATCCTAATGTGTGGGTTGCGACTTTCATACGAGTTAAAAAGAATTAATTCAATAACTAAGCCCTCAAAGTATGGGAAAATGTTAGTAATTTTGCAAACGCATTTGAGAGATAAAAACTGCTTTTTCTGCAATTCAATCAGATGCTTAGGTTTTTTTGTTTTACCTAAAAAAGGATTTTGTAATAGTGTTTAATGGGAAACGGGACGCCGTGAGGCGCCCCGTTTTTTTTCATGTTAATCAAAATCGAACTCCCCGCCTGCATCTATCGTTTGTTGCTTCAACTTCAGGCTATGGAGCATTCGTAGGCAATCCTCGTCCGGGAAAACCTCAAAGTCCGGCTTGGGGTCGAGGCTGAGTACCTCACGGCCTTCGCTGTCGTGGGTAGTTCCCACTATCAGATCCGTTGCCACCATGATGCGGGCCTCCTTGTTGGCAAGCGTGAAGCGGCCGTCACCCACATGGGAATAGAGCCGCTCCGGTTCTTCCTCGTCGATGAGCCGCGTCCCGTCGGTCAGATACACCACAGTCTTCGTCTTGCCCTTAGGCAGCATATAATTGATGTCCGACACCGACACAAATCTCTCTTCCGGAACTTTGAGCCGAACCATACGCTCGCGCAGCAGACCGGCTTTCCAGGTCTCGTCGACCACCAGCTGCCCCGCCTCGTAATAGCGGTACTGCCCATGGCGGTCGCCGTTCACATAATGTCCTTCGCGCACCAGCTGTCCATCGTTGTCATACTCGGCCAGACGGCCCTCGATGCCGCCGTGCACATAGGTGGCCGTGATATAGCCCTTCAGCCCTATCCGTTTCCACCAACGCCCGTGGCGGTGATTGTCGGCCCAGTTGCTCACCTCGGCGGTGTCACCCTCCGAATTGAACAGCACCTGCTGCCCGTGGCGCACTCCCATCTTATAATTCGTCATCTTCACCAGCTTCCCCTTCTTCGAATAGAAAAGCCACAACCCGTCGCGGTTCTTCTGGTTGAACGTGCCTGTGGCCAGCAGGTTCCCCTCCTGGTCATACACCGAATGCTTGCAAATCTTGCCCGGCACCGTGTACTCATTCTTTATGCGCACCTTCCCGTCCGGATAGAAATAGGTGAACGTACCCGTCTCCATACCGTCGACAAAAGTGCCCTCATACACCTTGGCACCCTGATTGTCAGTCTTCAGCCAGTGCCCCTGGCGACGACCCTGTTTGTCCATCTGGTTTTGCGCCTGGCAAGCCATGCCCGCCAGCAGCAGCAACAATAAAACTACTTTGCCTTTCATCTTCTTATTAATTTAATGCCCTTCGGGGCTTGTGATACATCAATATCTTCCTTATCCCGGCAGGCTATGCCCGCCAAAATAATTTGCAAAAATACAATTTTTTTTGAAATCGTTCGTTTAAAGGGGGCTAATTTTAATGAACAAGAAACTCTTTATAACTTTAATGGTCTTATTGCCATGCCTTTTCCCCGTCCTCCGTGCACAGGGAACGCTCCATGGCAGTGTCCTCTCGCCCGAGGGCGAACCCATCCACTACGCCTCCATCGGGCTGCTCGACACCCCCAAACCCACCGGAACCTACACCGACAGCCGTGGGCAATATCAGCTCACCATCCGCCAAACCGACTCCGTCACCGTCCGCATCTCCTGCACCGGCTACGAGAGCCAGGACCACCGCCTACGCATTGCCAACGGCCAGTCCCTACGCCTCGACATCACCCTCAAGCCCTCTGCCCGCCAGCTCAACACCGTCACCGTCAGCGACGACCGCCTCCGCTCCACCGACTTCACCACTATCAACATCGAGCGTATCGAAAACACCGTCGGCCCCTCGGGCAGTGTCGAATCCATCATCAAAACCCTTCCCGACGTCAACTCCAACAACGAACTCTCCTCCCAATACTCCGTCCGTGGCGGTTCCTTCGACGAGAACCTCGTCTACATCAACCGCATCGAAATCTACCGCCCGCAGCTTGTCCGCAGCGGCCAGCAAGAAGGCCTCAGCATCATCAACCCCGACCTCGTCGACAACCTCTCCTTCTCCCCGGGCGGCTTCGACGCCACCTATGGCGACCGCATGTCCTCCGTCCTCGACATCATCTACAGCCGTCCCACCGAACGCCGCTTCAAGCTCTCCCTCTCCCTCCTCGGCGGCTCCGCCACCGCCCTCGGCACCCTCGGCAAGCATTTCTCCTACGGCATCGGCTTCCGCCACCACAGCAACACCTACCTTTTCCGCTCCATGGACACCGAAGGCAACTATTCCACCTCCTACACCGACCTCCAAGCCATCCTCCGCTACCGATTTAACGACAGCCTCGACCTCAGTTTCCTCACCGTCTGGACACGCAACGTCTACGGCCTCGTCCCCTACACCCGCACCACCACTTTCGGCACCTTCAACCAATCCCTCAAACTCAACGTCTACTTCGACGGCCTCGAAGACGACCGCTACCGCACCCTCCTCGGCGCCTTCACCCTCAACTACCACCCCAACGACGACCTCCAGCTCCAATGGATCAACTCCGCCATCTCCAACCGTGAACAGGAAAACTACGACATCCAAAGCCAATACTGGCTCTACGCCATCGGCGTGGGCGAAAACGCCGCCGACACCAACCAGTTCGACCAAGGCGTCGGCACCTTCCTCGAGCACGCCCGCAACCGCCAGGACATGACCGTCTACTCCTCGCAGCTCCGCGTGGTGCGCTACGCACTCCTCGGCTCCTGGAACTTCGGCATCAAAGCCCAGATGGAACGCACTCGGGGCTCCATGCGCGAATGGAAATGGGTGGACAGCGCCGACTACTCCTACCCCACCGACTACCACATCCCCGGCCTCGACGACACCGCCGTCTACAATCCCCAGCTCCAGCACTTCTACAACGCCTCCGCCACTGTCCGCACCCTGCGTGGTAGCGCCTACCTCCAGCGCCAAGTCAATCTCTTCACACGCCGCGACCACCAAATCAAGCTCACCGCAGGCCTGCGCGGACAATACTACTCCTCCCGCTCCGACTCCATCCACCTCAACAGCCAGTTCCTCCTCTCACCCCGTCTCTCCGCCAGTTTCAAACCCAGCTCCGGCCCCGACATCCTCTACCGTCTCGTGGCCGGCCTCTACCAGCAGCCCACCCTCTACCGCGAACTTCGCAACCCCGACGGCTCACTCCACCCCGGCGTCCCTGCCCAGTGCTCCTACCTCGCCTCCGCCTCCGCCGACTGGAACTTCCGCCTCTGGGATAAACCCTTCCGCCTCACAGCCGACATCTACTACAAATACATCACCCACCTCATCCCCTACACCATCGAAAACCTGCGCCTGCGCTACAACCCCGACCTCCCGGCCGTGGGCTACGCCACAGGCGCCTCCATCCGCATCAACGGCGACTTCGTCCCCGGGCTCCAGTCCTGGGCCTCCATCTCCCTCATGAAAACCCAAGAGGACATACTCAACGACAATCTCTCCTGGCTCAACCGCCCCACCGACCAACGCCTCAGCTTCAAACTCTTCCTGCAAGACTACATCCCCTCCTTCCCCTGGTGGCGCATGAGCCTCAGCCTCATCTACGGCACCCGCACCCCCACCACCTACCCCAACCAGACCGACCGCTCCCCCGAGTACTACATACCCCCCTACTTCCGTGCCGACTGGGGCAACACCATCCAGCTCACCCGCTTCGAGCGCATCCGCCGCTCACGCATCGGCCAGTTCTTCGACGACCTCTCCGTCTCCATCGAAGTCTTCAACCTCTTCGACCACCACAACGTAGTCTCCTTCATCTGGGTGGCCGACTACACCAACTTCTACTGGGCCGTGCCCAACTACCTCACCGCCCGCCAAGTAAACATCAAACTCAGCGCCACCTTCTAACACAGCCAAGACCCCAAAATTGAAAAAGACTAACACATTCCCAAATTAACACATTAACACATTCCCAAATAAGCCATGCTCACCGCACCCTCAACCGCACCCCTCATCCCCACCAGCCATCCCCTGCCCAACGGCAACCAACTCCTGCTGTTCCGCAACAACAACCTCGGCATCCTCAAACTCGACATCACCCTCGAGGCCGGCAGCGCCTACCAGTCTGCCAAAAGCCAGGCCCACGCTGCCAACCAACTCTTCGGCGAAGCCACTGCCTTGACCCCGGCGCCCAACATGGCCCAATTCCTCGACTTCCGCGGCATCGTGGCCGAACGCTCAGCCGACACCTGCACCGCCAACATCTCCTTCTACTTCATGCCCAAATTCGCCCCTGAACTCCTCCCCCTCATCGCCCAGATGTTCGAGTGCCCCGTGGTCACACCCCAACTGTTCGACGCCTACATCAGCCGCCGCACCGCACAGCTCAAAACCAACTTCCAAAAAACCAACTACCTGGCCCGCAACCTCTACTACCAACTCCTCTACGGCCCCGACCACCCCCTCGGCACCTACGCCCTCCCCGACGACATCGGTCACCTCACCCTTCGCCATGTCCAGGACTTCATCCGCAGCCGCTACTCATTGGCCCACGCCCACCTTATCCTCAGCGGACCCGTCGACGACACCCTGCTCCGCCTGGCCGACACCCACCTTGCCCCTCCCCTCCTCCAGCCCGCGCCCCAGCGCCATTTCCTCCTCGTCTCCCCCCAGCCCCCCGCCGCCCCGGCCCACGTCC
>DEKU01000033.1:0-3406 GCA_002354035.1 Bacteroidales bacterium UBA2714
AGGGGATGGCTCTCAATAGATAAGAGCGAAATAGAAGAAAGATTCCCCGTAGGGGATGACGATTTTGCAGAGAGATGAAGGCGATGATTGAGAGTGCCCCCCTATAGGGTAGTCATGCCAAAGCGTGTTGCGCTAAAGTGAGTTCCATCGTGGTATAGAGATGAACTCTTTGACCAGAGCCAGCTGCTAACATTCACCTCGGAGAGGTGAGACCATTAATAACACCGTACAAGCCGAAGGCGCAGTGCGGTGCCGCACCTCAACACGACCTCTGCGTCCCGGAGGGACGCGACAATAGGGAAACCCCTACGGGCTATCTTGTAGCGACCGGATCCCCCACCCTATTTCGAAAACAACGTGGTGGCGTTACCCGACACCGAATCGCCCACAACTGCTCTCGGGTCGCAAGCCGTCGAGTCCGCCACAAACTCAATATTCACATGCTTAAAGCCAAAAGCCATAAAGATAGATGTCATCTGCATCCTGCCGTTGGCCTCAGCCGTGCCCAGCAAATTGTCCTCCATCACCAGCTCCAGCAGCTTGGCCCGCGCCGCGTTCTTGGTGATGGTCGTCCGGTCGTGCGACCATGTGCCCTTCTCGCTGAAAGTCCGTATGTCCGACGGATTGGTGATGATATCCAGTATCTGTGCCCGCGGAAGCGACAGGCTTATCGTCGAGTCGTTCTCCACCACGGCCTCCATCTTGGTCAAATCAAAACCGGCTCGCACCTTCCCCCTCACTATCAGCACGATATTCTTCTTTCTCAAAAAACCCATCTCCTCATCCTGTATCATCACCTCGCCAATGTAGTTGGCCGTGCAGAACTCAGAGATGCGCTTCATCTCCGTGATGGTCTGCCCCAGCGACTCATACCGGTTCTTATCTCCCGACACACTCTTCCCTATCACCACCGCCAACACAACGACCGTCGCGGCCACCGCTGCCAGCACCACCCATTTCCTATACTTCAACAAAAACTTCAGCACATCTATCAACCACCCCTTGACCTTGGCCGTCCAATCCGCGCCGCCGTCCGGCTCCGCACACTCCTCGCCTGTCTCCCCCACCTGGGGCTGCTCGTCCGAAGCCTCCGTCGGGTTCGCCAACTCCACTTCCTGCCGCTCGCTTCCCGTCGGCTCATTCATCTCCACAAGCTCCATGTCGGGCCTATCATTCAGCATGTTCTCATTATTTTCCATCTTTACCCTCCTTTGCAAAAGTTATATCCACTTCCGTAAAACCACTCTGACGCAGCAGCATCTCCACAAACATTACGGCATTCTGACGCGCATCCCGCAATATCATCTCCGTCAACTCCCTGTCCGTCTTCAACTCCAGCTCGCCGGCGCTCACAATCGCGTCCCGCTCCTCATTGCTGTAGTCCGTCCGCAGCAGCGACACCTGGCTATAAATCATCTTCACATCGTCGGGCCGTATGTTATACGACAGAATCACCGGTTGCGGCAACTCCATCGCAATCGACTTAGTTCCCTTCTTCTTGTTCTCCCTGATGTCAATCGTCCCAGGGTCAAACTTCTCCATGTCAATCCCCGCCTTCACCACGGCCTTGAACGAGAACAGAATCTTCCTGTCGCCAAAAATCTGCCAAGTCTCGTCGCTGTTGCTAATCACCTTCTGCACAGTATACTGTACAGTCCCCAACTCGGCCACCTGTCGCATCTTCTGCTGCCACTGGCTCTCCTCCTCCCGCTTCCCGCACGACGCCACCAGCAGCGCTGCCACCACAAGCATGCCAATCTTCAGTACATATCCTTGTTTCATATCCTACAATTATTTACAATTTATTCTTCCCAATAAACAAACCTCAAACCACGCTGCAAAGATACACAAAATAATCCTATATCCAAAAACTAATTTACCCAAACCCACCCAAACAGCACCATTTCTTCCCCCTCCCCTTCAAAAAGAGGAAAGACGCCACAGGCCATCCCTACAGCGTCCTTCCGTTCATGGCGGGAAAAACCGAAAGCCAGAGCTACGGCCTCACCCAAGTGAAGGTAACCCTACGTGTAGGCAGACCTGTTCCATTCTCTAATTCCGTCTGCACCGCTACTGGGCAAGTGATAGTGCAGGCACCAGAAGTCGTGGCGAGGTTATAGCACATGTAGGACTTATTTGTAACGCTGCTCATGTCAAAGTTGGAGAGGTCAAGGCTTGTGAGGCTGCTGCAATCTTGAAACATACCAAGCATATGCGTCACATTTGCGGTGTTGAAGTTGGAGAGGTCAAGGCTTGTCAGGCTGGTACATCCAGCAAACATACAGCTCATATTCGTCACATTTGCGGTGTTGAAGTTGGAGACATCAAGGCTCGTCAGGCTGTCACAGTTGCAAAACATATAGTTCATATCAGTCACATTGGCGGTGTTGAAGTTGGAGAGGTCAAGGCTTGTTAGGCTGCTGCAGGTGCCAAACATACCGCTCATATTCGTCACATTCTCGGTGTTGAAGTTGGAGAGGTCAAGGCTTGTCATACTTTCGCAACCCGAAAACATGTATCTCATATCCGTCATATTGGCGGTGTTGAAGTTGGAGAGGTCTATGGTCGTCAGGCTGATACATCCCCAAAACATCCTGCTCATATCCGTCACATTTGCGGTGTTGAAACCTTCGCCAAAGTCTATCGTTCTCAACACTGAAAGGAAACCGCTGACATTATCCCATCTTCCTTGAAACATCAAAGAGCAATCAGGGTTGGCATTCATCATACTGGCACTGGTGGATACCCGCCATGTCGTGCCATCTAAATTGCCATAGATGGGAACAGGGGAGTTGCTTGTGGAAAGCACTGTGCCTGACGACACTGAGCTGTTGTACTCAAACACTATCGCTGTAGCGTTATTGGGAATGGCAGCATTGAATGTCGGTCCGTCCACCAACTCTGCGGTGAGGATTTGGGTCAGTTGGTCTACGTTGAGGGTGACGGTGGTATAGGTGTTGTGGCGCAGGGCTACGTTGCTCTTAGTCAGCTCGAAGTAGTAACCATCGATGGTGTAGAGGGTAAGGGTGACGTTGTCCGTGGCGAAGGAGGGGACGTAGATGTCGAAGGCGGACTGCGCTCCGGCAGCCAACGTCACGTTGGTGGCTCCCGACAGGCGGAGGGAGACCGAGTGGGAGGCATCCGACGTAAGGGTGATGCCGTCGTCCGAAGTGCCGTTGATGGTGGCGGTGCCCGTGCCGCTCAGCATGGCGTTGGCAGTCTCCATCTTCAGGCTGCGGAGCGTCATCTCGCTGCCCGTGTTGTTGTTGACCACCACATGCACGATGGAGCAGAGGTTATAGAACTGCAACGTGCCGCCATCGGTGTAGGCACCCATTGGAGCATCCACACGCTGGTGTCCGTCCACCACCTGGTACTTCTGCGTGGCGGGCAGGGTGACGGGGAT
>DEKU01000033.1:3496-7367 GCA_002354035.1 Bacteroidales bacterium UBA2714
CCCACCACGTCCACAATCTGTGCCGAGGAGCCAGAGATGGCCGAGACGGGATAGACAGCGCTGTTGACATACACCTCGTCCCCTTCGTTCCAGCAGGGGTAGCGGTTATCGATATAAGTCTTTGCGGGCTGGCTGATTTCAGCCCCCAAGGTAACTAATTCATGTTCTTTCTGGCAGCTCGTGGCCAACAGCAGCGAGGCCGCAGCCACCGCAAGGAGATAATGTTTCTTCATAATGAATAAGGGTTTTGTTTGTTGTTACTAATGACTTTTTTTGTTCTCATACCCCTAACCCCTCTCAAGAGGGTAGGCTGAAGCACCACATGTATTCCATACTGTCAGCGGGGAAGACCAACCTCCTACCGCGACCTTCCCTTTCCCAAAGGCGTACGGCGCAGCCGGGGAGTATGAAACAGCGTTGAGGGCATCAAGTATACTGGGGTGCACCATTATTAGGTGAAGGCGTGTCCCAGCTGTCGGACTCGTACCGAGTGGTATTCGTGGGTGTCCCAGAGCCAGAGGTTTGCATACCAGCCTCAACCTTTACGGCGAGGGTCTCCACGACGGGAGCATTGTAGACGGTTTTCTTCATAAGTGCTTGAATGTTTTTGTTCGCCCCAAGTCCCCAACAGGCAATTCATACAATAAAGAAAGGCATGAGACTTATGTGCTCATGTCCGTTTTAACAGAGGAGTCGGCAAACACCTTTCGAGGAACGGGATCTTGGAACATGCATCTCACGCCTGAATGGTATGCCGATACGAATATAGCATACGCACCAAGCGAAAGCATAAATGCTCCGTCCTCCTCTTTAAATATTTTGCCGATATTTCTGTTAAAGGACAGTTTCGCAATGCTTTTCTTGTCATTTCAGCTTTCTTGCCTTTCGAAAGCGACTGCAAAAATACAACTTTTTTTCCATTCCGCAACAACAATTTTCGCTCCTCCCCCAAAAACATCTTCCTCAGGCCACTACCTATGATAAATAAACCCTGCCCACTCCAAGCACCCTTAAAAAAACAGCCCCTGCAAGGGCTGTCCCTCACAAAGGCCGCTTTGCGACATTGCTATTTCGGCTATTCAAACCACTTTGCCGTATTCCATCTCATGACGGAGATAGCGGTAATTATACGCCGAACTCTCCATATAAAATCCTGTCTCCAAATCAACCAGCCGACCATAATATTCCGAACCATAGACGGTACGCATGGCTTCGGCCTCGCTCATGCCATAATCTTTCATCAGATATACAACAAGATCCGTCAATATGCAATCTATCATAAAATCCTGTTCAGTCTTTGTCGTCATACCTTCTTCAATTTAGATATTGCCAATTCCGTACAAAAACAATACTGCCTGTTCAGTTTCCTGTAGGTAAGCTCCCGCACCAATGTTCTCATGCTAATCAGATTCTCCTCATATCGGCGCAATTGGAGTGCCACGCCATCATCAGCCACGGGCCCCACAACAATATCATATCCGTGATGAAAATCTTCGTCCCTTCTGTTCTTCAAAACAAATGTTGCCCATGATTCCGTAGGCTTCTCAAAGGTCCGTACCCGGAGCGACTTGTTCCGAAGCAAATTCTCATCAAACTCATACACCAACACAGTCTCTCTGCCCTCGCCCGACTGCTTCACCCGCCTGACGGCCATATATTCAGCCTGCTTCAACAAGTCCGTTAAATAAAACCCCTGCCCGAAATCCTTATTTGGGGAACACCTCGAGATATCAATCTCGGCAAAGTCACAATTGGTGCCATGGTACAAAATCATCACAGTCGTCCTCCATTTCTGCGGCACACTACGGCCATATCCTCCACAGCCTCCTCAATGGATAACGTATGCTCCGCCTCATAACAGTCCATGAGGAACTGAAGCCCTGCATGACGGTCCAGATAAGCATGCGACTCCTTGGGCGTGAGGCCAAACCTCTCGCCGAAACAGCGTATACACACCACATAATATGCCATCATCTGCTTAGTCTTGTCCATAACGAATGCCCAAGTAATTATGCTGCAAAAATACGACTTTTTTTCCATTCCGCAACAACAATTTTCACCCGTTCGGGAAAATATGCGTATCTTTGCACACGAGCAATGAATACGGACAAACACTTTAAAACGTTGGCTGAAAGCTTATCACCCTATCTATTCTGGGACATAGACAAGGGGCAGTTTAATGCCGAGCGTAATTCAGCCCAAATAATACAGCGGGTTCTTGAATACGGTGAACTTGCCGACTGGAAAGCTATCCGCGACTACTATGGTCTCGAACGCATCGCTCACGATTGCAAGTCGCTACGCACCCTGCACCCTGAGGCTCTCTCGTTCGTCTGCCTTGTCACCAACACCAAAATAGAGGAATACCGATGCTACAAATTCAGACAATCCTGCCCAACACTCTGGAACTCCTGAAACGCCTTTCTTCACGACCGGAAATGGAGGGGATGCGACTTGTAGGGGGTACATCCTTAGCCCTTCAGATAGGACATCGTCAGTCCATCGACCTCGATTTTTTCGGCAATCCTGCCGCTTCCCAAGACGAGATATTAGACATGCTTGTATCATTTGGGAACTATCGCATCCGAAACCGCACAAACAACATTCTCCAGCTGATAGTCAACAACGTGATGGTTGACATCGTTGACTATAGCCGATACCCATGGATTGACCCCCCATTGCAATATGGCAGCATCACGCTGGCCTCACCCAAAGACATCGCCGCCATGAAGATCAATGCTATTGAAGGCAGAGGCTCAAAAAAAGATTTTGTCGACATCTATTTCCTACTCCATCGATACTCTTTAGAAGAGTTGTTAGGGTTTTATGCTCAGAAATACCCCAACCATTCCATTTTCCGTGCCTTACTGAGCCTATCTTATTTCAACGATGCTGAAGAGCAAGCAATGCCGATGATGCTGAAACCTACAATATGGGAAGATGTCAAAACGGCTGTCTCCATGGCTGTGAAACGGTTCCAAGAGCAGTAATCAATTGGGCAATCCAACCATTCCCACCTCCCTTCCATTCTTCATTTTTCTCATCCCTCACGTCGTGCCAAATTGGGGTAAGGTATGATAGTCGTTTTTGTTTTTTCACCCGTTCCAAGAAAAATGCGTATCTTTGCCCCATAAAATTAAACGAACATCATTATGGGTATTTTCGACAAAATTCTTGGCAACAAGAACATTACAGACCAAATCAGCAAACTGGCAGGCAATGCCAACATCGCCTCCATCATCTCTCAGCTCACCGCCAACAAGGACTTCATGTCCAAACTCGCCTCCGCCAAAGACGACAACGACATCCACCGTCTCATCGCCTCGGCCACCGACGCCTTCAAAGACATGAAGCTCACCGACCAGGAGAAGAAAGACCTCGTGGCCCAGCTGAAAAATGTCGCCTCTGGCCTGATGGGCAAGAAATAAACCTGTTCCCCCATCCTGAGGGCAAGGCCGTTGCTCTGTTGCCATGGCAAAACAGCCATGGCCATTAGTGGTTTTGCGTATCACCTCCAAATCCCAATCGCTTTTAGTGATTACCCAAAACACACCATAGAGGTTTCCGCTCCAAGCGACCTCCATAAACCACCCCAAAGGGGTGAGATTTCAATAACACCGTACAAGCCGCAGGCACAGTGCGGTGATTACAAAACAAAACAGGATGTGTCCCGGCAGGGACGCGACATAAAAACAGACAAATAGTACCCACCTTAATAAAAACACAACAACACAAACAAACAACATACCCCGTAGGGGTTTCCGCGTAATAAAAACACAACAACAAAAACAGCACAATACCACGTAGGGGTTTCCTCGTAATAAAAACACAACAACAAAAACAGCACAATACCCCATAGGGGTTTCCGCTT
>DEKU01000063.1:0-184 GCA_002354035.1 Bacteroidales bacterium UBA2714
GTAGAGCCTTTCCCTCAGCTCTATAACTTCCTTCTTCAGAGCTTTTATTTCTTCTGATTCTCTGGTCGTTGTGTCCTTTCCCATAAGCAGTGCACTCTTGTTGTTTTCCGCTGCAAATTTACGAAGAATATTCGAGACTGTCTTTTGCGTCACTCCATACCTCTCGGCAAGCTCGCTTTGCACC
>DEKU01000063.1:202-50155 GCA_002354035.1 Bacteroidales bacterium UBA2714
TCACTATCTCCATCCTTTCGGCCTGTTTTAGCCGTTTCTTTTTTAATCCTTTTCTTTCTTTTTGCATTTTTGTTGACTTTTCTGTCAACCTATTTCAGCGCAAGACAGCTATCGGGGACTTGCAATTTCTAATGCTGGAAGCAGTGTCGCACAGCCTGCGGCCACGGCATGGGCGGCACGGTGAGACGCCGGGAGCGGACGGCTCCTGCCCAAACGGCTGGCTGAATCGGCGGCAATGCCCTCACTCGGCGGCGTGGCCGGCCAGGAGGCCACAGGCGGCCATGATGTCCTCGCCACGGGAGGCCCGGAGGGTGCAGGTGATGACGTGGGCGTTGAGATAATCGCGGAAGCGCTCCATGGCTTGGGGCGTGGAGGTGCGGAAGGGAGTGTCGGGCGAGGAGTGGAAGCGGATGAGGTTGACACGGCAGAAGAGGCCTTTGAGCAGGCGCACCAGCTCGACCGCATGGCGTGTGTCGTCGTTGAGGTTGCGGAACATGGTGTACTCGAATGATATGCGGCGCTGGCCGCTCCAGTCGTACTGACGGAGCAACTCCACCACACTGGCGATGGGGTAGGCACGCTGCATGGGCATAATCTGCTCCCGCTCGGCGGCGAAGGGGTTGTGGAGGCTGACGGCCACATGACACTGGCTTTGGTCGAGGAACCGTTTCAGAGCGGGGATGATGCCCACGGTGGAGACGGTGATGCGGCGGGGGCTCCAGCCCAGCCCCCATGGGGCGGTGATCACCTCGGTGGCGCGCAGCACGTGGTCCAGATTGTCCATAGGCTCGCCCATGCCCATGAAAACGATGTTGGTGAGCTGGCGCGACTCGGGGATAGAGAATATCTGGTTGAGGATGTCGGCGGTGGAGAGGTTGCCGTGGAAGCCTTGCTGTCCCGTGACGCAGAAGCGGCAGCCCATCCGGCAGCCCGCCTGGCAGGAGACGCAGAGGGTGGCGCGGTCGGCATCGGGGATGTAGACACTTTCGATGTACTGCGAGGGGTCGTCGCTTTTTTGGAAGAGGTATTTCTTGGTGCCGTCGGCGGACACTTGGCAGTTGACCGGGGTGTGGCGTCCGATGGCAACGATTTCCTGCAGCCGACTGCGGGCTTTGAGGGAGAGGTTGGTCATGGCACCGATGTCGTCGACCTGTTTGTTGTAAAGCCAGTCGGCTATCTGTTTGGCTGCGAAACGGGGCATTCCCTCGGCGGCGCAGAGGAGCTGTAGCTGGTCGAGGGTCATGCCCAGCAGAGGCTGGAGGGGCTGGGAACTGGGCGAGGGATGGGAGGAGGTGTGGTCCATAGGGCGGTTAGAAATCGTATTCGGGGGTCTCGTTCATGATTTCCTGCTGGAAGACGGAGCAGTCCATCTCCACGTCGAGTGGCACGTTTGGGCGGTCGAAGTCGCCGCGCGGGAACTTGAGCGACTTGTCGGTGTAGATGCTGCGCATGTAGTGGCCGAAGATGGGCAGCGCCTGGGCGGCACCCTGGCCGTAGGTCATGTTGCGGAAATGGATGCTGCGCACCTCGCCGCCGGTCCAGATGGCGGTGGCCAGTTTGGGGGTGATGCCCACAAACCAGCAGTCGGAGTTGTTCTGAGTGGTGCCGGTCTTGCCCGCAATGGCGTTGCTGAACTCGTTGAGGCGGTACTTGTAATTGAGGCGCACGCCTGTGCCGCTCTGCACCACGCCTTTCATCAGCTCAATCATCATGTATGCTGTGCGCTCGCTGATGGCCTCGTGGCGGTCGGGAGTGAAGCGGTCGAGCACAGTGCCCTTCTTGTCTTCGATGCGGGTGATGAAGATGGGCTCCACATATTCGCCCTTGTTGGCGAAAGTGGCCATGGCGCCAGCCATTTCGTAGACGGTGATTTCGGGGGTGCCGACGCAGATGGCTGGCACGGCGTCAATATCGCTGGTGATGCCCATCTTGCGGGCGATGGCTATCACCTGCTCGGGCGAGCCTTGTTTCATGAGATAGGCGGAGACCCAGTTGATGGAGTGGGCCAAGGCCCATTTGAGGGTGACCATTTGGTTTTCGCGCTCGTGCGAGGAGTTTTTGGGACACCAGTCGGGCTGTCCCCAAACCTCGAAACAGACTTCGGAGTTGGGCACCTGGGTGCAGGGGTACATGCCGAGGTCCTGGAGGGCCATAGTGTAGACAAAGGGTTTGAAGGTGGAACCCACCTGGCGGTGGCTCATCACGTTGTCGTATTTGAAGTAGCGGTAGTTGATGCCGCCCACGTATGCTTTGACGAAGCCGGTGCCTGGTTCGACGGACATGAGACCTACGTTGAGGAATTTCTTGTAGTAGAGAAGGGAATCCCAGGGCGACATGGTGGTGTCAATATTGCCTTTCCACGAGAAGACTCGCATCTTCACCTTTTCTTTGAATATCTTTCGGCATTCTTTCTCGCTCTTGCCCTGCACTTTGTGGAGCTGGTAGTAGCGGTCGGAGCCTTTCATGGCCTGGACGAGGATTTTTTCCTGCTGTTCGGGCGATATGTCGCAGAAGGGGTTGCCGCCGCGGGCTCGAAGCTCGCGGTTGAACTGTGGCTGCACCTCTTTGCTCATGTGCTCGCGGACGGCGGCCTCGGCATAGCGCTGCATGCGGGAGTCGATGGTGGTGTAGATGCGGAGGCCGTCCTTGTGCACATCGTAGTGCTCACCGTCGTTGTTGCGGTGGTGCTTGCACCAGTCTTTCATGTAGTTGCGGATATATTCGCGCAGATAGGTGGCCAAGCCGTCATTGTGGCTTTGGGGCGAATAGTGCGACACGTCTATTTTTTCCTCCTTGAGTTTGTCGAAGTCTTCCTGGCTGAGGTAGTCGTAGCGCAGCATCTGCGACAGCACAGTGTTGCGGCGGCCCAGAGCGGCCTCGGGATGGAGGATGGGGCTGTAGGCCGTGGGGGCTTTGAGCAAGCCCACCAGCATGGCCGACTCGGTCACCGAGAGCTCGGCAGGGGTTTTGTCGAAGAAGGTCTTGGCGGCGGTTTTGATGCCGAAGGAGTTGCTGCCGAAGTCTACGGTGTTGAAATACATGGCAATAATTTCCTGTTTGGAGTAATTGTGCTCCAGTTTGACGGCCACCACCCATTCTTTCAGCTTGGAGAAGACGGTGCCCAGCTTGCTTTTATGCTCGCGGGGAAAAAGGTTTTTGGCCAGCTGTTGTGTGATGGTGCTGCCGCCGCCGCTGCTGCGGTTGCGGCCCAGAAGGGTCTTGAAAAAGACGCGCACCAGGCTGCGGGGGTCGATGCCCGAATGTTTGTAGAACCTCACATCCTCGGTGGCTATGAGGGCGTTGACCAGGTTGGGAGAGAGCTCGTCATAGGTGACGTTAGAGCGATTCTCGATGCCGATGAAGCCCAGAATCTCACCGTCGGCGGAGAGGACCTCAGTGGCCTGGTTGCTTTGGGGGTTCTCCAACTCTTCGAAAGAGGGCATGAATCCCAGCCATCCCAACGACAGCAGGGTGAAAAACAGGAATATGAATATCCACACTCCTGCGAAAATCTTCCACGCTGTGCGGATGGTCTTGCTACTGTTGTTGCTCTTTTTCTTTGCCATATTCAGATTGTGTAGGTTTTGGGGACTGGGTGGTTCACCAACCGTGCCGGGGTGTGTGAGCCTCAGGCCCGGTCCCTGTGATTATTGCTGTCTTGTTTACTGCCCGCCAAACTTCACGATATGGAGTCCCACGCTCTTCAGCCCTGCCACGTTGGTGTCGCGCATGCCGTGGGTCAGCTCGAAATGGTAGTTGCCCGTGCGGGGGAAGATGACGTGGCGGCGGAACACATAGCGGCTGTCGACATAGCGGCCGGTACGGCGACCATACCAATGGCCCTCCACGTCGGCCAGGGGGCACTCCAGCGTGTCGTAGGCCACGCTCCCGTCGGGGAAGGTGGTGTTGATGAAGAAGAAAACATTGGCCTTGGGGTAATGGACGCTGTTGCGCACATCGACAAAGAAGTCAAACACCTGCAGGGTGTCTTCCACCTCCACATCGAAGGCCACCTTGTCGTTCATGTTCCAGCCCGTCTCGTCCACGTCGCGCTGGGCTGTGTAGTAAACGTTCTTGTCGCACGATGCGGCCAAGACCGCAACTCCCAGCAGCAAGGCCGGGACGACAAAATGCCTCATCTTTATCATTTTTCTCATATTGTGGGTTCTAAACTATAATAAGCTTGAATGTGATAAACATCATATTATGTCGCATGGGGACAGGGGGGGCGGGGGCTACTCCTTGCCCTCGTGGCGGTCTCTGCCCGAGGCACGGCGGCCAGAATGACGGCCCGAGCCGGGGTTGTTGCGCGGACGCTGGTACTCGTCGCGGCGTGCCGAATTGGCATTGGAGTTCAACCTGCGCTCAGCCTGGTCCTGAGCGCCACGGCCCTGGTTGGGGCGACGCTCCTGCCGCTCAGGCCGCTCGGCTCTTTCCTGCCGCTCGGCCGGACGCTGACGGTTGCGCTGCTTGTCGTTGCGCTGGCGGCGGTCGGAGGGCTGCTCCTTGGGGGCGGACTGGGTCTCGTCGTCGCCCATGTCGTCGGCCATGCGCTTCAGCTCGCGTTCAAACTCGGCATTGTCGGTTTCCTGAGCCAGGGCAGCCGTCGACATCAGCTCGACTTGGTAGTCCTCCAGTTTCTCGGCATACTCCTGGTTGCGGTTCATCTCAATCAGTTTCTTGACGCTCTCGGCGGGGATGGCATAGAGGTCGTTCTCGCCCTCATAGGCATACCACATGATGCCACGGAACACATCGGTTTTCTTATACTGCGCCAAACCTTTCTTGAACCGGATAGAGACATTGGCCGGAGGGAATTTCTTCAGCGCATCGGCATACACCTCGCACTCAAAGTTGAGACAGCATTTCAGCTTGCCACATTGTCCGGCCAGTTTCTGCGGGTTGGGGAGAATCTGCTGGATCTTGGCGGCACTGGTGGTCACGGACTTGAAGTTGGTGAGCCATGTGCTGCAACACAGCTCGCGCCCGCAGGTGCCCAGACCGCCCACCTTGCCAGCCTCCTGGCGCACCCCAATCTGTTTCATCTCGATGCGCACATGGAACTCTTCGGCCAGCACCTTGATCAGCGTGCGGAAATCGACGCGGTCGTCGGCGGTGTAGTAAAATATTGCCTTGGCGTTGTCGCCCTGATACTCCACATCGTTCACCTTCATCTCCAGGTTCAGCTCCTGGGCTATGCGGCGTGTTTTGAGCAGGGCCTCATGCTCGTTGTTGAGGCTTGCCACCCACCGTTCCAGGTCCGAACTCTTGGCTCGGCGGAACAGCTTGCGGATGCTCTCGTCTTCGGGGTTCACGTGGCGTTTCTTCATCTGGATACGACACACCTCGCCCGTCAGGCTCACAATGCCGATGTCGTGGCCCGGAGTGCCCTCCACCGCCACCACATCGCCCTCGGTCACATCCAGTCCGTCGGGCAGACGGAAAAACTCTTTGCGATTGTTCTTGAACCGCACCTCGACACAGTCGAAAGGCTTGATGCCGGGCTGGCGGATGCCGCGCATCCAGTTGCACGACGTAACCTTGCTGCAACTGCGCGTCTCCGTCTCGCTGACCGGCACATACGACTCGGGGCAGCGCTTGCATCCGCGCGACAGAAACACACTCTCCTCATACTTGACCCACGGCAGCGTGGGGTCAGGCTCCAGGTAGGGGTCTATCGAATTCTCCGGGGCCATGTGCTCCCCAAAGATATCCACATCCTCATCCTTGGCGCGTTCCTTTTTCTCCTTCTTCTCGCGCTCGCGGCGGTCGCGGATAAATGCCGCCACATCCTCGGCGGTTGCCACATCATCGTCCTCCTCGGGGGCTGGCTGGGGCTGCGCGGCCACGGGCGTTTCTTTCTCTAACGATTTTTCATTATACTTCTTCTCGTCGGTTTTCTTCTCTTCCATAAACTTACATTATTCTAAATTGGAAATACTCAAATCAATTGTTGGCGGCCGGTTTCCGCAAAAAACGGCTCATCCTGAACGAAAGCTGCATGAAGGCAATCTTGGCATTGGCGTTTCGCTCGATGGCATACATGGCCTCGTTGAGCGCCTCGTTCATCTGCTCAATGTTGCGGGGAGCTATCATGGCGGGGAACGCCTGGTCGAACTTGGGGTCGCCAAACTCCAGCTCACCTCCCAGGCTGATGCCCGCGGCAGTCTTCAGGAAACAGGCGCGCAGCGACTCCTGCACATATTGCAGAAACAACTTCTGCGTTTCGCGACCGGCGGCGGCAATCTTGTCCACCCAGTCCGACAGGGGCTTCATGTTCAACTTGAACAGCAGCCGCATCCACTGCACGAACAGGGCGGAGAACTCGGCCCTGCGGGCATCAGACATGCCGACCCCCAAATCTGGCACCACCACCTGCTGCACCCTCGACACAATGGTGGACAGAAGCCTGTCGCGGCTCTCAGCCACCAGCATCAACAGTGTCCTCCCCTCGGGCTCCTCGAGCGTTTTCAGCAGCGTGTTGGCCGTCACCACGTTCATCCTTTCGGCCATCCACACCACCAGCACCTTATAGCCACCCTCATACGACTTCAGCCCCAAGGTGCGGATGATATTGTCGGCATCCCGCTCGCGAATCATACCCTGCTTGTTCTCCACTCCCAGCCGCTCATACCAATCGTCCTCCGTGCCGCGCTGCCCGAACTCCTCCATGAAACTGCGGAACTCCTCCTGGAAATCGTCGGCGCAGGGCTTGCTGGTCACAGTGGCCGTAGTGGTGGTGGGGAACACCAGATGCAAATCGGGGTGCACCAGCCCGGCATACTTCCGGCAACTGGGACACTGGCCGCAGCTGTCGGCCCTCAACACCGAGCCTTCGGGGAAATGCTGACGGTTTTCACAGCCAAGATATTGGGCATAGGCAATGGCCAACGCCAAACTGCCACTGGCCGTTGGACCAAGGAACAATTGGGCATGGCTGATGCGTCCCGAATCAATAATTTCCGTCAGCCTGTTTGCCAGAATCTGCTGACCCTCAATATCTTTAAACTGCATAGTACGGTCAAATTAATCTACAAATATATGAAATATATCTGACATTGCGACTTTTTGGCCAAAAAAAGCCACTTTGCCCACCCCGCCTTGGCGGCATCCCCGCTCCCTGCACCCCACTTCGACGGCTTTTATTCGCCATTTTCACAATGACGCAGAAACAAAATAGAAACAAAATAGAAACAAAATAGAAAATATGAGGCGAGCATAATCTGGACAAACAGCGGCTCCGGAGCAGGCCAGTCTTGCGCTGAAAAAGGTTGACAGAAAAGTCAGCAAAAATGCAAAAGAGAAGAAATGGAGCAAAAAAGAAACGGCTAAAACAAGCCGAAAGGATGGAGACAGTGAAAGGCTATCCGTTGTCAGCCGCAACCGCGCGCGACTGACAACAAAAAACAGTCGATAATTATTAACCCGTCAACCCAATCCAGTCGCAGGACACAAAAGTGACAACCTGAATCAGCAAATCACAGTAGGTCTGGCTCGTGGGGAGGTTGACAGGAAGACTGCTGCTATTGCTGCTTTTGTTGTCTCCAGTCACGATACCGGCGGGATAGATGGCTTGGTAGGTCTTGGCAGGCGCCACATTCTCAATCTGTGCCAGTGCACCCGATGCTGCCGTGACAGGGTAGGAAGCGTTGTTGACAAACACCTTGTCGCCGTTAAGCCAGTACAGCGCAGATTCGTCAATATACAGCCTGTCGTTGCCATTCATGGGTTTCTGTATTTCGGCGACCAGTGTGACGGTCTCCTCTTCTTTCTGGCAGCCTGCTGCCAGCATGGCCATAACAGCCACAATAAGTGTCAGTATTGCATGGTGTCGTTTCATGGTGTCATGTATGTTGTGTGTCCTATCTGGTTTTTATTGTTATATGCGTCTGCAAAGATATGAACTATTTTTCAAATATGGGCTATTATTCAGATGTTGATTTGTTTATCTTTGTGTATCATACTATTGGGATTTTGATGCTGCCGGTTTGTGAGGATATTTGGACTTGTTCCCCTTGTATGAGAGTCCCTGAATTCAAGTTACAAGTGCAACTCTGAAAATAAAAACATTGCGTTGTGAAGGTAAACAATACATATCATGGCAACAATTACACTATCCTATGACGGCTGCGACAAGATTGCAAGGTGTGTGGTGGATTTTTTCTGTTCGCTTGATATTTTCACCTTCACTGAGCAGCCCACCAGCAAGGGCAGCTACCAACTTTCGCAGGAGGATATTCGCGACGGCCGCATTGATACCTTCGCCTCGTCGTGCGATATGTTCCAGTCTTTAGGCATTTGAGTATGTATTCCATTCGAATGACCAATACCTTCCGCTGCGACAACGAATGGTGCCACAAGCGCGGGAATAATGTGGTATTCGCAGTCTTCGGCACGATAGTGTAGCGGAGAACAAAAATATCCTCTTTGTTTTTAACTCATTTACCTGCTCCTATCGCGAGGAAAAGGTAAGTTCCAATAAGAAACGTAACTTTTTGAGAGAAAAAAAAAGGATTCGACTTGCCGTATCGGAAGTTTTATTTATCTTTGCAATCATAAGTTGCGTTTTGGTCTGGGATTTATCATTCATGGCCAAAACAAATTATTGGAGCCTACCTTGAGTTTTTTTTGTATCTTTGTAAATTGGTTGTTCCAACAAGTATCGATAAAATTAGTTGGGTATGAAGAAAATAGCAATAGCGCTCATCATATTTTCCGCAGCTTGCGGGCTGCTTTCGTGTGCCAAACAAGGATTTCCGTCGGGCGGTCCCAAGGACGAGACCCCTCCCGTGGTGCAGGGTACCGAGCCCCCCAATGGCACGTTGAATTTCAATGCCAAGGAATTTGTCATTCTGTTCGACGAGTATGTGACCATGAAGGATGTGTCGGGCGTGCTGGTGTCGCCCACCATGGGCAAGAAGGCCGAGTTCGGCACCAAGGGCCACGGACTGGTGGTGAAAATCAAAGACACCCTCCAGCCCTCGACCACCTATCTGTTCCAGTTCAAGAACGCCATTGCCGACTTCAACGAGGGCAACCTGCTGCCCAGTTTCGAGTATGTGTTTTCGACCGGCGGCAGCATCGACAGCATGACCTTGCGCGGGCAGGTGGTGGACGCCTTCAGCCAGAAACCCCTCAGCGAGAATATTACGGTGGCGGCATGGGCCGAGAGCCAGCTGGCCGACAGCGTGGGGGACAGCATCGTGGCCAAAGTGCAGCCGATGTATATGACCCGTCCGGACAAGGAGGGCCGTTTTGAGCTGAACCACCTGCGCGAAGGGCGCTACCTGCTGCTGGCCATCGAGGACGGCGACAAGAACATGCGTCTGGGCAAGGATGAGGCTGTGGCTTTTCTCGACACACTGGTGACCGCCGTGAAGATGCCCGCGCCGCCCGACACAACCGCCGCTGATTCGGCCAGGCGGGACAGCACCAAGGTCGCGACAGCCGCCGCCGACAGCGTCCGGCACCCCTCGGCGACCACGCCTCCGGCACCGGCCAATCTCTCCACACCCACCGACAGCGCCCTCCACGCCGCCAGCCGGACGGCCGACTCGCTGCCCAAAAGCAGCCTCACGCTGCTGATGTCGCAGACGAAGAAGACGGCTCAACGCATCACGAAGAGTTCCTTCACACAACGTGGCCGGATTGAGATTGCCACCGCTGCCCCGTTGTCAAAACACTATAAACTGCGGCACCTGCCCGCCGACTCGGCTTCGCAACCCGTCCAGCTATGGCACACCACCAACAGCAAGGGCGACACGCTGCATGTGTGGGTGGCCGACAAGGAGTGCGACTCACTGCGGCTGGTGCTGTCCGACACGACAGGCCTGCATGACACCCTGAACCTGCAGATGAAACGCAGCGCCGTCTCCAACCGCAGCAAGCAGACTAAAAGCAAAATTCCCAATGCCCGGATGCCGAAAGTCAAGCCGTCTGTGATGGTGAGCCGTGTGGCCGCCCAACATCCATATTTCGACACATTGTGGCTGCGGTTTGTCAATCCCGCCGCCGGAGTGTGCAGCGCGTGGCGGCCCGTGGACTCGGTGTCCCGTCCCCTCGACACGGCTGTGCAGGTGCTTGCGCTGAAGGATAGCAGCACCACCCGCTGCGGCATACGGATGCTGGCCGACAGCACGATGGCTCCAGCCGTGGGCATGAAGGCCTACATAGCGTTCGACGGCAAAGCGGGCGAGAAATATCAGTTTAAAGTGCCGGCCGGCTTGTTCTACGACATCTGGAACAATGTGAGCGACTCCCTTACCATTGCCACGGAATACACTAAGAGCGAGAGCTACGGCAATATCGCGCTGACCCTCATAGCCGACAGCCTTGGGGAGGGCAGACCCTTCCCCCGCCTCATAGTCCAGCTCACCAACGAAAAAGGCGAGACGGTCAAAGAGCTGACGGTAACCCAACCGGGCAAATGTCCGTTCCCCCACCTGAAAGGGGGCAAATACGGCGTCCGCGCCATCGTGGACAGCGACGGCAACGGGGCCTGGACCCCGGGCGACTGGTGGCAGCGCCGCCAGCCGGAGCGGGTGCTGACCTTTGGCAAGACACTCGAACTGCGCGAAAACTGGGACATGGAGGAGAAATGGGCCATCCCAGCACTATGAATATACCGACATGCGTATGCGGTGGAGGCTGAAAGGCTGCCACAGTCGACGCCGACACTACAGCGCAACCTAAAAAGATAGAGAACCCTCGTATGCAAAAGAAACTACTGTCAGGCCTAATCTGGATTCTGCTGCTCAACCTGCTCATCAAGCCATTCTGGATTCTGGGCATTGAGACGGGTGTGCAGAATGCGGTGGGGTCGGACGAGTACGGCTTCTATTTCTCCATCTTCAACCTGGCTTACATCTTCAACATATTGCTCGACCTGGGGGTCACCAACTTCAATGTGCGCAACATAGCCCGCCACCCCAAGCTGATTGACAAGCATCTGCCCGATGTGCTGGGCATTAAACTGGCGTTGCTGTTGCTGTATGTGGTTGTGACGTTCACGGTGGGGCTTTTGGCAGGCTACGGCTCAAGGCAGTTCGTGCTGCTGGCCGTGCTATCGTTCAACCAGTTCCTGAACTCAATGATCCTTTACCTGCGCAGCAATTTCGAAGGGCTGATGCTCTTCAAGTGGGACAGTGTCATCAGCATCCTCGACCGCGTGGTGATGATAGTCATTTGTGCGCTCATGCTGTGGGGACCGGGACCTGATGTGACAGTGGAGCATTTTGCCCTGGCCCAAACTGCCGCCTATGTAGCCACAACGCTGACGGCGCTGGCAGTGCTGAGCCTCCGCATAAAGCGCAAACATAATCCCCTCTTCACACTGAGGGCGGTGCGCCTGAAGGCTCCCTTTGCGATAGTGATGCTGCGCAAAAGTTTCCCGTTTGCCCTGCTGGTGCTGCTGATGGCTTCGTACAACCGAATTGACCCGCTGCTGCTTTCGTGGATTCACCCCGAAGGCTACCACCAGTCGGGCATCTATGCCGGGGCGTTCCGCTTGCTGGACGCACTGACCATGGTGGGGTATCTGGTGTCGGTGCCGCTGCTGCCCGTCTTCTCACGCATGACAGCCGAAGGCGACAGCCAGCTGGGTTCCACCGTCAAGATAGTGACGGGGCTGATGGTGGTCTTCTCGGTCACGGCCGCCGCCGTGTTCTCACACCATAGCCACACTTTCATGCAGCTGCTCTACAACAATCATGTGGGCGAATATGCCGGAGTGTTTGCGGTGCTGGTGTGGGGCATAGTGCCGATATCGATGACCTACGTCTATGGTACCCTCCTCACTGCCGCGGGCCAACTGCGCCAACTCAATATCCTTGCCGCTATCACCTTGGCCATCAACATCGGCATCAACTTGATAGCCATTCCGCGCTGCGGCGCTGTAGGGTCGGCGTGGGCTGCCCTTACGGCACAGGCCTTCATGGCCGTCACCCAAATGATTCTGGCCTTGCGCTCGTTCCATCTGCATCCCCGCTGGGACTATCTGCTGCGGCTGGCGCTGTTTTGTGCTGCCGCTGTGGTGGTGGCGGTGCTGCTGCCCGCCATGGCGTGGTGGGCGCTGCTGCTGGCCGCCGGCGCCACAGCCTTAGCCGCAGCCCTGCTCCTGCGCCTCATCGACTTGAAACAACTGCTGCAAATCATCAACGAAAAATAATTCCTATCCATGAAAAAGACAGCTCCTTTTCTCTTCGCACTGTTTTTGATCGCTACCGGTCTGCACCACCCTGTCTCGGCACAGGTATATATTGGTCTGCACGGCGGCATCACCCTGCCCCAAGGCCAATATGCCGACTCGCGCATGAGCGACAACGAATGGATGTTCACCCAAGGGCACCAGCACAAGGCTGGAGCTGGACGGGGATGGTCGGCGGGGGTAGACGTGAGCTACGCCATGCCTTTCCACACCAATCTGGAGGCCGTGCTGGAGGCTGACTATATGCAAAGCGACGTGAGCGATGATGTGCAGTCATACTACGATATCAGCTTTGCGCACCGCTACAGCCAATGCCCTGCCTACAGCATGCAGCTGCCCCGCTTCCGCAACATCCCTGTTTTGCTGGGCGTGCGCTACAGATTCCCCCTCACCAAAACCATCTACCTCTACGGCGAGGCCTTGGGCGGCGTGAGCCTGCGGCTCATCAGCCCTTGGACGCTCTACTTTGCCGACGCCAACTGGCCCTACTCCTATCGTGAAGACGAAATGCAGTTCAACAACCTCAAACGGAGCACCTACGCCAACGCCACCACGGCAGCCCTGCGCCTTGGGGGAGGATTTATGGTAAAGGACCTGGTGACCATCGGATTCGGATTCAACCTGATGGGGGCAGCCCAGCTCGTGTGGGACGAGGAGGAGACCGTCCGCTACGACATCTACGGAACTGTCAAGGAAATACAGAACAGCTACCATGTGGACTATCACGACATCCAGCCCCTGTTGGTGACGGTGTCGGTGGGGCTGCGCCTCAAGGCCTTCAGCGGCGCCCGCCATGTGCAGGACTGGTAGGACAGCCGCACTAAAAATCCCAAGTGAAACCCCGGAAGGGATGGCTGCGGTCGGCGTTCTGCTGTTGCGACAGGTCTTGCAGATGCTGTATGCGCCGCACTCCCCATTTCCACATCTTCACGTCGAACCACAGCAACACCACAAAGAGCACGGTCGAGACAAGACCCTCGCCCTGGCCCATGCTTTCGGGAATCATAAGCAACGCATCGAAAGTGCCGTGCATCAACATGGGCACCACAAAGGCCAGCAACAAATAGCGGCCCCGGTGGGTGGGGTCGAACTTGGCTAAGGCCACATAGTAGCCCATCATCACCCCGAACAGGAAATGGCCCGGCACGGAAAGCACAGCCCTCACCGAACCCGTCACCAGCGCACCGACAAAGGAGCCCTGCCCGAAGACGTATGAGATGTTCTCGAAACAGGCAAAACCTAACGACACAAAACAGGCGTACACAATGCCGTCGTAATACTCGTCAAACTCGCGGCTCTTCCAAATGGCCAGCAGCAGCAACAGCAGTTTCCAGAGTTCCTCGCTGCACCCAGCCACCACAAAGCCCGTATACACCCCGCTCACGACGGGCAACGGTGGGGTGAAGACAGACAAAAATCCCTCCATCATGGCAGCAGGAGGGATGGACAGTGCCCCAAAAATGAAAGCTTTCAGCAACGTCCCGAAAGGCTCTTTCCCAAATTTATCACCCCTATAAACCACTAACGCCAACACAATCACGGGCAGCACAGCAACGGCTATCAGATAGATATTCATAGTTTTCAACTCTGTTAATTATCACAAGTGGAGGTACACCTCCCTTATTAATCATAATCATCCCATCTATTAAGAGAACTACAAACGCACAACCCTTCATCAGTTCCAAAATGCAAAAATACAAAAAAAACACGACATATCAACAGAATTCACTTTCACAAATCGCAGCGCACCGAATTAAATATTAAAATACAATAAATTCTTATTAAATTTTTGCATGGTTAAAATATTATTCCTATATTTGCAGCAAGGAATCTCTGTCAAATATATATATATTATTCATTACTAACAAATTACAGTTTGTTATGTATTCAAAAAATAAAAGAAACGCATTCGTAGCAATGTTTGCCGTGACATTTTCACACGGAAAATGTGGACGCAGTCTCCTATCGGCAGCAGCTGGACATCCGGACACTGCCTTCGGGATGCTATTATGCTGTAGTGACAGCTAATGGAAACAGGATTGTCAAATGTATCGTCAAACAATAAAACATACAAATTGTCAAACAATAAAAACTAGTAAACCATGAAGAAATTATTCATTTTAATAGCCGTGTTGGCAACAATGAGTGTGGCGGGGTGCTACAAGCATTGTGCAGGATTCGATAAAGAGTTCATACAACACTACTTTCCATATACCCCTGGGCAGGGACTAACTTTTGCCAGCAGCACGGGAGAACCGATACCGCTTGTAGTCTCAAAAATAAGTTATCCCCCACATCCGTACGATATTGGATTTGGAGTAAAAGAGGATTGCACTCAAACCTTGGAGGTTATAATAACCGATACCGCGAGCAAGCATGACTTTGATTTGAATTTTGTGATTGGGAATTATGGTACGGCTGACATGATAAACAGAGCACCCAGTTTGAACAACCCATACCACTTTTTCGTGGTGGAATTCACTAATTCATCCGCTATTCGTGACTATTATCACATTGATCCTCCCGATTCCAATTATATTGATTTTGCAATTCAGAATAATATAAATGCTTATGAAAACTCATTGTGTAGTTATATTGATACCATCAACTTTACCATCCGTAGCAATAACGATATTAGACGCTCGGAAGAAGTAGGGTGCAAGTATGTTATCGACACTTTTGTTGTGGTGAAGGACAAGGGGTTGGTGAGATTTGTCACACACGACGGCTGCCGGTACGAGCTGGTGGATTAATATTCTCCCACTCAAAACTATTCAGTCCTCTCACCTGCTTGAATGGTGGGAGGACTTTTTAGTTGGCCGTGGCAGCCCCCTGCTGGTTATAATCAAAGGCCAGCAGCAGTGCGCCGTAGCTCTCTGCCAAAACAGAATCAGATGGATTATTCTGAGATACATACAAAAAGAGTTAAAATATCATGCACTTTAAATACTTTTTCGTATCTTTGCATATTGGTGGGAAAAGGCTTTTTCGCACCACTTAGATAAATAACAACACATTACATCAAATTCAACAACATAAAACCTATGGCAAGAGAGATAAAATTCAGTCTGGTGTACCGCGACATGTGGCAGTCGTCGGGCAAATACCAACCCCGCATGGACCAACTGGTGCAGGTGGCCCCCGCCATCGTCAAGATGGGATGTTTCGACCGCATCGAAACCAACGGCGGCGCATTCGAGCAGGTGAACCTCATGTATGGCGAAAACCCCAACAAGTCCGTCCGTGCATGGACCAAGGAATTCAACAAGGCAGGCATCCAGACCCACATGCTGGAACGCGCCCTGAACGGCCTCCGCATGTACGGCGTGCCCAAGGACGTGCGCCAGCTTATGCCCAAAGTGAAGAAAGCCCAAGGTGTCGACATCATGCGCTCATTCTGCGGGCTGAACGATGTGCGCAACCTCGAACTCTCAGTGAAATACGCCAAAGAGGCCGGCATGATCAGCCAGGCCGCCCTCAGCATCACCTACTCACCCATCCACACCGTCGAATACTACATGGGCATTGTCGACAAGCTCGTCGAGTTCGGCGCCGACGAGATAGCCCTGAAAGACATGGCCGGCATCGGCCGTCCCACCATGCTGGGCAAACTCGTCTACCAGATTAAGAAGAAATACCCCCACATCATCGTCCAGTACCACGGCCACTCCGGTCCCGGCTTCGCCATGGCCTCCGTGCTCGAAGTAGCCCGCGCCGGCGCCGATGTCATCGACACCGCCATGGAACCCCTCGCCTGGGGCATGGTCCATCCCGGCATCATCGCCGTGCAAGCCATGCTCAAAGAAGACGGCTTCCTGGTCAAGGACATCAACATGAGCGCCTACATGGAAACCCGCGCCCTCACCCAGTCCTTCCTCGACGACTTCCTCGGCCTCTACGTCAACCCCGCCAACCGCATCTGCACCTCCATGCTGGTGGGCTGCGGACTGCCCGGCGGCATGATGGGCAGCATGATGAGCGACCTCAAAGGCGTCCACCACGCCATCAACATGGCCCTCAAAAAGAACGGCAAACCCGAAGTCACCTTCGACGAACTCACCATCCAGCTCTTCCAAGAGGTGGCCTACATCTGGCCTATGCTCGGCTATCCCCCACTGGTGACCCCCTTCAGCCAGTACACCAAAAACATCGCCCTCATGAACATCATGGCCCTGGCCCAAGGCAAACCCCGCTTCAGCCAAATCGACAAGGATAGCTGGAACATGATCCTCGGCCGCGCCGGCAAACTGCCCGGACCCCTGGCACCCGAAATCATCGAGCTGGCCAAGAAGAACAACCTCGAATTCTACGACGGCAACCCACAGGACGCCTACCCCGACGCACTGCCCGAATACATCAAGGAAATGGAAGACAACGGCTGGGACCGCGGCGAGGACGACGAAGAACTCTTCGAACTGGCCATGCACGACCGCCAATACCGCGACTACAAATCCGGCCTGGCCAAAGAACGCTTCGAGAAAGAAGTGGCACAGCTGCGCGCCGAAAAAGGCGTGTCCGCCGTCAAGAACGCCACCCCCAGCGCGGCAGGAGCCGTGTCGCTCACACCCAACTACATCACCAAAGAGCATGCCAACGCCACTCCCGTCGTGGCCACCGAGGACGGCCAGATTCTCTGGGAGCTCGACTTCAACCGCTCCGTGCCCCCCGCTCCCGGCCGCGAATACAAGCAGGGCGACGTCTTCTGCATCATCCAGGCCAACTACGCCCTCGTAAACGAATACATGGTCAAGGGCGGCCGCCTGGTCGACACCTGCGTCAAGCAAGGCCAGATTGTGAAAAAAGGCGACATCCTCGGCTGGATAGAATAAGCCCCCTCCGGGCAGCCCCGCCCCAGGCTTTGACGCCGACGGCGCGCCGTCGCGCCACGGGGCACAGACAACAGAGGTGTCGCGGCAATAGCCGCGACACCTCTGTTTTTTGCAACACAGCGTCACAAAAACCACACCCCTCCCGCAACGCAACCGCCCTCGGCATACCACATACTTTGTATTTTATTTCTGTTTTGTTTCTGTATACATTCTACATTGTCTCTAATCAACAAACAAAATAAAGGGCAACCAGCGTGCAAAAAGAAGAATAAGAGTGGCGCGGAAAAAGCATCGCCGCTACGTTGAAAAAAGTTCGTATCTTTGCACCCAGAAAAATACACCTCGGTATGAAACAGTCCTCTCATCCCCTCCTTGCCGTGGCCTTGCTGGCAGCAATGGCCTGCGGCCTTTGTAACCATTGCCCCGCCCAGACCCACACTGAGGGCGGCGGCCTGCAATGGGTCAACGTCTTTATCGGCACCAGCGGCATGGGCCACACCTTCCCCGGAGCGTGCTACCCATACGGGTTTGTGCAGCTCAGCCCCGACACGGACACCACCCCCCACAACATCGACGGCGTCTACCAGCCGCGGGTCTACGACTATTGCGCCGGCTACCAGTACAGGGACAGCAGCATAGTGGGCTTCAGCCACACCCACTTCAGCGGCACGGGACACAGCGACCTGGGCGACCTGCTCATCATGCCCTACAGCGGCAAGACGCAGCTCAACCCCGGCACGGCCACCAACCCCGACGGGGGCTACCGCCAGCGTTTCCGCCACGAGACGGAGGAGGCACGGCCGGGCTACTATGCCGTCACGCTGGAGGACGACCACATACGCTGCGAGCTGACGGCCACGGCACACTGCGGCGTGCACCGCTACGTGTTCCCCAAAGGGGCGGCACAGAAGCTCATCCTCGACCTGAACCACGGCATCTACAACTACGACGGCAAGGTGCTGTGGGCGCGGTGCAACGTGCTGTCGCCCTACTCGCTGAACGGGTGGCGGATGACCAGCGGATGGAACCGCGAGCGCAAGCTGTACTACCACATTTCGTTCAACAAACCCATCAAGCACTATGGCTATCTCGACTTTGCGCCACAGACCTACAAGGGGTTCTGGCACCGTTTTGACGTGGAGCACGATTTTCCCGAAATGGCGGGACGCAAGCCGGTGTGCTGGTTTGAGTTTGAGGACGACGGGAGCGACACGCTGGAGGTGAAAGTGGGTCTATCGGCCGAGAGCGTGGAAGGCGCACGGACAAGCATCGTCCGCGAGGGGGCATTGTATTCGCACAGCGCCTGGCGCACCATCTACCGCGACCGACCGGAGGGCGACACCCTGCTCATCGTCGACCAGGATGACCCTCGCTACCGCAGTCATTTCGACGTGGCGAACGAGCTGACACGTCGGGCATGGGAGCGGATACTGGGCCGCATCGAGGCGCAGGGACCGAAAGAGGCTTTGGAGATGCTCTACACCTCGCTGTACCACACGATGATCAACCCTTCGCTCTATCAGGATGTGTATCAGGAGTGGCAGGGCCGCCGCACGTATACTATCTTCTCGCTTTGGGACACCTACCGCGCCCTGCATCCCCTCATCAACCTGATGGACACCGCCATGAGCCGCGACATGGTTTACTCACTGCTGAAACATTATCACCGCAGCCCCCACCACATGCTGCCGGTGTGGAGCCACCACGGAGGCGAGAACTGGTGCATGATTGGCTACCATGGGGTGTCGGTGCTGGTGGACGCGGTGCTGAACAATCTGGGTGTGGACACGGAGCAGGAGCTGGAAACGATGGATGCGGTGTTCCACACTTCGAATGTGGACTACTACGACTATACGGGGCTGTATAAACAGCTGGGGTATGTGCCTTTCGACAAGAGCCGCAACGGCACTTCCGTCACGCTGGAGAACGCCTACGAGGACTGGTGTATCTACTACGCCCTGGAGCGGGGTGTCGAGAACACGCTGCCCGATGTGGTAGGCTTAGAGGACTCGGTGCGCGAGAGCTACCGCCAGCGGGCATTGAGCTATCGCAATGTGTTTAAGGACGGCTTTGTGCGCGCCCGCCTCGCGGACGGGAGCTGGAAAACGCCCTACTCCCTGCTGTCGACCAGCGGCGAGGGGCTGATAGAGGGTAACGCGTGGAACTACAGCTTCTACGTGCCGCACGATGTGAACGGCATGATGCAGATGATGGGCGGCGAGAAAGCCTTTGTGCGCAAGCTGGACACGCTGTTCACCATGCATGTGCCCGACAAGTTCTTCGCCGAGACGGAGGACGTGACCCGCGAGGGGATGCTGGGTGGCTATGTGCACGGCAACGAGCCCTCGCACCATATCCCCTACCTCTATATGTGGACGTCGCAGCCGTGGAAGACGCAGTATTGGGTGCGCGAGGTGATGAACCGCATGTATGGAGCAACCCTGTGCGGCAACGACGACTGCGGGCAGATGTCAGCGTGGTACATCTTCAGTGCCATGGGTTTCTACCCCGTCTGCCCCGGCAGCGGGCAGTATGTGATTGGGGCGCCCTACCTGCCCTATATGCGGGTGCGGATGGGCAGCGGCCGCTGGGTAGAAATCAAAGCCCCACGGGTGAGCGACCGCAACCGCTACATCCAGCGCGTGCTGTGGAACGGCAAACCCCACGACAAAGCCTACCTCACCTACAGCCAGCTGATGGAAGGCGGCACACTGGAGTTCGAAATGGCCCCCCGCCCCAACAAGCACCTCTTCCAATCCCCCGCCTCCAAGCCCTACAGCCTCACAACACGGTGACACCTTGAACCCTAAGACTTCACTATCTATCTACTAAAAGATACTATGAAAAATATATTTGCCAAACAAAAAAGAATGAGTATCTTTGCAGTTTGAAAAAAAAGTTATGATAACAATATCTGATTTACGTGATGTCCTGCATGAGTTGAGGTTTACGGAGACCTCATCAAATGTGTATGTAAAGTCATACACAGAGTACCAGCTCGCCGAGATTCAAGTTGATTTTAACAAAAAAGTGATTAGCTATCCTGACAGTCTTAAAGTATGGGACAAAACAAGTAGTGGCAATTTCGACCACCCAGAGAACTATGTTGTTCTTGAATGTGTAACACAACTGATGGACAAAGGCTATCGGCCAGAACATATTGAATTGGAACCGAAATGGACTTTGGGGCGTGGACGCGAGGCCAAAAGTGGCAAGGCTGACATTCTTGTCAAAGACGATAATGGCAATCCTCTACTGATAGTTGAATGCAAAACAGCGGGAGCAGAATTCAACAGGGAGAAAAAGAATACTGAAGAATATGGAGGACAGTTATTCAGCTATTGGCAACAGGAGAATTCTACCCAATGGATTGCCCTCTATGCATCAGATTGGATTGATCAACATTTATCGCACCGATGTCTTGTCATCAACTGCACCGATGATGCCAACATCGTCAAGATGGCAGAAAAAGACAAAGATGTGAAGATATATGCCAATGCACAAAACGATAGAGAACGTTTTGAAGTATGGGCAGAAACATACCACAAGGAATGGCTGGATGATGTGATTTTCAACGAAGAAAGTCAAGCATATCAAATAGGCATACCCCCTCTGCGAAAGAAACAATTGAAGGATTTTAAACCGGAAGACCATATTGTAAATCGCTTTGAAGAAATCCTCCGCCACAATAATGTCAGTGACAAGGAGAATGCTTTTAACAGACTTGTTGCCCTTTTTATCTGCAAACTTGTAGATGAAATAAAGAAGCAAGATTTTGATATAGTGGAGTTTCAGTACAAGCAGGGGCAAGACACATACGAAAGTTTGCAAGATAGATTGCAGCACCTTCATCAACAGGGAATGGAAGAGTTTATGAAGGAGAAAATTTTCTATGTGGAAGCTGACTATGCCGAGCGACTATTCAAGCAATATACAGGCCGTCAACGCAAGGCTGCTATCGAAGACCTGAACAGAACCATCCGAATTTTGAAGTTTTACAGCAATAACGACTTTGCTTTTAAGGATGTCCATAATGAAGAACTATTCTATCAAAACGGAAAAATCCTCGTTGAAGTGGTGCAGCTGTTTCAGCCCTACAGGATTGTTTATCCGAGCAAGCATCAATTTCTTGGCGATTTATTTGAACAATTACTCAACAAGGGGTTCAAGCAAAACGAAGGTCAGTTTTTCACCCCAACACCCATTACACGTTTCATTTGGGATTCCTTGCCATTGCAGAGCTATATTTATGAACACGACCTTCCTCGTGTGATCGACTATGCCTGTGGTGCCGGACATTTCCTCACTGAGGCAGTAGAGGCAATAAACACTGTACGTCCAGAAGGGGATAACTCCTGGGTTGAAAGCCATATCTATGGAATAGAGAAAGATTATAGATTGGCTCGCGTTTCAAAGATTTCGATGTTTATGAATGGTGCTGGCGGAAGTAACATTATCTTTGGCGACGGCCTTGAGAATTATCCTGAAAAGGGCATTACGCCTGGTTCATTTGATATTCTTGTGGCCAATCCACCTTATGCTGTAAAAGGGTTCAAGCAGCATCTCAAACTCAAAAACAATACTTTCTCCATTATCGAAAAAGTGAGTTCAGATGGAGATGAAATCGAAATGCTCTTTGTCGAGCGCATTGCGCAACTATTGAAACCGAAAGGGATTGCAGCTGTCGTTTTGCCGTCGTCTATTCTTAACGATACATCTTCAAGTGGTATCGCCGCTCGAGAAAATCTTCTGAAAAATTTCTTGGTTCACGCAATAGTGTCATTTGGCAGTCAGACCTTTGGCGCAACAGGTACAAACACCGTCACCCTGTTTCTCGAAAGATATAACGAACCTCCTCGGGTTTCAGAACTTGCTATGGACACTGTTAATGGAATTATGGCTAATGGTGGTGATGCAGACTGGGAGGATTCGCAAGTGTTGGACGCATACATTGCTCATCAGAAAACGGATAAGAATACCTACCTCGCCTTTCTGCGTCAAGAACTGACAAAAGAGCAGGTCTCTTCTGATTCCTATCTGAAAAACTATGTTGAGGCTTTCCAATCTGATAATGTAAAATATCCAAAGAAATGCACTGAGGACGAGAAAGCCAATATCCTCCGATCAAAATTCTATACTTGGGCATTGTCTATCGAAAAAGAAAAGCTGTATTATTTCTCACTTGTCTATCAACAACAGACCCTTGTAATAACAGCACCCTCCGACAACAAGGAGCAAAAGGAATTTCTTGGCTATGAGTGGAGCAACCGAAAAGGTCAAGAAGGAATAAAGATAAAACAACCTGGAGGAAAGCTATACAATGCAAACGACCGTTTCGCAAGAGGGACATTGGCTAGCGCTGTAAGAAATTCGTTTTGTCAAGCTTATACTACGGGAATGCCAAAAGAAATCTTTAAATTTGTAAAGGTTTATCAGCTAAAAGATCTGATGGATTATCCTCTTATAAGTTTCAATAAAACTATTTCATTGACTGCAAAAACAGAAGCGAAAGTTGTTAGCAAGTATCCATTGGAACAATTACGTAATTTAATAGTTCCAGTGGTTGGCGTTCAGACAAAAATCTCCAAAGAAGCCATAAAAGAAGTTGGAGGATCTGATTCTATACCCGTTATAACTCAAGAAGCTGATAATTTTATTTCTGGATACGCCAATAATGTAAATCCAATAACCGATTTGCCATTAATAGTATTTGGCGACCACAATTGTAGTTTTAAATACGTCGATTTCCAATTTGTCCGTGGTGCAGACGGGACTCAACTGATTAAGTGCAACGGAAATATCCGTCTCAAATACGTGTATGAATACTTGAAAACTGTAAAAATCGAAAATGAGGACAAGTACGAACGGCATTTCAAATATCTAAAACAAGTGGAAATACCAATTCCACCTACAAATATTCAAGATTTAATTATTTCGGAATGCGAAATTATTGATAGGGAATACGACACCAGCAGAATGAGTGTCGAAAATTATCGGCAGAAGATAGCAGAGATATTTGAGAGACTTGAAGTTGTTTCAAGTAATCGGGGGGGGTAAAAATCAGCGAGTTATGTAAATATATGACTTCTCGGACTACAAATATTGATAGGGCAACATATATAACAACCGACAATATGTTACAGAACTGCGAAGGAGTCCGCTCTTACGATGGCTCGGACAACATTACATCCGCCATTGCCTATAGGCAAGGTGATATTCTATTGTCTAATATTCGCCCTTATCTGAAGAAAATTTGGCAAGCTGACCACGACGGCAGCTGCTCTCCTGATGTTTTAGTACTCCGTCCGAATGAAGAAAAAGTTGACAGAAAGTTCCTTTTTTACAGTTTACGTCGTGATGTATTCTTTGATTATATAATGAATGAAGCCGGAACACATGGCCTAAAAATGCCTCGAGGAAATAAAGACGGTATCATTCAATACAAGATAGCCCTACCTGATATGAATGAACAAAGAAGTATAACAACCGAAATCGAACATTTGGAATCTCAAATAAGCTACCTAAAAGAAAAGATGAATAGCTGTATCTTTCAGAAACAAGAAGTCGTTAATCGGTATTTGGAATAATAAATGCAATACCCCATAGAATTCAAGCAATTAAGCAGCAGTGCAAAGTCTGAAAGACAGGGATACCATCAAGGTCATTTCAAGTTTGCGACGCCGCAGGAAGTCAACATTATTATCATAATATGAGTACTAAAAAATCCATACGTTTTTATAAAGACCATCAAGTACGTGCTGTCTGGGACGAAGTGAATGGGAAGTGGTGGTTTTCTGCCAACGACATTGTTCGGGCTATCAATGACGAGGAGAGTTATGTAAAGGCCGGTAATTATTGGCGGTGGTTAAAAAAGAAACTGTCCAAAGATGGCGTTGAACTCGTGAGCGTTACTCACGAGTTCAAATTCGAGGCAGCCGACGACAAGCTGCGTTCTGCCGATGCCCTTGATGTCGAATGCGTACAGACATTAGCAAAACACTATCCAAACAACCGAGCCACAGATTTCCTCGACTGGTTCACCTATAGCGACAACACTATAGACGGGAAAAGCAGGAAGATGGCCTATACGCTATGGAAAAGCAGTTTGGTGGCTGACAAGGATGTGGGTACAGTAAAGTCCTTGCAACAAATCCACGCCTACCTCTTCGGAGGACTCTACGACTTCGCGGGAAAGATACGCACGAAGACCATCGCCAAGGGCAACACACTGTTCTGCTTGGCGGAGCATCTGCACAGCTACCTGAAGACCGTGGAGGCGATGCCGGAATCAAATTTCGATGAGATAGTAGACAAATACGTGGAGATGAACGCGGCGCACCCATTCATGGAAGGCAACGGACGCAGCACCCGCATTTGGCTTGATATGATTTTCAAGAAACGGATGAGGATGTGTGTCGACTGGAGCAAGATAGACAAACGGGATTACCTCAACGCCATGATAGCCAGCCAGACCGACAGCAGCCGTATCCGCGAACTGCTGAAAGGTGCCCTCACCGACCGCATCGACGACCGCGAAATCTTTATGAAAGGCATCGACTATTCCTATTACTACGAACAAGAAGAATAACCCAATGGAATACATCATCGAAGAGAACAGGATATACGCCGTCGAGGGCGGCAATGAGGTGGACGGAGGGATGCCAGTGGCATTCGTCTCATTCCCTCAAAGGGAAGGCATTTTCGTCATCAACCACACCTACGTGGACGAGCGTCTGCGGGGACAGGGCATCGCAAGCGAGCTGGTGCGGCGGGCCGTGGAGGAGATTGAACGCCGCGGCGGTCAATACAAAGCCACCTGTAGCTACGCCCAGTTATGGCTCGCAAGAAACCGTGGCTGTGAAATCACAAATCCACTGAGTTGCCCAATAAATTGAAACAAACAAAAAAAATAGTGACATGAAAAAACTAACTATCATCACCCTGGCCGCCTTGCTTATGGCGGCGTGCATGAGCACTGAAGAGCAACTGAAGCAGCGGGCCGCCGAGCTCTGCCGCCACATCCCCGACCACGAGCTGCGGGAGGAGTCCAAGGACTACATGACGGCCGATTTCTACGCCGTGCTGGACACCATGTTCAACCGCCTGCCCGACCACGAGGCCATGGACCACGAATGGCTCTACTACTTTGTGACCGGCAACGGCGGCACCATCGCCAACTACACCGTGACCGCCGTGGAACTTACTGATGACGACCATGCCGTGGCCACCATCAGCGTGCGGCAACAGTGGGAAGACGGCTCCTTCGACGAAAACACCGACGTGGAGGAGCACTGCCTCTACATGGAGCGCGTGGAGGGGCAATGGCTCATGTCCGATTTCGACGGGCATAAGGCCGACTGCATCCGACACATTACACTGAGTCGCCGCGAAGAAGCCCTGCGCGGCGCAATCATCGGCTATCTGAAAGACCAAATCGGCCCGCAATACCTGCAAGGCGAGCTCTGCGTCCCGACGCTGATGATGGTACACGAAGAGGAGCAGGGCGACAGCCTGATGCTGGCCTGGTGCGACTGCTGGATATATTGGTACAACCCCGCGGGCGACACCCTCAAATGCATCTCCGGCGGCAACCACAGCGGCCTCTTCACCCTGCGCCGCACAGGCGGCAACCTCACAGTGACCTCCTTCGACCAGACCACCGACGGCGCCAGCTTCACCCCCAGCGCCCGCCGCATCTTCGGCCCCCACTACGACCTCTTCTGCAACATGCACTCCAACGCCGATGTCCGCGAAGCCGTCCGCCGGGAACAACTGCGCGAACTGGTCCAGACCCAAAAACTCCCCTTCCGCTACTATCAGGACTACGGCTGGCCCGCCGTGAAAATCGAAGACTGAACATCAAGAGCTGCGCGAGCGGCCAAACGTGGCCCGATATTCGCGCAGCTTCCTCTCCAAGAAGAACGTATCGTAGAGGTCTGGTGTAATGCGGTAGACAATGCCGCCAGCGGCATGGAGCCATATCCAGCGGCGAGTAAACAAAGGGATAATGTTCGTCTCGCTTGTTTTGCTGAACGCCTTGATGTCGCGCCATTCCAGCCACACATTCCTCTCTTCCGCCCAGTTGTCACCCTCCCTCTTCCGCTCGGCCCAGGTGAGGTGCAGACCCCTGTCGAAAACCTCAATCCTGTCGCCTACGTGCCGAAGCCACGTGACGGACATATAAAGCAGCTCCGCCACCAACAAAAGCATCAACACCCATAGCCACCACCGTGCATCACCCGCAAACAGCGCATACAAAAAAACTGCGGCCAGGCCGACGGGCGGCAGCGACATCATCGCGACGCACCACCACGTCCTGTACACCTTGACGGGCCTGCCCCCACAACTGCTCATCCGATCCATAATCAATCTTTGTGTCATTTCAGCGTGCAAAAATACGCATTTTCCCCCACATGCAAAAATATTTTATGCTAATTGAAAGTAAATGTGTATCTTTGCAGCCGAATTTCAACCCCTGCAAACTATGGACACCCTGATTGCCTTCTGTGGGTTAGACTGCGCCAAGTGCGACGCCTACACAGCCACAAAGAACGACGACCAAGCCCTGCGCGAGCGGACGGCACGCCTATGGAGCGAACTGAACCACGTCGACATCCTGCCCCATCACATCCACTGCGAGGGATGCCGCGCCGACGGGGCAAAGACCTACTACTGCAGCACCCTCTGCCCCATACGCCAATGCGCACTGCTGAAAGGTGTCGACACCTGCGGCCGCTGCGCCGAACTGAACCACTGCCCCACCGTCGGTGCGCTGCACCGGAACAACCCTGCGGCAAGGGATAACCTCGTGCAGCCCGTCATGGAAACCGAAAGAATACTGCTGCGCCCGTGGTGCGACGACGATGCGCCGACCCTCTTCCGCCATGCCTCCGACCCCGAGGTGGGACCCCGCGCGGGCTGGCCGCCACACCAGTGCCTCGACGAAAGCCGCGCCGTGATCCGCACCCTCTTCAACAACGACCACACCTGGGCCATCATCCTCAAACAAAACGCCGAACCCATAGGCTGCATCTGCTACTACACCCCGTCGGAGAGCAACATCAGCATCGGCCCCCACGACGCCGAGGCGGGCTACTGGGTGGCGCGGCCCTACTGGAACCGCGGCATAGCCACCGAGGCCCTCCGGCTGCTGATAGACCACTGCTTCCGCCAACTGGGCATCCGCACCCTCTGGGCCGACCACCTGCCCGACAACCCCGCCAGCGGCCGCGTGATGCAGAAATGCGGCTTCCACGACAGCGGCCTCGTCAACCGCAGCAGCCACCTCCTCACGGGCAGCGACCGCCCCGTCAAGGTCATGCGGCTTGACAACCCCTTCACGGCATAGCACTCCGCCCCAGGCAGCACACCGTCAAGCACTTTCGGCACCACATCCTCCGCCCCTTCGCCACCACCCACACTGCACTTCCCCGTTCCTTCTTCGATAAATAACGAAGAAGTAACGGGGAACGACGGGTAAAATATAGTTAAAATATCGTAACTTTATGGCGGAGGGTAGCGGTGAGGCTGGCGGCGTCAGTCGGTGCTGATTGAGCGGGTGGTGGCGCGGCGCAGCTCGAAGTCGCGGCCCAGGTATTTTTCGCGCACGTCGGGGTCGGCGGCCATCTCCTCGGGGGTGCCGTGGTGGAGCACGGTGCCTTCGTAGAGGAGGTAGGCGCGGTCGGTGATGGAGAGGGTTTCGTGGACGTTGTGGTCGGTGATGAGGATGCCGATGTTGCGGTCCTTGAGGTGGGCAACGATGTCCTGGATGTCCTGCACGGCAATGGGGTCGACGCCGGCGAAGGGTTCGTCGAGCAGGAGGAAATGGGGGTCGTTGGCCAGTGCGCGGGCTATCTCGGTGCGGCGGCGCTCGCCGCCGGAGAGCTGGATGCCCTTGCTGCGGCGTATTTTCTGCAGGCCGAATTCGTCGATGAGTGATTCGAGTTTCTCGCTGCGTTGCTCTTTGTCGAGGTCGTGGCGGAACTCGAGGATGGACATGATGTTGTCTTCCACGGTCATGTGGCGGAAGACGGAGGCTTCCTGTGCCAGGTATCCCACGCCGAGCTGTGCGCGGCGGTACATGGGCATTTTGGTGATTTCGCGGTCGTCGAGAAACACGCGGCCGGAGTAGGGCTTGATGATGCCCACGATCATGTAGAAGGTGGTGGTTTTGCCGGCTCCGTTGGGGCCGAGCAGGCCTACGATTTCGCCTTGGTTGACGCTGACGCTGACTTGTTTGACTACGGTACGTGAGCGGTAGATTTTTACTATGTTGTCGGTTCGCAGTTGCATGGTGACGGGTATTTGTGTGACGGGAGGGTGATGACTAAAGGATGCCTTCGCGCAGGATGTCGTGGATGTGGAGTACGCCGAGGTAGAGGCCTTGGCTGTCGACCACGACGAGCTGTGTGATGCTGTGGGTGCGCATCAGGTGGAGGGCGTTGACGGCGTATTCGGTGTCGAGGATGGTTTTGGGGTTGTGGGTCATGATGTCGGCGGCGGTGAGGCTGTCGAAGGAGGTGTTGGCCTTGATCATCCGGCGGAGGTCGCCGTCGGTGACGATGCCTTGGGCCACGAGGCCGCCCTGGGCGGGTACTGCCACTACGGCGCAGCCAAGGCGTCGGGAGGTCATTTCGAGGATGGTGTCGCGCACGGGAGTGGAGGGTGCCACTTGGGGTTTCTCGTTTTGTGGGTAGAGGTCGCTGACGCGCATGTAGAGCTGTTTACCCAGGGCTCCGCCGGGATGGAAGCGCGCGAAGTCGGAGGCCGAGAAGTTGCGGCAGGCCATGAGTGCTATGGCGAGGGCGTCGCCCATGACGAGTTGGGCGGTGGTGCTGCTGGTGGGGGCAAGGTTGTTGGGGCAGGCTTCGTGGGCCACGGTGGTGTTGAGCACGATGTCGGCTTGCTGGGCGAGGAAGGACTGGGTATTGCCGACGATGGCGATGAGTTTGTTGCCGAAGTTCTTGACGAGGGGAATGAGGACTTTGATTTCGGGGGTGTTGCCGCTTTTGGAGATGCAGACCACCACGTCGGCGGGCTGGATCATGCCGAGGTCGCCATGGATGGCGTCGGCGGCGTGCATGAAGAGGGCCGGGGTGCCGGTGCTGTTGAGGGTGGAGACCACTTTGGAGGCTATGTTGGCGCTCTTGCCGATGCCGGTGAAAATGACGCGGCCGGAGGTGCGAAAAATGGTTTCCACGGCTGCGGAGAAACTGTTATCGATGTGTGCGGAAAGGCTTTCGACTGCCTTTTTTTCTTCTGCAATTACTTCTATTGCAATTTGCTGTATTTCTTGTGGTGTCTTCAATGGAGTTTTTTTTTTGCCATTTAAAAAAAAAATGCTATCTTTGAAATGCAAAATTACAGTTTTTTTTTGGATTATGACAGTTTTGCAGACACATTTAAAGGAAATATTCGGCTTCGACCATTTCAAGGGGGAGCAGGAGGCTATCATTAACAGTGTGTTGGATGGCAATGATACTTTCGTCATCATGCCTACGGGCGGAGGGAAGTCGCTGTGCTACCAGCTGCCGGCAATGATAAGCCGAGGCACGGCTATAGTGGTTTCGCCGCTGATTGCGCTGATGAAGAATCAGGTGGACGCGGTGCGCTATACGGCCGGGAGGGATTGTGTGGCCCACTTTCTGAACTCGTCGCTGTCGAAGGTGCAGACCCGCGAAGTGAAGGAGGATTTGCTGAAGGGGGGTACGAAGCTGCTGTATGTGGCTCCGGAGACCCTCTCGAAGGAGGAGACCGTGGAATTTCTGCAGCAATTGGACATCTCGTTTTTTGCCATCGACGAGGCGCACTGCATATCGGAATGGGGGCACGATTTCCGCCCCGAATACCGCAAGCTGCGTGCGGCGGTGGACCTGATCAACCCCAAGGTGCCGATTCTGGCGCTTACGGCTTCGGCAACGCCCAAGGTGCAGCAGGACATTATAAAGAATCTGCGGATGGAGGATGCACGGCTTTTTATCTCGTCGTTCAACCGCCCGAATCTTTATTATGAGGTGCGCCCCAAGCCGTCGGAGCCCATAGAGCTGCACAAGGAGATTGTGAAGTTTGTGAGGCAGAACGAGGGCAAGAGCGGCATCATCTATTGTCTGACGCGCAAGCGGGTGGAGGAGCTGGCAGAGCTGTTGCAGCTCAATGGTATCAAGGCCCTGCCCTACCACGCGGGATTGGACAACAAGGTGCGGGCCGAGAATCAGGACAAATTCCTGATGGAGGAGGTGGATGTGATTGTGGCCACGATTGCGTTCGGAATGGGGATTGACAAGCCCGATGTGCGGTTTGTGATTCATCACGACATTCCGAAGAGTCTGGAGGGCTACTATCAGGAGACCGGGCGCGCCGGACGCGACGGCGGCGAAGGGCAGTGCATTGCCTTCTACTCGGAGCAGGATGTGGAGAAGCTGTACAAGTTTTTCACCGACAAGAATATCACCGAGCAGGAGCTGGCCAACCAGCTGGTGCAGGAGGTGGTGAGCTATGCCGAGTCGTCGGTTTGCCGGAGGCTGAATCTGCTGCGCTATTTTGGTGAGGATTATAATGAGGAGAACTGCGGATGCTGCGACAATTGTCTGCATCCCAAGCCCCGTGTGCCGGCACGCGAGGAGATGCAGTATGCGCTCGAGACGGTGCTGGCCACGAAGCAGGCCTTCAAGGCGCAGGATATAGTGGATGTGATGCTGGGCAAGAAGAACAGCAACACGAAGATTTACCATCAGGACGAACTGGAGCAGTGGGGACAGGGAACGGACCACGACGCGCTGTTCTGGAAAGCGGTGTTGCGCCAGGCGCTGTTCGAGAAACTGCTGACCAAGGAGATTGAGCTGTACGGCGTGCTGAAGCTTACGCCCGCAGGCCACCGTTTCATCAAGAAGCCTTACGACATCATGGTGGCATGCGACCACGATTTCAGCCAGGGCTCGACGGACGACGATGCCCCTGCCCCGTCGGGATCGGCCGCGGTGGGCGACGAGGCATTGTATGCCCAGCTCAAGAGTCTGCTGCGCAATATGGCACGCCACCAAAAGCTGCCGCTGCATGTGATTTTCGAGGACCGCTCGCTGAACGATATGACTATCCAATATCCCTGCACGGTTGAGGAGCTGAGCCGCTGTGTGGGTGTGGGCATTGCCAAGGCCCAGAAGTACGGCCCCCCGTTTGTGGACCTCATCAAGAAATATGTTGAGGAAAACGACATTGAGCGCCCGCAGGATATCGTGGTGCACTCGGCTGCCCGCCGCTCGGAGAACAAGATTTATATCATTCAGGCTATAGACCGCCGCAAGTCGCTGGACGATATAGCCCGCGGCAAGGGGCTGTCGCTCGACGAACTGCTGGCCGAGATTGAACGCATCATCTCGTCAGGCACCAAGCTGAACATCGACTACTATATCGACGAGAATATCGAGCCAGAGCATCAGGAGGTGCTGATGGAGTATTGGCGCGAGTCGGAGAGTGGCGATATGCAGCAAGCCCTGCAGGAGGCATACGAGGAGTTTGAAGACGACGAGGATTACACCCCCGAGGAGATACGCCTGATGCGCATCAAGTTTCTGGCCGACTATGGACACTAACTTGAATGTGTGAATGTGTGAATGCTTGAATAAGACTAACACATTAACGAATTAACGAATTAACACATTAGAATTATGATATCTCCCGGAATAACCAATCGGTTGACCCAGACGGTCACCGACCAGATGACTGCCGACCGCGTGGGTAGCGGCTTGGCTAAGGTGTTTGCCACACCCATGATGATATCCCTGATGGAAAAGACTTGCGCCGACAGTGTTGCCCCGCTGCTGCCCGAAGGTCAAAGCACCGTTGGCACACATATTAATGTGTCGCATTGCTCGGCCACACCCGTCGGCTTGGATGTGTGGTGCGACAGCGAACTGATCGAGGTCGACCGCCGGCGGCTGCTCTTCACTGTCAAAGCCTACGACCCCTGCGGCCTTATCGGCGAAGGGCAGCACGAACGGTTCATCGTCGACAACGCCAGGTTCCAGGCCAACACCGAGAACAAGGCGAAACAAACAAGTTGATGAACCCTGACTCACACCACAAAGTCCCTCTCTTCAGACGAAGAGTGGAATACTCGGTATTTCGTCATTCCTCCAATTCTCCCTCCATCAAATCTCTCTCCGACATAGCCTCCTGTCAAAAACACACCATTCTCCCATACATGAGCAAACACCTATATCCCATAATAGCATCTATCCTATTGCTGTGCGGATGCGCCTCCGTCAAACCCCCGTCGCCCTACGGCCCCTGCCCCACCGAGGCACAGGTGCGCTGGCAGCGGATGGAGATGAACATGTTCTGCCATTTCGGTCCCAACACATTCTCGGGACGTGAATGGGGCGAAGGCTCAGAACCGGAAGACATGTTTTGCCCCACCGCACTGGACTGCCTCCAGTGGGCACGCACAGCCAAAGCCTCCGGCATGAAAGGCATCATCATCACAGCCAAACATCACGACGGTTTCTGCCTATGGCCCAACCCTGTTTCTGACCACACGGTGGCCCAGAGCCAATGGCGCGGGGGCAAGGGCGATGTGCTGCAAGAGCTGTCCGAAGCCTGCCAGTCAGAAGGCATCGGAATGGGTGTGTATATCTCGCCCTGGGACCGCAACGCCCCCACCTACGGCACCCCGGCCTACAACGAAACATTCCGTCAGACCCTCCAGCATGCGCTGAGCCACTATGGTCCCATCTTTGAGCAATGGTTCGACGGAGCCAACGGCGAAGGCCCTAACGGCCGCAAACAGCAATACGACTGGCCACTGTTCAACAGCACTGTGGCCACACTCCAGCCCCAAGCCCTTGTCTTTAGCGATGTGGGCCCAGGATGCCGTTGGGTGGGCAACGAGGCTGGGGAGTGCGGCGAAACCTGCTGGTCAACCCTCGACACGGCAGGATTCACCCCCGGAGCCGGAGCCCCACCACAGTCCACACTCAATCAAGGCAACCCCCACGGCCAGGCATGGATTCCGGCCGAGACCGATGTGTCAATCCGTCCGGGATGGTTCTTCCATGCCGACCAGCAGCCCAAAAGCTTGCAAGAACTGCTGAAGATTTATTACACCAGCGTAGGGCGCAACTCGCTGCTGCTGCTCAACGTGCCGCCCGACACCCGAGGGCTTATACCCGCCGCCGACTCGCTGCGTCTGATGGAATTCCGCTCCGCTTTAGACAGCATTTTCCACCACAACCTCGCCCTACAGGCCACCATCACCGCCTCACATTGCCGAGGGTCACAATTCGCCCCACAGAATGTAGTAGACACCCACTATCACACCTACTGGGCCGTACCCGACAGCTGCCACACTCCGGTTCTCTGTCTCGATTTCCCCCACGCCGTCACCTTCAACCGCATCCTTTTGCAAGAGTACATCCCCTTAGGACAACGAGTAGAACGGTTCCGCGTCGAGGCCTACCACCCCGACAGGGGATGGCTGACCATAGGCCGCGCCACTACCATCGGCTATAAACGCATACTGCGCGTATCCCAATGCACCACACAGCGACTGCGTGTAGTAATCGAAAGCGCCGCAGCATGTCCTGTAATCAACGGCCTTGGTCTCTACCAAGACAATATACTTCATGAAAGCACTTCTCTTCCCCAAGGCGACACCATTAACGTCGGGCATTTTGGCGCGGTGGGCGACGGGGTGACCCTCAACACACGCCCCCTACAGGCAGCCATAGACAGTGCCGCCGCCCGACACGTCCGCACCGGCAGGGCCACCGTGGTACAAATTCCCCGCGGCCAATTCGTCACCGGAAGCCTATACCTCAAAACCGGCGTCACCCTCCATATAGACAGCGGGGCAGTACTGCTCGGTTCGCTCAACCCGCTCGACTATGTCAAAGACCCCGTCTGCCGCTGGACAGCCCTCCTCTTTGCCATAGGGCAGCACCACATCGGACTCTCCGGCACCGGAACCATCGACTGCCGGGGCTGGCAAGTGGCCAACAACACTGTCGACCTCATCCACCTCGGCCTGATACAAGACCCCCTCAAATACGACCGCCCCAACGAAGGCAACCGCCCGGAGATTATCCATTTCCGCCAGTGCCACAATGTCACCCTGCACGGCATCACCCTCCGCAACCCCGCCTCGTGGTGCCAGCAATATGACCAGTGCGAAAACCTCCTTATCGAAGGCATCACAGTCGACGCCAAATGCTATTGGAACAACGACGGACTGGACATAGTGGATTGCCGCAACGTCGTGGTGCGGAACTGCAACATCGACGCCGCAGACGATGCCTATTGTTTCAAAAGCCACAGCACACAAGGCATCTCTGAAAACGTCCTGGTGGAAAACTGCATCGGGCGCAGCAGTGCCAACGGCATCAAGTTCGGCACCGTCACACGGGGCACCTTCCGCCACTTCCGTTTCCGCAACATCCTTATCCACGACACCTACCGCAGCGCACTGACCATAGCCAGTGTGGACGGAGCCATCATCGAGGACGTGACCGTCGACAGTCTCCGCAGTCTCAACACCGGCAACCCCCTCTTCCTCCGCCTCGCCTCGCGCAACAAGGCCACTGGACACCATCCCCGCCTGCGCGACATCACCATCAAGAACCTTTACGCCGAAGTGCCTTACTCCAAACCCGACGCAGGCTACCCCTACGAAGGACCTGTCGAGGACCAGCCACGCAACATCTCCCCCTCCATCATAGCCGGAACCCCTGGCCTCCGAATCAGCAACATAACCCTACAGAACATCGAACTTGTCTATCCCGGCCTGGCCGATACGAACTACGCCTACCGCGGTACCAGCCCTGCCGAGCTGGCCGCCATCCCTGAGCACGAACGCCGCTATCCCGAATTTTCCATGTGGAAGGAACTCCCCGCCTGGGGGCTCTACCTGCGCCATGCCGACAGTGTCACCCTCAGCAATGTCACCTTCCGCCTGCTCCATCCCGACTATCGTCCCGCCATCGTGGCCGACGATGCCGACCGCCTCACCCTCATCGGCACCACCGCCCCCGCACCAATGGTGGCCAACAACATCAGCCACCTGAAACTCAGCCGAAGCCACATCACCACCCGTCGCCAATCCACCGCCCCTACCCTGCCGCCACCCCCACTCGCTGAACCGCAGGACACCCTGCCTCAGCCCATCTACCGAGCCTCGCTCTTCGGCTGCAAAAGCAATGGCACCACCCTCAACACCAACTCCATCCAGTTTGCCGTCGACCACATTGCCGCCCACGGAGGCGGCACACTCCTCTTCGAAGTGGGGCGCTACCTGACGGGCACCATCTACCTGCCCCCCTCCGTCCACATCCACCTCAACGAGGGGGCCATCCTTGTCGGCTCCCCCAACCTTTACGACTACGACACCGACTCGCAAGGCCGCCACAACCTCCTGATCTACTCAGCCCCACCCGAACATAATACACCCATGGGTCTTGGCTGCATCGAACTGCCCCAAAACCTCAATGTCCACGCTCTCCGTGTTGAATAATAATACGATTAGCCTCGGAGAGGCTTAATTTCGATAACACCGTACAAGCGTAGCGCAGTGCGGTGGTCGAAAACCTGCACACCGCCTGCGTCTCGGAGAGACGCGACATAGTGCACATGCCAATTGCGTACTACGATACTAACCTCCCGTAGTGGGCGCCAGGCGGAGCAAGGGCTGGCCATCAGAGTCTATCCGCTCGGCCCTCACACCGAACACCGTCCTGATATTCTCCGGCGTCAGGCCTTCGGCTATGGCACCTTGGAAGAGCACCCCGCCACGATGCAGCAGCAACAGCTTGTCGCAATAGCGCAGCGCCATATTCAAGTCATGCACCACCAGCAGGATAGTCTTCCCCTCCTCGTGGTTCACCCGCCGCAGCAACTCCAGAATCTCAAACTGATGGGCAATATCAAGATTCGAGATAGGCTCGTCCAGCAACATCACCGGCGTGCGCTGAGCCAACGCCCGCGCCAGCATCACCCGCTGCAACTCGCCGCCACTCATCTCACCCGGCATCGCAAAACGCAGATGCCACGTATTCGTCTGCCGCATGCACTCCTCTACAATGTGCCAATCCTCCTCCGACTCGTTCTGTAACCGCCGCTGATACGGGTTGCGCCCCATCAGCACCGTCTCGAAAGCCGAAAACTCAAAGTCCGTCTGAGGCTGCTGCCTCACAAAAGCCATACGCTGGGCCAACTCGCGTGCCGCGAAATGCCTCACATCGCGCCCCTCCACAGTCACACTCCCCGTCTGCGGAGCCAGCATCCCTGCCACCAACCGCAACAACGTCGTCTTTCCACATCCGTTCGCACCCATCACAGCATAAAACCCACCCCGCTCAAACCGCGCATCCACATGCTCAAGCACAGGCCGCACCCGCCCGCGGTCGGCACCCCGACCTCCAAAACCATACGTCACATCACGCAGCACAATCATAGATAGATAGATTTTGGGATTGTTTGATTAGCACATTCAAAATGTCTTGATTCACACATTAACACATTCAAAATCTCCGTTTATTTCTATATAGCAAGTAGATAAACAACGGCGCACCCGCCAGCGAAGTCAAACTGCCCACAGGCAGCTCGGCGGGCATCAGCACCGTCCGGGCCAGCGTGTCGCACACCAGCAGGAACAGCCCGCCGGCAAAGATGGAACACGGAACCACACGCCTGTTATCCGAACCCACCACCAACCGCACACAATGTGGCACCACAAGCCCCACAAAACCTATCACACCGCACGCCGCCACGCAGAACGCCACCATCAACGTAGTGGCAACCAACAGCACCCTCTTCACCTTCTCCACCTCCACACCCAGGCTCTGGGCCGTCTCGCTCCCAGTCAGCAGCAGATTCAGATCACGACAATATAACAGAACCAGCAGCACACCCGCCACCACCACCGGACCCACAATGGCCACATCCGTCCACGACGCCGAAGCAAAACTGCCCATCGTCCAGAAAATAATACTGTCCATCTTGTCCTGCCGCAGCACCATCAAGAACGAAATCACCGCCGACATCAGGAACGTAATGCACACACCCGTCAACAACAGCGTGGTCGTATGCATCCGGTTGCCCGTCGAGGCTATGCGGTAAATTGCCGCCACCGTCAGCAGCCCTGTCAACAAGGCGCAGCCTCCCACTCCCACTCTGAAAGCCTCCAGCCCCAGCACAATAGCCACCGCAGCGCCCAACGAAGCACCTGACGACACACCCAGCACATAAGGGTCCGTCAACGCATTGCGGAACACCGACTGATACACCGCGCCGCAAACCGACAGCCCCATACCCACCAGCACCGCAAGCACCACCCTGGGCGCTCGCAGATTCAGGAATATAGACGACTGCCACAACTCTCCCCATCCGAACCGCACCACACCCACCATCGAACACACCACCATTGCGCCAACCAGCACCAATGCCAGCACAGCCACGGCCATCCATCCCCTGCGGTCAAACCTGCCTCGCTCCATCACACCCTCAACACTGGTCTAACATCTCGCGCATCGTATAATACCCTTTGCGGCCCTCCAGAAACTCAGCCGCCAGCACCGCACCTACCGCCAGTCCACGACGGCTCTTGGCCTCATGCCTCAGCGTGATGCGGTCAATATCGCTGTCATACACCACCTCGTGTACACCCGGCACCTCACCCTCGCGCACCGACACAATAGGAACCTCATCTTTATCAGCCTTCTTCCCCTCACGCAACAGACACCAGTCGTTCTTCCCGTCCAGCTCATCGATAATATCGCGGGCCAGGGCGATAGCCGTGCCGCTCGGCGCGTCGAGCTTATGCACATGGTGTATCTCTGTAATCCCCACCCCGTACTCACCACGGCCATTCATCAATTGAGCCAACCGCCGGTTCAAGTCGAACACAATATTCATGCCGATGCTGAAATTCGAAGCCACAAAGAGCGACTTGCCACGCTGCTCGCAGTCGTGCACCACACTCTCCAGCTGGTCGTACCATCCCGTGGTGCCGACCACCACCGGCAGGTCAAGGTCAAAACAACGCATGATGTTGCTCACCGCCGTGGCGGGAGTGGAGAAATCCACAGCCATATCGCAACCCCTGAGAGCCTCGACGCTGGCCATCCAGTCATCCTCATCGTCGATGGTCACACCCACCGTGTGACCCCTTTCGCAGGCAATAGCCTCAATGGCCTTGCCCATCTTTCCATATCCTAAAAGAGCTAATTTCATAGATTATATTTATTATTTATAACGGACATATAGGCGGAATATTGCATCCGGAGGCGGTCCCGGCCAGTAAAAAAGCCCAGCGGCCTCAGCGAACATGCTGAGGCCGCTGGTTTAGCCTGTCACAAAAATCAGTCTTGAGCCCACGCACAACTCCCTTCACTACCTCTTCAAGACTCATCTGTTGTGGAGTATACGGGAGTCGAACCCGTTACCTTTTGATTGCGAACCAAATGCTCTACCAAATGAGCTAATACCCCTCTCTAACAAAAGAGGGCCGTGTTTTTTACGACCCTCTTTGTGGAGTATATCGGAGTCGAACCGATGACCTTTTGACTGCCAGTCAAACGCTCTAGCCACCTGAGCTAATACCCCTTTGTTTCTCTCGAAATCGGGTGCAAAGGTACAACCTTTTTTCGAACTGACCAAATTTTTTTTTCTTTTCATTGATAATCAATGCTGTTTATTTCGAATATGGTGCTGCAAAATGGCTTTTTTGGGGCATTTTTATGGCTTTTTTGGGGGGGGTGTTTGCATGGTATGAAAAGGGTATTTTGGGGTGCAGGGACCACCGGCTGCCGAAAGTGACTGGGCAGAAAGCTGATACAATCATCGTACATTTATATATCCACTATTTATTTTGCATTTTATTTCTTGGCAAGAAATAAAGAGGTGACCAAGAGTGGAAGAAATGGTGGAGAAGGATGGGAGCGGCACCCTTGTGGGAGGGAGGGCCGGAGCCGGACGGGAAGACGGGAGGGAGTGTGCAGAAAGGTGGTACCCGGAGTGTGGCAGAAAGTTGGCCACACTCCGGGTACCGCCTGAGACCGGCAACTGGCGGTTGCCGATGGGGGATTATTTGACGAGAGTCATCTCGTCGATAAGATGCTTGGCCCCGGCAAACTTGTCGATGATAAAGAGACAGTAGCGGATGTCGAGGCTGATGTTGCGGCAGTAGGCGGGGTCGAAGAGGAGGTCGCTCATGGTGCCTTCCCAGCAGCGGTCGAAGTTGATGCCGATCAGCTGGCCATCGGCGTTGAGGACGGGGCTGCCGCTGTTGCCGCCGGTGGTGTGGTTGGTGGCTATGAAGGCTACAGGCATTTCGCCTTTGGAGTTGGCATAGGGGCCGAAATCGCGGGTGTTGTAGAGCTCCTTGAGGCGGGGTTCAACAACGTAGTCGTAGATGTCGGGGTTTTCCTTTTCGATAATGCCCTCGAGAGTGGTGTAGGGGGTGTAGTAGACGGCATCTTTGGGGGCGAAGCCTTGCACATGGCCGTAGGCAACACGGAGGGTGAGGTTGGCGTCGGGGAAGAAGTTAGAGTCGGGGTATTGCTGCATCATGCCACGCACGTAGGTGCGCATAAGGCGGTTGATTTCGCGGCGGTTGACGTCGTAGTCGGTTTCTTTGTCGGGGGTGTAGGCATAGGTGTAGGCAATGTTGAAGAGGTCGACGGCGGGGTCGGCACCTTCGAGGACTTTCATCCAGTCCTTGGCTTTGTATTTCTTGAGGAACTTGTCGTACTTGGCTTTGTTGTTGAGCATCGACTTGTCGTAGATGTTTTCGAGCATTTTCTGCACCCCGGCCTCGTCCTTGCCTTTCTTGTCGAGATAGGGGGCGTAGCCAGCACGCCACATGTAGAGGAAGGTTTCGACGAAGATGGCGCGGTCGACGGGCGAGTGGAGTTCGAAGTCGGAGAAATATTTCTCGTTGGCGGCGATGAGTTTGTCGCATTCGATGCGGGCGGCACTGTCGTCGGTGGTGGTGGTACGGGCCATGCTGTAGAGCTTATAGGCGCGGTTCATGAAGTCGGAGGCCATGACGGCTTCGTTGAAGTAGGTCCACTCGAGCTCGATGGGGCGGTTGCGGTCGTAGGCGCGGCCCATGTCGCGGAGGACGTTTTTGTACTCAGGACGTTTGTCGGCCCAGGCCTGGAAGGAGGCCTCCTGGGCTTTTTTCTGCTCGACGCCTTTGAGGCGCTGGATGCCGAGGGTTTCGCCCTGCCATTTTTTCCAGCCGTTGGCGATGGAGGCCACCTTGGAGGCATATTTGAGGCGCTGGGCGGGCGACTGGTTCATGGCGGCGTTGTAGTGGCGCAGACGGATGTCGCGCAGGGCTATGCGGACGGGGTTTTCCTGCAGGGCCTGGAGGTCAACCTGCTGGTGGGTGACGTAGCGCTGGGTGCTGCCGGGATAGCCGAAGACAAAGGTGAAGTCGCCTTCGTCCACACCTTTCAGGGAGATGTCGAGGTGTTTGAGGGGTTTGTAGGGCACGTTGGTTTTGGAATATGTGGCGGGTTTGCCGTCACGACCCACATAGACACGGAACATGGAGAAGTCGCCTGTGTGGCGGGGCCACATCCAGTTGTCGGTGTCGCCGCCGAATTTGCCTATGTTGCTTGGGGGTGCACCCACGAGGCGGACATCGGTGAAGACCTCGTTGATGTACATGAAGTACTGGTTGCCGTAGTAGAAGGGTTTGATGACGGCTTTGTAGTGAGTGCCGGCGACGGCCTCGACGGAGAGGATGGCAATGTTTTGCTTGACGATGCGTTCGCGTTCGGCCTCGGGGGTTTTGTCGTCGATGCCGTCAAGGACGCGGTTGGTGACATCCTCCATGCGGACGAGGCGTGTGGCGGTGAGGCCGCGGCAGGGGATTTCCTGGCTGCGGTCCATGGCCCAGAAGCCGTGGGTGAGGTAGTCGTGCTCGACGGTGCTGTTGCTGGTGATGTAATAGTAGCCGCAGTGGTGGTTGGTGAGGAAGAGGCCTTGGTCGGAGACGAACTCGCCGGTGCAGCCCTGGTTGAAGAGGATAACGGCGTCTTTGAGACAGGCGTTGTTGATGTCGTAGATGTCTTGGGCGGTGATGTGCATACCAGCCCGTTGCATGGCGGCCTGGTTTTTACCCAGGAGCATGGGAATCCACATGCCCTCGTCGGCAAAGGCCATGGGGGCGAGGAGGATGATGGATGCGATAAGGGATAAGGTTTTTTTCATGGGGTTTATAAAGTTTAAAGTTTATCGGATTGAGGGTGTTAGTGAGCTTGGGCGGACAATTGGTCGAGAGCCCGGGATGTGGCGTCGAGGAGCGGCTGGGCTGAGACCTCGGAGCCGACGGCGTGGCGCATCCAGTGCTGGGGGGTGAGACGGCCGGCGGGATAGATGCGTTGTATTTCGTCGGCTATGTTCTTGCCGCTGAGCTGCTGCTCGAGCTGGAACTGGATGATGTGGCCGTAGGGGTAGTTGGCGAGGTAGAGGGGGGAGTCGATCATGTGGCTGTAGATGGCCAGGATGGGGCTGTCGTGATGGCCGAGGGTGGGTTCGAAGTATTGGTTCCACACCTGCCGGGCTATGAGCATGACTTGTTCTTTGAGCTGGGCGGCGGTGGCGTCGGGGTGGTCGTAGAGCCAATGCCATGAGTACATGTCGACCAGCGCTACACCCATGATTTCGCAGCAGCCCCAGAAGATGTCGAGTGTTTCGAGAGCGTCCCTTTGTGGGTCGTTGTTGCGGAAGCCGAGGAAGTCGAGGTCGCGGGCCTGGAAGACGAAGGCCAGGGCTTCGGTGAAGGCGGTGTTGGGGACGCCTTTCATGATGTAGTTGTCGACATCGTGCAGGGTGATGGTTTGCTCGACGTTGTGGCCGAATTCGTGGACGGCAATATTGTAGCCCTTATAGTCCATGCCGTCGGGGGCGATGCGGGTGCGGAGACGGGCATTGTCGGAGCGCATGTTGCTCTCCCAGGCATGGCCAGCTCCGCGCGAGGGGTCGACGGTGACGTGGGAGCAGATGAATTGTATTTTGTCGGGTTTGAATCCGAGCTGACGGAGGATGGAGGGCATGCCCTGCGAGGCAAAGGCCTGGCGGTCGGGATAGAGGCGGCGGGTGAGGGCGGAGAGGTCGTCCTCGTTGAGGGTGCTGCGGCTTTTGAAGCCGTCGTACCAGATGTCGAAGGGTTGAAGGCTGCGGCCTAAGCGCTGGGCAATGAGGCCGGCCACCTGCCCCATTTGCGGCGAGGAGAGGAAGGAGGTGAAGAGACGTTCAATCTCATCGTAGCTGACCTCCATGTCTTGGTCGAAGGCACGGGCTATGGCGGTGGGATAGCGGGGGTTGTAGCGGTCTATCTGCTGCATGGCATGGAAGTTGTCGAGAAAAAACCCGTAGCGGGTGTCGGGCTCAGAGGCAGGGTTGGCGACCTGATGGCCCGCGCTGTCAAGAACGGTGTTGGCGTAGGGATTCCATGTGAAGTGGGCATTATTGATGACGCACTGGGGGATGCTCTGGTCGATGATGCGACACATGACTTGGTATATCATTTGCTGCTTGGCCAGGCCGGTGTCGCCCTCGTTGTAGTGGGTCTTGAGTTCGTCTCGCAAGCCCCAGTGGGTGATGAGGGCCATTGGGGGGAAAAGAGTTTTGCCTTGGTTGTCGACCAGGTTGCCCATCATGATGTTGTAGTTGGATATGTAGTTGTCGGCGGCGGCCAGCTGGCCAGCCAGCTGCTGGTTGGCCGAGGCGGGCACCCGTGAGGTGAAGAGGTCGCCCAGGCGTGCATAGGCCCACTGACGACGGGTCCACTGGCTGCCCAGCTGGTTTTTCTCGTCGAGGGTGTAGAACGGGAAGTTGAGGACAACGGCAAAGGCTATTTTTTGTTGGTACATGTCGTCGTCGAAATGGGCTGAGGGGTCGAACCCGCCGAACATCTCGTCGAGGGTGGTGGGCTCGGGTCCATCAACATGGAGGGGAAGCTTGAGGTCGACACTGATTTTGTTGAAACAGCCCCAGAGGCTTTCCATGTTGGCCTGGAGGGTCTGGGCCATGCGCCACAGGGCTGCGGTGTCGGCCACAAAATGGTCGAGGCAGAAGGCGGTGAACTCGGCTGGGGTGCCATCGGCTGGGGTCCAGAGGGCTGCCGTCTGGGGCACACTGCGTTCGGCACGCGCCATGGCTTGGTCGCCATAACGGTGGTGCAGGCTGTCGAGGGTGGTCTGAATGGTTGTGGAGTCGATGTTGCTCATGGTTTGAGTGGGATTGTTTTCGTGCCTGCACGACACTCCTAACAACAGGGAGGCGGCCAGGATGAGAATCAACGTGGGTTTGTTTTTGCGGGATAGGACAGAATGATGGTAATGCATGCTCGTCAAATTAATAATTCAAAATGCAAAGATACAAATATTTTTTCGTATCTTTGCAAATTATTTTGACAAGGAGACTGTGATGCAAGTTTTTTTTGACTATCCGTGGTACTTTGTGCCGCTTTGTTTGGTGGCGGGGGCTCTCTATAGCGCAGCGCTGTATTGGCCCCGGCGCCGTACTCCCCTTTTGAAAGGGGACGGGGGTAAGCCCGCTGTGGCGGGACCGGTAATACTGCTCTCGGTGGTGCGGTTTGTGACGGTGTCTGCCCTGGCTTTCCTGTTGCTGGGCCCGGTGGTGCGGCGCAATGTGAGCCAGCGGGAGCGCCCGCTGGTGGTGGTGACTCGCGATGTGAGCGGGTCGATTGCCGAAGCCGAACGGGGCCTGCCGGACGGGGTGGCTGATTTGGAGAAGAGTTATGATGTGGTGTACGACTCGTTCGGGGCTGGCAGCACGGACATTGCCGCAGCCCTGGCGGAGATAGGCGACCGCTACGCGGGACGCAACCTGGGGGCGGTGGTGCTGGTGAGCGACGGCATCCACAACCAGGGGGCCAACCCGGAGGCCGCAGCCTCGGCTTTGGGGGCACCGATATACACTGTTGCCTTAGGTGATACGACAACACGGCGCGACGCGTGGGTAGCCACAGTGCGATGCAACCGCACGGCCTATGCGGGCAGCCAGCTGCCAGTGGAGGTGACGGTGAGGGCCACAGGGCTGCAGGGACAGCAGGCAACCCTCACCGTGGCGAACAGGGGCAAGGTGGTGGCAAGCATGCCGGTCAATTATGCCGACAATGTTTTTGCCCAAACGTTGTCGTTCTCCATCAGTCTCGACAAGGCTGGTCTGCAGACTTTCACTCTCAGCCTGACCCCGAAGGCGGGCGAGCTGACAGAGGCCAACAACAACCGCACGGTGACGGTGGAGGTGCTGGAAGGAAGACGGCGCGTGGCGATAGTGGCACCTGCCGCACACCCCGACCTTGGAGCCTTGAAACAAAGTATTGAGTCCAATCCCAACTATCAGGTGCGGGTGGCCGTAGGCTCGCAAGCCGTGGCCCAATGGAACAAGGACACGCTGGCCAAGATGGATATGGTTATCCTGCATGGTCTGCCAGCCGATGCTGGGTGGGTGAAATGGATAAAGGGATTGCCCAATAGTCTGCCCCGTATCTACATCATTGGAGCCAAGACCGATTTGGGTCGTTTCAATTCGCTGCACAGCGGATTGGAGATAACGGCCAAGAAGGCCGTGGCCGAACAGGTGACGGCTTCGCCCAACGGAGCTTTCACCTTGTTTGCAATGCCGGCCGACGCAGCCACACGGATGGCCAGTCTGCCCCCTTTGACAGCTCCTTTTGGCACCTACCGCACCACGGCAGGGATGCAGAGCCTGTTCTATGCCATGGTGGGAGGCCAGGCCACCGACCGGCCGTTGATGGCTTTCGGAAGCCAGGAGGGAACCCGCTGCGCTTTTGTGGCGGGCGAAGGGCTGTGGCGCTGGCGACTGCACAGCTACCTGATGACGGGGAACCACGACGATTTCGACCAGCTGGTGGAGAAGATGGTGGTGTATACCGCCACCCAATCGCGTCGCGACCGGCTGCACGTAACTGCCGAACGCATCTACCGCCAGGACGAGCCTATCACACTCCATGCCGAGTTCTATGACGACAACTGGCAGCCCACCAACAGCCCCTCAGTCGGCTGCACCCTGACAAACGCTGACAGCAAGGAGTCGTCGAAATTTGATTTCCACCCCTCGGGCACGGGCTACGCACTGCCGCTCGGAACCCTCCCTCCAGGCCGATACCAGCTACAGGCCAACACCAATTTCGGGGGAAAGGAATATGCATGGTCCGGCACTTTTGTGGTTGAAGCATACGACTTGGAACATCTCAACCTTGTGGCCGACCACTCGCTGCTCAACACCATCAGCCAGACCACAGGAGGCGAGATGTTGCCCCCGTCGCAAGCGGGCCGACTGAACCAACTGCTTGCCGACCGCAACGACCTAAAGGAAGTAATCTATTCCCACACCCGCTACACTCCCCTTGTCTCCCTGCCATGGCTGCTGGCCCTGCTGGTACTGCTGCTGGGTGTGGAATGGGCTGGACGCAAATATTACGCCGACCACTTCACGGATTGACCACATAGCAGCTCCCCTCGTCATGGCCTCGCATTTTATCAAAAACTCAGGCACACTGCTCACCGGCAATATCATCGCCCAGGGGATAGCTTTTGTGACCTACACCCTGCTGCTGCGGCTCTTCACCCCCGACGACTTCGGCCTCTGCAACGTATTCTTCAGCTACACCGAGGTTCTCATCATCCTCTCCACCTGCAAATACGAGATGGCCATCGTCGTGGCCGACACCGACCGCGAAGCCTCAGACCTGGCACGCCTCTCTTTCCGTATCAATGCACTGCTGTCGCTGCTGCTGGTGGCCGTGGCCGCCACGATGGCCCTCACCGGCCTCACGGTCTCCAAACTGCCTCCCACGCTGCTGCTGCTCATCCCCCTGCTTGTCTATTTCACCGGCACCTACCGCGTATACGCCTTTCTCTGCAACCGCCACAAAGATTACAACCCACTGGCTACGGGCGAGGTGGTCTCTGTCGGCGCATCCACCACCACACGCATCCTTTTCGGCCTTCTGGCTCCCGTCGTGAACCTCCTCCACACCATCGGCCTTCCCCTTGGCTCGGTGCTGGGCAAAGTGGGCGGCCACCTCTACCTGCACCACATAGTATATCACAAACAGGGCTACTACCAGCCCACCCCTACCCCTCTGCGTCCCTTGGCCCGCAAATACATCAACTTTGCCCGCTACGTCATGCCGCGCGAACTTGTCAGCAGCTTCTCCTCCAACCTTCCCCTCATGTGGCTGAGCATCCATTTCGACAAACCTCTCCTTGGCCTTTTCTCCCTGGCCCTCACCTTCACCCAACGCCCAGTCGGCGTCCTGGCCAACACCTTCGAGAAAGTGCTCTACCAGAACATAACCGCCAAAGTGCAGCAACAACTCCCCATCCAACGTGACGTGAACCGCTTTGTGCTGCTGCTGGGAGGAGCCGTCATTATAGGCGGCCCCATCATTTTCTTCTACGCCGAACCGCTGTTTGTCTGGCTGTTCGGCAACCAATGGGTGGGGACAGGCTATTATGTGCAATGCCTGCTGCCCTGGATGTCACTATTGGTCGTGGGCAATTCACTCTCATTTATCAGCAACATATTTGGGACACAGCACGTAGACTTCATCATCCAAGTGGTGCAGCTGCTGTTGCGGGCTGCTGCCCTGTATATCGGCATCAGCAAGGGCGACTTTCAACTGGCCATATTGCTTTTTGCGGCTGTCAGTGCGGCGATACAGGTCGTATCGTTGGGCTGGTATCTGTTCCAGATACACCGCTATGGCAAACGTCTCAGCCCTGACCAACATAATGCCCCTCACCAATAACCCCTCTAAAAATGCACCTAAAACACTGCATATTTGCATTGTACATGCTCGCGGTCACAGCCACAGCCCAGCCACCAGCCGACACCACCACCCGGCCGTTTGTGCGCTGGTGGTGGAACGGCAATAAGGTGGACAGCGCTGAGATAGTCCGCGAATTGGACTTACTGCACGATGCAGGCATTGGCGGCGTAGAGATCAACCCCATCGAATTCCCTGCCAAGCGGTGCGACTCGCTGGGCATCCCCTCACTTGTCCTGCTCAGCGACGAGTGGCTGGACATGCTCCACACCGCCCTGAGCCACGCCAAGCGGCTCGACATGCAGTGCGACCTCCTGGTGGGGTCCGGATGGCCCTTCGGGGCCGAAGACATCCCCATGCAACAGCGCGCCCAAGTGATGCTCACCTACGCCGCCCCCCTCACAGGCGAAGTGCTGACCGTAGACCAACTCTTCCGCGCAGTCAACCCTCAAGTGACAGTCCCCAACAGCGAACGTCAATTCGAACTGGTGGCCCTCTGGGTGGCTCCAGACTCTATCACCAGCATTGAAGAGATGGAAGCACTGCCGCTGCCCCAAGGCGACACCCTCACTCCGTCACGCGACAGCGGGATGCTCTATGCCCTAATCCGGTGCCGCTCCTTTGCCAGCGTCATCAACGGAGCCCCTGGCGCATCAGGCCCTATCGTGGACCACCTGAACGCTCAAGCCGTTCGCAGCTACCTGGAGCGCGTGCGGCACGCCCTCGAAAACCGTCTCGGCCCCATGCGCCACTGGATCAGAGCCTATTTTGCCGACAGCATGGAACTGGAAGGGAGCAACTGGACCGACGACTTCGCCCAAGAGTTCCGTCGGCGACGGGGCTATGACCTCATGCCTTGGCTCCCCCTCACCATGTTCAAGACCGGCCGCCTGGGCGAAGTGGTGGACTACCGCTACGGCTCCCGCCTGTCGCCCACAATGAAGACAACCGTAGCGCGTGTGCGCCACGACTTCGAACTCACCAAAGCCGAACTCCTGCACGAGCGCTACACACTCACCTTCCTCGACTGGTGCCACAGCCAAGGCGTCAAGGCCCGGGCCCAAGCTTACGGCCGCGGTTTCTTCCCCCTCGAATCATCGCTGCAATACGACATACCCGAAGGCGAAAGCTGGACCACCAACTACCTGCGCCACCGCATAGGCCAAGAGATGCCCGACAGCGACTACCGCCGCGGCCGTGCCTACACCATGATCAACAAAGTGGTCTCCTCCGCTGCCCACCAAAGCGGCCGCCGCCTTGTCAGCGCCGAAGAGATGACCAACACCTACCGCCTCTTCGAAACCACCCTCGAACTGCTCAAACTGGGCAGCGACATGAGCGCCATCAGCGGCACCACCCACTCCGTGTGGCACGGCTTCAACTACTCTCCCCCCTCCGCTGGATTCCCCGGCTGGGTGCAATACGGCAGCTTCCTCAACGAGCAGAACCCCTGGTGGCCCTATTTCCACCTCCTCAACGAGTACCGCAGCCGCACCAGCGCCATCCTCCAACAGGCCGACATGCAGACCCCCATTGCCATCCTCCTGCCCTACGACAGCCTCTGGGCACAATACGGCGTCCAGACCGAACCCTTCCCCAACTACCCCAAAGGCAGCCCCTACGACATCCCCTTCCTCCTCTGGGAAGCGGTGCACAAAAACGGCGCGGGCTGCGACTTCGTATCCCGCCGCCAGCTCGACACCGCAACCATCCGCGACGGCAAACTCATCGTAGGCTGCAAAAGCTACTCCCTCCTGCTCACCCCTCCTCCCGACACATGCGCCCCCATCTTCAATACCCCCCATCCCCAACTCCCCGTCGTCACCGTCCCCGACCTCCCCGACCGCAACTACCTCGACTGGTACCGCCTGACACAACAAAAACTCAACCTTCCCCATGCCGTCTCCATCAACGAACCCAACCCCTACCTGCTGCAAAACCACTACCGCAACGACCGTGGCGACGACATCTTCTTCGTCGTCAATGCCTGCCTCCACTGCGCCGTCAGTTCCACCATCGCCTTCCCCAACGCCATCCACCAAGGCCGCTCCGCTTGGGTCTACAACGCCGCATCCAACCAAAAACAAAAACTGCCCCTCCTAAACGGCTCCTTCTGGCTCTACCTCCCACCCGCCGAAAGCCTTTTCATCCTTTTCGAAAACCCCGACTCCGACACCTCTGACCATTCCACCACTTGGAACCCACCCTACTACGAAGGCATGGACTACCACCCCCTCCAGACCGAATGGCACCTCACTCTCAACCATGCCATCGAGGGATGGACCCGCGACACCACCATCCAACAACTCTGCGACCTCCGCCAAACCCAGTTTAAAGACTTCTCCGGCACACTCATCTACACCGCCCATATCCCCTACGACAGCCTCGGCCCCGACCCCATCATCGACCTCGGCCAAGTCTACGACATCTGCGAACTGAAAATCAACGGCACCAGCTGTGGCGTAAAATGGTATGGACAACGGATATACGACAACATCGGTCCGCTGCTCCACCCCGGCAACAACACCATAGAAATCAAAGTCACCACCACCCTCAACAACTACGTCCATACCCTCACCGACAACAAAGTCGTCCAACACTTCGTCCTCAAACGCAACATCCCCACCACCCCCGTCGGCCTTGTCGGCATCGAAGGCCATCTGTCTTTTTTCTGAATCCCCTCCCATCTGCCACTCTCCAACGGCTCCCGCGCCAGAGCCTTTCTCATGCCTATAACCAATCCCACATGAAAAAACACCCCTTTCCATGACTTTCTAAAAGAAAAATATTGTTTATATTTGCACAGAGTTAATATAACAAAAACGTCTTACGGCAAACACTCAAAGCCCATCCCATCAACTATTTATACCATACATACTTCACCTCCTCAGCACACCTAAAACACAACACTATAAAAAAGATACTTTTATTAAGCATTGCCCTGTCATTTATGGGCATAGAGCTCCAGGCCCAGACCACCGACACTCTCCCCTCCTCTTCTCCCTCAACCCCAACCCCTCCAACGGCGAGGTGCTTCTCTCGCTCTCTCAGCCCCTCGGCTCCAGCGCCACTCTCTCCCTCCGCGACGCCGCCGG
>DEKU01000065.1:0-29347 GCA_002354035.1 Bacteroidales bacterium UBA2714
TCAACCTCCGCACTGCGCTTCGCTTGTACGGTGTTATTGAGATTAAGCCTCTCCGAGGCTTTTTGCTGGTGACCATTTTCTACCACCGGACTTTGCTTCGCATGTACGATGTTGTTAAGATTAAGCCTCTCTGAGGCTTTTTGCTGGGAAATGGAAACAAACATTTATTATGCTATTTCATGCGTCCGAGGGCTGCGGCTGCGGGGTCGTAGCCTGCGTCGGCGGCCATCTTGTACCATTTTTTGGCTTGCTTTTTGTTGGCGGGGACTCCTTCGTCGCCGTTTTCGAGGATGGAGCCGCAATAGTACATGGCGAGGACGTTGCCGGCCTCGGCTGCTTTGGTGTACCATTCGAGGGCTTTGGCGACACTTTCTTCAACATAAATGCCGTGGATGTAGCAATTGGCCACCATCATGCAGCCGCGTGTGGAGCCATGCTCGGCGGCGTAGAGGTAATGTTCGTAGGCTTTCTGGGAGTTGAGGACTACGCCTTGACCTTGTTCGTAGCAGTAGCCCATGTTGCAATAGCCGTCGAGACTGCCCATGGTGATGGCTTTTTCGTAGTAGAGGACGGCGTTTTTGAAGTCGCCCTGGGCCTCGTAGACATCGCCGAGGGTGTTGATGGCATCCACACGCTCGTTGTCGGCGGCTTTCTCCAGCCAAGAGATGGCGATGGCGGTGTCGGCGACACAGCCGTAGCCGTTGAGGTAGCAGAGGCCGAGGTCGTACATGGCCAGGACGTTGCCCATGGTGGCGGCGGTGTCGAGATAGGCCTTGCCGAGAGCCTCATCCTCGGGGCAACCGTTGCCCTGGAGGCAGGCGATGCCGAGCTGGCAGTAGGCGCGGGGATCGGCAAACTGGTGGACTACATTCTCGTAGATTTTATAGGCAATGGCGGGTTCGGGCTGTTTGGTGCCGATGCCGTTTTGCATCATGGCTGCAAAGGAAAGCATGCCATCGACATTGTTCCGTTGGGCAGCCACGGCAAAATACTGGAGGGCGGCCTCGTAGTTTTCCTCATTCAGGAGGAGTCGGCCGAGGAAGTAGCTGGCCTCGCCGCTGCCGTTTTCGTGGCCGCTGACGTAGTAGGCCAAGGCAGAGTCGCCGTCGGCGGTGACCCCTGCCCTGCCGAAGTTATAGATGTCGGCCACTTTGTAGGCAGCGTTGCCCACGCCCTGTGCGGCGGCGGCTTTGAGGTAGGGGATGGCGGCTATGGTGTCAATTTCCACACCGCAGCCTTCGAGGTAGGAGCGGCCCACATAGTAGGTGCCCATCTCCTCGCCGGCCTCGTGGGCCTGGGAGTAGAGTTCGAAGGCTTTGGCCTTGTCGAGGGGGAGATACTTGCCGATGCGGTAGAAGTCGCCGAGGTAGCACATGGCCTCGCCATGACCCTGGGCGGCTGCTTTCTGATAATAATCTATGGCCTTGGCGGAGTCGGCCACGATGCCGCCGTCACCCAGCTCGTAGTAGAGACCCATCTTGAACTGGCCGGCGGGGACATCGTTGTCGGCCAGCTGCTGGAAGTAGCTAACAGCCTTGTAGTGGTCGACGGTGTCGACATAGCGGCCAGTCTCGTAGCAGTAGCCCATGGTGTAGATGGCATCGATGAAGCCTTGGTCGGCAGACTGGGAAACGAGGTTGAGGCCTTTTTCGATGTCGGCAGGTTTCTGCTTGCCAATCTCACCATTGAGGTAGAAGAGACCGAGACGGTAGAGGGACTTGGGGGTGGCGGAACGCTCGTAGTATTTGGCGGCCTTCTTGGTGTCGATTTTGGTGTCGTCGAAACCAAACTCGTAGACAGAGCCCAGCACCTCGGCGCAGAGCTTGCTACCCTTCTTGTCGCCCTGGGCCATGATTTCGTTACACTTCTTGCCGTCACCAGCCTGGTCGTAGAGCAAACCCAAATAGTAATATCCGTCGGTCTGGCCTTTATCTATCATCTGCTGATAGCATTCGATGGCGCGGTCCACATTGCCGTTGGCGGCATAGAGGCGGCCGAGGTTGGCAAGGGCGGTGGTGTCGCCATTCTGGTCGGCAAAGCGGTAATATTTGACAGCCTGGGGCATGTCCTTATGCTCGTCGCTCTCGTAGAGGGAAGCGAGGAACATGGCGCAGGAGGCATCCTTGTATTGGTCGGCACCCCGTTTGAGCCAGTAGATGGTGCTGTCGACATCGGGCTTGCAGCCGAAGCCGTTATAGTGCATCAAGCCCATGAGGTAGCAGCCCTCGCCCTGGTTGTCGGCGGGACGGGTGCTGAGAGCCACTTTGCGGAAGAGGGGCATGGCCTGGTCATACTGCTCCTGCTCGGAATAGAAGCGGCCCAGACGGAGACGGCAGAACGAACTACCGAAGGCATCGCCATCGAGCCAGTATTGGATGGCCTTGGCACTGTCGCGGAGGCCGGGGTTGTCGGGATACATGTAATAGAGGCCAGCCAAGGACTGGGTGTAGCGGAGCGTGGGATGCTCTTTGACGAGCGAGTCGAGCAAGTGCTGCGCCTTGGCCTCGTCCATTTCCACGCCAAAACCTGCGAAATAGCACTCGGCAGCGAGCGACACCACATCGGGGTCGCACCACTTCATGCCCTCATTGATATACTTCCAGCCCTTCTTGGTGTCGCCATTAAACATATAATAACGAGCAAGGGCAAAGATAGCGTCCACGTCGCCCGCCTTCTTGGCCTTCTCCAGACAGCGGACGGCCAGTTTCTTATCCGCCGCTATATCGCCCAAGCCATACATAGCCGTCGCACCCATGCAGTAATAGCCCCAAGGCGTGCCCTTCTTATAGGCCTCCCTATACAGCTCCACAGCTTTGGCAGTGTCGGCCTTGCAGCCATCACCGTATTCATAGCACTGGCCCAGCACTGCAATGGCGTTGCCCAAGCCTTTGTCGGCCCACTCCTTGCGGATGGCGAAAGCGCGGGCAGTGTCCTTGGGGAGGAGGGTACCCTTCATGTAGTAGCGCGCTATGCGGAGCCATGCCTCGCCGTCGCCGAGGTCGGCAGCCTTCTGGAACCACTGAAGGGCCAAGGTGGAGTCGTGCTGCACCCCGGCGCCATTCTCATAGCATTCGCCCAAGCGCACCATGGCGACTACGTCGCCTTGGTGGGCTTTGTCAATAAGTTTCTTATCGGCCTGAGCTGTGGCCACAACGGGCAATAAAGCCGTCAAAATAAGGAGAAAACCGTATTTTTTCATCTTTGCAATGTATATTTTCGCGATGCAAAGATACTAAAAAAATTCCGATTTCGTTATTTAACACAAACTAAAAACAGGATTTTTTAGATGGACACTATAGAAATCGTAATCGAAAACACCCACGAGCGCCGCAACGTGCGCCAAGGAATCAGCCTTGCCGAGCTGGCCGACGAATATTATACAGAGCTGGGACGCATGCCCCTCGAGAACCCCATACTGGGAGCCTTCGTGAACAACGAAGTGGAGCACATGCAATACCGGATTTATAATCCCAAGACCATCTTCTTTTTCGACATCCACCACTCCAACGGCTGGAGGATGTACCAGTCGTCGCTCACCTTCATGCTCTACAAAGCCGTGCGCGACACCTACCCGCAAGCCCGGCTCGAAGTGCGCCACTCCATGCGAGGAGGCTTCTACTGCACCATTGATAACGTTGAGGAAGACCGATTCGTAGTGGCCAATACCGTGCGCGACCGAATGATCGAGCTGCAACGGCAGGACCTCCCCTTCCAGCACCACAACATGCTGCTGACCGACGCCATCGAAAAGATAAAAGACAACGGCATACCCAAGACCGTGGAGCTGCTCCAGTCGCTCCCCTTCCTCTATGTCACCATGCATGAGCTGGACGGGACCATGCACAAACTCACCTCCAAGCTGGTGCCCTCCACCGGATGTCTCAAGCAATGGGACTTCCACGTCTATGCCGACGAGGGCTACCTGCTGCAAATGCCCGACCGCCATCACTTAGACCGTCCTCCCCTGCTGCCAGACACACCCAAACTCTTCAATATCTTCAAACTGCACCACCTGTGGGTAGACCGCCTGCAAGTGTCCACCATCACCGACCTCAACCGCATCATCCGCGACAAAGGCGCCAACCAACTCATCCATATCTCCGAAGCCCTGCACGAGAAAGTCTATTCCGAGATAGCCAACCAGATCTATCGCCGCAGCGGGCAAGTGCGCCTCGTGCTGGTGGCCGGGCCCTCCTCGTCAGGCAAAACCACCTCCTGCCGCCGCCTCAGCGTGCAGCTCACCGTGATGGGCTATGACGTGCAGCAGCTCTCCCTCGACGATTACTTCATGAACCGCGAACGGACACCCAAGCTGCCCAACGGCGACTATGACTTCGAGTCCATCGACGCCCTCGACATCCCCCTGCTCAACGACCACCTGCAACGCATGTTCCGTGGCGAGCGGGTGGAGATACCCACCTTCGACTTTGTCAAAGGCGAGCCCTACTACGATGGCAAGAGCATCCAGATGGGGCCCAACAGCGTGCTGGTGGTGGAAGGCATCCATGCCCTCAACCCCAAGCTCACCGCCCAGATACCCGACGAACTGAAATTCAAGGTCTACGTATCCACCCTCACGCAGATAGCCATCGACGACCTCAACACCATCCGCAGCAGCGAGAACCGGATGCTGCGCCGCATCGTGCGCGACAACAACTTCCGCGGCTGGGACGCCTACAACACCCTGCACCGTTGGAATGAAGTGCGCCAAGGCGAAGAAAAGTACATCTTCCCCTACCAGGAGCAAGCCGACGTGATGTTCAACTCTGCCCTGCTGTACGAGCTGGGCGTGCTTAAACTCTACGCAGCCCCGCAGCTGCGGCGCGTACCACAAAACTGTCCCGAATATGCCGAGGCCCGGCGACTGCTCACCTTCATCGAAGTGCTGGAACCCATCGAACCCACCTACATCCCTCCCACCAGCATCATGCGTGAGTTCCTCGGAGGAAGTAGCTTTAACTATTGAATGTGTTAATGTGTTAATGTGTTAGTCTTTTGGCTGCGCCAGCCATTCCCATATTAACACATTAACACATTTCCTCATTCCCTCATTCCCTCATTCCCACATTATTCCACCACCACCTCGTCGCAGAACATCCAGCTGTCATTGCCTTTGGCCAGATGCCATTCGGGCAGCGGGCCGGGGTTCTTGGCCACCACGCGGAGATAACGGGTCGTGAGCTTCATATTGCGGAGGGCGACGGTGCGGACTATCGTACCCCGCTCGCGGAAGTCAGGGTCGAGCTGCTCGGTGTGGGCCAACTTCCACGTCGAGCCATCCGTTGAGGTATAAACCTCGATGGTGCGGGGTGTAAGCACCCAGTCGTTGGCGTTGTGGAGGAAACGCATGGTGATGGTCTTCACAGCAGTGACGCTGCCAAGGTCCAGTTCCACGTCGATATCCTTTCCCCAATAGCCTTGCCAGTGGCCGTCGTCGTAGGCATCGTCGCTGCCCAGCACGCCGTCGGCCAAAGCACCGGTGCCGCCACCGCTGTACTTGGGCTTATAGTCGCCAAACGGAGTGTTGAGCTTTTTAATTTTGCCGATGGCTTTATGGAAAAGGAGATACTGCTCGCTGTAGACCGGTTCGTCCCACTTGCTGTAGGTGACCGCTTTCACCAAGCAGCTGCGGCCGATGGAAAAAGGCCGTTTGTAGAGGTTTGCACCCTGCGAAGGCTTGCGACCGTCGACGGTGAAATAGATTGGGCGGTCCTTGAATATGGAGCGGAGTGAGACATACATCTTTCCGTCGCGGTAGTCGGGCGTGATGAAGACCCGTTGGCGCAACTCCTGCACCTCCCTTCCCAGGCGGTCGAAACGGTCGCACACAATATCGCGGCTATAGTCCGTGTTCTCCTCGTCCCAAAGACGGAGATACTCCAGTTTGAGGCTGTGGAGGTGGCGGAAATAGGAACGGCTGGCCTCCTGTATGTCGTATTTGACCACCGCCAGGGAGTCGGTCAAGCCCAGCAGGTTGTAGAGCTGCACACGCAGGCGGCTTTTCTCCACCACACAGAGGAGGCGGTGACACGTATAAGCAGCATGGGGAGCACGGCTGCTGTCCACCACCTGCAACGCACGTTGCACGGCGGCCTCCACACTGTCGCAACGGCGCAACATGGCATCGCCCACATCCACGGGGTTGAACTCCATGAGGGGCTGCATGAGGGCGGCGGTGGTGTGCCAGTCGCCCACCCAGGGGTTGCCATTCAGCGCACCCACCACATCCAGCATACGGGAAACCGAGACGCCGCGTTCGGCATCGGGGTCGAGACGGAGATATTCAAGTTCGGTCAGGCGGTCGTAATTGGCATTGAACATTCTCTCACGCTCGGCCAACTCGCGACGCGCTTCGGCGGGATCGGTGGCCGTCAGCGGACGCCAAGCCATCTCAGCCGCCCACGCCATGGCGTGCCAGCTGTCGCCAAACAGGCCCTCACCGCTGTCGTCCCATGCCGTATTCATCAGCCCACGGGCTCCGGCCTGATAACCATCGCGCGCAAAGAAAGCAATATTCTCGATATAATTGCGAACCGAAGGGGCTCCGCTGGCATGGCTCACACTCGGTGCCACCCAGAAGGGGTTGCCCTGTTCCTGCTTCAGTCGGGCAAAGGGCTCAATTAAGTCTGCATAGCTGTCGCGTGCCGAATAACTCCACACGATATACTGCATCTTCTTGGGCAGCTTCCGCAGCATGGCAGGATTCTTGGCCACTATATCGCCCCACATCAGCACCTCCATCTCGCCGCCGTCCTCATGTGCCTCGGCGTATGCCTGCTGCACGATATTATACACACGGTTCACATGCTGCACATACACCTCATCAGCCCCCACCAGTTCCACATACTTCCGTGCACGGCCACTGCCCAGACCCTCCGTCTCGTCGCAATTGATGTTAAAGAAACGGCTGGAATGGTAAGCCTGCACCGCGTTCTCGATCTGCAAGCGCAGGAAATCGTAAGTCTCCTCCTTGGCGGGGTTCACATTGGCCCGACCGTCCATAATAGCCTGATAGAAGGGAATCCGCAACGTCTTCTCGAAATGAGCAAAACACTGCAAATTAGCCATCATGAAAGGGTCGTTCGAAAACTCGAAGGGGCTGATGCAGCTATTGCCCGACACGTCGGGCAACGCCTCGTTGTACAGCGTATGCTCCGTATAGTAATTGCCGAAATTCAGTTTATAACGCTCGGAGAAAGACCGCGTCAACCGACGGAACTGACGGTTGGGCACAGGCCCCCTGCTGATATCATCTAACCAGCCACGGAACTCGTAGGCGGGCCAGTCCGTCACAGTCATACACGGGATGCCCTGAGGGTAGAGCCTCCGCAACTGTTCCAGCGTCTTGAGGGCATAACCCCAACCCTCGTTGCCCACGCATTGTACCTCCACACCCTGTTCATTCACCACCAGACGATATGCCTGGCGTTGATTCACGGCACCCTCTATTTGGTCCACAAACGTGCGCTTGGGCTGCTGGCGCACATCCCGCAGCGTGCCGCTGCCCATCTCAACCCGCTGGGGCGACGGAACGACCCCGATATTGACATAACCCCTCTGTGCCGACGCGTGAACGCAGACCGCGAGCAAAACCAAAAGTACGAAACACCTCATAATAAAGACGTTTTTAAAGATTCAACAAACGATATTTCAAGGGGTCGGCGTTGCGAAGCAATCCCGACCACGATGCAAAAATACGAAAAAAAACAGAACCGCATCATTCCGACATAAAAAAAGCTGCGACGACAGCACACAATAAAAGAAAAGCCAATCCGTTAATCAAGAAAAGCAGAAAACAACAACTATCTGAAGATGCACCGAATACTATTTGTCTGTCATGGAAACATCTGCCGCAGTGTGACTGCGGAATTCGTTTTTAAAGACATGACCGCACGGGCAGGGGTTTCGCACCTGTTCGAGGTGGACTCGGCAGCCACCAGCCGTGAAGAAATCGGCAACCCCATCTATCCTCAAGCCCTCCAAGCATTAGAGGCGCATGGAATCCGTGGCGCCCAACACCGGGCGCGGCAAGTGACAAAGACCGACTACGACTACTTTGACCACATCATATTGATGGACAGCGAAAACCTTCGTGGCATCCGCCGCATCATTGCCTCAGACCCTGCCGGCAAAATCAGTCTCCTGCTCGACCACACCGACCCCTCCGACCGCAACCACCACAACCGCGACGTGGCAGACCCGTGGTACACCCGCAACTTCGAGGCCGCCTACGACGACATATCCACCGGCTGCCAAGCCCTGCTCCAAAAACTAATCCACAAGCCGGCATGATCTACCAACTCGACCCCCACCACCCCGCTTTCCCCAATGCCGAAGAAGCCGAGCCAGACGGACTGATAGCCATCGGGGGCGACCTCAGCCCCGAACGGCTCATCAATGCCTACTGCTGTGGCATATTCCCCTGGTACAGCAAAGGAGAGCCACTGCTGTGGTGGTCGTTAGACCCACGCATGGTACTCTACCCCGCCGAATTCCGTTACAGCAAAAGCCTACAGCGCGTGGTGCGGTCGGGCAAATACCAAGTGCACATCGACACCCGCTTCGAGCAAACCATGCGCAACTGCGCCGCCGTCGACCGTACCGCACAGGGCCAGACTGGCACATGGATTACAGAAGAGATGGTGGCCGCCTACGTCCAGCTGCACCAGCTGGGAATTGCACACTCCTTCGAAACCTATTACCACGACCAAATGGTGGGAGGTCTCTATGGCGTGAGCTTAGGACCCTTTTTCTTTGGCGAGTCCATGTTCCACACCATGACCGACGCCTCCAAAGTGGCGATGGTGCGATTAGTCGAATTCTGCTCGAGCCACGGCTTTCGCCTCATCGACGCCCAGCAGCCCACCGCCCATCTGGCCACCCTCGGCGCACGCCCCATACCCCGGAGCCACTTCCTGCAAGAATTAAACCATATCCACGCCGAAAACACCCTGATCGGCAACTGGGCAACGCTGGACAGACAGCCCCAATAGCCCCCTCTCCCCCACCCCACAGAAAAATCAGAACCTCAGAGAGAATCCATGTCACCCCGCCTCGAAATCGAACGGGTCAACGGGTTGCTTTACCTTTTGCACAATCATAATTATCCATAAAATGATAATCCCAACAATCATCAACCATAAGAAAATAGTACCTTTGCATCTTTAAAAACAAAATCTATATTGATATTGTACACTGAAAGACAAAATAATAAGTATAATTAAACAATCAAACAAAAAACAAACAACAAAAAAATGAACTTAAAAACACTTTGGACTGCCCTCTTGCTGACATTGCTCTTGCCAATGTCGCTGAGGGCACAAGACAGCCTGCAAGTGTGCAACGGTACGGACGAGAATTCGTACATACCGATGTACGGCTATTACAACGACTCGCGATTCCACAACGAGTTCATCTACCCTGCCCGACTGCTGAGCAGCATGGCCGGGCAGAGCATCACTGGCCTGACATTCTACGCCAGCGAAGATGAGAGCTGGAACTCGAATCTGGTGATTTGGATCGGCGAGACAAACGACACCGCCTACGCCAGCGGCACAACCTGGAAGATGCCCGCAGATGCCGACACGGCCTGGACAGGTACCTGCTCGGTGGTGAACGGCCGATGGGTAATCCAGCTGGATGTTCCTTACTCCTACCAGGGCGGCAACCTGGTGATCGGTGTGATGAATACTGCCGCCGGCACCGGATGCCCTTACAGCTACTTCCTTGGCGTGGAAACTGACTACAATGCCAGCGGCTATGTGAACGGCGGAAGTGCCTACAGCTCAACCACGGTCAACTACCGTCAGCAATTCCTGCCGAAGGTGACTTTCACCTATAGCGCCGGCGGCCCTGTCTGCCTGCGACCCACAAACCTCAATGCAAGCAATATTGCCACCAATGCAGCCACAGTGAGTTGGAGCAGCCGCAACGGCGAGAGCAGCTGGCTGCTGTATCTGAACGACACGTTGGTGTCGGAAGTCTACGACTCGACATATACTTTCAGCGGTCTGGTGCCCAACACCAACTACTCCGTCAGCGTGAGTGCGCTGTGCACCACTGGCGACACATCGCGCCGCTCCTACCTCTCGTTCCGCACCAGCTGCGCCCCGATAGCCACCCTTCCGTGGAACGAGAACTTCAACTCTTTCACCGGCTCGTCGAGCTCGACGGCCAACACTTCGATCACCAACCTCCCCTGCTGGGAGGTGACGGGTGCTTACAGCAACAACTCATTCCTGCAAAACACGTATAACCATGACACGGCCGCCTCGGGCAACGCGATGCGCCTGTATGGCCACACCACCAATTATCCTACCTTCATTGCTCTGCCCGAATTCCAAGAAAGCATCTCGAGCCTGATGGTGGGATTCTGGATGACGGTCGACGCCGCCAACACTTACCTTGGCGTGGGCTACATGACCGACCCCACCGACACCTCCACCTATACCGAAGTGACCACCGTTCGCCCCTACACTACTGGCAACTGGGAGTGGCACGATGCGGCCATGAACTCCGAAGCCACCGGCCGTATAGCCATACGTTATTATGGCAGCTATGGCAACCTCCGTTTAGATGATTTTACTGTTGGCTACGCTCCATCCTGCTCACGTCCCTCATCGGTAGCGGTCCGCAACGTGACCTCCGATGCCGCTGAGCTTCTGATAGCGGACACTGTCAACAACGCCTCGAGCTATACCGTTGTGCTGCGGGACGGCACGACCACTGTGGACAGCCTGGTCGTGTACGACACGGTAGTATACTTCACTACCCTGACGCCCAACACCGACTATACCGTCAGCCTTGTCACCAACTGCGACGACGGCAACAGCTACAACCCGATGTTTGCATCGTTCCGCACCAGCTGCGTGGCCATCGCCCACGACAGCCTTCCTTTTGTGGAGGACTTTGAGAGCTATGCCGCCGGCGGCTATTCTTCATCAACTAATGTGATGAATATCTCTTGCTGGAACGTGATGAACCGCTACAGCAACAGCTATCCTTATTTTTCGACCTCGCAGCACCACAGCGGCAACAACAGCTTGTACATATATAGCTATGCCGACACGACGACGGCCACGGTTATTGCCCTGCCCGCTTTCGAGGACGACCTTCAAAACCTGATGCTCAGCTTTTGGCTCTACAACAACGCCGTGCAGGTTGGTGTGCTTTCCAACCCGACGGATGCCAGCACTTTCCGTGCTTTGCAGACTTGCATTCCTTCAGCCAGCAGCACTTGGGAGCGGTTTGAGGCCACCTTCGCCGGAATAACCACCGGTACGATGGCTATCCGCTATGCCGGATCCAACTACGGCTCGTCTTACATCGACGACATCACTGTGCAGGAGCTGCCTTCGTGCACCCGTCCGTCGCAGATGCGTGTGAGCGAGGTGACCACCACCAGTGCCACCATCACCATCAGCGATGCCAACATGATGAGCCATTATATGCTCTATCTCTCCGCCACAGATAGCGTGGAGATTTACGACACGGTATACTATCTGACCGACCTGACCAGCAGCACTGCCTACACCATCAGCGTGCGCACCATCTGTAACGATGGCTCGATGACGGAGGCCATCAGCACCAGTTTCAGAACCGACTGCGAGTCTATCAGCACCCTGCCCTGGCATGAGAACTTCGACAGCTATTCCAGTCTCTTCACTTCGTACGCCAACGAGATGGTGGGTGGCATGATTCCTTGCTGGGGCCTGATTAAGGACAACGCCTCGGCGCGCATGTCGTTGACCAACAACAACTACCGTTACGGTACCACAGGCATCAGCCTGATGTTCTATCCTGGCCGCAGTGGCGCGAAAAACTTTATTATTCTGCCCCCGTTCGATGACGACATCTCTCTGTTAGAGCTGCAATTCCAAACCCGTCCGGAGGGCACTTCAGCCAGTTCGGGTTCATTTGACGTGGGTTATATGACCGACCCGAACGACTCCACCTCTTTTGTCAGCGTTCAGCATTATGATTACAGCGACTTTAATGACAGCTATCAAGAGAAATTCGTGTTGTTCGGCAATGCCCCGTCGGGTGCTCGCATGGCAATGCGTCATAACTCGTCGGCATCTAACTATTACTGGTTTGTGGACGAGGTGGATGTGCACTACGCCCCCGCTTGCAATATGCCGACCAGTGTGAGCATCACAGCCACGACTACCACATCGCTCACCGCCACAGTCACGGGCGACGACTACAACACTTACTGCTATATGCTCATTTACAACGACTCGGTTGTTGATTCGGTAGAGTTTGCAGACACCACCTGGACCTTTGAGAACCTCACCCCCAACAGGCTCTATACGGTCAATGTCCGCACTGTTTGTGCCGACGGTACCTACACCCCTGCCGTGACCACCACGGGCCGCACGGACTGCGGCACCATGACCACCGAGGATTTGCCTTTCGTCGAAGACTTTGAGAGCTACGGCACATACGTTTATTCTTTCCCCTGCTGGACCCGCAACAGTTACAGCACTACTTATCCCAACTACCCGCAGACCTCGTCGGCCAGCGGTCCGACGAGCAGCTCTGCCCGCGTGCTTTACTTCTACAACTATCAAGGTTCCCAGTTCTTGGCCATGCCCCCTGTGGAGAATCTGGGCGGTTTACTGCTCAGTTTCTATGCCCGCGCCAACAGCGCCAGCAACACTTACTATCTGAATGTCGGCACGATGACTGACCCCAACGACACCACCACATTCACCAACCTTCAAACTTTCCCGTTGAATGGTGAGTGGACTCTCTATGATGTGAACCTGAGCAACTATACCGACACAGCCCACTATCTTGCTTTCCGCTTCTACAGCAGCAACTATGCCGGCATCTATGTTGACGACATTATGCTTGGGGTGGCTCCCAGTTGTCCCCGTCCGGCAGGTATAGCTTTGCGCAGCATCGACACCAACTCGGCTGTCATCTTTATCAACGACACCGCCGCCATCAACAACTATACCGTTGTTGTGGCCACAGACTCTGTCGCCGACACTATCCATGCCACCGACACGCTGGTGACTCTCTCGGGGCTTACTCCCAACACGGCCTATACCGTCACAATGACTGCCCACTGCGCCGATGGCTACTCTCACATGCCCCATACACTTCAATTCACTACTCCGTGCACTCCTTTCGACTCCTTGCCTTGGGTTGAGAACTTCGACTCCTTGCCGTTGGATCTTACCAACGATATTCCTTGCTGGGGTTATATCGCCAACGGACATAGCAGCAGCAAAATACTTGTCACCAATGCCTCTACCCGTGTTCACAGCGGCACCAAGTCGTTGCGTTTTAACGGCAACTGCCAGCAGCCCAACTATGCCTTACTCCCCAGCTTCAACGCTAACACCAGTTCGCTGGTGCTCCGCCTCTGGCTTGTGGCCGAGAGCGGTGCTTCGTCGGGCGCTCTTCGCGTGGGCTACCTGACCAATCCGGCCGACAGCTCCACTTTCGTGCCCATGGCTGTCTTCAACGCCTCGAACTACACCGACTCCATGCGCTATGAAGAGGTCTTCTTCGTCGGGGCCCCGGCCGACGCACGCATCGCCATTTCGCAACTCAATAATGGCGCCAACTACTGGTGGTGGATTGACGATGTGGAGCTGGACTATGCCCCCGACTGCGCTGCCCCCATCATCAATGTGACCGACATCACCGAGACCTCTGCCACGGTGAACCTCACCGATGCCAACAACACGAACCACTACTGGCTCTTCACGTCGGCCACCGACAGTGTAGAGGTGATTGGCAACACCCACAGCCTGACGGGTCTCTCTGCCTCCACCGAGTATACCCTCATGGCCAAAACCATCTGCGGATTCGACATGTCGATCAACTCTACTGCCACTTTCCGCACTGCTTGTGGTGCCATTTCCCACAGCCAGCTGCCCTGGAACGAGGACTTCGAAGGCTATACCGGTGGCACATACGCCTCGGCCGCTTGTGTCTTCAACGACCCATGCTGGACAATCCTTAATCGCTACTCTGACAACTATCCCTATATCTATAGAAGTTCCTATTATGCCCACAGCGGCATCCAGAGCTTCAACTTCTATGGCAACACCAATCCTGCTACGATTGCTGCCCTGCCTGAGTTTGCCGACAGCCTGTCCAACCTGGCCTTCTCCTTCTGGATGCGCACCTCTTCCACCTCCTATGGTGTCGAAGTAGGATACATGACCAACCCCAACGATGCCTCCACCTTTGTCTCTATCCAGACCTGCCAAGTGTCGTCGAGCAACACCTATACCATGCATGAGGTGACCTTCCCCGACACAGCCTCTGGCAACATTGCCCTCCGCTATGTGGGTACCTACCCTTCGAACATCTATTTAGACGACTTCTCAGTCTTTGAGGCTCCCAGCTGTGCCCGTCCCACCTCTGTCACCGTGGGTAACGTCACTCCCTTCAGTGCCGAGCTGACCATCGTGGACACCGCCCATACCAACCACTATCAGATTGTGACCAACGGTGCTGACACTACCGAGATTTTTGCCGACACCGTCACCCTCACTGGCCTCACTCCCGCCACGCACTACTCTGTGACCGTGAAGGCCATCTGCTCCGATGGCACTACCACCTCTGCTGTCATGGCCACCTTCCAGACTCCTTGCGTTGAGATTACCACCCTGCCCTGGAGCGAGAATTTCGACTCCATCCCCACTGGCACCTCAAACATCTTCACCGGCGCCTACCTGCCCTGCTGGAACATGTACCGTGGCCGCTACAACGACTCCACCGGCTCATCGCCTCTCTACCGCGCCACGATGGATGTGTTCTATCTGAACACCTACGGCATGGACGGCTCGAAGAACCTGCGTTGCAATATTTATGGCGATACGAACTACCGCTGGCTGGTGACTCCCACGTTTGCACTCACCACACCTGCCGAGTTCTCGTTCCACTATTCGCTGACCAAGTATAACAGCAACGATGCTATTGACTCAATAGGCACTGACGACCGCTTCCTGGTCCTGGCCACCACCGATGGCGGCTCCACATGGACTCCCCTCCTCTCTTTCGGACACGGCAGCGACTTTGATGTGCAGCTCGACTCTGTGTCCGCCACAGCCGACTCCGCCGCTATCGACCTCACCCGTTTCATTGGCCAAAATGTGCGCATTGCCTTCTACGGCGAGTCGATGAGCAGAAACACTGATAACGACTTCCATATCGACAACCTGAGCTTGATCTCAACTGGGTTGCCCCCTGTGCAGTATACAGTCTCCCTTGTCTCCTCCGACGAGAGCATGGGTAGTGTGTCGCCCGCTGGCGCAACTCAGGTGACAGAGAACAACAGCTTCACCGCCACCGCCACCCCCGTCGAGGGCTACCACTTCGTGTCGTGGATGAACGGCACCACGGTGGCCAGCACCGCCAACCCCTACACCTTCATTGTCACGAACGACATCACGCTCACCGCTCAGTTTGCAATGGATACGGTCAAGTTTGCCGTCACCCTCACTTCGGCCGACGAGACGATGGGTTCTGTCCGTCCCGAAGGCACAACGCTGGTTCCTGAAGGCAACACCTTCTCGGCCACGGCAGTGGCAAACAACGGCTTCCGCTTCGATGCCTGGACCGACGGCACTAATGTGGTAACCACCGATAACCCCTACAACTTCGTGGTGAATCAACCCGTTCAACTCACTGCCACCTTCGTGGCTCAATATCGCGTCGAGGCCGAATACGACCCCTGGAGTGGGTTTGTCGATGGTCTGGGTGTGTTTGATGCCGGCAGCGAGGTGACATTGACCGCTGTGCCCGAAGAGGGCTACGACTTTATCGGCTGGATGATGCCCGACAGTCAGGACACTCTGCATGACAATCCGCTGACATTTGTCGTAAACAGCGATGTCCGCGTGCGTGCCTTCTTTGCCCGTCACACGGGTATTGCCGAAACCGAAACAGCCAATGTAACTCTCTCGCCCAATCCTGCCACCACACAGCTGACCATCTCCGGCCTCGAAGCGGGCACCGAAATCACCATTCTCGATGCAAGCGGACGCGAGATGTTCCGCACCAAGGCTCAGGCCGAAAGCCTGAATGTGAACCTCCACGGCTATGCACAGGGCGCCTACTTTGTGCGCATAGCTGGCCGTGAGAGTCTGGCCATCCGCAAGCTGATTGTGAAATAGGCCTTATACCATTCTACAACAAAAAACGGTGTTCCCTCTGTCGGGACACCGTTTTTTCTTTTCCAGCCGATTCTCCTTCCCACTTGGGAGAGGTTGAGGGGTATGGAGGGCTGGGGGCATGCCGACATCCCTTTCCCAAAGGGGGAGGGCAGCCACTCGGCTGCCCTCCCCCTTATCATGACTGTCTGTTTCTTTCAATACTACTCAACAATAAGACGCAAACGGTGCGCCTCAGCAGGTACTCTATTATTGCCACCTGCTGTTTGTCGCCGAGCCGGTTCGACACTGACAGTGTACAACCCAGCGGGCAGACCGTCAAGGGACAGCCGCGTCTCCCGGCTGTGCAACGTGCGGCGCATCACCTCGCGCCCTGCGGCATCATGCAGCGTCATCTGCATCCCCTCCGCAAGCCCTGCCTCACCGCCGTGGACCGTAAACGTCACATGGCCGTGGGCGGGATTCGGCGTGAGGGTGAAGGCCATGCCACTTTGCACTTCCGCTATGCCCTCTTCTCTCGGCTGGTGATGCGACGTGTCCGGCATGCTGTCGCCCGTATAGAAATATATCGGGCCACTCCACGGCGTCCACATCACCGTGTCGTGCAATGGGCAGGCGTGGTGGCACTTGGCACGCAGCCATGCCTGGTAGTACACGTCTTCCGACAGCCGCTCTGCTGTCAAGTCAAATATGCCGCCGGCTGTCGTCGCCACACGCAAACTATCCATCGGCGCATCGTAAGGGCCGTAGGCAAACTCATACAACTGGTGCTCGCCCGCCGTATCCCACACAAAAGTGGGATACCCCGCATTGATACCCGCAAAAGCAAAGCCCTCCACATCAGGACACCCAAAACTATCTGTGTCTGGAATAGTGAAGATGGGGAATATAGCTTCAGTATATGTATCAGGATATGGGCCTCTCTTCAAAGACAATTGCATATCATTCCCCGGGTCCTCCCATATCACCTCACAAGATAGTTCATCGGTATGACTACAATCAACTATCCCAGTACTGAATACATTTGTTGTAATGAAACGCCAGCTTGTATAATTAGGATTTATCTCAGAAGGACGGTTTCCAGTAGCATAAATCCCAACATATATAGTGTCCCGTACCTGTATCGGTATATCAAAATACAGAGAGTAGACGCCCAATACCGTGTCTATATAATATTCTGTGTCGGCTATAGAATTCATACAAAGAGTAGGATGGTCGAAAGCCCAGTATAAATCATACGGCCTATGACTTACCGCCCTGAGCGGATGGGTAAAGTGGCAGATGGGGTTGTTGAAATCACCATTTACAACCTCAGCCAACACACCTCTTATCTCGACAGAATCCCTGAATGAACGCCAGTCTAAAAATGCAGCCACATTCAATCCCCTCACTATGGATCCAGAGGGAACAATAATACTGTGGCCATAAACTGTCCGCTGATAATAAGGCATTTCACCGCGATTTATAGTAAACCTTGAGGTGGAATCTTTCATAATGGGATATACGGAGTCCATATAGTCTATCCTAAAGGGATAAATTGTGTCCTGCGCACCAAGGATTCCGGCACAGGCCATAGCCATTATTAAAAAAAACACTTTCTTCATGACATTTCCTTTTATTTGTTGTTAAATCTTGAATTACTACTGACATCTGAACATCCACTGGGAGGATTTGTTTTCCTCTGCGCAACCCCCAATCGTCCGATATAGCCCTGGCGCGCCACCTCATCATAATATAGACCAACGCGGAGGTGTCGTCAATGGCTCGGATTAGCGAATGAGTGTAGCTCCTTTCCCCGCCTACAAAGGCCGAAGCATAGTCAAACGACGGTTGTCCAGAAATGTGCAATGGAACCACCTGAAAGACAATAACTGCAACCCACAAAGAAAGTTTTGTTTTCATAGTGTCTGCTGTTTTATTATACAACAACTTTAATACCCGCTTATTACAACAATATTAAACGTAATAGCCATCAATCTTCTGTCTTGCAAATATAAATAAAAAAAACATATTCGCAAGATTAACAACAAAATTTTAACAAAGAACGCTCACCTCCATTTTCAAACGGCCGCCGCAGACTGCACGCACCTTCTTGCCACAGGATTGTGAAATAGGTCTTATACCATTTTACAACAAAAAACGGTGTTCCCTCTGTCGGGACACCGTTTTTTCTTTACCAGCCGATTCTCCTTCCCTCTTGAGGGGGGTTGAGGGGTATGGAGGGCCTGGGGACATGCCGACATCCCTTTCCCAAATGGGGGAGGGCAGCCACTCGGCTGCCCTCCCCCTTATCATGACTGTCTGTTTTTTTCAATACTACTCCACAATAAGACGCAAACGGTGCGCCTCAGCAGGTACTCTATTATTGCCACCTGCAGTTTGTCGCCGAGCCGGTTCGACACTGACAGTGTACAACCCAGCGGGCAGACCGGCAAGGGACAGCCGCGTCTCCCGGCTGTGCAACGTGCGGCGCATCACCTCGCGCCCTGCGGCATCGTGCAGCGTCATCTGCATCCCCTCCGCAAGCCCTGCCTCACCGCCGTGGACCGTCAACGTCACATGGCCGTGGGCGGGATTCGGCGTGAGGGTGAAGGCCATGGCCACTTTGCACTTCCGCTATGCCCTCTTCTCTCGGCTGGTGATGCGACGTGGCCGACCCATGGTATACACGCGATTTTGCAGCCGCATGGGAGGACATCACCGTAGGCTGCCGAGCATTGTTACAAAAAATGGCTGTGTAAACTCCTGAATAAGGCACCTCGTTAGGCCTACTAACACATTAACACCTAAACAAATTGATATACGAGTTAGACCCTCATTACCCTGGATTTCCCAATCCTGAAGAGTCGGAGCCCGACGGACTGATAGCCATCGGGGGCGACCTGTCGCCCGAACGGCTCATCAATGCCTATTGCTGCGGGATTTTCCCTTGGTACAATGAAGGGGAGCCGATACTGTGGTGGTCGTTGGACCCCCGCATGGTGCTGCGACCCGACGAATTCCGCTACAGCAAGAGTTTGCGACGCGTAGTGCAGTCAGGCAAGTATGAAGTACGCATCGACACCTGCTTTGAGGAGACCATGCGGAGCTGCGGCAATGTGGACCGCACGGCACAAGGACAGACAGGCACTTGGATTACGGAGGCGATGGTTAAGGCCTACGTGCTGCTGCACAGGCTGGGGTTAGCCCACTCGTTCGAGACATTTTATGAGGGACGGCTGGTCGGAGGCCTGTACGGGGTGAGCCTGGGGCCTTTCTTCTTCGGCGAGTCGATGTTCCACACCATGACCGATGCCTCGAAGGTGGCATTTGTGCAGCTGGTGGAGTTCAGCAAAGCACACAACTTCCGTCTTATCGATGCCCCGCAGGAGACAAAGCATCTGGCCAATCTCGGTGCCCGTCCCATCCCCCGCAGTGAATACCTCATGGAGTTGAACGCCATCAGTGGCGACAACACCCTGCAAGGCAACTGGGGAGAATATCGAAAAAGTTAATGATGTTTAAAACGATTCAAGGAATAGAAAAAAAGATGTATCTTTGCACACTGAAATCAAGTACTTTTTTAAACTAATCATTTATTATTCAAAAAATTAAAAAACATGAACCTTCAAAAAACGCTAATGACACTATAAATACATTACAGCACTACCTGGACAGGAGGGATGTACATGGACTTTTGTGACTTGTAAGGGGACAAATTGTTTTGCCAACCAAGAACACACAGAAAGTGGATGCAAAAGGGATGGAAAAAACCGCACTCCTTGTATTAATTCTGACGGAACATGTGAACGAACAGAGACTCCTGCCATGCAGGCCATCGCAACTGCTATTGGTACAATTGCCTCCGCTATCATCACCGCAATTGCAGGCTCAACAAAAAAGAAACAAACACTGATGTTATTTTCCAACAAATCATGAAATTAAATCACCTTTCAACAGTATTGCCTTCGACACGGAAGGCAATCCTATTTCTCGTCTTGCTGGGTGGAGTTTTTTATACATCTGCCCAAACATCTTCCCGCAGCAATCGCAAAGGATGGCTGAAAGCCACCGTGTTTTGGCAAACAGAAATACGACAACCTTTTCAAGTCAACCCAGCTTTCACTCTGTATTACTCCCATACACCTCTCAATACAACAGATGGCATTAACAAATCTGACTGGAAAATCGTAAGAATCAATGATTCAGTATATGTCAAAGATGTCAGTGTCGAGTACCTGATGAGCGGAAACAACCTCGTCTGTGTGGATTCTATCGATAGAAACTACATAGAAAGTGAACGCGGCGCAAGTTTCTATGACGATTTCTATAGCCAGGTATTCCAAGGCAATTTAGAGAATATTAAGAACCTCATCTTCCCAAACAACAAACCACAAAATGCCACAGCATTCAGATACATCTACGACACCACAATAAACGACATTGCATACAAGATACTGCAAAGGATAAGCCTGAAATACTTTTACAACCAAGAGACAAAAAAGTTTGACATACCTAACGAACTGCAGATAGATTATTACTACAACACCGCATCCAAAAGGCTTGAGTATATCAAAGAAACACCCACCTCACGGAAAAGGAACCGTGCATGGCCTGAGGAATATTATGTAAACTACTATTTTGATGCCGACACAACAGGATGGTACACAACGTTTGACCGCTCCAGTCCAAGGTATGCCCCATACTCACAAGGAACCGACTCGGAGCCTGTCGGGTACAGCTCGCTATCCATGCAAGGGAATGAGAGTCTGACGGACAGTGTGAAGAAATTCCCTATCGTCTCACTCTCCAACGACACCACCAATATAGCGAAACAAGACGGCTGGATATTGCTTGACTTCTGGTTCTCAGGATGCACAGGATGCATCAAATGGTTTCACACATTGGGCAAAGAGAAAGAGACGTTGGGATATAGGATACTTGAACAGAATGGGATCAAAATCATGTGCATCAACTGTCTGTCGGACAATGTCAACTACCTTAGCCAGAAAGCAAATGACAGCAGGAGCCAAATACCCGACATCATGTATCATGCCAAAGGGATAGGCAAGATACTCGACATGCATGTGATGCCACAATACTACCTTATTTCTCCCGACAAGCAGATAGTTTACAAATCCCATGACCTTGGAGACTATTCTGAACTGCTACAGGCCAAAACAGAATATGAAAAGAAACTACAATGAATAATATATCTATCATTTCCATTGGGGAAAGGTGATACATGTATCTTTCAATACAAAAACACGGGACTTGCACCGCTTATTGTCTCTGAAGTCAAAGCCTCATGTGGATGCACTTCACCTATTTGGAGCAGTAAACCATTATTGCCCGGACGATGGGGAAACAAAAAAATAGTATACTATGGACACCAAAAAGGACATTTCAGAAAAACAATTGTGGTTAGGTCTAATGCAGAAAACGCGCCAAACACCATTCTACAGATTCAAGGATTTATCATAGACCGAGACCTCTCCCCCCAAAAAGGCACTAAGTATAAATAAACGTAGGTGGCAATAAAAAAACAGTGGGAGCCAAACTATGGCTCCCACTGTTTTTTTATTGTGTGTTACCACTTGCCGTAATGGATGCGGGAGGGGTCCCACTTGTCTTTTGGCTGCTCGTCGCCGGCGGGGTAGCCGATCGGCACCACGCTGTATGGCACCACAGTGGCGGGAAGTCCGAGGGCTTGCTTTACAGGTGCCATACGGTCGACGTAGGGATAGCATGCTGTCCAGCAAGCCCCCAAACCGTGAGCCTCGGCAGCGAGGAGCAGGTTCTCGGTGACGGCACCCATGTCGTCACGCCAGATGCCGTTGGGCTGCTGCACCGCAGGGGCATCGGGATTTTCGCGCGGAGGACGCACCACGGTGGTGTCAGCACAAAGCACCACGACAGCTGCCGACTGCTTGTACATGGAAAGATTGAAGTTGTCGCCGAAAATCTCATCGTAGCGGCTTGTGTCGTTCAACACCACAAAGCTCCACGGCTGGATGTTTCTGCCCGAAGGGGCTGCCATGGCGGCACGCAGCAGGTTCTCCATGACTGAGGCGGGAATGGTGTCGCCGGTGTAGGAACGCACGCTTTTACGGTTGAGGATGTTTGTCATGACTACCTCGGCAGGGTCTGGAGCGACGGGCTGCGGCTCGGTGTGACAAGCTGCAGCCAAGAGGGTGGCAGCGGCCAACGAAAGGATTGTCTTCTTCATAGCAGGGATATTGTCTGATTACTATTTCTAACTGAGACACTGCAAATAGCGATGTATAGTTTCCTCGATGCCGAGATAGAGGGCGTCGCTGATGAGGGCGTGGCCGATGGAGACTTCATCGAGCCAGGGTATCTGCTGGTGGAATAAGCTCAGGTTGTGCAACGAGAGGTCGTGCCCTGCATTGAGCCCCAGACCGCACTCCCGCGCCACGGTGGCAGCCTCAACGTAAGGGGCGATGGCCTTGGCGGGATCGGCAGCATAGTGGCTTGCGTAGGCCTCGGTGTATAGCTCCACCCGGTCGGTGCCCGTTCTGGCGGCCATCTCTATCATCTGCGGCACAGGGTCGATAAAAATGCTGACACGTATGCCACAGGCTTTGAACTCGGCCACCACCTCTTGCAGAAAGGACTGGTGCCGCACGGTGTCCCACCCCGCATTGCTGGTCAGCACGTTCTCGGCGTCAGGCACAAGGGTGACCTGTGCAGGTTTTATCTCCTTGACAAGCTCCACAAATCGGGTCACGGGGTTCCCCTCAATGTTGAACTCGGTGGTGAGAACGGGTTTCAGGTCATGCACATCCTTGTAGCGGATATGCCGCTCGTCAGGACGGGGATGGACGGTGATGCCTTGCGCTCCGAACCGTTCGCAGTCCAGCGCAAACTGCACCACGTCCGGCACGTTGCCCCCGCGCGCATTGCGCAGCGTGGCAACCTTGTTGATGTTTACACTTAATGTTGTCATGTTTTTATGGTGATTTTGTATTGTGTTTGTTTCTTCTCGGGCGGTTTCCTGATTTCCTGAGCCTTCGGGTCCGAAGGGTGGGGAGGCTCAGTCGTTCCGTTTGGGGTTGCGCGGAAACCATCCTTTCTCCACACGCTTGCGCTGCTTGAACAGCTCAATGATGGACCACAGGCTGGAGAATCCCGCCACGCCCAACAGCGCGGCAAGCACCACCCCGCCGGCAAACAGCGAAGCCACCACGCATCCTATACCAAACAGCAAAAACAGCCACCAGCAGCGCACGCCCCAGTAGTATTCAGCTTTGATCACGATGGGATGGAACACACCAATGCAGAGGAACGCAGCCGCACCAATAAGGATTCCTGTTATATTCATAGATGCTATAATATTTGAATGTGGGAATGTGTTAATTCGTTAATGTGTCAATGTGTTAATGTGTTGGTCTTTTGATTGCGTCAGCCACTCCCACATTAACACATTCCCACATTCCCAAATTCACGAATTAACACATTCCAAAGGCCTCTTTTATCCGGTCCACATAGTCGAGTTTCTCCCAGGCAAAGAAGTCAACCGTTTTGGTGTATTCCTTGCCCTGGTGGTCGAACATGGTGACTTCGGCGCTGTAGGGGTCGCGCCCCATGTGGCCGTAGGCTGCCGTGGGGGCGTAGATGGGATTTTTCAACCCGAAGCGCTCAATGATGGCGAAGGGTCGGAGGTCGAAGAGCTGTTGCAGGCGCTGGGCTATCTCGCCGTCGGTCATGTCGACATGCGCCGTACCGTAAGTGTTGACATAAAGGCCCACCGGCTGCGCCACCCCGATGGCGTATGCCACCTGCACCAAAGCCTCGTCGCAAAGGCCAGCGGCCACCATGTTCTTGGCCATGTGGCGTGTGGCGTAAGCCGCCGAGCGGTCCACCTTCGAAGGGTCTTTGCCACTGAACGCACCGCCGCCATGGGCTCCACGGCCACCATAGGTGTCCACAATGATTTTGCGTCCCGTCAGGCCAGTGTCGCCGTGAGGACCACCGATGACAAACTTGCCCGTGGGGTTGACAAACAGCTTGTAGTCGCCAGCGGCAAAGAGCGAGCGGTTTGCCTCGCTCAGCCGTGCCAGCACGCGGGGGATAAGAATCTCCTCCACATCCTTGCGGATGCGGGACAGCATGGCTGCCTCCTCGTCGAAATCATCATGCTGGGTCGAAACCACAACGGCCTCTATGCGCTCCGGCTTGCCATTATCGGCATACTGCACCGTTATCTGGCTCTTGGCATCCGGACGCAGATACTTCATCTGCTCGCCCTCCTTGCGGATGCGGGTCAGCTCCTGTAGGAAGATGTGTGCCAGCGTGATGGGCAGCGGCATCAGCTCTGGGGTCTCGTTGCAGGCATAGCCAAACATCATGCCCTGGTCGCCGGCCCCCTGCTCCTCGGCCGTGGCGCGGTCCACACCCTGATTGATGTCCGCGCTCTGCCCGTGGATGGTGGACAGCACACCGCACGAGTTGGCCTCGAACATATACTCACCCTTGGTGTAGCCGATGCGGCGTATCACCTCGCGCACCTTGTCCTGAATCTCCACATACCCGTCGCACGTCACCTCGCCGCTCACCACCACCAGCCCGGTGGTCACCAACGTCTCGCAAGCCACATGGCTCTCGGGGTCGTGACGCAGGAACTCGTCCAACAAACTATCTGAAATCTGGTCGGCAACCTTGTCGGGATGCCCCTCACTAACCGACTCTGAAGTGAAAAAATAACTCATCTTACTTTTACTTTTTATATTATTACCAATGCAAAAGAGGAGTGGGAAGCGGGCGATGGACAAGAACAACTCCAAGCATACAGCCTGAACACCAGGTTTTAGCATTTTTTCAAGTGGTTGCAATCACTACAAATCCGTCCACTTTTGCAACTGCAAAGATACAACTTTTTTCTCATTCGGCAAGTATTTTTGTTGCCGCGGGGCTTTTTTCTATTGGCGGAGGCGGCGGGGGCGAGTCCTTGCCTCTCCCTTCGGTACTCGGTTGACAGATGCCAGTTCCCCGTTCCTTCTATATTCAATTAACGAAGAAGTAACGGGGAACGAGGGTCGAAATGATAGTGGCGTTGCGACCGGACGGACTGGAACTACACAATATGCGCCACTCTGGAACCGAGGTATCAGAGTGGTGCATAAGGAATTAGGTGAGTCTTTAGTCTCTTCGGTCACGACCGAAGAGCTGACCGATCCATTGGCGATTGAGGCGGGCGATGTTCTGCCGTTTGATTTGCTTGGGGCATTCGGCCTCGCAGGCATAGGTGTTGGTGCAGGAGCCGAAGCCGAGTTCGTCCATCTTCATGACCATCTTGCGGACGCGGTCGGCGGCCTCGACTTTGCCCTGGGGCAGGAGGGCGAGGTGGCTGACTTTGGCGCCCACGAAGAGCATGGCGCTGGCGTTCTTGCATGCGGCCACGCAGGCTCCGCAGCCTATGCAGGCGGCGGCGTCCATGGCTTGGTCGGCCTTGTGTTTGGGGATGGGGATGGTGTTGGCGTCGGGCACACCGCCGGTGGTGGTGCTGATATAGCCTCCGGCCTGGATTATCTTGTCGAAGGCGGTGCGGTCCACCACGAGGTCGCGGATGACGGGGAAGGGTTTGGCGCGCCAGGGTTCAATCCAGATTTCGTCGCCGTCGTGGAACTTGCGCATGTGGAGCTGGCAGGTGGTGATGCCGTCGTCGTTGCCGTGGGGACGGCCGTTGATGTAGAGGCCGCACATGCCGCAGATGCCTTCGCGGCAGTCGTTGTCGAAGCAGACGGGGTGGGCTATGCGGTCGTTGGTGAGGTGTTCGTTGAGGATGTCGAGCATCTCGAGGAAGGAGCATTCGGGCGATATGTTGTCGAGCTGGTAGGTCTCGAAATGGCCTTTGGCGCGGGCGTTTTCCTGCCGCCAGATATGTAATGTGAATTTCATGGCTTATTTATAGTTACGTTTTGCTATCTTGATGTGTTCGTAAACGAGGGGTTCTTTTGACATGGTTTCGGGCTTGTCGTGACCCTGGTATTCCCATGCGGCGACATACATGAAGTGTTCGTCGTCGCGGAGGGTTTCGCCGTCGTCGGTCTGGTGTTCGGTGCGGAAGTGGCCGCCGCAGGACTCCTCGCGGTGCATGGCATCGGCAATGATGAGGCGTGCCAGCTCGAAGTAGTCGGCCAGGCGGTAGGCTTTTTCCAGTTCGGGGTTGAACTCGGTGGCGGTGCCGGGGATGAAGACCTCTTTCCAGAAGTGGTCTTCGAGGTCGGCCACGAGTTGCTGGGCCTTGGTGAGGCTCTCGGTGTTGCGGGCCATGCCTACGTATTCCCACATGACGCGGCCGAGGGCTTTGTGGAAGTGGTCGACGGTGTGGGTGTCGGACTGTGCGGCGCCGTTGGCGATGGACAGGAGGTTGTCCAGACGCTGGCGGACGGCCTGTTCGGCTTGGTCGAACTCGGGGGTGTTGGCTGAGATTTTGCCCACGTAGATTTGGTCGGCCAGGTAGTTCTGCATGGTGTAGGGCAGGACGAAGTAGCCGTCGGCCAGGCCCTGCATGAGGGCGGAGGCGCCGAGACGGTTGGCACCGTGGTCGGAGAAGTTGGCCTCGCCTGCAGCGAAGAGGCCGGGGATGGTGGTCTGCAGCTCATAGTCCACCCAGAGGCCGCCCATGGTGTAGTGGATGGCGGGGTAGATCATCATGGGGTTCTCGTAGGGGTCGACGTCGACGATTTTCTGGTACATCTGGAAGAGGTTGCCATATTTCTGTTCGACGACATCGCGACCCAGGCGCTGGATGGCATCGGCAAAGTCGAGGTAGACGGCCAGGCCGGTGGAGCCGACGCCGTAGCCGGCATCGCAACGCTCTTTGGCGGCACGGGAGGCCACGTCGCGGGGCACGAGGTTGCCGAAGGCGGGATAGCGGCGCTCCAGATAGTAGTCGCGGTCCTCTTCGGGGATGTCGTTGGGGCCTTTCTCACCACGGCGTATGGCTTCGGCGTCCTCTTTCTTTTTGGGCACCCAGATACGGCCGTCGTTGCGGAGGCTCTCGCTCATGAGGGTGAGCTTGGACTGGTAGTCGCCGTGGACGGGGATGCAGGTGGGGTGGATCTGGACGTAGCAGGGGTTGGCAAAGGCGGCGCCTTTTTTGTGGCAGATCCAAGCGGCGGAGCCGTTGCTGTTCATGGCGTTGGTGGAGAGGTAGTAGATGTTGCCATAGCCGCCAGTGGCAAGGACGACGGCATGGGCGGCATAGCGCTCGAGGTCGCCGGTGACGAGGTTGCGGGCTATAATGCCGCGGGCGCGGCCGTCGACCACGACGAGTTCCATCATTTCGTGGCGCTCGTGGAGCTTGACGCTGCCGCGGGCGATCTCACGGCTGAGGGCGCCATAGGCACCGAGGAGGAGCTGCTGGCCGGTTTGGCCACGGGCGTAGAAGGTGCGGCTGACCTGCGCGCCACCAAAGGAGCGGTTGTCGAGGAGTCCGCCATAGTCGCGGGCGAAGGGGACACCCTGCGCCACACACTGGTCGATGATGTTGCCGCTGACCTCGGCCAGACGGTAGACGTTGGCCTCGCGGGCGCGGTAGTCGCCGCCTTTGATGGTGTCGCGGAACAGACGCTCGACGCTGTCGCCGTCGTTCTGGTAGTTCTTGGCGGCGTTGATGCCACCCTGAGCTGCGATGGAGTGGGCGCGACGGGGAGAGTCCTGTATGCAGAAGATGTCGACATTGAAGCCCATGGCGCCGAGCGAGGCGGCTGCGGAGGCTCCGGCAAGGCCGGTGCCGACAACTATGATGTCAATCTTGCGCTTGTTGGCGGGGTTGACCAGTTTCTGACTGGCTTTGTAATTGGTCCATTTTTCGGAGAGTGGACCTTCGGGTATTTTGGAATCTAATATCATTGCAATCAGTATTAAGGTTGGGAAAGGGCTATAAACCAAGATAAACTAAAATGGGAACGGCGACAAACATGAGGCAGACGACCCAAGCGTAGATCTGGCCGAGGATGTCGATAGCCTTGCCGTATTTGTAGTTGCTGAGGCCGAGGGTCTGGAAAGCCGAGGGGAGCGCATGGCGCATGTGGAGGAAAAGAGCCACGAAGGTGATGAGATAGAGCAGCACCATGACGGGGTTGTGGAAAAGCTGCCGCACCATGAAGTAGAAGTCGGGCTCAGGGTCGCTCTCGGGCATCACCCGGCGGAGCATCTGGCGGTCGTCGTAGGTGAGGTGGCGAATCCACTGGCGGTCTTCGCTGAAGTTGCCCTCTTCGTAGGCATGCTGCACGAGGGTCATGACGGAGAGCTTGTCGCGGAGGCCGGCAATGTATTCGTCGGTCTCGGCGGCGTCGCCGTTGGCATCGGTGTATTCCGACGCGCTGGACTCAATCTGATTGATGAGCTCTTCCGGGGTGATGTTCATCTGGTTGGCCATCTGCATCATTTGCATCATCTCCTCGTCCTGGAGTTTCTCCACTTTGACCATGTACTCGCCTTTGACCCATCCGAGTTTGACGAAATAGAACTGGCAGAAGTGCATGACAAGGAAGGCGAAAATGAGGATGCCGGTCCACATCATGAGCTTGGAGCCGGGATGGGTCTTGCTGCGGCCGGGCTGATGGTAGCGCACGGGACGGGCCAGGCGGTTGGTGATCCAAAGCCATGCCGTAAAGCAGATGTGCAGGGCTATAAAACCGAGGAGGATAATCTCGAAGACTTTGACGATGTAGTTGGTGCCCATGAAGTGGCAGAAGGCACTGTACCACGCACCATCATCGTGACGGAGCACAAGCATGTTGGCGCTGGCATGTAACAGGATGAAGATGAGCAGGAAGCCCCCTAAGAGGGCGACACAAATCTTCTTTGAAATGGAATGGATTTTGGGTAAATTCATCTTTGTTGATATTAAATACGACAATTAATGTTGACTTTGATTACTTCTTTGGTGCACCGCCGCCGAAATCATCGTAAAGGATGTTTTCGGGGGCTACGCCGAGGTTGTCGAGCATGTTCACTACTGCCGAACTCATGGGTCCGGGACCGCACATGTAGTATTCGATGTCCTCGGGAGCGGGATGGTTTTTGAGATAAGTCTCGTACATCACATTGTGGACGAAGCCCGCAGTGTAAGGGACACCTGCCTGGTCGGCGGCGGGGTCGGGACGGTCGAGAGCCAGATGGAAGTGGAAGTTGGGGAAGTCTTTTTCCAGTTGGCGGAAGTCATCGAGATAGAACACCTCGTTGAGGGCGCGGGC
>DEKU01000065.1:29431-80806 GCA_002354035.1 Bacteroidales bacterium UBA2714
CCGCCGCCCACCCATATCATCTCGGGCTTGTTGGGCATGTCGGCGGGATGCTCCTTAATGTGGAAGTCGCCGTAGGGGCCAGACATGATGACCTTGTCGCCCGGACGGAGCGAATAGATGTAGGAAGACGCGATGCCGGGATTGACATTCATGAAACCCGAGCGGTCGGGCTTGAAGGGAGGCGTGGCGATGCGCACAGTAAGCATGAAGACATCGCCCTCGTCGGGATAGTTGGCCATCGAATAGGCTCGGACCGTAGGTTCGGGATTGACACAACGCAGGTCGAACATGCCGAACTTCTCCCATGCGGGCAGATACTCGGGACCGATAAGGTCGCGGTCGTAATCGGCATAGCGGAGGTCGAACTTCGGAATCTTAATCTGGGCATACGAGCCCGGCGCAAAGTCCATGTGCTCGCCAGCAGGCAGCTGCACCTTGAACTCCTTCATAAAGGTGGCCACATTGCGGTTGGAAATCACGGTGCACTCATACTCCTTGATGCTGAGTATGGACTGGGGCACGGCAATTTTGAGGTCTTCTTTCACCTTCACCTGGCAGCCCAGCCGCCAGTGGTCCTGAATCTGCTTGCGGGTGAAGAAACCCACCTCGGTGGGAAGGATGGAGCCGCCGCCTTCCAGCACACGGCATTTGCACTGGCCGCACGACCCCTTCCCGCCACAGGCTGAGGGAAGGTAGATGTGCTGCTCGGCAAGGGTAGAGATAAGTGAATTGCCCGTGGGGACAGTCAGTTTCTTGTCGTTGTTGATGGTGATAGTCACATTGCCCTGCGGAATCAGTTTGGCCCGCAGCACCAGCAGAAGCGCCACCAAAAGCAGGATGATGCCGACAATGACAATAAGCGCGGTAAGTATTGTTGTAGTCATATTCATAATTTAATACCCATAAAACTCATAAATGCCAGGCCCATGAGGCCGGTGATGATAAAAGTGATACCCACGCCTTTGAGTGCCGGTGGGACATGGCTGTAGCGCAGTTTCTCGCGGATGGCGGCGATGGCCACAATGGCCAGGAACCAGCCTATGCCGCTGCCGGCTGCAAAGCACACCACTTCGCCAATGTTGCGGTAGGCGCGTTCCTGCATGAAGAGCGAGCCGCTCATCACTGCGCAGTTCACGGCGATGAGGGGCAGGAAGATGCCCAGGGAATTGTAGAGGGCTGGGGAGAACTTCTCCACCACCATCTCCACCATCTGCACGATGGCGGCAATCACCGCGATGAACATAATCAAGCTGAGGAACGAGAGGTCTACATCGGCCAAGGCGGGACTGATCCACGCCAAGGCACCAGGCGCCAGCAGATACTTGTTGACAAGGTAGTTCACAGGCACGGTGATGAGCAGCACAAACGTGACGGCGATGCCCAGGCCGGCCGAGGTTTTCACCGTCTTCGACACAGCCAGATAAGAGCACATGCCCAGGAAGAAGGCGAAAATCATATTGTCTACAAAGATAGACTTGATGAAAATATTTATATATTCCATTGGTTCAAAATAAGATTGTTAGTTCTCCTGTAGATCTTTGTTGCGGGTACGCTGAATCCAGATGATGATACCCACAAGTATCAGAGCCATCGGCGGCATAATCATCAGGCCGTTGTTTTCGTAGCCCAGATTGTAGACCCCCAACGACTCCATGACGGGGTAGCCCCAGAGGGTTCCACTGCCCAAAAGCTCACGCACAAAGCCCAATATAATGAGGATGATGCTGTAGCCTAAGCCGTTGCCTATACCATCGCACAGCGACGGCAGCGGCGGATTGCTCATGGCGAAAGCCTCCAGACGGCCCATCACGATACAGTTGGTGATAATCAGTCCGACAAAGACGGACAGCTGTTTGCTGACATCATAGACGTAAGCCTTCAGCACCTGGTCCACCAGCACCACCAACATCGACACCACCACCAGCTGGACAATGATGCGGATGCGTGGCGTGATGGTCTTGCGCATCAGGGAGATGATGAGATTCGACAGGGCCACCACCACCGTTACGGAGATGGCCATGACCACAGCTGGTTTCAGTTGTGCCGTGACTGCTAAGCAGGAGCAGATGCCCAGCACCTGGACGGTGACGGGATTGTTCTTGCTCCAAGGCATTGTTATCAGTTTCCAATTCTTGTTACTCATTGCTGGATAGTGTTAGAAGATTGCCCGCAACCCGGGTCGGTGTTGCCTGTGAAGAGCGAGGCGTAGTCGTCGAAAGCCACCTGCAGCATGGCCGTCACGCCATTGCTCGTCATCGTGCCACCACTGATGGCATCGACCTGATAGCTGTCGTTCTTGTCGGCATTCTTTTTCAGGCGGATAGGCTGGGTGTCCATCTTTTTGCCCACAAAACGGGACGCAAACTTGTCGGTCGAAATCTCACCGCCCAAGCCTGGCGTCTCACCCTTGTGGTCGAACACTGCTCCCAGCACATTGCCGTCGGGGTCAAGAGCCAAGTAGCCCCAGATGGGACCCCACAGGCCCGTACCTCGAAGGGGAAGAATCATGCCGCCCTCAAAACGGAAATAGGGCTTTCCGTCGGGGGTCTGAGTTTCGGTGATATGTTGGTCATAGAGTTCCTCGGCGTTTGCCGTGTTGCTCGCCACTCCGATGGTTCGCAGCAACATCTGCTTGGTCTCCACTCGCTGGTTACGATCCTGCAACGGCTTCAGCGACACCGAGACCACACTCAGTATCACAGCCACCACGGCCACCAGCACAGCCGAATAGATGAAAATATAACGATTGCTGAACGTTTTCATTGCTGTACCTCCTTTCTCAGCGCGCGGCGCTCTCTCATCTTGATGTTGCGAGCCACAACGCAATGGTCAATGAGCGGGGCAAAACTATTCATCAGCAGGATGCTGAGCATCATGCCCTCGGGGTAAGCCGGATTGAGCACCCGCAACAGCACTGCGAAAGCGCCAATCAGGAAACCATAAATCCACTTGCCCGTGTTGGTCTGTGCCGAAGTGACAGGGTCCGTGGCCATAAACACTGCGCCGAAGGCAAAACCGCCCATCAGGAAATGATAGTAGAACGGCAACTGCATATAGGCGTTGGCTCCGATGGCGTTGAAGAGCAGACCCATCAGTCCGCCACCCAGCACCACACTCAGCATGACACGCCAACTGCCGATGCCACTGACCAAAAGGACTATGGCGCCCAGCAGGATGGCAATCACCGAAGTCTCACAGGTGCTGCCCGGAATAGTGCCGATAAACATGTCGAGTGCCGAAGCCGACGGGTTCATCCCGGCAGCCAGCTGCCCCATGGGCGTAGCGCCGGCTATAGCATCGGTGCCCCACAGGTCGGCCGCAATCCACACACTGTCGCCCGACATGTGGGTGGGATAGCTGAAAAACAGAAACGCACGTGCCACCAACGCAGGGTTGAGGAAATTCATACCGCTCCCGCCGAAGACCTCCTTGCCGATGACCACAGCGAAAGCCACAGCCAGAGCCAACTGCCACAAGGGAGTGGTGACCGGAACAATCATCGGGATAATCAGACCCGTGACTAAGTAGCCCTCGTTCACCTCATGGTGGCGAATCTGGGCAAACATAAACTCAATGCCCAAACCCACAATATAACTCACCACGATAAGAGGCAACATGCGGAGGAAACCGAACCAGAGGCAGTACCACCAGCTGGCAGCGGTGCCGAGTTCGAAAGGCCAGCTCTCGGCATGGAGCGACGTCTGATAGCCGATATTCCACATGCCGAACAGCAGCGCGGGCACCAGAGCGATGACCACCGTGATCATGGCGCGCTTCATGTCCACAGCGTCGCGCACATGGCTGCCACGCGTGGTGACCGTGTTGGGCGTGAAGGCGAAAGTCTCAAAAGCCTCAAAAGTGCTTTGCAGCCAGCCCATCTTGCCGCCTTTCACAAAGTTGGGCTTAATCTTGTCAATAAAAGTTCTTAAATTGTCAAACATCACATAGCCTCCTTTCTCAGTTTCTCCAGCGCCTCGCGAATAATGGGCTGGATGTCAGTTTTGGACGGGTCGATATATTCACACAGAGCAAAATCCTCGGGCTCCACCTCGTAGATGCCCAGTTTCTCCATCAGCTCTATGTCGCCCACAATGCAGGCTTTGAGCAGCTGGAGCGGATAGATGTCGAAAGGAAACACACGCTCAAAACCACCGGTAAACACCAGCGGGCGGACACCGCCATGCAGATTGGTGTCGAACTTGGGCTTCAGGCACTCAGGCATCAGCGAGAACACACGCTCCATACACCGTGGCACAAAGCCGCTCAAAAAGGTGCGTGAGAAACTGTGCTTCCTGAGGCCCGGCATCAGCCAGCCCATAAAGTCATAATAATTGCCCTCAGGCATAAGGGTAATCAAACTGTCGTAGGCGCCGACAAAACCATCGGGGGCGATTTGCATGCCGCTCAACACATTGCCCGACACCACGCGCACACCGCAGCCGTCACCCTCGCCTGTCGAAAGGCGGGGATAAGCGGGATTCAGCCGCTGGGCTTCCACAAGGCTCTCCACACAGGCACCTGCCATCGTGCGATAATAGTGGGGGTTGCGAGCCGATGGACCAGCCACCGCCACCACCCGCACGGGCTTGTATTCACCTGTCGAGACCCAATGGCCCAACACAGCCACATCCTGCACATTCACCGTCCACACCGTCTCCCCCTTGTTGATCGGGCAGAGCCGGGCAATCTGCGTTCCCACATTCCCCGCAGGGTGAGGCCCGTCGAAAAACTCAATCTTCACATTCTTCAGACCACTGGCAACATGCTGCGCAACCGTCTGGGCCAGCCGCTGACCCGGGCGGAAAGTGACGTACAACGTTCCTTCGGTGAGCCGGGCCAGCGTCTCCAGTCCGGCACAAAAGGCCTGCTCCCTGCCCTTCATCACAAAGTCGTAGTCGGGACCCAACGGGGCGCTGTCAAAACAACTCACCACGATAGCCTTCGGGGCATTGTCGGGGTTGGCCACCGTACCAAATGGGCGCTGCCTCAGCAACGGCCATAAACCTTCGGCCTGCATACGCTGTTTGATTTCAGCGATGTCGGCCCGGCCGACAGGACTCTTGTCGGCATCCTTTTGAGAGGTGGCGGCGTCAGCCTTCACCACAACGGCCAAGAGCTTGCGTTTCTCGCCTCTCACCACAGCCTTCACTTCACCATCGACCGGTGCTGCAAACCTGATGCGCTCATCGTTCTTGTCGCAAAACAGCGCGTCGCCAACCGCCACCCTGTCGCCCTCAGCCACCAACAAGCGGGGTACCAACCCCACAAAATCAGTCGGCTTCACGGCAAAAGAGGTGACACCACAGGCGTCGCTCACACGACACTCGGCAGCACCCTCAATCGGCAAATCGAGGCCTTTTTTTATTCTTATCATTTCAAAAAATCTTTTAAATATCTGTTATTTAACTTAGTATCATCTGAGATTATCCTCTCCCCCCTCATTCCGAGTTCAACCGTCGGGGGGAAAAGTGAAGCATCATCTCGCGTTTTTTTTCTTTCTTATCAATACAAATTTATCTTTTTATCGGCATCAAAAATGGGCCAAAATTCATAAATAAAAACAACACCACACATTTGCCAAGCGCGCATCTTGTTACACTATAAACCATTGCACACCCACACCTGTGTGATTTTGCGATGCAAAGATACTCTTTTTCTTTGAATAATAATGAAAAAACTTTCTTCAAATCATTATTTCCACACCGAACAACCCGACATCCTGATTCCTGCTGCCCAACCCCTCCCCTGCCCTTATTTCCAAAAGACAGCAGCCATCCACCCGCACACCGTCTGCCCCTCAGCCTCTCACCCTTCTCCGTTCTTTCAAGACAATCACCGCGATAACAACCTTTTTCAAAAAACATCTTTAACTGCAGCCATCGGCGAGCATGTTTGGACATCGGCCATTTCGATTATCTCTCACACCAATCTTGTTGCCAAAGGCCGACATGGGCCAGACCGCACCAAGGCCAAGCCCAAATGAGACAGTTCTCCAACATTTACTTTCTATTTATTTTAGATTTATATTCTTTGTTTATTGATAAGAAACAAAGTAGAACAGAAACATGAAGAAAACAATGCCAAAGCTCGATGCAAGTACCTATCCTGCCGTTGCAATGCGCGGAGGCTTGCCACTCGAATATCTGGTGGCCGAACCATTCATAATCGAGCGATTTCTGACGACAGATTGAAACCAAGACAGACGAAAAATAATATAATTCAAAAAAAACATATATCTTTGCACTACTGAAAGTGGGACGTCTTGCTCCCACCAACCGATAGTATATAATTGATACATAAAGCATAACACCCGACATCAACAACGCGACGCACTCTATGTAGCTCGCCATCATCAACAATACATTATACCCGTTTATGAAACAGTTATTGACAATTCTCATGTTCCTGGCTCTGAGCAGCCACATTTTTGCCCAGCAGACTATTACCGGCACCCTGAAAGGCAAGGACTCGCAGCCTGTGATGTATGCCAATATCGCCATGCTGCGGGCCGACGACAGCACCTTCGTCCGCGGCACGGTGTCGGACGACAAAGGCGTCTTTTCCATCAAGAACGACACCGCAGCCACCGTCCTCCGCATCTCGGCCATGGGCTATGCCACCCTCTTCCTGCCCGTCCCTTCCCCTGCCGCGTCCACACCGGCAAAAATAGACATGGGCATGATTGAGCTGAAGGAGGGCGCCACCCTTCTGAATGTGGTGAAGATTGTGGGCGAGAAGCCCATCTACGCCGTCGACGGCGAGAAGAGCCTCTACAATGTGAGCGAAGATGCCACCATCCAGATGGGCAACGCGAGCGACGCCTTGCAGAACGCCCCAGGCGTGGAGGTGGACGTGGAGGGCAACGTGACCCTCAACGGCGAGAGCGTCACGGTATGGATCAACGACCGCCCCTCTCACCTCGAAGGCGAGGCCCTCAAGCAATATATCAAGACACTGCCCGCCAACAGCATCGACCGCATCGAAGTCATCAAGAACCCTTCGGCACGCTACGGCGCCAGCGGCCCGGTGGTGAACATCGTCACGAGCCAGCGCATGTTGCGCAACTCGTTTGTCAGCTTCGGTGCCAATGGCAGCTCGCGCCCCTCGCTCTCGCCTTGGGCATCGTATGTCTACAGCAACGAAAAGCTTCACATAAGCGCCTACGTGAGCTACAGCGGCACGAACGACAAGAACACGTCGACCAGCAACGGCCGCATGATGCACGACAGCCTACACACCGCCCGCGCTTGGAGCGACAGCAACATTAGCACCGGCATACGCCACAATATCTGGGCCAATGTCAACGGCAGCTACGAATTCGACTCGATGAACAGCATCAGCGGCTGGTTTGGCACCTATCCCGGCTGGGGCCGCTCCGACGATAACGGCACGACCACCCGCACGGACTACGACCGCCTGACCTACCAGCCCACCGACATGAGCTACATGACCCACTCCGAGGGCAGCAGCTACTATCATGGAGGCTACGGCGGCCTGTGGTTTACCCACAAGTTCGACAACGAGGGTCACCAATACTCCATCTCCGCCAACGGCAACTGGTGGGGGTCCGGCAGTAATGCGACCGACTACCGGCACTATACTTCGCAGTCGGCTCTCAATTATGACGAAAAGCAGAAGAGCAACGATTTTACGGGCAGCGGCTCGCTGAGTTTCGACTACTCGCTGCCATACAGCAAAAATGGCGAGGTGGAACTGGGCGCGAGCCTTGGCATGGGAAACGGATTTGACTACACACTGCGCGACACCATGGACGGCCAAGGGCGTTATTTGATTGACGTTCTGAGGTCGGACAGTAGTCGGACGGCCGACCAAAATGCGGCAGCCTACGCCACCTGGAGCCGCCGATGGGGTGGTTTCACCATGAAGCTGGGCTTCCGCATGACTTACGAACAGAGTGTCTCTAAACACCTCTATGCCCCCGAATATGACACCCGCGCACATGCCTGGATTCCCACGCCCTCCATCCACTTGAGTTATACGACGAAGGATATGCACAACTTCAGCCTCAGCTATGTCATGCGGTCCTCGCACCCCAGCGCCAGCCAGTTGAGCACCTATGAGTCTTACGGTGTGGAGAGTTTCTCCACGGGCAATCCCGACCTCGATCCCTCAATGACTCACAGTGTGGACGCCTCATGGAACAAATTCTTCACCCAGTTCGGCTCGGTGGGGCTTTCGAGTTCGTTTAAGGCCAACCACAACCGATTCGGGTCGTTGGATGATGCGCGATACGTTGAATTTTTCGGACGCGTGGTAAGTTTCAGCAAGCCCTACAATGTGGGCGACACCCGCCGCTGGGACCTGAGTGCCAATATCATGTTCCGTCCTTCTGGCATGTTCAATGTGCGGCTGAGTGGCGGCATAGCCGATGGTTGGTACCGTCTACAGGTGCGTCCTGACGAATGGATTGAAGATGAAATGTTTTCATGGAACATTCGTCTGCGCGTCTGGGCCAAACTGTGGAACAAGGTGGAGGTGTTTGCCTCCGGCGATTACAACAGCCGCAGCCTCAGTCCGTGGAGCCTGCTGAGCATCAGCGAGCCCCGCAAAGGTCTCAACTTGGGTGCCAGCGCCGACTTTCTGGATCGCAGACTGTCACTCTACCTGAACGTGAACGACATCTTCAACTGGAACAGCTGGGGCTCCTCAACCGCCAACCCCTACTACGCCAGCACCAGCGACTATCGTTGGAACAGCCGTTCTATATCCTTCGGCCTCACGCTGCGTTTCGGCAAGATGGAACTCGAAAGCCGAGCCCAGACCGGTGCCACCGAGGACTCCGGGGCTCCGCAGCAGGAACCGTAGTGGGAATGTGTTAATTTGAGAATGTGTTAATGTGTTTATGAGGGAATGTGGGGGTGCGATGATGTAGGAGTCATACCCTCGGGTTTCGCTGTACCCCTTTGGTAAATGGGATGGTCCTTCTTTTTCTTTTCACCCTTTCGGTCATCTATATGACTTCTGGTCGGGGTTGAAGGTGACCGACTCGACGGCGGCCTCGGTGGGGTCGTCCAGCGCTGGGAAGAGGTCTTTGCCGGTCAGCTGCTCCAGCTGGTCGACGGTGAGCAGGTAGTGGCTGAGAGGATGGTGGGTGCCGCCGTTGGGCATGAGGTATGCTACGGCTCCGTATCCGCCTTCGACGGGGAAAAGCACTGCTTTGAAGAAGGCGTCGGGGATGTGGACTTGGGCAGGGCCTATGGTGCCGTAGCGACAGGAGTCGAACACTGGCCCGCATACTACCCACACGCGGCCGTAGTGCTTAGCCCAGCGGCGCACGGCTTGCTCGAGGCGGTTCCAGTCGCCACCATTGAGCTGATGGTTTTGCGGACAGATGTTGGTGAAGTAGTGGCTCTCCCAGTAGCTGCGTTCGCTCCACCGCATGTCGGCCTTGGGGGCCATGTGGCCTTTGTCCCAGCCGCTACAGGAGTAGTCTTCGCGCGAGGCCTGAGGACCTTTGAGCTGTGGGTCGCGGCTGAAGTTGGAGCTTTTGCTGTTGTATCGCACTTGGAGCTCGTCGGCGGTGAGTTCGTAGGCCACCCAGTTGGGCACAAGGGTGTGGTGGTTGTAGGAGACGACGAATCCGCTGTATTCCACTATATGCTCATCGGTAGCATGGGCAGGGCATTCCAAACGGTCGGGAACCGATACACTGTCCTGCCCACCATCGGGCACAGCTCCGCTGCATGTTGAGAACAGCGGAATGGACAATGTACTAAGAAATAGGCAAAAAGCGAGAAGATAGTGCATTAGAACGTTTTAGACTTTATCTTACACCCTAACTGTTCATTTAAACTTCACCACAATGGCTTCGCTGATGTTGATTACGTAGTCGCCCAGCTTTTCGTAGAGGGCATAGAGGCTGCTGTAGGCGTTGCCTATGGCGAAGTCGTAAGTGCCTTTCTTGAGGGCGTTGAGGTGCTCCTCACGCAGTTGGTCGCGATAGGTGTTGATGGCTTCTTCGGCTTGTTCGGCGGGTGGGAGTTCTATCAGGTCGTAGTCTTTCTTGAGGTTGTCGTCCATGATGTCGAGGGCATGCTGCACGAGTTCGGTCATGTGGTCGAGATTGTCGTTGAGGTGCTGGTCGAAATGGACGGCGGTCTCGCGTTTGTTCTTGCGGGTGGCGGCTATCTGGTAGACGGTGTCGCCTATGCTTTCGAGATTGTCCACCACGCAGAGCATGGCGCTGATGCGCTGTGAGCCCTGATGCGAGAGGTCGCCCTCGGCGATGCGGGTGAGGTATTCGGCTATCTCCATTTCCATCTTGTCGGTGATGGCCTCATATTTCTCTATCCGCTCGAAGGTGCTTTCGAACTCGGCGTCATCCTTGGCGGTGCGCAGCTGGGGAAGGAAGGTGTACATGCGCAGCACCCGTTTGGAGAACTCGGTGATTTCGCGCTCGGCAGCCTTCATGTTGATTTCGGCGGTGTTCATCCAGCTGCCTATGTACTTCAGTTTGTAGACATACTCCTCTTCCTCGGGCTTCTCTTTTACCATCCAGTTGACTATCCGGATGATGGCAGGGATGAACCAGGCCAGAATGATGGTGTTGACAACATTGAAGAAGGTGTGGAACAGCGACAGGGCCATGGGGATGGCGGTGGGGGCATAGCCTTCAGCTCCGACGGGGGTGTAGGGGTTGCTGCCCACCATGCCTTGGGTGATGTCGGCAATGAGGCTCAGCACCGGTTTGTAGACGGCCAGCGTGAGCAGCACACCGACGACATTGAACACAAGGTGTGCGCGGGCTGCCCGTTTGCCGTTGGTGTTGGCCACCATCGCCGCTATGTTGGCCGTAATCGTGGTGCCGATGTTCTGACCCATGACCAAGGCCACGGCGGCGTCGAAGCCTATCCATCCGTTGTAGCACATCACCAGCGTGATGGCCATCATGGCCGCCGAGGCCTGCACTAAACAGGTGAGCACGGCTCCCACCGCAACAAATATCAAGATGGACCAGAATCCGTATGCCGAGAGTTGAGCCAAAGCTTCCAGAAACTCAGGGTATTGTTCCAAATTGGGCATTGCCTGCTGCAAAAGGCCCATGCCCACCAGCAGCAAGGCCAAACCAATCACAAAATCGCCTATCCACCGTATCTTGTCACGTTTCATAAACATGAAAAACAACGATATGGCACCCAGCAGCATAGGCAGACTGAAGGCGCTGTCGCTCTCGCCCAAACCGAACAGGGTGATAATCCATGCCGTGACGGTGGTGCCTATGTTGGCACCCATAATCACGGCCACGGCCCCGCCAAGCGTAAGCAATCCGGCGTTGACAAACGACACCACCATGACGGTGGTGGCCGACGACGACTGGATGACCGTGGTCACTGCGGCACCCGTCAGGATGCCCCGCAGCGGACTGCCCGTCACCTTGCCCATCACGGCGCGCATCTTGTTGCCGGCAAACTTCTGCAGCCCCTCGCTCATCAGCTTCATGCCGAAGAGGAACACGGCCAGAGCTCCGGCAAAATTAATAATTACTATCAGAATATCGGTAAAACTCATCTGTATGTGGTGTTTATTTCTACATATATTATACTAACTATCAGGACAATGATTCACATCATCCCAAAAAGTATCACACTGCAAAAATACATTCTTCCCGAAACACTCCTGTTGCGTTTCGGTTAAAAAATTGTTACGTTTTTGTTACCGTCCGGGCACCCCGCCATTCCGAATGACAGGATGCCCAGACGGCCAGACATCACATTAATCCATACACAAACAAAGCCACCACCTCATTTAAACTTCACCGTCAGGGCCTCACTCACATTGATCACGTAATCGCCCAACTTCTCATACAGGGCATACAAGCTGCTGTAGGCGTTGCCTACACCGAACCCATACGCACCCCGCTTCAAAGCCTCGAGATGCTCATTGCGCAGCTGGTCGCGCAGCTCGTTCACCTCGGCTTCGGCCTGCTCGGCCGGTTCAAGGTCTATGTGGCTGTACTCCGTGTTGATATTTGCATCCATGATGTCGAGCGCATGCTGCACCCGGGCGGTCATCTGCGCCAGATTGTCGTTGAGATGCTGGTCGAAATGGACTGCATCCTCGCGCTTGTTGCGCCGCGTCAGGGCTATCTGGTAAATCGTGTCGCCGATGCTCTCCAGGTTATCCACCGCACACAGCATGGCGCTGATGCGCTGCGACCCCTTGTGCGACAGGTCGCCCTCGGCTATGCGGGTCAGGAAACCGGCAATCTCCATCTCCATCCGGTCGGTGATTTCCTCATATTTCTCAATCCGCTCCAGCGTCTTATCGAACTCGGCGTCGTCCTTGGCCGTGCGCAGTGAGGGGAGGAACGAGAACATGCGCAGCACCCGTTTCGAGAACTCGCCGATTTCACGTTCAGCCGCCTGCATATTGATTTCGGCGGTGTTCATCCACGACCCTATATATTTGAGTCTGTACACATACTCCTCGTCTTCGGGGCTGTCCTTCACCAGCCAGTTCACTATGCGTATCAGCACCGGTATGAACCACGACTGGATAAAGGTGTTGGTCACATTAAAGAAGGTGTGGAACAGGGGCAAGGCGAAGGGGATTGCCGCAGCATTATAGCCCGGCTCACCAACAGCCGTGTAGGGATTGCTGCCCATGATGGCCTCCGTGGCGTGGGCTATCAAATCCAGCACCGGGCGGAACACGGTCAGCAGCAGCAGCACACCGAGCACATTGAACACCAAATGGGCGCGGGCCGCCCTTTTTCCGTTGACATTGGCAACCATGGCTGCCAGATTAGCCGTAATCGTAGTGCCGATATTCTCGCCCAGCACCAACGCCACAGCGGCGTCGAACCCTATCCATCCGTTGTAGCACATCACCAGCGTGATGGCCATCATGGCCGCCGACGCCTGCACCACACATGTCAGCACCGTTCCCACTGCAATAAACAGCAGCACCGACCAGAACCCATAGCCTTCCAGCCGAGCAAGCGCCTCGAGAAAAGCCGGATACTCCTCCAGGTTGGGCATGGCCTGTTTCAACAACCCCATGCCCACCAGCAGCAGGCACAACCCCACCACAAACTCACCCAACGACCGGGGCTTGTCGCGCTTGGCAAACATCAGCGGCAACGACAGCGCACCCAGCAACATGGGCAGACTGAAAGCGCTGTCGCCACCGCCCAAGCCCAGCAGCGAGATAATCCACGCCGTGGCCGTAGTACCTATATTGGCACCCATAATGACCGCTATGGCGCCTCCCAGCGTCAGCAAACCGGCATTCACAAACGACACCACCATCACCGTGGTGGCTGACGAACTCTGTATGGCCATCGTCACGGCCGCACCCGTCAGTATGCCCCGCAACGGGCTGCCCGTGGCCTTGCCCATCACGGTGCGCATCTTGCCACCGGCAAACTTCTGCAGTCCCCCGCTCATCAGCTTCATGCCGAAAAGAAACACGGCCAAAGCTCCCGCAAAATTGATAATCACAATCAGAATCTCAGTAAAACTCATAGTCAGTAATTTTGTTGTTTATCTTTTAAAGTTAGTAATATCAGTACTATACATTCAACGGTAATATCATCGTTCGACACCGCAAAATTACTCCCTTCATCCCACACACCAGTTGCGTTTCAGTTAAATAATCGTTACATTTTTGTTACCGGCAAAACGAACCCTACGAAACCCCAAACCGTCATCCACCCATTCATCCATCCACCGTTCACTCACTCAGCCCCCTACTCTCCCCACGCCAAGCAAAATACCTAATTGTTATGATAGCCCATGCGCCACAAAAGTGCTATCTTTGCAGCGAAACTCAAAACTTACAACACCATGCAACATCATCATTCTCCAGCCGATAGCGCCACCCTCCACACGCACCATGACCACCACAACCACCACGGCCATCATCACCACCACCATGTCGACCCCACCCAGATGGGCACCGTCTACATTGTAGCCATAGTCATCAACCTGCTGTTCGTGGCTGCCGAAACCGTGGCCGGTCTCATAGGTCACTCCATGGGCCTGCTGTCCGACGCCGGGCACAACCTCAGCGACGTCTTCTGCCTGCTGCTGGCTATGGTTGCCCTCAAATTGTCGCAAACCCATGCCACCAAACGCTTCACCTACGGCTACCGCAAAAGCTCCATCCTCATCTCCCTGCTCAACGCCATCATCCTGCTCGTGGCCGTGGGCGGCATAGTGGTGGAGAGCCTGCGCAAAATCAGCCAGCCCGCGTCGGTCGACGGCACCCTCGTCACCTGGACAGCGGCGGCCGCCATCGTCGTGAACAGCTTCACGGCTTGGATGCTCTCACGCCGCCAGCACGACATCAACACCCGAGGCGCTTTCCTCCACATGCTGGCCGACACCCTTGTCTCGGCCGCCGTGGTGGTCAGCGGTATAGTCATCACCCACACCGGGTGGACACTCATCGACCCCATCATGGGACTCGTCATCGCAGCCGTGATACTCGTCTCCACCTGGCAGCTGCTGTCCGAGAGCCTGCGCATGAGCGTCGACGCCGTGCCCGAAGACATCGACCCCGACGCCATCGTCGCCCTCATGAGGCAGACCGACGGCGTGCTGGACATCCACCACCTGCACATCTGGCCCATCAGCACCACCGAGACCGCCCTCACCGCCCATGTGGTCATTGCCGACAGCTCGCAACTCGACTCCATCACCCACGCCCTCAAAACCCTCCTCGCCGCCCACGGCATAGCACACAGCACCCTCGAACTCGAAACCCCCGCCTCCCACTGCGACCACCACGACTGCTGACAGCCCTCACCTCCACCTTTGTGGGAAAAGTCCTAAGCCGCACTCGCAAAAGCACTTTACTTGTTGTTTGTTTCTATTTTATTTCTATTTTGTTTCTATATTATCTATCTGACAGAAACAAAATAGAAATCTAACGGGATGTAAACAGCGCAGAACCAACCATCCTGCTCCGCCCATGGCCGCACCGCAGCCTCCAAGGGGCTGCTTTCGCAGGCCGGGTGAGACGGGACGGACCGAGGGCGCAGCGTGACTGTCACGGCTCGAGGCAACGAAAAAAAGGAGAACCTCCGCAGCGGGAAGTCCTCCTTTGCTATCATGGTGCTGTACCGGAAAAGGTCAGCTATTCATGGTCTGCTCAATCTCTGCGATGGTTTTGGGAATGGGTTTGCCCAGCACCCGGCAGCCGTCGGCAGTGACGAGGATGTCGTCCTCGATGCGGATGCCGCCGAAGTCTTTCCATTTTTCGAGTTCGTCGAAGTTGATGAAGTCTTTGTTGGTGCCATTGGCGTGCCATTGGTCGATGAGGGCGGGGATGAAGTAGCAGCCGGGTTCGTCGGTGATGACAAAGCCGGGTTGCAGACGACGGCCACAGCGCAGGCTGCCCAAGCCGAACTGCGAGCTGGGGCGAGTCTCGTCGTCGTAGCCGACGTTGATCTGGCCGTAGTTCTCCATGTCGTGGACATCGAGGCCCATCATGTGGCCGAGACCGTGGGGCATGAGGAGGCTGTGGGCGCCGTTGGCGACGATGTCGTCCAGGTTGCCACGGAGAATGCCGAGGTCTTTGTAGCCCTGTGCAAGGACACGGCTGGCGGCGGTGTGGACTTCCTGATAGGTGATGCCGGGACGGGTGACGCGGATTGCTTCGAGGTTGGCGTTGAGGACAATCTGGTAGATGGCGCGCTGGCGGTCGTTGAACTTGCCGCCCACGGGGACGGAACGGGTGATGTCGGAGCAGTAGTTCATGGCGGTCTCGCAACCGGCGTCCATGACAAGCATGCGTCCAAGCTCAAGCTGGTGGTTGTGATTGTGGTTGTGGAGGGTTTCGCCGTGGATGGTCATGATGACGGGGAAGGAGACTGGGCCATTGCCTTTCCATGCCTCGCCTTGCATGAATCCGGCCAGTTCGTACTCGTAGCGGCCGGGCATGGCCATGCGCATGGCACCGACGTGCATGTTGTAGGCGGTGGCGATGGCTTTTTCGATTTCGGCTATCTCCTCGTCGCTCTTGATGCTGCGTTGTTTGACGCAGGCGCGGATGAGATCCATGGAGGCGTAGTTCATGACGCTGTCGAAGTGGTGGCCGAGCAGGAGGCTGAGCTGACGCTGGTTGTCGGCGCGGTAGGGGGGCAGATAGTGGATGCGGCGGGCTTGGCCGATGGTCTTGTTGCAAAGGGCTTGGAGGGCAGCGAGGTCGCCGCTGTTGGCCACGCCCACGCTGGCGGCCAGTTCTTTGACACTGGGCAGGGGGCCGGTCCAGATGACATCGTCGATGTCGTAGTCGTTGGCGAAGAGGTAATCGACACCGTTGTCGCAGTCGAGCACGCCCACGAGATCTTCGCGCTGAAGACCGAAGAAGTAGAGGAATGTGCTGTCCTGACGGAACCAATAGGTGTTGTCGGGATAGTTGCAGGAGGCTTCGTGGTTGCCTTGAATGATGATAATTCCATGGCCTACGTCTTTGCGTAGTTGCTCACGGCGAGCGATATAAGTTTCTTTTCTAAACATATATTTTTTTATTTTGTTTGAGAATGCAAAGATACGAAAAATATTCGTATCTTTGCAGCCCCAAAATAAAAAAATATTCTATATGAAACAAGACCAGTTAAAACTCAACCCCAACCGCTTGGTGCAATTCTTGCAGAAACCGATGAGCGAGTTCACCAAGGCTGATATCCTCAAGGTCATCGAGGAGTTTGAAATCGAGATGATCAAGTTTCGCTACATGGCGAACGACGGGCGTCTGAAGACGCTGAATTTCGTCATCAACAGTCTGGAGCACGCCGACGAGATTCTGACCAGCGGCGAACGTGTGGACGGCAGCAGCCTGTTCCCCTTCTTGGAGGCCGGAAGCAGCGACCTGTATGTCATCCCCCGTTTCCGCACGGCTTTTATTGACCCCTTTGCCGAACTGCCGACTCTCGACCTGCTTTGCAATTTCTACACCAAGGACGGCGAGCCGTTCGACATGGCGCCGGAGTACACCCTAGCCAAAGCGGGCAAGGCGTTCCGCGAGGCCACAGGCGGCATGGAGTTTGAGGTGATGGGCGAGCTGGAGTATTATGTGATTGCTCCGAAGGAGGACTCGTACCTCACCGCCGACCAGCGGGGTTATCACGCTTCGACTCCTTTCTGCAAGTTTGAGAACTTCCGCACGGAAGCCATGAAGATGATTGCCGAGAGCGGCGGCCTGATTAAGTACGGGCACAGCGAGGTGGGCAATTTCTGTGTGGGCGACACGATGTATGAGCAGAACGAGATTGAGTTTCTGCCCACCACCCTTGAGGATGCCGCCGACCAGCTGGTGATTGCCAAGTGGATTATGCGCACGCTGGGATACCAGTATGGCATCACGGTTACCTTCGCCCCGAAGATTACGGTGGGCAAGGCCGGTAGCGGCATGCACATCCACACCCGCATCAGCAAGGACGGCAAGAATATGTATATCGACGAGAACGGACTGACCGAGGTGGCCCACAAGGCCATCGCTGGCATCCTGAATCTGGCCGGTTCGTTGACTGCCTTCGGCGACACGAACCCCACCAGCTATTTCCGTCTGGTGCCCCATCAGGAGGCTCCCACCAACATTTGCTGGGGCGACCGCAACCGCAGCGCCATGGTGCGTGTGCCGCTGGGCTGGACCAAAGGCAGCGGAAATATGATGGCCCACTGCAACCCGCTGGAGAAGAACGACGATGTGGACTTCAGCTATAAGCAGACCATCGAGCTGCGCACGCCCGACGGCAGCGCCAATGTGTATCTGCTGCTGGCAGGCATGACGGTGGCTGCACGCCACGGTTTTGAGATGGAGAACGCTGTGCAGTATGCCAAGGACCGCTATGTGAGCGTGAATATCTTTGAGCACGAGGAGGTGCTGAAACGCCTCGATGTGCTGCCCGACAGCTGCGCCGCCAGCGCCGACCTGCTGGAGCGCGACCGTGCAGTTTATGAGGATAAGGGCATCTTTGCACCGGCTTTGATCGACGGCATACTGAAGGAGCTGCGCTCCTACAACGACCGCACCCTGCGCGCCGAGATTGGCAACGACCCCCAGAAGACGCTGGAGCTGGTGGAGACCTTTATGCACTGCGGCTAAGCCTTACTTATTAGCACCTATCAATCACTAATATCAGTATTTAAAACCAAGAAGAGAATGAAGAAAACCCTTTTTGTAGCCTTGCTGGCTTGTCTCACCCTGATGCTTGCCTCGTGCAGCAAAGAGAAAAGCCTTGAAGGAACCACCTGGAAGTGCAGTATTTCTGACACTGAAGAATCCTCTGACTATGGCATACAGGGTACATTGACTACGACTTTGGACTTCACCATGAAGTTCAACAATGCCACCCAAGGTACTCTTTCTACTATGTTCAGTGCCACCATCACCACTCCCGACGGACAGACCATCCCGGTACCGTTACCCGACCAAGACGAAGAATCGAACAACTTCAACTACACGTTTGACGGCAAGAATGGTACTATCACCGGAGAAGGGAGCACTGAATCATACTCATTTTTCTACACTAAGAGGGAAAATACCATCACCCTTGAGGATGCTATTGACCTGAGTGATATTACTGGTTCCGACTCTACTGACACGGCACCCAAGATAGACCTCGTTTTCTCCGAAGTGAAATAATGCCGAACCTCTACCTGCTGATTGGCGGCAATCAAGGAGACCGCCGACAGATGATAATAGATGCAACAGACTCGATACGGGAACGTATCGGGTCTGTTGTTGCTTGTTCCCAGATTTATGAGACCGCTCCTTGGGGCACATTCGACAGTACGGAGACGCAGCCCTTCCTGAACATGGCCTTGCAGGTGGAGACACCGCTGGGAGCACAAGAATGCCTGACGGCGTGCCTTGATATAGAACTCCAACTTGGTCGGCAGCGACTTAAGACCGGCAACCCGTCCGAAGGGGCACGCGTGTACAGCAGCCGCCCTATCGACATAGACCTGATATTATACGACGACAAGGTGATCAAGACCCCCGAACTGACCATCCCCCACCCCCGTATGCACCTGCGGCGATTTGTGTTGCAGCCGCTGAACGACATCGCCCCGACGTATGTACATCCTGTTTTGAAGAAAAGTATTTACCAATTGTTATCAGAATGCGAAGATTATTGTTCTTGTTGTGTTTACTGCTGTTCCCTTTAGCCGCCGGGGCACAGCTGACCGTGAGCGGCACAGTGACCGACCAACAGACGGGCGAGACACTTATAGGTGCGACGGTGTTTGAGTCGGTGAGCGGACGTGGAACCACGACGGACGTGAACGGCCGCTATTCACTGACCGTGAAAAGCAAAGAGGCCATACTGAGGGTTTCGTTTGTGGGATATGAGACGGTGTTCGACACCGTGAAACAGGGCCATGGGCGCAACCACAACTATGCCCTGCGCCCCAGCATCCGACTGCAAGAGGTGGTGGTGACGGCGCAGAGGGTGAACAGCCGGGAGTCGTCGCAGATGAGCGCCATCGAGATTCCTGTGGAGCAGATTAAATCGGTGCCCGTTCTGTTTGGCGAAGCCGATATCCTGAAGGCCATACAGTTGCTGCCCGGAGTGCAAAGCGGCAACGAGGGCACAGGCGGAATGTATGTCCGCGGCGGTGGACCGGACGAGAATCTCTTCCTGCTGGATGGCATACCGCTATACAATGTAAACCATTTGGGAGGCTTCTTCTCGGCCTTCAATGCTGATGCCGTGAAGAATGTGACGCTGTACAAAGGCAGTTTCCCTGCCCGCTTTGGAGGCAGACTGTCGAGTGTGCTCGACGTCACCACCAACAACGGAAACGACAAGCGCATACACGGCAACGCCTCGATAGGCTTTATTTCGGCCAAGGTGAATGTGGAGGGACCTATCGTGAAAGAGAAGACCACTTTCTGTTTCTCGGCCCGCCGCACCTACGCCGACTTTATGCTCCAGCCACTGGTGAGGAAGATGGCCACGGACATCGACGGCAAAACCAAACTGACGGCAGGCTATTATTTCCATGACCTGAACGGGAAACTGACCCACCGTTTTTCGGACCGTAGCCGCCTGTATGCCATGTTCTATATGGGCGACGACGACGCATATACCAGAGTGCGCACCCAGAGCAGTCTAAACGAGGATGAATATCTGGCTTTCCGCAATAACTGGGGCAACACTGTGGGCGGACTGCGATGGAACTACGAGCTGACACCGAAGCTGTTTATGAACGTGAGCGCCGCCTACACTCAATATAAGAACAAGATGGTGGTGGGGATTGAGAAAATAACACCCCGCGCCGACGGAACGGAGCAGACTTCCACCATCAACGGCGACTACCTCTCTACGGTGAAAGACCTCACCGGACGGCTGGACTTCACCTACCAACCCAACCCCGACCACAATGTTCAGTTCGGCGCTTACTACACCCAGCACTGGTTTCAGCCCAGCGTGGTGAGTGGCAGCATTGACTACTTCGATTCGATACAGATGAACCAGTCGTGGCAGATGGACTCCACCATCACCGAGGACACTGTGCCCGCAGGCGAGATTGTTGCCTTTATCGAAGATGACTGGAGTATCAACGACTTCATAAAGCTCAACTACGGACTACACCTGAGCGGATTTGCCGTTGGTGAGACATTCTACCCCTCGGTCCAACCCCGAGTGTCGGGCCGCATATTGCTGGGCGAGAACCTGTCGCTGAAAATTGGGTATGCCTACATGTCGCAATACCTGCATCTGCTCTCCACCACCAGCATCAGTATGCCGACCGACCTATGGGTGCCGGCCACCGAACGCATCAAACCCATGACCGCCCACCAAGTGGCCGCTGGGGCGTTCTACACCATCCCGATGGTGGTGGACCTCTCGGTTGAAGGCTATTACAAACGGATGAGCAACCTGATAGAATATCGCGACGGTGCCACAGCGCTGGGCTCTTCTGTCGGATGGGAGGACCTGGTGTGTATGGGCGACGGATGGACCTACGGAGTCGAATTCCTTGCCCAACGGTCGTTCGGCCGCCTGACGGGCTGGCTGGGCTACACCTGGAGCCGCACCACCCATCTCTTCGACCGCGAAGGCCAGGAGCTGAATGGGGGCAAACCATTCCCAGCCAAATACGACCGCCGTCACGACATCAGCATTGTACTGACCTACAAGTTCAGCGACCGTTTTGACGTCAGCGCCACCTGGGTTTTCTGCACCGGCAACACCGCTACTCTGGCCATGCAGAAATATCCCGTGGCCTCAGACAACCCCGATGACTACAACAACTCCCGCATGTCCAACACCCTTTCGCATGTCGAAAGCCGCAACAACTTCCGCATGCCCAACTACCACCGCGCCGACATCAGCGTCAACTTCCATCGCCAGTTCAAACGCAAAAACTGTCACCGCACCATCAATGTCAGTGTCTACAACCTCTACAACCAGAAAAATCCCTACCTCACCTACACCAGTTCCGACTACACCTATCATGGCTACAACCGCGCCCTGGTGCAACTCTCCATCTTCCCCATCCTCCCATCTGTAGCCTATACCCTTTATTTTTAACCCTCTAAAACACCCTTGCATAACATGAAACATATTGTCACAATACTCATAGCGGCCAGCCTCATTGCTCTCTCTTCATGCGAGAAAGTAATTGAGTTCGACGACTCTCTCACCAGTCCGCAGCCCGTGCTCAACGCCATCGTGACCGAAGGCAACCAGATGTTTGTCAACTATACCTACTCCCGGTTCTTTCTGGACACCAACAATGCCCATCCCATTGCCGACGTAGACATGGTGGTCACAGCCAATGGCACCGACTACCGACCCGTTTCGGTCGATGGGTGCAACTATTTCTTCGACTACGTCCCCCAGGAGGATGACCATCTGAGCATCCTTGTCCAGTCCGCTGCTGGCACCGCCACCGCCCAGACCACCATTCCCCGCAACCCACGCATCAGCACCCCCTACGCCATTCTGCGCGACTCCGTGTTCCGCACACTGGTCATAAACTTCAACATCGACGACCATCCCGACTACGACAATTACTACCGCTTCACCATCTCCCAGCGCGACAGCGGAGCCCGCTATCGCCCCTACCGCGAGGTCTACGACACCATTGACACCACCTACCACACCATCTTTTTCTGTTTCGACCGTCAACTCACCGACCCGACGGCTGCCGCCACCCAAGCCTTAGGCGGCTATCTCTATCAGCAACTACTCACCACCGACAAACTAATCGACGGCCAGAACCACAACACCACCCTTATGCTCATCATGCTGCGCGACACCAACGAGGTAGGAACATTCCTCCACCAATATTCCCTCACCGTTGAATCCGTCTCGCCCGAACGCTATAAATACCTCCAGGACCTCGAGACCGCCACCAGCATCACCCAGCTCATCACCGAGCCAGCACCTGTCTACAGCAACGTGAGCGGTGCCTTGGGTCTCTTTGCCGGCAACGCCCGACGCACATACCCCCTCTACACCGTTGTAAACGAGAACGACACCGTCCCCACCAAGCGATAGCCTATGCGCATCTACCTCATCGGCTACATGTTCAGCGGCAAAACCACTGTCGGGCACAAATTGGCCCTACGGCTGGGATACGAATGGCTCGACCTCGACCAACTCTTCGAATGCGTCTTCCACACCTCCATCCCCATCTTCTTCAAACGCTATGGCGAGGAGGCCTTCCGCAAATTAGAACAAAAAATGCTGCACTCCACTGCCGACAAGGACAACATCGTCATCTCCACCGGCGGTGGCACACCTTGCCACTTTGACAACATGGAATGGATCAACAGCCACGGAACTTCCGTCTACTTCGATGTGACGGTCGAGACATTGTTGCGACGTGCACAAAATTCCAAAAAACCTCGTCCCCTCTTTGCCGGCATGACCGACGACGAACGCTCCGCCTTCATCCAGCAACAACTCCAAGCCCGGACAGCTTACTACAGAAAAGCCAACATCATCTTCCCGGCCGACGACCCAGACATCAACGACCTGACCCGGCAGCTTGGGCTTTAACCCTCTATACGGTGCAAACTGCACGACAAAAGGTTGCCGCCATCGTCATATAAGTGCAGCCCATTCCCCTCGCAATAGCGCCACACCTTGCAGCTGGCGCATTCCCCTTTCCGCGTCCACTTACGATTGCGGTAAGGCTCAAATCGGTTCTCCCACACATCCCAAAAACTGCCCTTATAAATATTGCCCTGATGCATATTGCTCCTGATACTGGTGCAGCCCGAAATGCTCCCGTCGCACAATACCGAGGCCACCTCGATGCCCGCTCGACAATAAAAATAATTGTCGCGCACCTGACGCTCATACGGCCCCAAATACCCCTCACAGGCATAATTGCACACAATCCTGCCCTCCTCGCGTGTGCGTTTGGCAAACTCCAGCACACCGGTAAACATCTCGTTGTCCAACTGTAGCTCAGGGTCGTTGGCTGCACGTCCCATCGGAAATATGGCAAACAGACGCCAGCGTTTCGTACCCAAGCTGATAAGGTGCTCCTTTATCTGCTCCAGCTGGCCATAATTGCGAGGGTTGACACACGTCACCACATCCCACAGCACATCCCGCCTCTGCCCCAACAGCCCGATGGCCTCACTGGCTCGCGCAAAACTTCCCTTGGTCTGACGCATCCAGTTATGCTCCTCTTCCAGCCCGTCGAGACTGATGGCAACCGAATGCATACCGCTGTCCAGCAGCCGTTCAAGCCTCTTCGCATCAAGCAGATAACCATTGCTCACCAGTCCCCACGGATAGCCACGCCTGTACAGCTCCAACCCACAGGCATCCAAGTCAGGACGCAACAGGGCCTCTCCTCCGGTAAAGATTACGAACACCTCGTGAGGATTGACGTGCGGAGTGATATCGTCTATCACCCTGAAAAAATCGGCAGCTGGCATATCGGGAGTGGCAGCACTCACCTTACAATCACTTCCGCAGTGACGACAATGCATGTTACACCTCAGCGTGCACTCCCAAAACAAAGTCCGCAAAGGGTGCAACTTAGCCTGATTGTGGCGGTACATACGCCACACCTCCTGTTTCACATCCATCTCTGTGAGCAATTTGAAAACCTCTGCAAACCCCTGATGGGTTTGCAGCATGCAACAACATGGGAGGCACTAAGCCTACCTGGACTCCGACTTCTTGAACACCGTGATGTCCACATCCTTGGTGCGGGTGCCCATGCGCCAGCCTCTACGCTCTTCTGTTTGTTCGCCATCGGCAAAATTCACCTGCACCATCTGGTCCACATAGGCCTCATTCTTCTCACCGTCAATGTCGCGGACTATCACATGGTGGATATCAGTCGGCACATCCTGCATGTGGCACGAGAAATAACCCTCGGCATCGGTAGTGTCCGAAGCATCCTTGATATACTCCTGCACCATCGGGTTGTCCTCATACATCTCCTCCGGCGACAGGTCCACACGCGTGTTGACCAGAATCACCTGCATACCGCCCACACCTTGGCCGTCGGTGTTTATCACCCTGCCCTTCAGCACAAAGTCCATCGTCGGCACACCATACATCAAGGCCATCTCGTTGCGGGGTGTCACCTCGGTCTTTTCCTGCTCCGGTTCGGCGGGGTTCTGGGCCGTCTCTTTAGCGCTGTGACATCCCGTCAATCCCAAAGCCCCCATCACCGTCATCAACAGCCAATCCTTTAATTTCAAAAAACGTATTCTCATCTTTACCGTATGTTTTAAATGATTCTTTAATACTCAATTCAATCCTTTATCTGTGCCGAGCGTGCGCTCCTGCAATCTGACGCTCTCGGCATGTATGCGCTCAAACACTCCTTTCACAAAATCGGCTCCAAGCCCCAGCTCCATGCCTTTCTCAATACACCCATTCAACACCGCATCCCACCGCTTGGGCTGGAACACCGCCAAGTTCGCTTCACGCTTCACCTGAGCTATACGTTCCGACACCTTGAACCGCTCGGCCAGCATCTGCAACACCTCCATGTCTATCTGGTCTATCTGCTCGCGCAGCAACCGCAACTCCTCGTCAGCCACCACACTGTCTGTGCTCCGAACCACCAGACCGGCCAGCAGCCCAACCAGTTCGTCTGGGGTCAACTGCTGCCCGCCGTCGGTCAAAGCCTCGCGAGGGCAGGGGTGCACCTCAATCATCAACCCCTCAAAACCCAAATCCAACGCCGTCTGCGACAAAGCCCCTATCGGCTCCGGCCTTCCGGCAATATGACTGGGGTCACACAGCAGCGGCACATCGGGCATCAGTCGCCGCAACTCAATCGGCACCTCCCACAGGGGGCTGTTCCGATACCCCTCATTCCTGAACACATCAAAACCCCTATGCACAGCCATCAAACACTTCACTCCCGCCTGGCGGCACCTCTCCAACGCACCCATCCACAGCCGCACATCCGGATTCGGGGCATTCTTCACCATCACTGTCATATCCGTACCCCTCAAAGCCTCTGCCACTTCCTGCACCATAAAGGGGTTGGCCGTAGTCCGGGCACCCAGCCATACGGCCTCCATCCCATAGCGCACAGCCAGCTCTACATGTTCCGGCCGTGCCACCTCGCAGCAAAACCCTACACTCTGCAACCCCTGGGCGTGCCTCTCCGCCTCAACCTCCGCCCGCAAGGCGGCAATCCACTGCAACGCCAGCTCACCATGGCCCTCAAAGCCGCCGGGACGCGTGCGGGGTTTCCACACACCGCAACGCACCATCGACACCTCAGGCATCCGGGCCAGCGCCATGCACACGGCACGCATCTGCTCCGCACTTTCGGCACTACAAGGCCCCGCTACAATATATGGCACACTACATGACATCACCTCCATAACGGCAAAACTGCTATCCTATTGCATCCGACACCCCGAAAAAACCACATTCCCCCATTCCACAAACACAAAAAAGGGCCGCTCAGAAGCGACCCTCATTGTTTTACTTTCAAAGAATGAACCAGTTACTCAGCTGCATCGGGCAGAACCGACACAAAGGAACGGTCCTCACGGCCTTTCTTAAACTGGACGGTACCGTCACACAGAGCGAACAAGGTATGATCTCTGCCCATACCCACGTTGTTGCCGGGGTTGTGGACAGTGCCACGCTGACGCACGATAATGTTGCCAGCAATGCAATGTTGACCACCAAAGATTTTCACGCCCAAGCGTTTGCTTTCGGATTCGCGGCCGTTACTGGAACTACCTACACCTTTTTTATGAGCCATAATATGTTGTTTTTAAAAGGTTTTACAATACTGTGAATTAGTTGATGCTGTCAATCTTAATCTGAGTCAGATAGTCGCGGTGACCATTCATCTTCTGATAGCCCTTGCGGCGGATTTTCTTGAACACCAAAACCTTCTCACCCTTGAGGTGCTTCAGCACGGTGGCCTTCACGTTTGCGCCGGCGATATAGGGTTGTCCAACCTGAATGTTGCCGTCATTGTCTTTAAGCATCACGGTGTCAAAAGAAACCTCGCTGCCCTCTTCGTTCTGAAGACGGTTGACGAAAATCTTCTGATCTTGTGCGACCTTGAATTGCTTTCCTGCGATTTCTACGATTGCGTACATTGTCTTATTTTGTTTATATAATTGATTTATTGCTCATTTGTGGCTTCATTATTCCCACAAAACAGATTGCAAAGATACGACTATTTTTTTATTCCACAAATTTTTATAGCTCCCGTTTAAAAATATTACAACATTTTAACAACTCCGCACCGCCTTCCGTCTCGACGGCTCCCACTTGCGCCGCAGGGCCGTGGCGCGCAGCCCACGGGGTTCTCCAGCCCACGCTATGACTTGCCATCGGGTTGGCCCCTCTGCCCGTGCACCACCGCTCGTCATCCGTCATTTGTCCAAGACTTATTTTATATTTCATCTCTGTTTTATTTATCAACAAGAAAAGAAATAATGAATAAATGACGCATTAATCACGGAGAAAGAGCGAACCGACAGCGACCGTACCCCTTGGGTGCTACGAGGGCAGAGGGACTTTGGCGCGGATGCTGACTGGGCGGCGAGGCGGCCTGCCGCCTGTGCCTACCGACGCTTGGCACAATAATTAGGGCACAAAAACGTTATCCAATAAAACGTTGGGAACAACGCTCAGCGTACTGACACCATTACAACAGAAATGAAAATAAGAAAACAGATTGAACGGTTCCGCACCTGGCAAAGGAGGCCTCAGGAGTATTCGGCCAAAGAGTGTCCGGAGCAGCAATGCCCCAACTGCGGGCAGACGTTTGCGGGGAACTACTGCCCTGTGTGCGGGCAGGCTCGTGGCAGCAGCCGCATTACGTGGAAGATGGTGGGGCATAACATTATGGATGTGTGGGGCATAGGCTCTCGCTCCCTGCCCAAAACGGTATGGCACCTCTTGTGGCGCCCGGGATATTTTATAGGGGATTATCTCGACGGCCACCGCCGTGCCAGCTATTCGCCCGCCAACATGCTCTTCATCATGGCCATCTTTTATTCCCTCGTCGAGCATTTCCTGGGGCAAGATCATACCTCGAAACTTTCCACCCTCAACACCGACGTAGGTTTCCGCTATTCCATAATTGCATGGCTTGCCGAGCACCCCGCATGGGGCATGCTGAGCATTACAGTCTTCTTTATTCTTCCCACCTGGTTCTTCTTTCGCTTTGCCCCACGCAGGGCAGGGGTTTCGTTTGCCGAGGTGGCCACCATACAGTTGTTCATGAGCACCCTCATGCTCATCACTTCGGTCATCAACACCCTTGTGCCCCTATGGTTTTTCTGGCTAAGTCCGCTTTACTATTACATTGCCTATCGTCAGCTGTTCAACTATGGCCGCTGGAGCACCCTTTGGCGGCTCATGCTGGGGCTTGTGGCTGCCTTTCTCCTGTTCATTTTCGTTGTCATTGCTGTCACCACGGTCCGAGAGGCGGACGGTTTGGAGGGCAAAGCCTTCCTGTTTGCCGGCATCGTCGCGCTCGCTGTACTGGCCGCCTTGGCTGTATGCTTGGCCTTGGGATTTTTTATCAGCAGATGGAAAAGCAAAGCCCGCCGCACACCTGTTGCCGACCCGGAACCCGACGGGGCCATAGCCGACTGAGCGACTGAAGTCCTACGGCAACGATTGTCGCTGCGAAGCAGGGATGGACAGAATGGCCGCGACGATGATGCCTAAAGGGGTTGTCAGCGGCGCAGCTGATAGGTTTGGTCGGTCTCGTTGCCGCAGCAGTCGGTCACAAAAAGGCGCAATTCGAGATTGTTTTCGGTTTTGTCGACTTGGTTGAAGTCGATGGTGAGCAGGGCATATTTGCCGTCGAACTCGGCCAGGACCCATTTGCCATTGATGAAGCAACGGTAGTCGCGTATGCCAGCCAGGTTGTCGGACATTTTGAGGCGCAGCACTCGTGTCCCTACCCTGCCCCCTGACTTGAAGTTGAGGGGTTTGACGGTGGGGGGAGTGTCGTCATGGGCGACCACGAAGTTGCCGAACTCGCGCACATCGGCTTCGAGCCAGCGACCCGGCTTACCCTCCACTCGGCGCTCGATGACGCGGGTGGGGAGAGCCTTGAGCTTGTCGTCCTTGAGGGTGCAGAGCACCAGTTGCTCGGGTTCATAGCCTATGACTAAAGGCACGCGGAACTGGAAGGTGCGGTGGGGCGGATAGGGGCTTTCCCAGGGTTTGACGGTGTAGATGGGCGAGATGTAGCGGCGGTCGTTTTGGATGCCATGCACCAGGAGGTCGTTGTAATAGAGCATGCCCGCCGGCATGTCGATTTGATAGTCGCCGCGGTTGATGCTGAGTGGCCAGCGGACGGTGATGGAGTCGGAGAAGAGATGGTAAGAGGGGTGTTCGGGGATTTCGTGCATGGGCACCAGTGTTTCGAGGCTGTTGCGGACGTAGAAGGAGCGAACGGTGCTGTTGCCGTTGAAATCGGACACCGCCACGGTGATGCGGTGGAGGGTGGTGTCAGTGGCGATGAAGCCTACGCTGCCGTCGCCAAAGGTGCGTGCGGGGCGGACGGGGTCGCCGGGCAGGCGGCGAGTGATGATGTAGGGGCGACGGGTGGCGCGGTAATACTCGTAGTCGAGCTGGGCGTTTATGGCGCGGGTGTCGGCAAAGGTGATGATGTCCATTTTGTATTGGAAGAAGGGACGGCCGTCGACCCATATATCAATGCGGTCGTAGCCATTGTTCTGAGTGGAACCCTCGGACTGGTCGGAGGCATGGACGGCAATGTAGAAGCGACCCAGGACGGAGATGGGGTTGACCGCCGTGCCCTGACGGTCGGGCTTTGAGGTGAGGTCGACTTGATAGGGCTGTTTGCTGCTGTTGACGCGGCTTTTCTTATCGACCGGCAACAGGCGTATGCCTTTGAGGGCAGGGGGCTGGGCATCGACCAGTGTGATTCCGTATTTCAGTGGGTTGAGACTTTGCTGGGTGCGGGTGTTTCGCACTTCGTAATGGAGGTGGGGGCCACCGCTCATGCCGCTGTTGCCGGCATAGGCGATGAGTTGTCCTCGTTTGACGGGCAGCACACCTTCGTCGACGGTGGTGTCGAAGGTGAAGCATTGATGCTCCTCCTGATAGCGACGCACCCATCGAGCTATATCGCCGTGGTAGCCGTCGAGGTGGAGATAGACGGTGGTAGTGTTGCCAGCATGGTTGATATAGAGCATTTTGCCACCATCGTAAGCTGAGATGCGGAGGCGCGACACATAGCCGTCGGCCGGGGCATAGATGGGTGTGCCTACACCGCTGTCGCCTCCCACGCGGAGGTCGATGCCGCTGTGGAAGTGGTTGGTGCGTATCTCGGCAAAGGTGCCGGACGGGGCAGCCGGAAGATGCAGGGGGTTGTCGAGCTTGGGGGGCTGCAACGACTGGGCGCTAACCGAGAGGTTGCAGAGACTGACTATTAACAGCAGGACGATACGTATGGCAGGCATAGGCATGGGTATTGAGGGTTAGGAACTTGTTTACTTGTGTTGAGGAATCTGCATGAGTTCGCGGGCCGTTTGGAGGGCGGCCTCGGTGGGGGGATTGGAGGAGAGCATGATGGCTATTTCGACTTCGCGCTGGTCGGGGGAGAGCTGGTGGATGCGGGAGACGGTGCTCGCGCCCTCCACGGCTTTGGCCACCTTGAGGTGTTGAGCGGCTTTGGCCGCTATCTGGGGGAGATGGGAGATGGCAATGACCTGCATGTGGTCGGCCATGTGACGCATGATGGAGCCCACGGCAACAGAGATATTGCCTGATACGCCGCTGTCAATCTCGTCGAAGATGATTGTGGGCAGGAGGCTGCGGCGGGTGACCACCGACTTGATGGCCAACATGAGGCGGGAGAGTTCGCCGCCGGAGGCCACATCGGCCAGCGGACGAGGGGTGCCCCCCTGGTTAGCATTGAAAAGCAGACGGACCACGTCGTGGCCCAGGGGGAGGTAGTCGGCGGCGGGCTGGATGTCGGCTACGATGCGGGCGGAGGCCATGCCCAGGGCTGCGAGCACGGGCTGCAGCTGTCCTTCGAGCATGGCGGCGGCTTGGCGGCGGCTTTGGGTGAGCCTGTCGGCAACTTGTTGCAGCTGGGCGAAAACTTTGTCGACCTGTTCCATCTTCTCACGGATGAGGTCGTCGAGGTTTTCGGCATCTTTGAGTTGCTCGCCAAGTCGGTTTTGGATTTCCAGCAATGCGGCAATGGTGTCGACTCCATGTTTCTTCTGGAGCCTGTAGATGAGGTCCAGCCGCTCGGCCACTTGCGACTGCCGTTCGGGCGAGTAGGTAATCTTGTCGTCGAGCGAGGCCACTTCGGAAAGGATATCCTGCATCTCAATCATACATGAGTCGAGACGCTGATAGATGGCGTCGATACCCTCGTGGAAGGAAGCCACGTGCGAGAGGGCAGCCCGCGAGGCAGCAAGGCGCGACAGGACGCCGTCGCCCTCCTGTCCGTCGGAGAGTGCGGCCACGGTGCCCAAAGCCTCTTTTATGCCTTCGGCATGTTCCAGCAGGGTGGACTCCTCCTCCAATTCCTGCTGCTCGTCCTCCTGAAGATGGGCGGCTTGCAGTTCGTCGAAGAGGAAAAGATTGTAGTCGCGGACTTTATTATTCTCAGTGTCCTGGGCGGTGAGCTGTTCCAACTGGCGTTTGAGGGAGGAATAAGAGCGGTAGCACTGCTGATAGTCGGCCAGTGGCGAATTGTCGGCAAAGGAGTCGAGGAGCTGTGTCTGGAAAGAGCTTTCGGTAAGTGTGAGGGTTTGATATTGTGAGTGGATGTCGAGGATATGGGGGCCCAGCTCTTTGAGGAATTGGAGGTTGGCGGGCGAATCGTTGACAAAGGCACGGCTTTTGGCCGACGGAAGGATTTCACGGCGCAGGATGAGCGTGTCGTCATAGTCGGCATCGTAGCTCTCGAAAAGGGGTTCCAACCCAAGGCCGGCTATGTCGAAAGCGGCCTCCACCACACACTTGCGCTCCTTGTCGGACAGCACTTGGGCGTCGGCCCGCTGCCCCAGCAGGAGTCCCAAGGCTCCCAGCATGATGGACTTGCCCGCGCCGGTCTCGCCCGTGATGACCACAAAGCCGCCGTCGAAAGCGATGTCGGTTTCGCGAATCAGGGCATAATTTTCGATATGTAGTGTTTTCAGCATGTTCTTTTGAATGTGTTAATTCGTGAATGCGTTAGTTCGAGAGTCATATAATGATTACCTGTGGTGGTTTGCAGCTTCTTACATCAACATGGGGGCAATGCGGACGAGGGCGGCGACCAGGGCATCGACATCCTCACGCGTGGTGTAGCAAGCAAAACTTGCCCGCACCGTGCCGGGGATGCCGTAGCGGTCCATGATGGGTTGGGTGCAATGGTGGCCGGTACGAACTGCGATGCCCAGTTTGTCGAGCAGCGTGCCTACATCGTAGGGATGGGCTTCGCCCAACAGGAAAGAGACGACACCCGCCTTGTGGGGGGCCGTGCCGAAGATGCGCAGACCAGGGATGGACAGCAGCCGTTCGGTGGCATAGCGGAGCAACTCGTCCTCATGACGGCCGATGTTCTCTATGCCCTGGGCCAGCATAAAGTCGATGGCAGCACCCAGCCCCAGCACATCACCCACCGACGGGGTGCCAGCCTCGAAACGGAAAGGAAGCTCGTTGTAGGTGGTGCGCTCAAAAGTGACATCCTTGATCATCTCGCCGCCGCCCTGATAAGGAGGCAACTGCGAAAGCAGTTCCTCGCGTCCATACATCACCCCCACCCCCATGGGGGCATACATCTTATGGCCCGAAAAACAGTAGAAGTCGCACCCCAGCTGCTGCACGTCCACAGGCATGTGGGCCACAGCCTGTGCCCCGTCGATAAGCACCGGGACATTATGGTCGTGGGCGATAGCCACAATCTCCCGGACGGGGTTGACCGTACCCAGCGTGTTGGACACATGCGCACAGGCCACCATGCGGGTGTGGGGCGAGAAAAGGGAGCCGTAGGCCTCCATATCGAGCACCCCCTCGTCGCTGAAAGGAATCACGCGCAGCCGGGCACCTGCCAGTTCGCAAGCCAGCTGCCACGGCACAATATTGGAGTGGTGCTCCATGCCGGAGACAATCACCTCGTCGCCAGGGCCCAGGAAAGCCCTGCCGAACGACGAGGCGACAAGATTAATGCTCTCCGTAGTGCCGCGGGTGAAGACAATCTCCTTGCTGCTGCGGGCATTGACGAACCGCTGCACCTTGGTCCGCACCTCCTCGTAGCGCTCCGTCGCCTGGGCGGCCAGATAGTGCGCGCCGCGGTGGATATTGCTGTTCAGCGTCAAGTAATAGCCCGTCAGGGCATCAATTACCTGGCGCGGCTTTTGGGTCGTGGCGGCATTGTCGAGATAGACAAGCCTATGGTTGTAAACATTCGTGTCGAGAATCGGGAAATCCATAACTGTGCTTAACTTTATATTAAATACAACTGGACGTATGGATGGGCCGGGCCGCCCACTATGCATACTTTGCTTTTGGTTTCGCCATACATTGCAGTTATATCTTTTTATAGAAAATATACATCAGAATCAAGCCGGCAGTCAACAGTCCAAGGAAGATGAAGAAAGCCCAGCTGCACCCCGGCTTGGGCAGCGGACGGTCCTTGCGCATAAAGAATCGCGCAAACTCTATCTTGCGGTCGATGTCATCCATTTTTTGCCTTTCTTTTGCGTATCACAGCCCGGAGCACGAAAAATGCCACGGCCACCACCAGTAGCACCACGATGATGACAGAGAGCTGATGGCTGTATTTCTGGATAACCGAAGGGTCTGCCGCCTGGTAAGCCAGCCAGCCCAACAGGGCCAGAATCGTGTTCCACACCCCCGCACCGAGGAAGGTGAAGAGCGTGAACGTGCCCAGATTCATCTTTGACAGACCGGCGGGGATAGAGATGAGCTGTCGGATGACCGGAATCAGACGGCCTACGAGCGTGGAGAGGTTGCCGTGGTCGTTGAAATAGACCTCAGCCCGCTGCACCTTCTCTTTGGAGAGGCTGAGCAGCCGGCCCACGCGGCTTTCGGCAAAAGCATAGATGATGGGCCTTCCCAGCCAGCGCGACAAGAAATAGTTGACATAGGCCCCGGCCAACGCGCCGAGGGTGCCAATCAGCACAATCAACCATACAGACATGCCGCTGCGCGAATCAGGATTGCAAGCCACATACACGGCTGGAGGCACCACCACCTCCGACGGGAATGGGATAAAGGAGCTTTCGAGCGCCATCAGGAGGCCCACCGTGGTGTAGTTCATGTGGGCGTCGTACCACGTCAGCACATCGGCCACAAATCCTGACTCGGCGCTGTCGGCTGCGCCCACCTGCTCAGCAATAGTTTGAGGGGCTGAGGGCGATTGCGCGGCGGCTATTCCGCATCCAGCCACCAGAAGGCAAAAAAACATCAATCTCTTCATGTACATATCGATTTTAACTATTTATCAGTTGCATTAATATCATGTCCCAACAGGAAAAGAGCCAGGTCGGCATCGTCGGCCAGTTGGGGGAAGGTGGCCAACAGGCCAAAATAAAGGGCCTGCCTGTCGTACTGCCACATGGCGAGAAAAGCCTGGAGCTTGTCTGCCCGATGCAGTCGGTAATAGCAGTAGCACATACGGACGGCAAAGGTAATGGAGCCATCTATGGGGTGGAAGTTGGTTTCCAGCAGCTGCAGCGCTTCGGCCCAGCGCTCATTGGCGATATAGAGGTCGGCAAGGCAAAGCCATCCAGTATTGCCTTCAGGGTCGAGGTCGATAGCGCGGCGGAAGTAGCCAGCCGCCTCGTCGCTGTAGCCCATCTTCTGACTGCACAACCCCAGTTCGCACCATGCGGCGGCATAGGCGGGATCGTCCTTGAGCGCATCGCGGAAATAGACGGTGGCCGTATGCAGGTTGCCCGACTCCTTGTAGAGGCACCCGATGCAGAAGAGGACGTAGGCTGGGTCGTCGGTATAGTTGAGAGCGTCGCGGAGGGTCCGCACCGCCCGCGATTTGTCGCCCATGTCGATATAGCTGTCGGCAAGTCCCAAGTAAGCGTCGAAGAGTGTGTTGTCTATAGCCAGTACATACTCATAGGCATCGGCCCCGCGCTCATACAATCCCATCTTGCCATAGAGGAGACCCAGCCCGAACCAAGCCCATTTGTTGTAAGGCCTGTCTTCGACCAAGCGGTTGAAAAACTCCACTCCGGCCTCGCCATTGCCACGCTCGAACTCGGTGCAAGCCAGATTGTAGAGCGACCGGCTCTCTTCGGGATTGACAGACACCGCCCGACGATAGTATTCGGCAGCCCGATCGAGCTGCCCCAGATTGTAGTACTCGTCGCCTATGTTGCCGTAAACCATGTCCAGTTCATACCCGTCGGATGCCGCGCGCTGGTAGCAGGCAATGGCCTCCTGGCTACGGCCCATCATGCCATACACAGCCCCCATCGCATAGCACACGTCGGTGTTGTCAGGCTCGGTCTGTTCGAGTGTTTTCAATATCCGCAGCGCCTCGTCATACTGACCCCTAATGCTCAGCAGGTGGGCTCGGCGCAGCCTCACCTCGCCACTGCCAGGGAACAGCCGCTCGCCATAGTTCACAGCTGTCTCCAACGCTTCGTCGTCGCTCACCTCCAAGTAATAGTCCATTATCACCTCCAGCTCGTCCACATCGAAGAACGAACCGCCACCCATCCCCCGTTTTTCGAAACGGAGAACCAGGTCGCGCACCCCAGGGTCATAATCTTTAAAACGGTCCATCTTCATCTCTAAAAACTGAATCTTACGGTTATGCCTCCTTTGGTTGTGGAATTGGGGTAGGCGTTACGAATATAGGGGTTGTTGATGTTGGTCTGGAAGAAGGCCCGCAACGTCAACGACGTGGAGAGGGCATACTCCGCCGACAGCTCAGCCATCCACACCTCACTGCCCGACGACACCTGGCTGAAGTTCTGATTGATTTTACGGATGTTGGTCTTGTTGCTGTTGTATGTCAGGTTGAGCTGGAGGACGATATCGCTCTTCAGATGCTGCACTCCCTCGCCCACCTTCACATCGAAAGCCACGTCCTTGAAGCGATAGCCACCGCCGAAGGTGATGCCGTGACGGGTGGTCTCGGTCAGCTGGTTGTTCGAGAAGCTGAGGCTCAAGGTACGGTTGCGCTGCACCGACAAATTGAGCTGTACACTGTTGGTCATGCTCACCGAAAGCCTGATGAGAGGATTGAACTGCTCGCTGATCTGGACGGACTCCATGCTCATCGGGGCCACAAAATCATCGCTCCCGTTCAACACTGTCTCTTTTCCATAATCATAGCCCTCGCGGCCAGAGATGGCGGCATCGGTGTAGTAGTTACCGATGCTATAGGTTGATGAATAACGGTGTGACAACGAGATGTTGGAGAACCACTTTTTCAGCCACGACACTTTGTTCAGGCCCGTGTAGTTGATGGACCAGTTGGGCAACGGCAGACCCATGAATGGAGTGAAGCCATAGCTTGATGCATCCTTGCCCAAATAGGTGGCCAGGAAACTGGTCAGCAGCACTGACTGCTGATTGGGGCCATAGCCGAAGGGGAAGAGCTGTCCGCTCATGGTGTCCTGTACCAGCTGGTCGCATCGGGCATCGGGGTTGGCAGCTGCCAATCGGTCGGCCACTACCCTACGGCTGGCAAGGAACTGCTCGTACAGCTTCTCGGGGTCGGCAAAGGCGGTAGCCATGCTCCAGCAAGTGGTGGTGTACGAACCCGCCATCACATAACTCAATGGCCCTTCAACGTCTCCCAGTTGGCTCATAAACTTATAGTAGTATTCCTCGCGCGATTGGAGATTCTGCGATGCTGTCAACTCTATCCGGAAGTCCCTTATCGGCTCTACCGAAGCTTGCAACGACATCATCTGCGTAAGGGTATTGCGGTGTGCACTGTTCATCAAAGTGTCGGTACTGAGCAGTCTGTTTTCGCGCAGCCGCTCCACAAGACCGTCGTTATACCCCGCCACAAATGCGGGTCCCGGCTGCCAGCCGTTTCTTGGATCCATGCCCAAGATGCGGGCAGAACCCATAAAGCCAGGAAGCACCGACCCCATATTGTTGCTATATTGCACCGAGAAGGTTTTCAGACCAGTGACCAACCGGATGGCAAAATTACCCACAGCATTCATCATCTCTGCCATCTGGGCGCGCCGGACAGAATCGGGGTTATTGGCCCTGGCGACAGAGTCTCTCACTGCTGCCTCGCGTTCTTTTTTCGTCATCCGTTTCGGGTCTTTCTTTTGCTGGGGAGGTTTTTGTTTGTAAGCATTCTTAATGAAGGGGAACCTGTTATAGAGCGTCTGCATCGAACCCGACACCGTGGCCTGGAATTGACCGGCACCGTTGAGCGTACTACCCATAGAAGCCAAGGCTTGCGTAGTCCCCATATAGTTGTAGGTGGCCCTATAACTGACGGGCACTCGCAAAAAGTCGAGATATGGCAGTTTGCTGATAGGCAGATCCCATGTGGCATTCACCGTCTGCTGATAGTTCTGCATGGTGCCTCCTTGCATCAGTGAACTCTTTATGGCTTCCCTGCTTTCGCGGGTGTCCACACGGCCCACGGGCTCGTCCACCCTGGCATTCGCCGTGGCGTTGTACTGGATGTGCAGGCTGCGGCTGATGTCCCATTGCAGGCCATACTCCCTTCGCCACGTGAACTGTTTGAAATAGGTGGGCTTCATTATTACCAACGCTGCACCTTTCTTGCGCAACAACGTCTCCTCATAGTCGCGATAGACCTCGGTAGTGAACGAGAAATTCTTCGGCTTGTAATAAAGGTTGAAATCTTTGATAAACTTACCGTTCTTGCTATTCACGAACTTAGAGGTCGACTTGGCGAATGGTGCGAACAGCCCCGGTTCTTTAGGCGTATAGGCATAGGTGAAACCTCCCCGATGCTGGTCCTTGTTGTAGTGGTCCAACTCGTCGTCCGACGAGCGTTCCCTACTATAGGCATAGGAGAAAGTGAAATTCTCTATATCATAGAAATGGGGCTTCAGGGCCGACTTACCTACACGGTCTTTCCGCATGTTGGTCAAGGTGATATTAGTGGTGGTGCGGCGTTCCTGCGCAATGGCCCGGACGCTGTCGCGGTCCTCCTCGCTTGCGTATGTCTGCAAATCGTCACGGAGCCGCACATCGGGATCCAGCGGGTTGTACTCAGGACTCCCCACTTGTTTGTTATAGTCCAGATAGAAAGGAATGTGCACTCCCCATTCATCGGGCAGGAATTTACCCAACTCCATATCGAGGGTGCTTTGTAGCTGCAACGTGTTGACCAATTCCAGCGAAGTGGGTTTCTCCTCCAGATTGCCAAAGCCAGATGTGCGATAAGAACCATAAAGCGAGAGATTGCCCAAGTCAGCCAAATTGGTCCGTGCCAAAGCCATGGCTGCCCAACCGCCACGATTATTGAAATCAGTCAGTCGAAGCTCATTCAGCCATACAATGCACGACTTTGGCAACATGTCATTCCCATCGTCGAGGCGCTCTTTCTTCGGATTGCGGACACCTATCATAATCACTTTCACCTTCCCTAAATTGGGCGCACCCAACACTGTATATTTCTTTCCGTCGACATACTCGCTGTACAGCAGCTGACTGCTGTATGCCAAGTCGCCATGACGAATAAGCTTATTGCGGTTGGTTTTGATGTCTACCAGTTTGGTCAGGTCGATCTCGACGTTGTTTTCGCGAGGCCAGATGGCATAGGGGTCGTCTCGGCTCACTCCCCAGTCTGTAAACCTCAGTGGCACTTCATACTCATAGTAGTTGTTCGTATAGTCACTACCCAGACGGACAAACAGCACCAAGTCCTCGTCCTGCATGGAGCTCGACAAATCCTTCTTTTCGGCATGGACAAACATCTTTAACTTGCCATAGTTGCGGAGGTCGTATTGCGTGCTGCGGTACACGGCGCGTGCATCACCGGATGCCAGGTCGGTGATGTCCAATGCCAAGGCCTGTTCGTTGAGCTTGATGGCCACGGAGGATGTGCTGTACCATTCCTCCCGTTCGATGTCGGGAGGCAGGACGTATGGCACGGGGTAGCGACTGCCGTTTTCCTCGATGTTCACTGTGCCGATACTGAAGGAGGTGCCAGCCCCCGTTCCCGTAGGATAATCGCCCGGCTGGAGCAGGTTCTCGGTGTATTTCCTCCAGGTGGCATAGACCAGTTCGAGTGTGGCGAAACGCAGTATGATGGGTTCTTCAAATTCGTTCAGGAACATGCGCATGAAGCGTATGGACTGGAAGCCGTTGAGCTTACCCACGAGCTGGTCGTATTCGCGTATGGGGATGCGGAACTGGTACCATTTGCAGGTGGTGGTGGTTCCGTTGGGGAGCATCACGTTGGTGGCTTCCTGAATGTCAACGATATGGTTCTGCCCTATCTCCATCTTGGTGGGGTCGAGTTCAATCATGTATTGGTAGTAGTTCTCGCCTTCGCTGAGGGTGTTGTCCCGGTTGATGTCCTCTACATTGGGGTAGATGGAGGCGGCGGTGGTGTAGCTTTCGGTGTTGTCGGCATCGACGGTGGAGTTGCCTTCGGGGTTGTTGTAGTATTTATACCTGTCGTTGATTTTGATGTCGGCTTGGTCGTAGTCTGTGCCGCGGTAGTAGTGGAAATCATCGGCGGAGGGGTCGTTGAGGGCCATCTGGTATGCTCGCGAATCGGTGCCGTGGAGGAGAGCTATCTGATTGATATATTCGGCAAAGAACGACTGTTCGTCGCCAAGCTCGTAGATGCTGCCGAGGCCGTCGTAGCCCACATCCTGGTATTTGCGGGAGGATTCGTCGCCGGAGAAGGCATTGACGATAGGTTGTGTGTTCGGCACACGTCCCCATATCGTGGTGTCAACCCCTGTGACGGTGGCGCTGGTGGGCAGTCCATTCTCGAAGCTTTTGCGGCCGTCGCGGAGGATGTCCTCGCTGATGTCTCCGAGGTTGATGTAGAGTTTGCCGCCCGTATGGTTGGGGTTTTCGATGAAGGGGTCCATGAGCCAGAATTCGATGGTTTCGATGTTCTGGGTCTCGAAATCGGTGTAGTCGAGCTGGCGCATGATGCCAGCCCAGCGGGTGGCGGGCTGGGCAAGGGTGCCGTCGGCTTCGACTCCGGCGCTGAAGGCGGTGGGACCGACGTCGTAGTTATATGGGCCACGTTCGGAGGGGTAGTAGGCGAGGTTGAGTTCGTAGATGTTGGTAAGCTCGCCCTGGGCCAGCTGTTTGTTGGGAAAGACTTCCTGTTCCGAGATACGGCGGGCGTAGGGGCGTGAGCGGTCGTCTGCTGTGACGTTGCTCGGGCAATCCGAGCTGTAGAATATGTTGTCGATGCGGTACCAGGCCAGCTTGGCTCGGTTGAAGCCGTAGGCGAGGCCTGTGGAGGGGGCTGACTCGGGGAACATGGGGAGGGAGAGCCTGTGGTCCTGCGGGGTGGAGGCAAGGTGCCAAAACATGACTCCTTTGAGGTCAATGCTGCTTTCGGCCCCTTCGAAGTCGTCGACGTAGGTGACGCTGCCCTCTTTGCTGCCGGTGGAGGCGAGGCCGGGGATGAACTGTGCGAACTCGGCCGAGAGGGTGAGGTTGGAGGGGGCTTTGGTGTCGATTCCGGGCAACCAGTCTATCACTTTGGTGATAAAGGGGGCCTCGTGTCTGTAGTTAAGGTCGAAGCCATATATGCTGTTGCTCGTGGGCTCTTCGCCAAAGTTGTTCTTCTGGGTCAGGGGCTTTTCGTACAGGTTCATGAAGGTGGCTCCCACATTGAAGTCGGGCTCTATCTCGTAGTTGATGTGGGCGCCGGCCATGGTTTTGGTCATCATGCTGAACGAGTTGTTCTCACTGCTGACGCTGATGGGAGTGCCGCTGCTCAGTATGCTCTCGTTCACTATTCGTACAGTACCCATGGTGTAGTCCACGGTGTAGTCCACATTCTCTATCAGGGGCACACCTCCGGCGGTGACAGTGACGGACCCGGGCGAGACGCTGTAGCCCAACGAAATCTCGCCGCTCACGGTCGAGGAGAAATAACCTTCGATATAGAATTTATTCTTGTCGGCATATTGCTGTGCCAGGGTGCGGGTCATGGTGTAGAGCGAGTCGAAGCAATACTCTTGTGCAAACTCATCGTCGCCTATCAGCTGCCGCAGGTCGCGCCCGAAGGGTTCGACGTAGGGGAAGAATATTCGACCGGTGCTGGCCTGGATAATACCTCCCTTGTAGGCGGCACTGTCGAACCAGTCGAACACTCCGTCGGCATAGTAGTAGTTCTGCGAGGCGTCCATCCGGTCCAGCCCGAACAACTCAATCAGGGGCACGCCCTCTTTGGGTCCGGAGGTGAAATAGCCTATGCCCACACCGCCCTCGCGGCTTTCGTAGAGGATGTTGAGGCGGAAATTCTCACGTCCAATCTGGGTGCTGCGCAGGAAGTAGACATTTTTCATCATCAGGCGCCACAGGGGGCTGTGGGTGTCGACACCGGCACCTTTCAGCAGTTTAACCACAAGGGTGTTGGGGTCGTTCACTCCGTCGGTGGTCAGTTCACCCACCTGATAGACGGTGGTGTCGCCAATAACTTGGTATTGGAAAGCCACGGCCAACACCTGGTCGGCACTGAGGGGCTGGTTGAGGGTGATGAAGCCGAGCTGGGCGTTGAATGTGTACTCGCTGCTGTTGAGCAGACGGGCACTTTCCACCTTCTCATAGTCGGCTCCGGCCGTGAATCCCGCGCCCTGCATGTATGAGGTGATGTTATCCACGCTCCGCACGGCGGCTGGGTTGAGTATGTCGAAAATGTTGTTGCTTCCGTTGGTGGGGCGCTCGGACAGGCCACCGGTCAGGCGGCTGTTCGAGGGGTTGTTCTCACCCAGGTCTGTCAGCGCAAGGATGTTCCTGTTATTGGTGACGGCGGCCCCCACATTGGTGCGCCACACTTCCATGCGGATGATTTTAATGTTGGTGTTGGGGGTGGGCAAGGTCGACATCGCCTTGTTGTAGTTTTGGTAGAAATACTGGGCTATGAAGTAATGCCGGTTTTCCTCGTACTCATCAGCTCGGATTTGAAACTCCTGTGTGGAGGCGCCTCCCTGCACCCGCATGTTTTCGGTGCTGGTTTCTTTCTGCGACACCACAGCATCGACCGTCAGCTTGCCGAACTTAAGTTTGGTATGCACGCCGAACAACTCCTGGCTGCCATGTATAAGGGTGGTGTTGAGGGGGAAGGAGATGTTGGCGGCCTCGAAAAGCTGCAATATGTCGTCCTCTTTGCCCTCGTATTTGAGCTTGATTTTGTTCTCAAAGTCGAAGGTGGCTTGTGTATTCCAGTTGATGTCAAAGTCGAAGAGGTCTCCTATCTTGGCATTGAGGTTCACCTGAATATTCTCGTCGAAATCGAACGTCGTGACGCTGCGCCGGTTGGCGTCGATGTTATAGTCATCGCGGTAATTGTTGACTATCTGGAAGGTGAGGTCGGCGCTGCCCGAGGGATTGATAGTAATGTTTGGTATGGCCAACAGACCGTCTACCTTCTTGCTTATCTCGCTGAATCCCGGTATCTTGCTCAGCAGCCCATCGTCAGCGGCCGTGTCGCTCTGGGCGGACCGTTCGTCCCAGTATTGCCGCATCAGCTGGTCCATCTGATAGTTCTGATACTCCTCGAAGGTCATATACTGGCGGTCTATGACCATATCGCCCACGCGTGTCACTTTGACATAGGAGTTACTCTGGGCGTCATATTCCACAACGGTGGTTCGGCCGCCATCGGGTGTTTGGGCATAGGCCGTTCCGCCGGTCCAAACCACGACGGTCAGCAGCACACATAGCACCATCCGGAGGCTGGCGCCCATGCCCCAGCCCTTATTGCCCCGCGGGCCTCTGCTATGTTGTGGTATGCTCAACGTTTTGCTTGCTGCTACAATCTTTTCAATGCTTCCACTATCATTTCCTCGACGGTGAGTGAGTCGTCCATAGCGTTCACCACCTTGGCGGCCGCTGGCTTGGGGAATCCGAGCATGGTGAGGGCGCTCACGGCCTCCTCTCTCTTTGCCTCGCTCCTGTTGTCGACTTTGGCGGCCGCTGTGCCGAAACTGGCTGCGCCGGTGGTCTCGCCCACCTTGTCTTGCAGTTCCAGCACTATGCGCTGGGCAGTCTTGGCCCCGACGCCTTTCACCCGCTGCACTGTCTTTGCATCGCCCTCGGCTATTGCCTGGGAGAGCTCTGCTACCGAAAGCGACGAGAGCATGATGCGAGCCGTGGCTGCCCCCACTCCGTTCACCCCGAGCAGTAGTCGGAACAGGGAACGCTCCTGAAAGGTATAAAACCCGAAGAGCAGATGGGCATCCTCACGTATCACCTCGTGCACCCACAGGCGCACCTCTCCGAGGGTCTGAATGGCGCTATAGGTGCCGAGCGTGATTTCGAGCATATAGCCCACCCCGCCGCAGTCTATCACCGCCGACGCGGGCGTGACGCTTTCCAGTTTTCCTGATATATATTCGTACATCTTTTTTCTTAGCGTTTAACTATTCGTTCCATCCTTCTGGAATCGGCGGGCGGTGCATCGGGATAGGTATACCCTATGCCCCATGCGGGCGAGTCCTCCTCCAGATGATAGTCACCCTCCAACGGGTCCACAAACTTGGGGTCCTCGTCCCATTCCCCTCCGCGCACCAAGCAGTGGTCGATTACGAGCGACGTCTCCACGCGGTCGTCCAAGTCGACATACATCTCACCGTCGGCGCGGCTGCCATACACTATGCAATCGGCCATCTGCACCTCCATCGGCCACAGGTATCGCGTGTCGCCATAGTCGAGGGCGTTGGTAATGAAGAGACTGCCGAAAGTCCTGTTGCCCAGCCGCCAGTAGTCGGCAAAGGTGCAGCGGTCAAAACGGTAGTTGCCCCCATAGCGCATGGCCACAGTGGCCGAGCCGCAATTGGCCACCAGCAGGTTTTGCCCCACCACCGTGGCGGTTTGGCACAAAAGCCCTGCCAGCACATGGTTGACCACCTGCGAGTTGCTCATCCGGAGCGTGGGCTGGTCGCTGGCGCAGCTGTCCATCCTCACCCCTATGAAGGCATTCTCTATCCGGGCGTGGTCTATCACATTATCCTTGCTCCCCACCGAAAGCCACACATAGCCCCATTGGCCGGGCAGGGTCTTGTAGCGTCCGTCCTGGCGCACCGAGGTGAACAGCACCGGCCGTTCAGCCGTGCCCCTCACGTCGAGGGTGGCGCTGTCGTACACCCACAGCACTGCGTCGTTATGAAAATACAACTCGTCGCCCGCCTCCAACCGCAACGTGTGGCGCGAGTCCACCACCGCATACCCCACAATCACGTGCGGCAGGTCATGCCGCCAGTTCTCGCAGTCTATCACACTGTAGGCGTAGGGCTTTCCAAACGTGGAGTCAATCAAAGGCGTGCCGTCGGCATAGTGTATCGTGTCCGTAGGCACATGATACACAGCGTTGCGCCCGTATGCCGTCAGGGGCAGACGGCGCTCCTTGTCGCCATACTGGAGCAACACGGCATCCTCGATCAAGAAAGGCTCGGTCGAGAGGTTGGGCCGTATGTTGGCCCGCACGAAGATAAAGATGCTGTCGCCCGCGGCAATGTCAATCTGGCGGGCCACCATAGCCGTGTCGCCATCAACATTGAGGCGGAACCGCGAGCCGTAGCCTCCGGCCAGGGTCACCCGCTCCAGCCTCACAGCCTCGTTGCCGTCGTTATATACCTTCAGCTGCCGCGTGGTGGTGCCCATCTGCGTGAACACCGTGTCGAACGCCATGGTGTCGCACGAAAAGCGCAACCCGTCCAGCTCGGTGGCAAAACGCTCCTCCTTGCTGCACGAAGACAGCACAACCGGCACCAACACCACCGCAATCAGCATGATATATAAAAGCCTTTTCGACATATAGACACATTAACGCAAAACCTTATCGAATATTATTGTAGACTCCATTTTTTCTTCATTCCAGACCGTGGCCCTCACTCACCGCTACTCCCTCTCCGCCGCGACGGCTCCTCCCCTTTCCCGGCTCCCGCCCACACGGCCCTTTGTCCGCCACTTGAACACTTCTTATTTTACATTTTACCTCTTTTTTATTTCTTGTTTCTTTCTTGTTTATCTCTTGTCAAGAGAATAAATGGTGGATAAATGATGGATAAGTGCCGTAAGACGGGACAAGAATTGCCGACATGCATCCGGCTTGGGACCTCGGGGGGTAAGGGTCAGCGGGTGTAGAGGTCGAAGACCTCGTTGAGGCGGCGGGCGCAGACGGGACAGAAGGGGGCGTAGTCGCGCATCATGCAGTGCATGGTTGGGCGGTAGATGCCTTTGGCGTGGTAGCCAGCTCCTTCGTACACACCGAGGGGGCCGTTCTGGCTGCGGGGCACGGTGGTGTCGGCCGGGGTGGGAACGGGGGTGCCGGGGCTGAGCATGGACTGCCACTTGGAGGCGAAATCGAGGAGGGTGGTGATGTTGGGCTCGACAGGTTCGAGGTGTGACTGGTGCATGTCGCCATAGCTGAGATCCTCGTCGACGTACTCGTCGGCAAGGCCGCCGATGGAGTGTCCCAGCTCGTGGGGCAGCACCATGTAGGCCATTTCGTTGAGGGAACTCATGGCGTAGAAGTTATAGATGGCGCCACCACCGTAGGTGGTGCTGTTGGCCATGATGATGATATGGTCGAAAGGGATGGAGCCGATGGCATTGTGGAGACGGAACAGCTGCATGGTCATCAGGTAGCGGTCGGCGCCGAAGGTGTTGTAGCTCGAGCCCACCAGGCTGTTGACGCGGATGCCCTTGGTGGGGTCGGTGATGCCGGTGGACTGGCCGGTGAGCGGCACACCCCACACGTTGAAGTCGTCGGCGCGCGAGGCGAAAGGCTCCTGTCCCAGCAGGTAGTCGCAGAATGAGTGGAGGTCGCGCATCATCTTGAGGCTGTCGGCGGGGCCGTAGCCTTCGGGCACGATGACGACATCGATTTTCTTGTGGGGGTTGCCTTTATAGTGCAGGCGGACGGGGTTGGTCTGGACCCGCAGGGACGACTGCCGGCGGAGCTGGGCGAGGGCCGAGTCGGGGTCGAAACGGTAGCGGAACTGGGTGTGCATCTGCTGGTCGGGGCCGCGGTGCTGGAAACAGATGTCGACGGTGTGGCGGGGCCACGGGACGCGCACCACCTCCTGGAAGGCGGCAATGCTGTCGGCGCCCTGGGGGGTGTCGCGGTATTCCTGGAAAAGGGTGTTGTAGCCCCGGCTGTAGAGCTGGCGGCCGCTGGCGGGGTCGGCCACCACAATGCGGTAGTCGCCATTGTCGAAGGGGTCGAGAAGTTGGGTCAGCGAACCGGCCCAGTTGTCGATGCGCTCGATGGAGGAGAGGTTGACCGTGTCGTGTTGGCGGTTGCCGACACGGAGGTAGTCGATGCGGAGTGTGGCATCGGTAAAATACTTCTTAAACTTCACGTTCTGAGAGCAGAGCGGGCTCGTGGCCTGGAGGGCAAATAGGAGCAGTAGGGATGCAATTATTTTGTTCATAGGTGTACTAAAACGACGAAAAACACACTTTAGTATAAATAAAATATCATCATATACAAAAAAGTTCGTAATTTTGCACGCTCAAATGATTACAAAAATCTATACAGACAATCCCAACCCACGGGAGGTGCGACGGGTGGCAGACCTGTTGCTACAGGGCGGCATCGTAGTGTTGCCCACCGATACGCTGTATGCTTTTGCGTGCAGCATGGAGTTTAAACGGTCGGTCGAGGCGATAGCCCAGTTGAAAGGGTTTACGCTGAAAAAGGCCAAGTACAGCATGCTGTGCAGCTCGTTGAGCATGGCATCGGAATATGTGAGGCCGATGGACAAGGATTTGTTCAGCCTGATGAAGGGCTGCCTGCCGGGTCCCTACACTTTCATTATGGACGCCAACAACGATGTGCCGCGCAATTATCTGAATCCCAACAAGACCATCGGGGTGCGGGTGCCGAACAACAGCATTCTGCAAGCGGTGGTCGAGGCGGTGGGAAGCCCGTTGATTGGGACGTCGGTGCGCCGTGTGGGCGAAGAGGTGGAGACTGAGTATCTGACCGACCCCGAGTTGATCCACGAGACCTGGGGCCACCGGGTGGACCTGGTGGTGGACGGCGGCATGGGCGAGGATGAGCCGAGCACGGTGCTGAACTGCGCCGGCGGCGAGATAGAGATTATGCGCCGAGGCAAAAGCACACCCGAAGGGGAGGCCTTGCTGATGGACCTGTAATAACGAAACTGGAAGAGAGATGAAGATAACGATAGGCAACGACCCTCATATCTACAGCGGCCCGTGGGGCTTTGTGGCACAGGTGGTGGTGATGGCGCTGGCCACGGTGCTGGCGGCCTACATCCTGCCGGGGGTGCATGTGGACACGGTGTGGGCAGCCATCGCGACGGCAGCCGTCATCGCCTTGCTCAACAACTTTATCCGTCCCATACTCATTGTCCTCACCCTGCCCTTCACGATAGTGAGCATGGGGCTTTTTCTGCTGGTGATCAATGCGGGCATTATCCTGCTGACCGCCGGGCTGGTGCCCAATTTCCATGTGAATGGTTTTTGGAATGCCCTGCTGTTCAGCCTGCTGCTTACGGCCATCAACTATCTGCTGGAAATCCCCAACCGGGTAGAGCGGCGGCCTAAATACCATCCGTCGGACTCGCACCATCACGACGACCACGTGGGCACCGACGACGAGGGCTTTACCCCCTACGAAGAAATCACAGACGACAATAAACAATAACAATCATGAACATCATAAAAACTACAGCTGCGCTGACCGCAGCCATCAATCAAGCTAAAGAAGAACACAAAAGCATAGGCCTGGTTCCCACAATGGGAGCCTTACATGAAGGACACCTGTCGCTGGTGCGCCGGGCTCGCGAGGAGAACGATGTGGTGGTGGTGAGTGTGTTTGTCAACCCCATACAGTTCAACAATAAAGAAGACCTGGCCAAATATCCGCGCACGGTGGAGGCCGACTGCGAGCTGCTGGCAAAGGCGGGAGCAGACATCGCCTTTGTGCCTACGGTGGAGGAGATGTATCCCGAACCTGTGACGACGGTGTACCATTTTGGCCCGATCGAAGAGGTGATGGAGGGTCCCCGCCGTCCCGGCCACTTCAGCGGTGTGGCGGTGGTGGTGCGTCGGTTGTTTGATTTGGCGCAGCCCACACGCGCCTACTTCGGCGAGAAGGACTTCCAGCAGATAGCCATCATCCGCAACTTGCTGGAGCAGATTAAATACCCCATCGAGCTGGTGCCCTGCCCCATTGTGCGCGCCGACGACGGACTGGCCCTGAGCAGCCGCAACATGCGCCTGTCGAAGGAGGCCCGCGAGGTGGCTCCCAACATCTATGCCACGCTGGTGCAGGCTGTGGAGATGTCGGAGTTTGAGGATGTGGACAGCGTGAAGCTGTGGGTGATGGACACGTTGAGCTCGTTCCACGAGGTGAACGGGCTGGACGAGAGTCTGCGTTTCGAACCCGAATATTTTGAGATAGTGAACGACACCACCCTCCAACCTATTGAGGATTGGGACGATGCCGAAGGCGTGGTGGGTTGCATAGCCGTATGGTTAGACGGCGTGCGCCTGATCGACGTGATACGGTTCCGCCCTGAAGAGGAGGAATAGTCCCCTACCCCGGCCGGCACAAGACCGGAATTGGCAACAGCCAACGAGGAATGTCCCGACACCCGCCACCACGGCAAGGGGTCGGGACATTCTTTTTGTACTACAAAAAAGTGCCAATTTAGAAAAAAAACTTATATTTGCAGAGAAACCCCACACCCGAACATCGAAATACAGTATTAATAAACAACATATTACAAAAATAGTATTTTCAAATACCGTATTTTGAAATACTATTCAACACCGAAAAAGAGATGAAATTTTATGACCGCGACAAGGAGCTGGAGCTGCTCAACCGCGCCGCAGACCAGAGCCGCACTGAGGGACGGATGACCGTAGTGATGGGCCGAAGGCGCATTGGCAAAACCGAGTTGGTGCGACATTGCAATGACAGCACCATATTGTACTTCTTTGTAGCAAGAAAAACAGAAGCTTTGCTCTGTCAGGATTTTGTGCGGGAGGCGGAAGAGAAACTGCGCATACCAGTGGGATTCCCCAAAAGTTTTGCCGACCTATTCAGATTCTTGTTGACTTACTCTGAAGAGCATCCTTTCACACTTATCATAGACGAGTTCCAAGACTTTCAGAAAGTCAACCAGGCTATCTTCAGTGAGGTGCAGCGCGAATGGGACACCCACAAACGGAATTGCCACATAAACCTGATAGTCAGCGGCTCAATATTCTCGTTGATGCGACGTATTTTTGAGGATGCCGGGGAGCCCCTCTATGGACGTGCTGACCAGAGCATTGTGGTTCAGCCTTTTTCGACCGATGTACTGAAAGAGATACTGGCCGACAACAACCCTCACTACAAGGCGGAGGACTTGCTGGCCCTGTTTGCCACAACAGGTGGAGTGGCTTGGTATGTGAGTTTGATGATGAACAGCGGCTGCACCACCCGCAAACGCATGCTCAGCTACTTGACCGAGACCAATTCGCCATTTATCAACGAAGGAAAAAATATCCTCGTGGAGGAATTCGGCACCAATTATGCTGTTCACTTCTCTATCCTTGCCAGCATTGCAGACGGTATGCTGACCCGTGGCGAGATTGAGAACCAACTTCAGGTGGATAACATCGGGAGCTATATAGCACGGCTCGAAAAGTACTATGGCCTTATCGAAAAGCGACTGCCTATCTTTGCCCAAGAGAATTCCAAGAAGACACGCTACACCCTCCGCGACAATTTCTTAGTGCTATGGTTCCGCTTTTTTTACAAATACCAGGCTTATGTGGAGAATGGCGCGCTCTCTCAGCTGGCCCGTATTATAGAACGTGACTATGACTCCTTTTCGGGCTTTGCTTTGGAGCGGTATTTCGAACAGAAACTGCGCGAGACCGGCCGATACACCCGAATAGGCAAATACTGGGACCGCAAAGGTGAGAATGAAATCGACCTTATCGCCGTCAACGAAATTGACCATTGGGCTGAGATATATGAGGTGAAGAAGGACCCTCGACGCTATAGCGAGTCCTCTTTAAAGGCTAAGGTTGACGTGCTTTGCAAAAACTGCAAAGAACTGGCCGGGATGGAGCTGCACACCGGATTGTTGACAATGGATGATATGTAACCTTCAAGTATAGTGCATCACACTTTCAAATAATAGACCAATGAAACAGTTATTTTTGACCATGTTTTTCCCGATAGCCCTGTGGGCTTGTGGGAAACCCGCACCGGAGACTCCCGACGACCCTCCTGCACAGGAGGTGATAGAATACTACGAGCAGTGCCTGTTCCGTCCGGGCGACTATGGCAGCCGCAACTGGCGCATCCCCGCCATCTGCACCCTGCCCGACGGGACGCTGCTGATGGCCTGCGACCGCCGGAAATACAATGAGGCAGACCTGCCCGAAGACATCGACATCGTGTCGCGCCGCAGCACAGACAACGGCCGCACCTGGAGCGAACCCGTCACCATAGCCCAGGGCACAGGACGCAAACAGGGTTTCGGCGACGCGGCGCTGGTGGTGTGCCGCAACGGCGACGTGGTGTGTGTGTTCGTGGGCGGCAACGGCCTGTTCGCCTCGACGGAGGGGAACCCGATAAAGAGCTATGTGTGCCGCAGCACGGACGGCGGGCAGAGCTGGTCGGAACCGGAAGATATAACGGCCCAGTTGTGGGGAAGCCAGGCGGTGAACAGCACCTGCCGCAACTACAGGGCGTCGTTTTTCGGGTCGGGGAACGGGTTGCGGCTGACCCGTGGAGCTCATGCCGGACGCATCATGTTTGCCGCAGCCATGTGCCGCAACGGCAACAATACGTTGGATAACTTTGTGGTCTACAGCGATGACGACGGCCACACATGGCAGGTGTCGGACCGTGCCTACAGCGGCGGGGACGAGGCCAAGCTGATGGAGCTGGTGGACGGACGGGTGCTGATCAGCGTGCGACAGAGCGGAGCCCGCGGCTACAACCACTCGGCCGACGGCGGAGAGACTTGGGGCGCTCAGGGACGATGGGAGTGCATGAAGACCAACGCCTGCAATGGGGATATGTTGCGGGTAGCCGCCACCGACCGCGGCGACAGCTTGAACATACTGCTGCACAGCGTACCTAACTCTATGGAGCGCCGCGACGTGAGCATCTTTGTCAGCTATGATGAGGGCGACACTTGGCAAGACCCCGTGCTGCTGTTTGACGGACCCTCGGTCTACTCGTCGCTGACACAGCTGAAGAACGGCAGCATCGGGGTGCTGTTGGAAGAGAACCCCTCCGGCGCATGCGAGCTGTGGTTCCAGAACTGGCCGTTGGACAGCCTCCTGCGTAGATAATCCTACAATGGCCGAGCCGGGTCAATGGGATAGGCCGTATTGACCAACGTCTATTGCCGGCCTCTAATAATAGCCCGATAGGGCTTTCCGCTTAATAGAAACACGCGGGCCGTAAGCAAGTATTCCCTGTAGGGGATTTCGCTTAATCCTTATTAATGTCGCTGGTTCTTTGTTTATTACTATTAAGAGGTAACCCCTACGGGGTATGTCGCATGGCTCTTTGCCTATTGCTATCAAGAGGTAACCCCTACGGGGTATATTGCTGGTTCTTTATTTATTGCTATTAAGAGGTAACCNNGGTAACCCCTACGGGGTATGGGATAGGGCGTATTGACCAACGTCTATTGACGGCCTCTAATAATAGCCCGATAGGGCTTTCCGCTTAATAGAAACACGCGGGCCATAAGCAAGTATTCCCTGTAGGGGATTTCGCTTAATCCTTTTTAATGTCGCTGGTTCTTTGTTTATTGCTATTA